>DATLSZ010000022.1:0-13504 GCA_035533875.1 Candidatus Acidiferrales bacterium
TTTTGCATCTTTTTGTTGTTGTCGTTCGCGTTCTCTTTGCGCATCCCATGCTGCTTTTTCTCGTTCGCGCTCGCTATCTCTTTCTTCCTTTTCATGTTGTTTCCGAGCATTTTCTTGGGTCTTTCTGCGTCTGCTCTCTTCTGATTTTTCTTTGCGTCTTTGCCACCAACCCTGACCACCAGATGTATTTCCTTGCGTTCCTCCTTCTTGTCCTGATCCTGTTCTAAACCCATGGCTGGTTCCGGTTCCTTCACCGGCTCTTGCTCCTCCTGGCCTTGCTCCGCTGCCGGAAGATGCACCTTCTCCTCCTGGCCTTGCTCCACCGCCAGAAGATGCGCTTTCTCCACCGGGAGCTGATCCATCGGCACCGGATGCTGCTTCTTCACCACCAGGAGCTGCTCCTTCACCTGATGGTGCGCCTGCTCCTTCTCCTCTTCGTTTTTTTTGCTCAGCCATCAGGTTATCTATGGCTTCTTGAGCGGCGTAGAACTGACGTTCCCAATACGCCCGGCCACCTTCTCCCGGTGGCGCCTGTCTTCTACCAGCCAGTCCCTCTTGGGCTATGCGCATTTGTTCTTTCCATTGTTCGATAAGCAGTTCATTTTGTCGTATAGTTTCTTCGTTTCTCTTCTCTTCTTCTTTTGCTTTTTTTGCTTCAGTATCAGCTCTAAATTGATCATTTAAGTCTTTGACCGGTTGATCACAATCTGTTATCTCAGTATTTATGTCAGCTAGTTGCTGCGCTAATTCTTCTATTTGTGCATCAAATGCTGCGAGTTTTTGGTCCTTTTCCCCCGCAGGTCCGATATAGGGATTTTGATCGAGTAAACTTTTGCGATCTGCTGTTAATTTATCCCGTTGACTTGTTGTCGATTTCAATCTTTCCTCTGCGGCTTTTCGACGTGGGGCCTGAGCTTCAGTAGCTTTAAAGAGCAGATCTGCTCTTCTGAGTGCTTCTTTGGTATCTATTGCGTTTTGGGCTACTTCATCACCTCTGTTGTGTCTTTTTCTTGTCATTTCAGCATCAAAATTTGCCCGGTTACTATCATAATATTGACGAGTATCTTCATTACTGAGTATGTTATAGGCTTCCCGTGCCTCATCAAAGAGTCTATTATAAACTGCTGTGATAAGCGGATCAATTTGATCTCCTGGTATTTGTGCATTACCGGTTAGTCTATCAGTGTGGGTTTCGTTTTGAATTCGTCGAAATGCTTTTATGATTTCAGCTCTTGTTGATGCGGGTCCTTTTTTAAGTCCCAATGTGGTATATAAATCTTCTCCTAAATAAGTATTACTCAGGTCAAATTTTTTTGCTGCCATGGTTTGAGTCCATTTAACTAAACTTAGAGAAATATTGCAAGAGGGAGAATGAATGACTTAGATAGTAGAATGATATATTCACTGTTGTATAATAGAAGAGGAATTTATGCTTAAGGATGTTTTTATTCGCAATATAGAGGCGACGTCATACCGGGAGAATTTTATTGTCGCGGCAGTCGTCAGTGTTTTTGGTATCCGGATTTTTTTGCATTTTACGCACTATCCGCAGCTTGGCGGCGGCAATTATCATATTGCTCATATTTTATGGGGCGGTTTTTTTATGATGGCGGCAATATTGATTCTGCTTTCGTATCTAAATGAAAAAACTGCGATGCTTGCGGCGATTTTGGGAGGGATCGGATTCGGTGCTTTTATCGATGAATTGGGTAAATTCATAACGTCTGATAACAATTACTTTTTCCAGCCGACAATCGCTTTGATCTATATTATCTTTGTCCTGCTTTTTCTGATTTCCCGTCTCATTCCCAAGTACCGCGAAATTTCCGAACGGGAGTATCTGGTCAACGCGATTGAGATGATCAAAGAGTCGGCAGTCAATGATTTTGATGAAGAGGAAGAAAAACGTGCAGAAGAATATCTGAGTAAATGTGATCCGGATAATCCTATTGTAAAAGCACTGAAGCGGCTTCTTACACAGCTTGAGGTTGAGCCCAACCCGCCGCCAGGAATAGCTACAAGAATTCGTCGGTCGATTCGGGTTTGGTATTATAGAATTGCCCAGTCGGGGTTTGTTATCAATGTGGTAATTGTTTTTCTGATTGTGCAGATGCTGTTGACTGCAGGGCAGATGGCGATATTGTTCCTTTACCGGCCGATGCTGACTTTCAGTGAGTGGGGGCAACTGTATTCATCGGTTCTCGCCGGAATATTTGTCTTGATCGGGATTTTTGCTCTCAGATTTTCCCGAGTGGAGGCATACCGTTTCTTTAGGATATCGGTTCTTGTCACCATTCTTTTGACACAGTTTTTTGTCCTCATGCATTTGGGTTGGTACGATATCGTTGGACTGAGCGTAAATATATTTACGTTGTTTGTCATCAATTATGCGATGATACGCGACCGTAAGAAAACCAAACTGAAAAAGAAAAACCTGTTGTAAATTTTAGCAATTTATGGTTTAATATACTTAAGGCATCAAGAGTTTCGCCAATTGGCGGACAGCAACCCTTTAAACGTATGGGTGCTTACTCCGAGAAAAGGAGAGATGTGTTCGCTACAAGCGAAAAATAATGACATCTCTCTTTTTTAGAGAGATTTTTTATTACAAAATGAATAACTATATTTTTACTTCAGAATCAGTATGCGCGGGTCATCCGGACAAAATATGTGACCGGATCAGCGATGCAATCGTTGATGCAGTTTTGAGTCAGGATCCTCAGTCACGTACCGGAGTTGAAACCGTAGCCGGTGCTAATCAGATCAGTCTCTTCGGTGAAATCAAGTCGACAGCGACAATTGATTATGAAAAAGTCGTCAAAGACACTGTTAAAGAACTTGGGTATACAGTTCCGGCATGGGGGTTTAGTCAGGAGTCAGTTTTCAGTAATGATATCCATGAACAATCACCCGAAATTTCTATGGGTGTAGATCAGGACGGCGCGGGAGATCAAGGAATGATGTTTGGCTTTGCGTGTTCGGAAAGTCCTGAGCTGATGCCGCTGCCGATCATGCTTGCACATGCACTAACAATGCGCATTGATGAAGTAAGGAAAAAGGGACTACTTAAATGGCTTCGGCCGGATGGAAAAACACAAGTGACTATCCGATATGAAAAAGGGAAGCCTGTCACCATTGAAAAATTGGTCGCTGCAGTTGCACATGAGGAATCGATGCATCATAGTGATGTCCGTGACGCTATCATCAAAGAAGTATTTACTCCGATCTTGAAACACTACAAATTAGCACTTCCCAAAGATAAAGATATCGTTGTAAATGGAACAGGCCTCTGGCATATTCCGGGTCCTGAATCGGATGCCGGACTTACCGGTCGGAAAATAGTCGTTGATACATACGGTGGGTACGCCCGGGTCGGTGGCGGTGCGTTTAGTGGGAAAGATCCGAGTAAAGTAGACAGAAGCGGCGCATATGCAGCACGGTTTATCGCCAAAAATATTGTCGCTGCGGGACTTGCATCCAAATGTGAAGTGGGACTTGCCTATGTGATCGGTCAGCCACGGCCGCTTATGCAGACGATTGAGACATTTGGGACTGAGAAGGTCAGTGAGAAAGCATTGCACGCTTTTAAAGATAAGCTGATCGATACCTCAGTCAAAGGAATTATTGAGACACTTGATCTCCGCCGCCCGATCTATCAAAAGACCTCAGCCTACGGCCACTTCGGTCGTGACAGTTTCCCCTGGGAAAAAATAGTAAATATTTAGGGTTAGTTTTTAGTGGCTTTTGCTATCCGTTGTCGTGTTCTCCCTGATGCTGTTTGTGCTTCTTTTTCGTCCAATATCTCTTCGGCAAAATTGTATCCCCAGTATAATGAGAGTTTGACATAATCCCAGAATTTTCGTTTGTTCAGACGGTGTCCTTTGATTGTGAATTCGCTGATATCCATTTGCGTCGTGATATTTTCAAGAATGATTGCAATGATATTGTCGGCAAGCGGTGTTGATATAAGGTCTCCTTTTGCGGTACGGGATAGCGCTTTTTTTTGTGCCTTTCTCACAACTGTTTTATCATAAGGAAGGCTGTATGGTGCAGAATTGGTACGAAGCGACCGTTCTTTTAGATAAATATTAAATCCGTATGTCATCAGTGCGTAAAGAAACGACAGCATTGTCGTGTCGACCGTTTGTTTGGGGGTAAGGTTGGGTGTATAAATGACTGAAGTAAATCCTGCGGTCAAACCATAACATGCAGTTGCTATTTCATCGGTAAGAAAAAATTTGGAGACAGAACTGTCATTGGTATATTCATTGATCAGATTAAATATTTCATTGGCAATTAAAAGAGCTTGATCTTCGAGTTGAGTAATATTCTCCTGAATTGCTTGAGCCATTGAGATATTATACCTTATTAAATCCGAAATATGAATTTATTTTTTATAAACCCACAGCGCTCGGGCGGCGCCCGGTTGGATTATTTCTGCATTTTTTAATTGTTCACGGAGCCATTCAAGATAGATAACAGGGACATAGGAAAAAGAAAGAAATGAGATATTCGGGTCGACGAATCGGTCGACAATGAGCACGAGTTCGGGAGTCATCAAAAGAAAATTGCCCGGGTAACCGCCAAAGTAATACATCAAGGCAAGTGCTTTTTCAAGATCTGCTTTTTGTACAGGAAAAAGAATATTTACCCGTTCCTCTTGTTTGCCTTTATCAGCATCTGAGAACCTCAGTCCCTGCATCAGTACCAAGCCGAGATTTCTGCCCGTACTGACGCGGATAATCGTGTTTTGCTCGCTTTCTTCAAGTTCCCATTGGTTGGAGAGTCTTTTTAAGGTATAAATTTGCTTGCCGTTGAGTTCATAGCTATAACTTTCTGCCTGGCCGTTATGGATATGCGTGTTTTGTATACGGTCGCAAAACCCTATCACCTCGGGAAATTTTTCGGATGAGAAATGGTTGCTATTGAATAATTTTGGATGAGTATTCATAGGGTTCTATTTTAATTATAGGCAGATATGGCAGACTTTGCAAAATTTTTTATTTGTGTTATAGTTGGTAGATATTAGTGGTATGAAGTATTCGGCAGGACTTTTCACACTTATTGCACTACTGGCGGTTATTCTAATTCCTCATGCCGCATTCGCGGATACGAATATTTCTGTTTCAAATAATGCTGACAGCGCAAATTCCAGTGTCAGTGTCAATTCTCAATCTTCCGGACAATCTATTTCCTGCGTGAATGGTAATTGTACGACAACTGGTGGCGGCAGCAAAACAACAGTTTGTCATAATGGTCAATGTACAACGACCGATAATGGCAATGTCGATTATCAATCAGATGACGGGCATACGCAAATCCATGTAGACAACAATACCGGTGGGAATGATGTCACTCCAACAATAACGCCTGAGCCGACAGAAGATATCTCCGGAAATGGTGTTACGCCTGAGCCGACCGCGTCGCTGGAGCCGACACTTAAGCAAATGCGAAAGGATATCAATGATCAAGTAGAGAAGCAGGTACAAGCGGTGAAGGAGCATCTGAAGAGTCAGGATGATGCGATATCGGCGTTCTTTAAATCGGAAATGGATTCTCTGCAGAAGCTGCTGAACAACTTATTTAAGTGATTAGTAACGAGTAAATAGTGATTGGGATTTAGAAAATAATTGAAAATTTTTCTCGTTACTATTCCCTATTCACTCGTCACTTATTTATTATATAGAGGTCTTGGTTGTAGCCGCCGACGCCGACAAATTCCGCAACACGCTCGATAATTTTTTCAAACGGTCTGCAGCCAAAACATCCATCTCTCGGACAAAGATATTCACCTTTGAGTCGTGCCTCTTTGACGAGACGTGCAGTATTGAGCACTTTTTCGTGCGCTTCTTCAAGACTGGGAAGTTTTATTGAGACCGGTTCATTATCCCGGTCCAGATACCAGTAACTTGCACCACTGACAGTACGGCTTTGGAGCTTGTTCACCAATAGCAGATAAACGGGCAGCTGCAGTGAGGATGCTGATTCATCATTCTTACCTGTCTTGAAATCGATGATATGCACTGAGTCATCTGTTGGAATATATTCAAGCCAGTCGATTTTGCCGCACAGGACAATGTTTTCTTCTTCTGACAGATAATAGTTGGGCAGGTCTTTATGGATTTTTATTGCTTTTTGTTGCAACGGCCCCGGATGGTCTATCACACGCTTGAGCATCTGTGCTCCCCGTTCTTTCACTATTTGTTCTTCCTGCTCGTTGGTGAAGCCTCCGAGTTTGCCTGATACTTTTTTCCAGACTGTATCATAGGTTTCAAGTAGAGATGTTTCAAATCGTTCTGCAACAGGAATTAGAGAAAGCGCTTCCAGGACTTCATGGACCGATTGTCCAAGGGCGAGTGAGGGGTTGACGATATTAATTTTATGCCGCGTGACAGGGTCTTTATAGACGTTTCTTAAATAATAGAGTCGGGGGCACTGCAGAAAATCACTCATTGATGAGTTGGATACCCAGACAGCGGAATATTTATCTTGTGCCATAAGTATATTATACAGTGATTAGCAAATAGTGACGAGTGAATAGTATTACGTTTCAACATTCCTTGTCACTAACATACTAGTCACTAATCACTAATCATGCTATACTGGATTTCGTGAGTGATGCAAAGTTAAAAATTGAAGATATCAAAAAAGGGACCGGTGAGGGGGTCAAAGAAGGTGATCACGTAGTGATTCATTATACCGGATGGCTGGAAGAGACTCCGGGGTCAGAGAAGCCGGGGAAGAAGTTTGATAGTTCACATGATCGTGAAGAACCGTTTGAGACGCCGATTGGTGTGGGGTATGTCATCAAGGGATGGGATGAGGGTGTTATTGGAATGAAGATTGGTGGCAAGCGGCGGCTTATTATCCCGCATGAACTCGGCTACGGGAAATATGGTGTGGAGCCAGATATCCCTGGATTTGCGACACTTATTTTTGACGTGGAACTCCTCAAAATAAAATAACATGGTTAAGTACAAACAACAAGTGAGCGATATGCTCTCGGCTCATGAACCTCTCTTTGCCGAGTTCAAAAAAATTCATGACGAGTATGTCAAAGATCCCAAAAAATGGCAAGAAGAGTTCAATGAAATCGGCATGCAAATAACTCCTATTATCAGGCGATGGGAGAATAGTCTTTGCGCACGTTCCGAATCAGGCAAATACGGCAGTTTTTCCAGCAAGCTTGCCGATAAGTTCCGTGAAGAAATAAAACTCCATTTTCCAAAGATAGATTATATAGGGATGAAAGTGAAGTGAGCGTCTAGTTTTCCAAATAGATTCCTTAGTTCTTCTTTTGCCTGTTCAAGCGTTTGTTTTTTTTCATCAGTGATGTTTTTTCCTGCTCTGTTTATATAGAAATTGAGGATGAAAATAGCGTAAGAATTTTTTGACTAGTCCTTAATTAATGATTTCGTGGAGATCGATACCTTGTTCTTCTGCGCGTTCGATTGCTTCGTCTTCATAACCAGCAAGATAGGCATCCCGAAGTTCTTTAATGAATTCTTCAGGGAAGTCTACGCTTTTTTCCTGGTCGCTTAATTCCTCGTAATTACCCATAAGAAAGAGATTTTACTATAAGCTTTCTAATTTGTCAACACTTTGTTTTATAGTATCTTTCCATGGGTTCTATCCTGTGTCACCTGCATCGAAATATGTTATATTTTAACAGTATGCAGCAGCATTTTGTTTTCGTCATTCAGAAGCATCATGCGACATCACTTCACTATGATTTCCGTTTGGAGATCAATGGTATCATGCCTTCCTGGTCTATTCCCAAGGGACCGACGCTTGATAATACGATGAAACGTCTTGCTATGTCCACGACCGATCACGATCTGGAATACCGGCATTTTGAAGGCGTGATTCCTGAAGGATCATATGGGGCCGGACCGGTGATGATATGGGACGCGGGCTATTATATTCCTGAGGTAGAGGTTTCAAAAGGAGTGCGAAAGGAAATACCCGACCGTGAGGAAGGTGAAAAAGTGATGGGAGAGGGATTGAAAAAGGGGGAGTTAAAGTTTGTCCTGCATGGGAAAAAGCTGCATGGTTCGTTTGCTCTGGTGAAGACGCGCGGCTGGGGTCCGAAGAACAGCTGGCTTTTGATCAAACACAACGACAAATTTGTGAAGTCTGGTTATGATGCCAATGAGTATGATTTCTCCGCGGTGAGTAAAAAACCCTTGAAAGAGATTACGGAAAATTGACTACCAAAATTATTGCCTCTAAAGTAATCTTGACAACATTTTTCTCGGTAATGTACCATAAGGATATGCGAAGATTTTCTCCATTTTATTTTTTATTTTTTGCGCTGGTTGTTGTTTCAGTTTTTTCTTTTACCAATCACGTTTTTGCCTTTGGCAAACCGGATGGAGTCGGTTCGGGTAACCCAGGCGTTAGCCGAGAAAATAATCCTGGTTCAAAGCAGGAGACAGGACACACGGAACAGATATCAGGAACCGTATCAATAACAGTATCAGTTACCCCAACAGAGAAAGAACATGTACCTTTCCATCAGTTGAACGAAGATTCACATGAAGGTTCACCGTCATCCCATCTGTCTGCTTTTGAGAAGCATAATCTCCAAGGCAGCAAACTTACCTCATGCCAGTCAATTCAGAAAGCGCTCACCAACCGCTCGACACATCTTGTCTCGTTGGTAACGCAGATGGAAGAGAAATTTACCTCTATTGCCAAAGGAGTTGAGCAATATTATCTGACGAATGTGGTCCCGACCGGCGCAACATTGTCCAATTATGACAGTCTCGTTGCCGATATCACTACCAAACAAAATGCGCTCACGCCGCTTGTTGCTGCAGCACAAAGCGACGCTACAAATTTTTCATGTACAAGCACCAATCCCGGAGCGCAGATGACACAATACCGGACAGATATGCAAGGTGTTTTGCAGGGGTTGCAGGCATACAGAACGTCAATTAAGAATTTGATCGTAGCAGTACGAACACTGCCAAGTGTTTCCGTGACACCGTCATCCGTTCCAAGTGCCAGTCCGACGGAAGTACCATCGCCGTCACCCGTTACGACAAGTGTAACGCCTTAACGTTATGAATGAACAAAAAGATCAACAAATAAATACCGTACAGGATCATAGCCATAAAGGGCTATATTCGGCTATTGTCGTTTCAGGTGGAGTGGCATTGGTGCTTTTTATGGTGGTCGTTATCCTGTTATATAAGAAGCCTGGGAAATTGCAGCAAACACAGCCCTATCAATCCCAAATAGCGCAGACGCAACAGCAGGCAAATTCTGTGCAAACCAAAGTACAGCAGGTCACCCCTGCGCCGATTGCTTCCAAGAAAGATCTGAATACAGCACTGCAACAACTTGACGCAGCGGATACATCACAAGTTAGTACCGGACTCAATCAGAATACCCAGGACACAGCCGGTTTTAGTCAGTAGATAGAGATGAAAGATTCAGTGAACATTCATACTGTGATTACAAAGAAATTACTGGTTCCATTCCTGATTTCTGTTATCAGTTTTTTTGGAGTAACATCCTATACTGTTTTTGCACAGTCGGCAAATAAGCCACTGCATAGCCCACTTGATTACTATCAAGGACATCCGCCGTTTCATGTCAACCGCCTTCCTTCTCAAACCAATAATACCGTCTCTGGATTGACTCCTGTTCAGATAAGAGCTGTATATAATCTTCCCAGTGGGGGTACCGGAACCATTGCCATTATTGATGCCTATGACGATCCGTCGGTGCTAAATGATTTAAAAACATTCAGTTCGAATTTTAATTTACCTATTTTGCAAACATGTACAGGTGCAACGCAGTCTCAGTGTTTTGAAAAACATACCATGGCAAGAAGAGTACAGGCAAATAGCGGCTGGGCGCTTGAAGAGTCTCTCGATACACAATGGGCACATGCAATAGCTCCCAATGCTCATATCTTGCTTGTTGAGGCGAAATCTGCAAGCGGTACCGATCTTTTGAATGCGGTGAACTATGCAAGAAACAGAAGTGATGTTGTGGCGATTTCTATGAGCTGGGGAAGCAATGAATTCTCTGGCGAAAATGCATATGATACCTCCTTTATCAGTCCGTATCATGCTTCCTTTTTTGCTTCATCGGGAGATAGCGGTGCAGGCGTCCAGTGGCCGGCGGTCTCTTCCAATGTTATTGGCGTCGGTGGCACAACGCTTCATCTCCTGAATGGCCAGTTCAGCTCCGAAACAGCATGGAGCGGCAGCGGGGGCGGACTCAGTAATTATGAATCAGAACCATCCTATCAGGTAGCATATGGTGTCCCACAAGCCAATGGCTTTCGTGCGGTCCCGGATGTCTCGTTTGATGCTGATCCTGCGTCGGGTGTGGCTGTCTATGACAGTACGAGTTATCAGGGACAATCCGGCTGGTTCCAGGTCGGCGGAACAAGTCTGGGCGCGCCATCGTGGGCTGCTATCAGGTCTCTAAGTACATCTGCAACAGCGGCAAAATTCTATCAAGACGCAGCAGGCGTTTCATATGGAACATATTTTAGAGATATCATCAGCGGCTCCAACGGTTCTTGCGGATTCTATTGTAACGCAGTCGTGAACTACGATTATGTAACCGGATTGGGCAGTCCAATCACTACTTCTTTTTAAAGTATTTCGATTACTTTTTTCTTTCCGGTATGTCCTGCAACAATTTGGATTTGGTAGGAGGGGATTTTGAAATATTCCGCTAGCGCTTTGATGACTGCTATGTTGGCTTTGTCATCAACCGGCGGCTCTTTCACCGAAACGATAAAGTTCTCATCATCAATTTTCTTAACATACTCTTTTTTGCTTTTAGGTTTGGCGGTGACAAAGATTTTCATAATTGTATCGTAATCGGCTTATTGAGAAATTTTCCAAAACGGTTGACTGCCTGCTCTATTGCTTGCTGTTGTACAGCTGTGAGCTTTTCGAAAAGGTTGAGAGAGATAATACACTGTTTGCTTTTTATTTCACGCTTCCATGTACCGATGATGTTCCCATTAAGGACTATTGTATGCTGAAAAAGAGCATTGCCCCGGGCATCTAGTTTGTGATCATGGTTAGTGTCGTAGATCATACTGCGGTTAGTATAGCCAACAATATACTCATCATAATTTGGTAGCAACAGCGCATGTGTCTGTATTTTGGTATGTAAGGTATCTCTAAACCAATATTGTTTTTCAGAGAGCGTTTCGGCTATGAAGTGTTTTTTATTCATTGCAATGCCGTGCTTGGCATCGGCAACCGTAAGTCCTGACCACCATACAAAATCCTGCAGTGTTGCCGGTCCGTGACTTTGGAAATACCGTCGGGTTAATTCTGCAAGCGCTTCATCGCGGGTTTTCTCAGGTTGTTTGGGTACCCGTTCATTAAACAGCATATAGGTGAATTGTTTGCCGCGCCGCGGGCCGCTTATGATGACGCCGTCAAGCTCTGCCTGCATGATTGTATAAGAAAGTCCCAAATTTTCCGTCGGGATGTTTGCATCTTTAAGTTTGGTATTAAGCTCATCACGCGTTAATTGTTGGCCGTCTGCTAGTGCTTTCCGGATGACTTCATTGCTTTTTTGAAAGATAGTTTTATCAAGACCTGTTTGCCGGTAATAATAGCCATTGAAGCGATGGATCCGCTCAGCTGTCAGAGCCAAGAGCCATCTGATGTCTGCAGGTGTGGCAAAATGCCAGGTCGGGCGCATGACATGGGTTCGAAGAATTCTTCCGTCGTTGAAGGCTTGCTCGATACTCGCATCGGTTTGATTGGTACACCTTTGTGCAATAGCCCATTTGGCGGCAGCAAAGTCTTGTGCCTGTATTGCGCCAAACCATGAGACAACATCTTCTGGTTTGGCAAAAGTCGAAGAGGTAAGTCGTTGATTTTCTAGACGCGTGTGCGGTATATCGAGTGCCATGTAAATGAGTATATCATGGGTTTAGAAATTCATGATTACGATGGCGAGGTTGAGAATCGCAGCATAGCTGACCCACATGAGATAGGGGATGAGAAGATATGCGGCTGCTCGGGAGATCGGTAAAAAGAGTTTGGCAGTTATAAAAATTGCAGCCCACAGCAACAGAATAAAGGTGAATGCGATGAATGGTACATGCAGGCCGAAAAAGACTAGTGACCAAACGAAGTTCAGTCCGAGCTGGATAAAAAAGAATTGCAATGCCTGTTTGTTTTTCTTTTGTGAACTCCATATTTTTGCCAGTGCGAGTGCCATCATAAGGTAGAGAAGCGTCCAGACCGGACCGAAGATATAGTTGGGTGGTGTGAAGAATGGTTTATGAAGCGTGGCATACCAAGTCATAATGGAGGGGATTGTGACGGCGCTTCCGGCGTATGCGACAGCAAGACAGATGACAAGGGAGATGAGGAGTTTTTTTACACTCATAGGACCAGTATTTCAGAAAGCTTTACGCAAAGTCAATGAATGTGAAGTAACTGTTTGGTATTTTTATCGTACGCTCGGAACAAAATTTTTTCTTGAAACCGGACTCGGCCTTTCTTTCTGCGAAAAAATTTGTTCCTCGCTTTCTTTTGAGTAATGACATTACTGTACCGGTGGACCATGCTGAGGAGGTCTAGGATGCAGACCGAGCGGGTGACCGGATATCGGTGGCATATTTCCTTGGCCTTGCATGCCACCACCTTGTCCTTGTGTGTTCCCTCCCATGTGTGTTTGCTTGTCAACGATACTTCCTCTGAAACACCCGACCGTATACGGATACTCCTGCGTCAGGACATAGTGGTACATGTTGACCATTTTACCGTTCCACAGGACTTCGCTTGTAGTGCCATGACATGCATCTAGATCCGCATCCGTGTATTCTTTCCCGTTGGCATCATACATACTGTAGATGCCGTATCCGTCGATTGCATAGCCGATGAGTTTGTTATTTTCTTTTACTTCGGGGATACAGCTGCTCGGGCCATGATAATGATACATTCCGTCTTGTTCTGGATGGCCATCGCATGTATCCTGCACTTCATGGGCGACTGCGTCTCGCCCTGATGCGTCCAGGCCATTGAATATCGCGACGCCATTGCTGGCAACGCCGATCATGCCCATCGGGACGCAGCTGGGGGTCGTTGCCATCTGCGGATCAAGCGGCAGGGTGAGTGAGATAGTCTGCGGCGTGATGCTGTTGGGATTTCTATCGATTTGATAGGCAGGATCGGTTGCTGCGATGGGGAAGGTGCCGGTCTGGGTATTTACGGGTAGACCGTTGCCGGTGATGATACGATTGGTACCGCTTGTCGTGACGGAGAACTGCGCGTTTGGCCAGCTGATGCTCCCTTCAACGTGTATCTTTTTTTTCAGATCCCAGGTGCTGCCACTGATCCAGTCGCCGGTGTGTTCGGCACCTCCGCCTTTGAATTGCGTCTGGCAGGAATAGATATAGCCGACTTTGGGTGAGCTGCTGACGTTGCCGTCACCCAGCGGAAGTGCTGTGACATTGATGGTGTGTGCTGCTTGTAGTGTCGGTGCTGTGAGGGAAGTGCCGGAT
>DATLSZ010000023.1:0-11109 GCA_035533875.1 Candidatus Acidiferrales bacterium
TCTACAAGTACTGATAAGTAAATTATTCCCATTTAAAAGTCTTTGCAGCAAGGATATACATGACCGCTCCCCAAATGATAAGGCCGATCATAAGCGGTATTGTCTGTGTGAAATCTCCACCTTCGGTCGTAATTTTTCTCACCGCAGCATTGAAAAAAGAAAGAGGTAAAAAGTTTGCAATGGGTTGAAGCCAGTTCGGTAGATCGGTGATCGGGAAAAATGTACCCGACAACAAAAATTGCGGCAGCGTTATCAAATTGACCATCGGACCGGCAGCATTCTCATCATTAACGAGACCGGCCATGAAGTATCCGAATCCAAGAAATGCTACAAGTGCAATGATAGACAGTATAAGTAGCTCAACAAATGTGATCCATCCGTGTGGTAAGTAAAATTTAAAGGCGACAATACCGAGAATAAGAATTAGAAGTACCTGTAAAACTGCCATAATAAGGCGGGATCCTCCCTGTGCGAGAAGAATAGTGATAGCACGGGTCGGTGTCGCGAACATCCGCTTGAGTACCAGTGCTTTTTTAAGATATATTAATCCAAATACTGTTCCGAAAATTGCTGTTGACAGTAGCGCAAAACCCATTTGTCCCGGCAATGCAAAATCAATATAACGAATTTGCCGTCCTGCAAGCTGTTGTTTTTTAATCGTAATTGTTGGATCAGTTACTCCTGCAGCCCGCAGGTTTTCTTGGTCAACAATCAGATTGACGAGTGACGTGATGTCGGCTGCTGTCTGTGGACTTGCCGTTGATGTGATGACATTTACTTGATATCTCGGTGGGTTTTGTGAAGTTTGTTTCACAGATATAATTCCCGACAGGTTGCCTTTTTTCATATCTTTTTCAAGCTGTGTTTCCGGTGCGACTTGTGTTTTTACGATACTTTGCTGTTTGATAGCTGTGATAATCGGATTATTGAGATTGCTGGTGGCCGGAAACCCTATCGTCAACGGAGCAGTTGAATTCCCAATCAGTCCAAAAATACTGATAAAGACAACGGGAAAAAGAAAGCCGAACGCGAACGTCGCAGGATTGCGCGTTTGGGCGAGAAAAAAATACTTCATCATGACGAAGAAGGCTCGGATTTGGTGTGGTCGTCTATATATTTTTTTCATAATTCTGAATCATCCTTCCCGTAATTGTCTCCCTGTTAAGTTCAGAAAAACATCTTCGAGATTGGCTTGTTCCTGTTTTATTTCTTTTTTAAAACCTGTCTTGAGCAGATCCTGAATAAATGCTTTTGGTGTACCAATTTTTAAAATTTTCCCATGATCCATTATCGCAAGTCTGTCACACAGCTGTTCTGCCTCATCCATATAATGAGTCGTCATGACAATAGTAACTCCTGCTTTGTTGATTTTCCGTACCATTTCCCAAAGATGGATTCTTGCCTGCGGGTCAAGACCGGTTGTCGGTTCATCAAGAAAAATGACTTTTGGTTGATTGATCAGCGTTGATGCGATAGAAAATCGTTGCTGCTGTCCGCCGGAGAGCTGCTTGACATAACTTTTTGCTTTGTCTTCAAGCTCAACTTCTCTCAGCATTTCCATCGGATCGATCGTCACATCATACATGGCAGCAAACATATCCAGAAGCTCTGTTAGTTTTACTTCTGGATAAAATGCGGTGGACTGCAGCTGTACACCTATCCGGCGTTTGACATCCCAGGGGTGTTTGGTAACGTCAATATTGTCTATAAGAACTTCACCGCTTGTTAAGGGTTTTAACGTCTCCATAATCTCAAGAGTGGTTGTCTTTCCTGCACCATTGGGTCCGAGGATGCCGAAGATCTCACCCTCTTTGACAGAGAAGGATATGTCATTGACAGCGCTGAAATTGCCATATTGCTTGATGAGGTTTTTTACTGAGATAATATCCGCCATAAGAATTTATTTTATCATGCATTTCATTTGTTGTCATTTCCGTGGAGTTACATTCTTTACTCTTTCATCGGGGTTGCGAGTTGGAAATAATTGCCGTCAGGGTCCGCAAAGGTAGCTAGCAACATTTTTTCCGCTTCACCAGGATTGTACGGTTCAGCGATAACTTTGGCTCCAAGTTTTTTAATTCTTTCAAAGTCATCTTTTACATTTTCAGTTTCAAAATTAACTATCATTCTCTCTGGATTTTTATTTTCTCCATGTACTTTATCGTGTGGTCCAACCATAAACATTCCCTCTCCTAGTTTGAACCCTGTATATCCTCCATCTTCCCAACCGGGATCAGTATTAAAAACCTTTTTATAAAATTCAGCAAGTTTTTTCGGATTTTCTGAAAAAAGAAGTAATGAGTTAAATTTCAGCATAAGAATATTTATACCATAAAACCGACAGTAGAGTTGTATGAAGAAAGTAAGAAATGGATAATTTACTTTTGTTTTGCTTTTTCTGCGAGGTATTTTTTTCCGTGTCCGACCCGGGTGTCGACGGGAATATTTTTTTTGCAAAGTGGACAATTTTTCTCATCCCAAGACTCGGCTTTTAAGACTGCCAATGATGAAAATGGCGCACCAATGGTCTCTGAAGTTATATTTTCCGGGTCTCGATTTACCATTACACAAACTTGTACGACCTTGCCTCCGGCAGCATTTACGCTATTTACAACTTTTTTGACCGAACCTCCGGTTGTTGTGAGATCTTCAATGATCAAGACATTTTTCCCCTTTACTAATTTGTCATATCCTCTTGTAAATATTTGGTTTTTCTCCGCGTCTTTTTCCGTATAAACACCAAGAATTTCCTTTTTTTTAAGTTGTGACAAATGATACGCTGTCCAAGTAGAGAGAATAATTCCACCGAGCGCAGGTCCAGCGACAACATCAATGTCAAATTTTTTGTTTTTTATTGCGAAGAGTTCACCTATTCTGGAAGTTTCTGCAGTATGTGGATATAAAGCATCTTTATTGATATAAACTGCCATATGTCTTCCCGAAGTACCCACAAAATGGCTGTCAGTATAAATAGCGTTTGTCTTTTTCAATAATTCTATTACTTCGTCGTTCATTGTTATCGGTAGTTATTGATTTCTTTTCTTAATTTTTCTGCTGTTTCTCTTGCTTTATCAGCATAGTCCGTTTCACCGGATGCAAATATGATACTGCGTGATGCGTTAATAATCAAGCCCGAATTCTTGGAATTCAAACCTGCTTTGATCGTCTTCTCAACATCCGCACCTTGTGTGCCGACTCCAGGAACAAGAAGCGTCATGTCCCCTACTATTTTTCGTATCTCAGATAGTTGTTCGGGATAGGTCGCTCCCATGAACATCATTGCATTGGGATTACTGCCAAATTGTTCCATCAGCTCTTCCGCGACGAGTTGGTAGAGGGGTTTGGGTTTTTGTTTGGCATTCTCTTCGACAGGTTCAGGGAAAAAAAGTTTTTCCTGAAATTCTTTCGCACCGGGATTTGATGAATGGCAGCCGATGATGACGCCTTTATCTTCACGCTTGAAGAAAGCACCGAGTGACTCAATACCCATATACGGCATAACGGTAATGGCATCGGCGCTTAAATAATCAAAAACATACTGTGAATAGCCTTCATTAGTATTGCCGATATCTCCTCTTTTGGCATCAATGATAAAAGGGATTTCCGGATAGGTCTCAGTAATATAGTCGCATGTTTGTTTAAGTTCCCTAATTCCAACATCCCCGCGGGCTTCATAAAATGCAGGGTTTGGTTTGTAAGCGCAAACGATATCATGTGTTGCGTCAATAATAGCTTTGTTGAATGCAAATTGCGGGTTCTCTTTTTGTTTGACACTCTCAGGAAGTTTATTTATATCACTATCAAGTCCTACACAGACAAGGGAGTTATTTTTTTGAATACTATTATTTAGTTTATCGTGAAAGGACATCGTGTTTATTTTAGTTTGTTTTATCAAGCTCTGCAAGGACTTGTTTGATCAGTTCTTCAGGGTCATTATGAAAGAATATTTTTGCTTTACTTGGTTTAAATATTTTTTTACTTAGTGTTTCCAGCTCATCAGCAATGCCGCCAGTTCCGGTCAGAACTCCTATCACTTTTCCCATATCAAATAGATTGGTAAATTCGTTCAGAGTCCCCCACCGGCCAGAGATGATTATCCCCGCGTCACAGTGGGAGGTAGATGTAACGTTACGGTATTTGCGGGTTACCAAATAATTATCTACAAATTCATAGTCTTTGGGGATGAAAATGAGTTTTTTATAAAGTGACGGGTCATGATGGACAAGTTTTTTTTGTGTTTCAACATCAGCTGCTTGTGAGTATCCCCATAATTCTGTCCCTAATTTATGTGCACTAGATACGACTTCATATACAATACCCTCACACGCACCGGATAAAAGAATGACATCTTTTTTAGCCAGTGCCTCTCCCAATTTGTGCGCTTTTGAGATAGCGACCTTATCTTCTGTCGGTGAGCCAAAAATGCCGATTTTATATTTCATGTTATTTATTTAAGAACATCAGGTAAATTCCTGCAGTTGCAAGTACTATCCCTGCGGTGAGGTTCCAGGTGAGTTTTTCATGAAAGAGAATAAGTCCCAGAATCGCTACCGTAATTATCCCACCAGCTCTGACGATAGGAGCAACTGTTGAGACACCTGGACCAAGCGTGAGGGCTTTGAAAAAGAATGTTGTAAAGAGAGATACAAAAAGACCGCCAACTATGATGTATGTCATGATATGAGAATGAGTATCCGGTACTGCTTTTCTGCTGAATACCATATATAAGACGAAGGCCATAACGAAAGCTCCTGCCTGGAAGACAAGATTGTTCAGGAACGGATCATTGATAATAGAACCGTATTTGCGGAAAATATCGGCGAGAGCTCCTGCCACTACTGCTCCGATGGTAAAAAAGATCCAGTTCATTGTTTGATTACAATAATGATAAAGATTGCTTCGTCACTTCGTTTCTCGCAATGACGAGTGTTGTTTCTTAATTTCTTGTGCCAGGTAAGGGTTCCACATTGCGCCTGTTGCAGACATGACAGCATCGGCACCTGCATCACGGAATTTTTGATAGTCTTGCGGATAAGTCACACCGCCGACGCCAATAATAGAATACGATAAATCATTTTCTTCCCGTAGTTTTTTCAGTCTCTCTACCATTTCGACACCTGCCCATTGAATAGGTGCTCCACAGACACCACTTATCGCTCTGCCTTTGCCGGGTAACGCCTGATTGCCTTTGGCATCGATAATTTTTGAGGGTATGGTATTGATGGCGGCTATGCCCTGGACAGATTTCCCTACTGCGTCTAACAGTTTTATTAATTCTTCCTGCTTTTTATAATAGGCAACTTTTATTATCAAAGGTGTCTCCCCTATTTCTTGTTTGATTGCCTCAACGACTCGTTGCGTTCTTTCGATATCAAAACACAGCAAATGTGCAGTCCCTTCATTGGGACAGCTGAGATTTACTTCGAGAATTTTTGCGCCGGTTTCTTTAACGAGCTTTGCTGCATTCGCGAAGTCTTGGATATATGCTTCAATGTCGCCAGTGGCATTGGTCGTACCTTGAAAACTTCCCACAACCACCTGGCCGGGTCTTGCATTATTGATTGCTTTTTTCATATCCGGCTGCCACACATCCGGGTCAAAGGATGGCACACCAAAGGAATTGGTAACTGCAAGCGGCTGGGTATAGGTGTGATCAGCAACCAGTCCTTCTGCCCCTTTTTCGGGAGTCAGCTTACCTTCAATTTTTACCGCAAGAACATTCGGCCAGGGATTGCAAGCGTATTTTTTTGTCCGGACTGTTTTATATACCGCGATATCAAATCCTTTATCAAATGCTGCTTTAATAAAGTGTCCATTCAGAAGCGGACCTGCCGGGATGCCGAAAGGCAGAAATACTTTCTGTCCCATGAAATCATAGTTCGGTTCGCCTATTTGCTCAAAAACGTCTCCATCAGCGAATGCACCGAACGGTCCCTCAGTATAATTTTCTTCGTATGTTTTTTCCGGATCGTAGAAAGGTTCCAGTAATTTATTTTTCATATTATTTCTTAAAGTAAAATAGTATCACAATTCCCGCAACCGAGAGCAGCATCCCGAGAATTTGCGGCAGGTTTATTGTTTCGTGCCAGAATAGAAGTCCGAAAATTACCCCGTAAATGAGCAATGTGATATAAAATAACACAGAGAAGGTTGATTGAGGTGCTCCCAGAGAAAGTGTTTTGATAATTCCAAAATTTCCAAGACTCAGAAGTATACCGATTCCTACAGCGATCAAGAGAGATTTTGATGAGAGAGAGAGTGCTTTATCCGGTGAAAGAAGCAGATGAAGTAGAATCATAACTATCGCTCCGATGAAAAAGGCAACCGCATTTACCAAAAATATTGAAATTGTCTTTGGTAATAATTTCGCGATGCTTTGATAAGTCACGAATGTTATTGGGGTGATAATTGCAAGTATTTTCCAGTCCATAGGTTATTTAACTCATTCTATCATATTAATAATTTTAGTTTATATACTCGCTCCATGGTTTAACTTCCAGTTTGGCTAACCCTTTATTTGTGAGTGCGTTAACGAGCAGCTCGGCTTGCTTGACCTTTGTCAAAAGCATAATATTATTATCCGCTGCGGCACGGCTTATCGCGAAAGCATCATGGATGTCTTTTTGCAGCTGCGTGTCGACAATATTGATAACCAAATCAATGCTACGGTTATGAAAATAATCAAGAATATTTGGTGACCGTTTGTCATGGATCTTGAATAGCGGCTTCGCATGTATCCCGTTTTTTGCTAGAAATTTCGCAGTCTTTTCTGTAGCATACAGCGGTAAGTTTAATTTTGTTAACTTCCGAGCACTGTCAAGAAAATCGTGTTTCTTTTTATCTCCGCCGAGACTGATAAAGATTCCTTTCTCTGGATTCTTTCCGTTTGTTGCCAGGATACCTTTGAGATAAGCTTCTTCAAGATCGTTACCAAAACACGCAACCTCGCCGGTGGATGCCATCTCAACACCGAGCTGCGGATGAGCTCCAATTATTCTTGCGAAGGAGAACTGTGCAACTTTTACTGCGGTGAAGTTAGGTTTTTGAACAGCTATAGCCGGAATTTCTTGTTTAAAAAGTGAGTTGATGAACAGTTCAATCAAATTGATTCCCGTTACTTTTGCAATGAAGGGAAAGGTTCGTGAGGCACGAAGATTGGTTTCGATGATATACACGTCGTTATCTTTCAGTAAAAATTGGATATTAAATGGTCCGGTGATATGAAGTTCTTTTGCCAGATCTTTGCCAATCTGTAGCATCTTTTTTTGCATCTCAGGAGAGACATTTTCGGCTGGTAGCATGATGGTCGCGTCGCCGGAATGAACGCCTGCATATTCAACATGTTCGGAGATTATCCCGGCTTTCATTGTGCCATTTTGGGCTACAGCGTCAAGCTCAATTTCTTTTGCTTGTTGAAAGAATTTTGAAATCGTAACAGGATAATCGGCGGAAATTTTGGTTGCCTCCTCGAGATATTTTTCCAAATCAGCTTTGGTATAACAGACATTCATCGCGCTTCCGGAAAGAACGTAGGATGGGCGGATGACGACAGGAAAACCGATTCTGTCGACAAATTTTTCAAGCGAGTTGAGCGTTGTGAAGGCTTGCCATGCAGGCTGCTTGATGTGTAATTTATCAAGTAGCGTTGAGAATTTATTTCTGTCCTCTGCCCTATCAATATCAACAGGGCTTGTCCCTAAAACTTTTGCACCATACTTATGAAGGGAACGCGCCCGATTATTGGGTGTTTGTCCGCCGACAGATACGATGACTCCTTCCGGATTTTCAAATTCGTAAATATCCGCAATTCGTTCGAACGATAACTCTTCAAAATACAAACGGTCTGAGATATCGTAATCTGTTGAGACGGTCTCCGGGTTGCAGTTGATGATAATTGATTGCTTCTTATATTTTTTCAGATTGGTCACTGTATTCACGGAGCACCAGTCAAATTCCACAGACGATCCGATATGATACGGCCCTGAACCGAGGACGATGATCGCATTGTTGCCGGATGGGCTGACATCAGCATGGGTTGCGTTATATGTTGTGTAGAGATAGTTGGTCTTTGCTGGAAATTCTGCAGCAAGGGTATCGATTTGCAGAACAGCCGGGAGGATATTCAATTTCTTCCGGAGTTTTCTTATAGCCAGTCCGCTTTTGCCGACCAATTCACCTATCCGTTTGTCTGAGAATCCAAGCTGTTTGAGCTGCCGAAGTTCTCCTGCGTTGAGCGTTTTCTTTTTTGCCAATGCAATTTCATGATCAACGATGTTTTTAATCCGGTAGAGAAACCACGGATCAATGCCGGAAAGCTGGTAGATCTTCTTCACAGAAATTCCTTTTTTGAATGCTTTTGCCAATGCAAATTTTCTTTTGGGAGTCGGCGTTTTTATATTTTCAATAATATGATTTTTTTCAGTAAATAACCGTTCCGATGTCGCGCCTTCATATTCAAGATCAAGCATTCTGATCGCTTTTTGGTATGCTTCTTCAAAGGTCCTGCCGATTCCCATGACTTCCCCGACCGATTTCATACTGCTACCAAGTCGTTGATCCGCGCCTTTGAATTTATCCAGATCCCATCTGGGGATCTTAACGACAATATAATCAAGCGCCGGTTCAAAACAAGCTTGCGTTACGCCGGTCACCTTGTTTTCAAGATTTGCTACGTTATAACCGAGTGCGAGTTTGGCTGCGATATATGCGAGTGGGTATCCGGTTGCTTTGCTGGCAAGCGCAGAACTTCGTGAAAGCCGTGCATTGACCTCAATAACATAATAATCCAACATACCGGCGGGGTCCTGTCGGGAGCTTCCCCCGTCCGACGTCCTCACTTTCGTTGCGGGCGCTCGCCGGGGGTCCCCCGCTCCCGCCACCCCTTGCTTTTTCGGATGGGGGTTGAGGGCGAATTGCACATTGCACTCCCCTACTATGCCGAGACTTCTGACAATATCAATCGACGCTTTTCGTAATCCATGATACTCATCATTGGTTAGGGTCTGACTTGGCGCAACAACGATTGACTCACCGGTATGGATGCCGAGCGGATCCATATTTTCCATATTGCAGACAGTGATGCAGTTATCATATTGGTCCCGGACGACTTCGTATTCTATCTCCTTGAAATGATGGAGATATTTTTCAATCAACACTTGTGGTGCAAACGCAAGCGCTCCGGTAACGATATTCTCAAGCTGTTTGGTGTTTCGTGCGACACCGCTTCCTTGTCCGCCGAGAGCGTATCCTGCACGGATCATCAGTGGGAATCCCAGCTTCTTTGCGATTGCCAGTGCATCTTTTACCGTTGTTGCCGCTGACGACTGCGGTGTCGGTATCCCGATTTTATGCAAGTGTTTGGCAAATTCATCCCGGTCTTCAGTAAGCTGTATTGCTGAGATCGGTGTTCCAAGAATCGTTACTTGATATTTTTTTAAGACACCTGTTTTATATAATTCCAAACCGCAGTTGAGCGCTGTCTGTCCTCCAAATGACAGGAGAATGCTGTCCGGCTTTTCTTTTTTGATTATTTTTTCAACAAAGTATGAGCTGACCGGCAAAAAATACACCTCATCAGCTAGCTCTTTTGAGGTTTGGATTGTCGCGATATTGGGATTAACAAGAATTGTTTTAATGCCTTCTTCTTTTAGTGCTTTGATTGCCTGTGATCCGGAATAATCAAATTCTCCAGCTTCTCCTATCTTCAGAGCACCGGAGCCGAGAATGAGAACTTTTTTAGGTTTCGTTTTCATAATATTACGTCAATGCGTGCGAATCGCGGCAATCTCGTTGGGATTGCTTCGTCGTTTCTCTCCTCGCAATGACGGCTAAGTAATTCTCTCCAAGAAATAATCAAAGATCCATTCAGTATCCATCGGGCCGGGAGCAGCTTCAGGGTGGAATTGCACGGACATGAATGGATATTTTTTATGTTTGATTCCTTCAATTGTTTTATCGTTTGCGTTGATGAACCACGGCTCAAACTCTTGAGGTACTTCTTTTATTGCAAATCCATGATTTTGTGTTGTGATATAACATCGATCGCTTCCATATAAAAGGCATGGTTGATTTTGACTCCGGTGTCCGTATTTCAGCTTATATGTATCTCCTCCCGCTGCGAGTGCGAGCAGTTGATTGCCGAGGCAAATACCAAGTGTTGGAATTTTGTTTGCAAGCGCCTTTTTAATTGTGATGATCGTCTTGTCCGCCATTTTCGGATCACCGGGTCCATTGGAAATAAATATCGCGTCAAAGTTTAGTTTATTTTCAAAGGGATCGTAATCCCAGGGAACCGTTATCGTTTGAACTCCTCTTTTGAGAAAACAGCGAGTGATGTTACGTTTTGCACCGCAATCGATGATGACAATTGTTTTACTTTTGTTTGCGTCATTGCGAGCGACCGTAGGGAGCGCGGCAATCTTTTGGGTATGAGATTGCTTCACTGTGTTCGCAATGACGGATGTTTCATAAGTTACTTTTTTCGTTGAAACTTGTGCGACGAGATTGATTTTATTTGGATCATATTGAGGAATATCTTTATTGACAATAATTTTCCCAAGCATCACGCCTTTTTCTCTAAGATGCTGGGTCAAGGCTCTGGTATCTTTTATTTCAAGTGCGGGTACTTTTTCCTTTTTAAGCCACGAAGCCAGAGTCATCTTACTTTGAAAATGAGAAGGCGTGTCGATATAATTTGAAACGATTAATCCCTTTATCTGCAGTTTATCTGATTCCCATAATTCTTGTGAAGGCACACCATAGTTGCCAATAAGCGGATACGTCATTATCAATATCTGTCCTGAAAAAGACGGATCGGTGAAAGCTTGAGGATAGCCTGTCATACCGGTTGCGAATACTATCTCTCCTGAGTCCGAGATAGGTGCACCGAAGCTTGTTCCTACATAGATTGTTCCGTCTGCTAATATGAGTTTTCTCTGCATACTATTTATCGTTTTGTTTTTTATTGGTAACTATCTTGATGGAAATATATGAAAGAAAGGGATGAGAAAAGCTAAAAGGTGGTTTATTTTTTTCTTCTAGAGAATAGAAAGAGATTTTCATTTTTTACTTGTTACGATATTTTATCAAAAAAATAGATAAATTGTCAAG
>DATLSZ010000024.1:0-45455 GCA_035533875.1 Candidatus Acidiferrales bacterium
CAGATGCCAAAAGATACTTTCGCTCAACCAGCTCCGCATATAGATCAACCGGCACAGCAGGCACCATTTGAAGAACCGGTTAAGAAACCGCAAGCAATACAGCAACCCAAACAGCAGATACATTCGCCGTCGCCTGAATATAGTGAACGGGTAGAGAAACCTGAAGATCAGAATGAAAAGCCTCCGCTTGACTGGCTCTCACCGAAAGTCTACAAAGGCTCCAGTGAAGTTTAATACGTATGGTAGAATCACAAGATGGGACAAAAGGACAAGGTGCTGAACTTCCAGGTGTATCTGCAGCAGTTAAAAGAGCTCTGAATGGGCAAAGCCCTCGATCAGGTTTAGAAAGTGGAATTAACGATACCGCTGGATCTCTCTCAGAAAAAATGCAGCCGCCTGCTGGTTTTACAGATAGAGGATTATTCTTAAGGGGAGCATATCAGGGGCCTGATGTTTTCACTTGGAGAGCTTCTGTGGCTAGATTCTTAGCTTTAACCGGGGGGACTATTATTAGTAGAGAACCAGGGCATCGACAATTTGGCAGGACTACCGGAGAATCAGGAGCAGCGACAAGTCAATCTATAGAACGTACAGCGGCGCCAGTAGTTAGAAGATCTGGAAGACCGAATCAAGGGTAAAATTTATTAAAAATGACCCCACTTGTTCTAGCTTTTCAAAAATGATATAATATATTCTGTTATGCCGTTGTCAACAACACAAAAACAAGAAATTATCAATAAATTCCAAACCGCGAAAGGTGATACAGGAAGTCCTGAAGTGCAGATCGCGCTTCTTTCAACACGAATCCAGCGTCTTGCGGAGCATCTGAAAGCACACGCGCATGATGTTCACAGTAGACGAGGTTTGTTATCAATGATCGCAAAGAGACGTCGTCTGATCAATTTTTTAAAAAAAGTAGATGATAAAAGAGTCGGCGGTATCCTAAAAGAGATCGGATTGAAAGACTAATTGCCGTTTGTTGTGTATTTATAGCCTCAAGAAACGAATTTGGATAGGCAATAAAATTGACACTCGCATTACAAGAGAATATCTGCTACAATAAGAAATGTAAAAGATCTACGAATTGTAGCCGCGTTACGAAAGGAAAGTAAGAAAAAAATTTAATGAATAATAAAAAAACTTCGGTATCTGTAGAATTTGCAGGAAAAACACTCACCTTTGAAACAGGAGAACTAGCACCCCAAGCGACAGCTTCTATTTTGGCGCGACTCGGCGATACAATGGTACTTGTTACTGTTGTTGAAGGCGGAGAACGGTCAGATATTGATTATTTCCCACTCAGTGTTGAATACGTTGAACGGCTGTATGCCGGCGGAAAGATAAAAGGATCTCGTTGGGTCAAAAGAGAAGGCAGACCATCTGATGAAGCAATTCTTGCCGCTCGTCTGATAGACCGCTCGATCCGACCATTATTCCCAAAGAGTTTCAAAAGAGAAGTACAAGTCATCGTCACTGTTCTTTCGGTTGATGCCGAAAATGATCCAGATATCATCGCACTCAACGCAGTATCAGCAGCACTTGCTATGTCACGCATCCCATGGAAAGGTCCTATTGCCGCGATCCGAATGGGATATGTTGAGGAAAATGGCGAACGAGCTGCGATTCTTCCCAACCCAACAGTGAGCGAATCGGTACATTCTATACTTGACGTTGTTGTTTCACAAAACAAAGAAAAAACAGTCATGATCGAAGCTGGTGCTGTACAAGTCCCTGAAGATGTCGTTGCTGAAGCAATCAAACAAGCGCATGCCGAGACACAGAAAGTTCTGGCAGGAATTGAAGAACTTGTTAAAAAAGCTGGACAGGAAAAATTGTCGGTCTCACAGGATGAGTCACTGATCGAAGCTGTCAACATCTTTGAGAAATCCTACAAAGGAGATATCGCAGAGCTTATCGAGATCCGCGTCAAAAAAGAAGGCGGCGGAGATGAGACAGGTGCCCTCATTGATAAAGTATATGAAGAGATAAAGATGAAAGATCCGCAGTCGGAGATGGACAAAAAGTCTCTTTCCAAAGCGCTTGAGCAAGTGATGTTCAAGATGATCCGCTCAGATGTCGTAAAGAAACAAAAAAGAGTAGACGGTCGGAAAGTCGATGAACTCCGGGACATTACGGCTCGTGTTGGCGTTTTGCCACGAACACACGGTTCAGCACTTTTCAACCGCGGTATTACCCAAGCTCTCAGTGTCGCGACCCTTGCATCACCCCGTCTTGAACAACTGATCGAGTCGGCAGAAGGGGAGGAAACCAAACGCTATATCCATCACTATTCAGGACTTCCCTACTCTTTCGGACAAGCCGGCAGAGTCGGATTTGTCTCACGTCGTGAGATCGGACATGGAGCACTCGCAGAACGCGCACTCAAAGCAGTCATCCCTGATCAATCAAAATTCCCGTACACAATCCGCGTCGTTTCTGAAGTCTTGTCACAGAACGGCTCAAGTTCTATGGCATCGACCTGCGGATCAACACTTGCGCTGATGGATGCGGGTGTACCGATCATTGCTCCTGTTGCCGGTATCTCAATCGGCATGATGTCCGAAGGCGATAACTACGTTCTCTTAACAGATATCATCGGTCTTGAAGATTTCTCTGGTGATATGGATTTCAAAGTCGCCGGAACAGAAAAAGGAGTCACCGCAATCCAGCTTGATGTGAAGATCGATGGACTGACAGACGCGCAGATCGTTGAGATTTTTGCCCGAGCACGCACTGCACGGATGCTTATCCTTGAGAAGATGCTCAAAGCAATTCCTGAATCAAGAGCATCAGTATCTGAGTACGCGCCGAAGATCGAGCAGATCCATATCCCGGTAGACAAGATTGGTGAAGTTATCGGACCGGGAGGCAAAAATATCAAGGCAATTATTGCGCAGACCGGTGCGGATGTGGATATCGATGATGACGGTATGGTGAGTATCTCAGGCGTTTCCGAAGAATCAGTCAAGAAAGCAGTCGACTGGATCTCCGGGATGACACGGGAAGTAACACCTGGTGAAGAATTTGAAGGAGAAGTAAAGAGGATTTTGCCATTCGGCGCTTTTGTTGAATACTTGCCGGGTCGTGAAGGCATGGTACATGTGAGTAAGATGCGACGCGGATTTGTGAAAGATCCTTCAGAAGTTGTTGCGATCGGGGACAAAGTAAAAGTAAAAGTTGAAGAACGGGATCAGCAAGGAAGGATCAATCTGACGATGCTTCTGGGTGATGACAATGACCAGCCACATCAACCACAGGGTGGTGACGATCAACAGCCGCCATTTGATAGATCTGCTCCGAGTACGGGTTTCCGACGGGATGATCGCGGACCGCGACGTTCTTTTGACCGAAGAAATGATAGACCAGGATTTAATAGAACGAATGACCGACCGGGATTTGATCGCACAGCACCATCTGATAAGTCAGCGCATCCCCTGTCACAGCAACTGAGACGTGAGAATGAAGAAAAGACCCGCGGTCCTCGCAAATTCGGCCCGAAGAAGAGATTTAGTAGGTAAAATTTAGTTTTTGGATATACGCTGATTATCTTCGAGTTTTTTAATCCGTTTTACAAGCTTGTTTCTCACTTCATCAAAAAAGATTCCTGCTTCGTTGAAAAAACCGGACCAGTCTTCCCTATCCTGCTCCATCTGCTTTTCCATTTTTTCAAAGTGCTTATCTACAGTGTCAAAACGTTTATCAACGGCATTGAATCTGTGTTCCATTTTCAGTTCTGTTTCTTCCGCGCGTTTATCCACTACTTCACTGATTACGCCTCGAAGTTTTGTTTCAAGATCATCAACTTCTTCACGGACTGCACCTCGCAGCTTTGATTCAATAGTATCAGTTTCCTCACGGATTACGTTTCGTAGTTTTGATTCAAGACCGTCATTTTCTTTTTTAATTGTACCTCGCAATTTGGATTCAAGATTGTTATTCTCTTTACTGATCGTACTTTGTAATTTTTTCAAATCATCATTTGTTAGCATAGGAATACAGAGTAGCACTTTTGTGGGGTGGAGACAAGTAAGAAATGGATGAGCTATAATTGTCGTCCCGAAGAAGAGATTTAGGAAGTAAAGTTACGATTCGCCTATTTTAGTTAAGGATCGACCATTAATAATCCAGTTCTTTTTGACAATTTCTATCAAATTAGGAGATGTCTCAGTGGTAATTACTTTAAAAAGTTCTTGTCCTTCTCTAGTCAACATTACACTACCAACATTTATATCAACTTTTTCTTCTTGCGTAACGAGTAAATAAGAATCTTTACCACAAATAAAGGGCATCTGTTTTGATGAAATACTCATCACTTTGAAGTTAGTTATGTCGTTAAAATGTATTAAGCCAAGACTTTCTAGTAATTGAAGATCTTCAAAGCTAAATGCTTTTTGATTATATGCCGCAAAGGAGCCATCTCCGAAAATAAGAGATACTTTTTTTTCTCCAGCAATAATTAATGTGTAGCTACATAATTTTGAAAATAATTCTGCATCATCTTTTCTCATGTTTGCTAGTATAGACATAGTTTTATATGAAAAGCTACCTGATTTAATAAGTTCACCTGACAAAACTTTTGACCAAATTAACTGCATATCTTCGTTTGAAATATCCTGAGAAAAACCAAAGTATTTTCTTACCCAGTCTGCATCGGTTGATGGATCTATCTGTTTTTTACTTAACTGTACTTGTTGTAGTGCATTTGTAGTTAACTTATTTATATTCTCTTGCCGTACAGTTTCAAGTTTTGCCCATCTATAAAAAGCTTGTTTTTGTAGCTGTTCTATTGCAATTTCACCTTTGGTTTTAATTATTAATGAATCGGTTTCAGCTTTTGCCCTACGTTTTATTCTAGTAGGTTCATAAAGAAGGTATCCTGCTTGGGCAATTAGTTCTAAAGCTTTGCTAACAGTCTCACTATTTAAATCGATTTTTATCACTAATGGATCTGCCATATATAATCTTTCTATAGATTTGTTTATTTTATAGCTCGATTATACCAGATTAGCTTGTGGATCGGGGAGAACGTGATAGAATCAGGATATGTATCTCTTTCATATCAAACCCATCTCTCCTGAGAAGGCGGATGATGAAACGATATCAGTGTATAACGATATCACGCAGACGTTGTATCTCAATGCCGTTCCTCTCGTCTTTCAGTATACCGCCAATTTCCGGGAATACTTCTTCTATCTTTGGGACCGGATCCGGGCCAATCTTGAGTCCAGTGAATTCCACAACTCCTGCGTGGAGATGAAAGAGATCACGTATCAGACCGTCGCCATGCTGCCGACACCGACCCCTCCACTTCGCAACATGGTGGAAGAACTGCATCCGTCAGAGAAGTACGGCATCACCGAAGTCGTGAATGTCCTGGATGATACCAACATCAAACTGATGCTTATCGCGATCGGGATTCGGGAAAGTCTCAAGGGAATACCGCATATCAAAAATCTACTTCCCGATGAACAGAAAGATGTGGAGCGCCAAATGGATTCTGTTTGGCAGATAGAACGTGTCGCTCTCCAGGGAGTCCATGATACGGAACTCACTCACGCGACCCGGATGCTCGCGCCGCTCTTCGGAAATAATACCCTGATGATTTCGCACTATCCTGACTTCTTTGCTAAAGTCGCAACAGAGATGGAATCACTCAAAAATATGCCGGCGTATCTGCATCTGCGGGTGGAGCTGGAACATCTGGCGTTTGAACGGATCGATCGATTTGTCCAGCCGCTGGATTGTTCTTTTATTGATTTTATGCGGATGACCGAGGGACAACCATACACCGATGAATTATTGTTTCTTCTCAAAGATACCTTCGCATCCCAATTTCCGCACTTAGTTTTAACGACAGGAGTTATGAAAAATGCCCTGGCACCCACGAGTAGTGAAATAGTTCCTCAATAAGTCATACCATTTATACTCTCACCATCGGCGCATGCCGTAACTCTTTGCTGAAACTTCCGGCAATTGCTATTGCAAGTAACCCAAAAAAGAGAATAAAGATCGTCGTCTTCGCGCCCAAAGACTGCAACATAACACCAGTCATGGCCATGCCAAGGGGAATAATACTGTATACCAGGAACCTGTGTACGCTGTTCACTCTTCCTTGTAATTCATCGGGGACGAGGGAGAGGCGGTAGCTAATCTGTACTACAACCCAGATAGAATTGATGCAGAAAAGCAGTGCCGTGATGAGCCCGATGAAAATAAAATTTGGAGCAAAAATATAGAGGGGCCAAAGCAGTGCCATAACCCAGCAAGACCCAAGAACCACTTGTCCCGGACTGACGCGTTTCTTAACTTTGGATCCAATCACCGAGCCGATGATACTGCCAATCCCTGAAATAGAAATAATGGTCCCAATCTCCAAAGGCGTTGCGTGTTGTTCTTTTGCCAGAATAATAAGGATCAGAATGAGATCTGAAAAAATAAATGCAGTACCGGCATTGAGTAGCGACATAATTCTGAGTACTTTGTGATGGAGGAGCCACGAGATGCCCTCTTTAATTTCTTTCAGTAGGTTCGGCTTACTGTCATCTCTTTCTTCCTGGAATTCGGTCTTTATCGATAACAAAGAAAAAAATGACACAATGTATGATACCGTATCCAAAAGGAACGGCAAAGATCTATTCATCTGATATAAGATAGTACCGATTGATGGTCCAAATAATGAGGCGAACCCGTCAGTCGCATTTTCCTGCGCAGTCGCGGCACTTACTTTATTGCCGACAATGAGTTTGATACTTGCGATCTCCGCAATATCAAAAAAGACAAAAAATATGCCTTCGAATAACGCGACGAGATAAATTTGCAGAATCGAAATACTATGAAAAAAGATTGCAAGCAAAATACTTCCGGAAACGATAGCCCTCCCGATCTCACAGAAGAGCATCAGCTTCTTGCGGTTGAACCTGTCAGCAAATGATCCGGCAAAAAGACTAAGAACGACATACGGGATGACGCTGAATGCTCCGACAAATCCTGCCTGTGCGGCTGAATGGGTGATGTCCAAAATGAGCAGAGGCAAAATGATATGCGATGCCTGCGAGCCAAACGAAGAAATTGCCTGTCCGCTCCACAGCAGCAGGTAGTCACGGTTCCGCCAAAGCGATTTTTCTTCAACAGCCAGTTCATTCTCCTTCATGTAATACATCATACAGCAATTGCCATTTCTCAACAATTTATAAAAATAGTTTGTAAATACTGCTAAATATTGTAGAATAGATCTATGGATCCGGCTGCCCCGAAACCACCATCAGATACACCACCACCTGCTCAATCTCCAATGGGCGGGGGACAGAATGGTGATAATTCGACAATCAATGGCGATAAGCCAATTGACAACCTCCCGAGCAATCAAATCGTAGAACAGGAAGAACGTATGGAAGCGGTCAATGTCCAGTCGGCCGGTGCGGCGCGGTCGTCAAAAATGCCCAACATCACACAGTCAGTCGCGAGAGACAGCCAAGGTGATAGTTATGATCAGATACGTAAGTTGGGAGAGTTGGTAGAAAAAGCTGCGATTCCGGATGAACTTCGTAAGATTCTCAATGACCGCATCGCCAGGCTTGCGCTTATCCGATCAGGTGCGGGTTTTATGAGCTCGACCTATGTTCTTGAATATGAATCAACCCAGCGATATATCAATTGGATTGTCGGACTGCCATGGACTGCCCGGACCAAAGATATTCTTGATCTGAAAAAAGCGCGTGAGGTTCTTGATAGAGATCACTATGGTTTGGAAATGCTCAAGCAGCGTATGCTTGAATATATCGCGTCTATCATGCTTAATATACAGAACAATGGTCCGGATTTCGCAACCCGTTCGCCGATTCTTTGTTTCGTCGGACTCGCCGGTACCGGGAAGACGACCTTTGCCAAATCTATGGCAGAAGCGCTCGGCCGGGCATTTGAGAGAATTCCGTTCGGAGGAATGGCAGACTCACGTGTCCTTCGCGGACAGTCACGATTCTTTCCGGATGCCGAACCCGGGCAAGTGATAAAACGCATGGTCCATGCCAAAGCAAGAAATCCTGTTATCCTTCTTGATGAGCTTGACCGTGTGACCGAGACGGCCCGTGCCGATATCATGGGTGTTCTCATCGAGCTGCTTGATCCTGAACAGAACAATGCTTTTACGGATCATTATATCGATTATCCTTTTGATCTCTCAAGCAGCCTCTTCGTCTCAACAGCCAACAATACAACAGCGATCTCAACGGCTGTACTTGACCGTTTGGAAATTATCCAGATGCCATCGTACAATGATGAAGAAAAGACAGTTATTGGGAAAGATTTTGTCTATCCGAAAGTAAAAAAGCTTATCGGTCTCAAACCCGATCAGCTGATTATTGATGATGCTATTTGGGCTGAAATTATCCGCCCGCTCGGCTATGATCCCGGAGTCCGCGGATTGGAACGACTCATCAATATGATGTGTCGGAAAGCTGCCCGGATGATTGTCTCCGGAGATGCAAAGAATGTCCGCATCACTCCTGAGAATGTAAAGATGTTCGTTTCGGAGATCTGATACATGTCGCTGAATTACGCTGAACTAAGCAGAAAAAAATATTTACAAGTTTCAGTATTGTTATAAAGGTGCTATACTATATAAAATGCCGGACGAGAACAATGTAAATACTTCAAAGAATGCTTCAGGAACCGTTTCTTTCATGGCGCTGGGCGGGTTGGAAGACGTGACCCGTAATATGTATCTGTATGAATATAACAATCAGATACTTATCGTTGACTGCGGACTAGGATTCCCCGATGAGTCAATGCTTGGCGTGGATCTGCTGCTTCCTGATATTTCGTATCTTCTGGATGTGGTGAAAGAAGGAAAGAAAAAAATTATCGGCATGGTGCTGACTCATGGACATGAAGATCACATTGGCGGTCTGCCGTTCATACTGCCACAATTACCGGAATTTCCTATCTATGCTTCTCCGCTGACTGCTGCATTGTCCAATGAAAAATTGCGAGATTATAAAGTGTCGGCAAGTGTGAATAAAGTTGAGTTTACCGATAAAGAATTGCAGCTAGGGGACTTTAGGATCTCATTTCTCCGGGTGACCCATTCGGTTTTGGATAGTGCAAATATCATTATCAAGACCCCTGTCGGCAATCTGTATCATGGCAGTGATTTTAAATTTGACCTGACGCCTGCAGATGGACACCGGACGGATTTTCTTAAGATAACACAGACAGCACAAGAAGGTTTTCTTGCACTGATGTCCGATTGTCTCGGATCGGATCGAGACGGATTTACTCCGTCCGAGCAAATGCTCGGGGTTAATTTTGAGCGCGAAATGCGCAACTGCCCGGGGAAATTTATCATCACGACATACTCTTCCAATGTTACTAGACTCAATCAAGCGATCCAGGCGGCTGAAATGTCCGGGCGCAAAGTGTGTTTTGTCGGGAGATCCATTATCAAAGTAAAAGATGTTGCCGATCGTCTCGGGTATCTGAAGATGCGAAAAGATACTGAGGTACAGATCGATGATCTGCCAAAATATAAAAGCAAACAAATTTTACTTCTTGTCGCGGGCAGTCAGGGCCAGGAAAATTCCGCGATGACGAGGATAGCAGAAGGCGAGCATAAAGATATCAGACTTGATCCGCTTGACACGGTAATGTTCTCATCCGATACGATTCCAGGGAATGAACTGAGTGTGAGTGAGTTGAGTGATTCAATCGCAAAAAGAGGCGCGAAGATATTGTATTCGGGGCATGGACTGGGGATGTATCATGTGTCGGGTCATGGATCGGCAGGGGATCATATGCTTCTTATCGCTTTGACACAGCCGAAGTTCCTCCTCCCGATCAGCGGGACGTACCGGCATATGGTCGCATATAGAACGACCGCGATGCAAATGGGATACAAGAGAAATGATATTTTTCTTGTTGAGAACGGGCAGGAAGTTTTGTTCATGTCCAACAGTGTGCGCTTCGGCAAGAAGATCGAGATCAAACACGTTTATGTCGATGAAGTATCGGGTGAAGAGCTGGAACATTTTGTCATCCGAGACCGGGAGCGTCTTGCAAAGGAAGGAGTCATTATCGTGATGGCGGAGATCAAGGCGTCTGACGGGCAGCTTGCTGAGAAGCCGGAAGTTATCTCACGCGGATCATATCTCACTGATACGAAAGAGGTATCCGATGCGCTGGGGCAGGAGCTTGAAAAAGTATTATCTGGCAAACGGGAAAAAGTAACAAATTGGCATCATATTCGCAGGACGATCGGTGAGACATCCGAGCGGCATCTCTATAAAAAGCTCCGCACCCGTCCCCTCGTGCTCCCAGTTGTGATTGAGGTGTAATCTTATTGCAGAGTTTTGAGAACATTGCAACTTGTAATTACCTTGCCCCTCCACTACACTCTAATAACGATGAAACAAAAAACGAAAAAAAGTGAAACACGATTTGTGCATGACTGGCGTAAAAAATCTATCTACCAAATTTATCCCAGAAGCTTTCATGCGCAAGAAAATAAAGACGGCAATGGAGACCTGAAAGGTATTATTGATAAATTAGATTATTTGCAGGAATTGGGTGTGGATGTCATTTACTTATCTCCCATTTATCCTTCGCCTATGAAAGACAATGGGTATGATGTAGCAGATTATCTAGATATTAATCCGATGTTTGGAGATCAGCAAACGTTTGATCAGTTGATTGCAAACGTACATGAGCGAAATATGCAACTGATGATGGATTTTGTTCCAAACCACACATCAGATCAACACGAATGGTTTAAAGAATCCCGAACGTCCAAAGACAATCCAAAACGCAACTGGTATCATTGGCGTTCAGAACCAAATAATTGGATAAATATGTTTGATAATACCTCTGGTAGTGCCTGGACTTATGATGAAAAAACAAAAGAATATTATCTTCATAGTTTTCTCAAAGAACAGCCGGATCTTAATTGGAATAACCCGGACGTCGTCAATGCAATGTACAGTATTTTAACGTTTTGGATGGATCGGGGTATTGATGCATTTCGAATTGATGTAGGTCTGTATGTTATAAAACACTCAAAATATCCGGATGAACCATTAAATCCTGATTATATAGAGGGGAAAAGTCACCCGAACGAAATATATATTCATACTGCGAGCAAAGATCAACCATTGGGATTTAAAAAATTGGCTGATATGGGAAATCTTGTTGGCTCACGGGGGAAATTCTCAATGCACGAAGTATATGTGGGAGCCCAAGAGCGCGTGATGCTTTACCGGCTTTCAGAACATGGATTAAGCGTTCCTTTAGATTTTGACCTTATTTCACATACTGGATGGAATGCAAAAGAAGTGAAAAATGCAATTTTTGATTATTATGCTCTCTTAAAAAATGAAGATATTGTTCCCTTACCGCTGGGAAACCATGATCAATCAAGAGTTGCAACACGTTTGGGAAGCCAGGAAGACGCTCGATTGGCAGCAATGCTGCAAATGACTCTTGATTGTGTGCCTGTTATTTTTCAAGGAGAGGAAATAGGTATGGAAGACGTACAAATTCCGTTGGAAAAACAACAAGATCCTTTTGTTGATAGATTACGAGATCCTGCACGAACACCGATGCAATGGGATGACAGTCCAAATGCAGGTTTTACAGAGGCAGGTGCAAAGCCATGGTTACCTATTGGCCCTCATTATAAAGAACGAAATGTTAAAAAACAGCTTGAAAATTTGCAATCAATGCTTTCTCTTTATAAAAAATTACTCGCTTTGCGCAAAAAGAGTCTCATTTCCGGACGTCCCGTTGCAATCGACGTTGGTAACGAGAATGTACTTTCATACATAAGAATCATTGAAGATGATAAACAGCTTCTTATCTTGTTAAACTTTTCCAATAAGCCTGAATCTATCGATATAAAATCTCTCAGTGTGGATTCTGGTAAATTGTTGCTCACGACTTCTCTTGAGAGAAAAAATGAAGAAGTAATTGATTTTAAAAATTTCGTACTTAAGCCAAAAGAGGGTTATATCTGTTTATTGTAAGGCACGACTCGCAGCAATTTCTTCCAATAGTATATTGAAATTTGTAAATTGCTTTTCTGCTGTAAATTTCTCCTCAACTGTTTTGTGACCCGCTTTGATAAATTTATCTCTTATCGCTTTATGGGTAAGAATTCTTTCTATTTTTTGAGCCAGATCAATTGGATCATTGGGTTGAACGAGATAGCCGTTATATCCATCGCTGATAATTTCAGGCATACCGCCTGTTTTGGCGCCAATAACAGGTAGTCCACACGCCATAGCTTCGATAAAAATTTGACCGAGTGTCTCATTCTTTTCCGCCGGAAGTACGAGCACATCCGAACCCCGGTAAATATTTGGCATCTGGTCCAATTCAAACATCTTGACTATTGTTTTGTTTTCTATATTTTGAATTTTAATATAGCCAAGAAGCATTTCATAAGCATTTTCAAACTCATCTTTCAAATCGTGTGATGCCTTTGCAACGCCAATCACCAGACGTAATTTGGGAAAACGAGGAGAAAGCCGAGAGAATGCTTCGATAAGATTTATCATCCCTTTTTCTTTCAGCATGTTTTTTCTCCCGGTAATGATTCTTCCCGCTGTTAATACGATCTTTGTGTCCTTTTCAAGTTCAAACGTTTTTCTTAGATCAAACGTGGAATCCGCAACAGGAGTAAAATCAAGGGTATTGACCCCTAAATATTCTGTGGAAAGCTTGTTGATATCAGTCCCTTTTTGGAAACAATCACCTGCTACACTTCTACTCACGCAACTTACGTGATCCCACATAAGCTCATTGGTAAGCGCAATCTGAAGAGGAGACTCAGGATACATATGCAAACGAAGCATAAGTGGTATTTTGTGAAGTGCTGCTATCATATTAAGTCTCAAGCTATACGCGGCCGGAGGACCGAAGATAATATTTTCTGCACAAATTACATCAATCTTTTGCTCTTTGATAATGGCTTCAACTAAATTCGAAAATCCTTGCGCTTTTTTGGCAATAACCGAGGCTGAATTTTTCTTGCGCGGAATAGAGAGGTTATTATCATAATAAATAGTCATGTTCCCATCCTTTGCTATATGACTCTTTCCTGTCGTTGGCAATATAAGAAATGTCTTTATATCTTTCTGGACTTTGAAATAATTTATGAGATTGATAACATACCGTTCTATGCCGCCAATACTTTCAAATGGTGAATTTGGACTGACAAATAAGACTTTCATAGTTGTTTAAATAAATATTTTTTTAACGAGATGAATTGAGTAGTGAAAAAGATGCAAATAGTGAAAGTTAAGGAAGTACGATTTTTACGTCTAATCAGAACCTATTCAAGGGTTAACAGATTTTATTCAACCTGCTTGCGCTATCATACCAGGAATGAGATACAAAGTCAATGAAACTATGGGTTTATTTGTGGCTTACCAGCGGAAATGACTAAATGCTTTATTTGCCCTCCTCGGAGGACTTCATAAAGCTTTTTACCATCTAAAATGTGAAAAAGCTTTATTTGCTTCTGCTTGTTTGAGGGCGATTTCGCGCTTTCTGACTGCTTCTCCTTCATTGTTGATCGCAGCAAGCATTTCAGCAGCAAGTTTCTCAGCAAAAGTATGGAACTCTTTGTTGCTTCGCTTTCGTGCCGCATCAATCATCCATCGCAGAGCAAGCGCCATCCGTCTTTCATGCTTTACTTCAACAGGCACTTGATAATTGGCACCGCCGATGCGTCTTGCTTTTACTTCGACTTTTGGTCCGATGTTCTGGACTGCTTTTTCAAATGCTTTCAAAGGTTCTTCGCCTTTTTCCTGCAGGATGTTAAGGGCATTGTATACTTGTGCTTGCGCGACGGTTTTCTTGCCGTCCCGCATGATGTAGTTAATTAATTTTGCGACCATCACACTACTGTAGAGTGTATCCGGATTAATTTGTCTTTTTTGTACTTTCTTATGTCTCATACGTTATGCTGCTTTGGCTTTCTGCATCTTGGTGCCATAAATACTGCGACTTGTTTTTCTGCCTTCAACTCCCAAGAGATCGAATTTTCCGCGTACTGCGTGATACTTCACACCTGGAAGGTCTCGAACACGGCCACCTTTGACAAGCACAATACCGTGTTCTGAGAGTGAATGTCCGACTCCTTGGATGTACGCGGTGACCTCCATTTTGTTGGAGAGCTTCACACGAGCAACTTTTCTCAGAGCGGAATTCGGTTTTTTCGGGGTCATGGTCTTGACCAGCGTTACCACGCCACGTTTTTGTGGCGAATCGGCATCGGTGTATTGGCGATCTTTGGCATTAAAAATTCTTTTCAGTGCCGTAGACCGGGTCTTTTTGACCCTTTTTGCGCGTCCGTTTTTTGCTAACTGTGATAATGTTGGCATAGGTTTGTATTATAGCATAAAAGAGTATAAAGAGGCTAGTCTAGTATAAAGAATCAAGTATAAAAAGGTTTTATGCTTCAGTATACTTAATACTTACGTCTTAATACTTTATACTTTTTATGCGGCAGGTTGCATTTCCGGTTCTACTGTTTCCGGTTGTACTTCAATAACTTCTTTTGGTTCTTCACCAGTATCTTCAGTTTCAAATTCACCGTTGAGTCCAGAGACCGGGATCAAACGACCGATGATCACGTTTTCTTTCAGACCTAAGAGCTTATCAACTCTTCCTTCAAGCGCTGCTTCTGTCAAGACTTTGGTTGTTTCCTGGAAGGATGCAGCTGAGAGCCAACTGTCTGAGAACAATGCAGACTTGGTGATACCCAGGATGACTTGTCGTCCGGTTGCCGGTTCGCCGCCTTCAGAAAGAACTTCTGCATTCATTTCCTCAAACCGTGCTTTGGTGACAAAGTCGCCAGGGATGAGTGAAGTATCACCGACACTCTCAACAATGATCTTGTCAGACATCTTGCGGATGATCACTTCAAAATGCTTGTCATTGATACCAATTCCTTGTGATTCATACACTTTCTGTACTTCGGTAATCAAATACCGCTGTACCATCAAGAGGCCGCCGATCTTGAGTACTTCTTTTGGATCAAGATCTCCTTCAGCAAGCGGAGTACCGGCGGTAACTTCGTCACCGTCTTTGACCCTCAGCGTTGAGGACATCGGGACGAAATATTCCTGTGTCTCAATCGGTTTGATCTTTGTGTTTTTGACAGTGAGTCGGTGACCTTCCTCGCTTGTTTCGATCTTTACCTTACCAGTAATCTCAGAAACAGACGCCATATTCTTGGGTGTACGCATTTCAAACAATTCTTCAACACGGGGAAGACCCTGAGTCACGTCAGACATGACGACTCCACCATAGTGACGGACACGCATGGTCAGCTGAGTACCAGGCTCTCCAATACTTTGTGCGGCCATAACACCGACTGGGACTCCGAGACCGACTTTTTTCTTTGTTGAAAGATCCCATCCATAACATGCTGCGCATAGTCCGTAGGGGAGTGCACAAAGCAGTGGTGTACGAAGGATAACTTCTTGTACTTCATTTTCTTCCAATGCCTTAACGGTTTCCTCGTTAACTTCCTCTCCAGCTTTGAGCACAATCTTCTTTGATTTTGGTGCCATCGCGTTCACAGCAAGTACTCGTCCCATAAGCCGGTCTGCAAATGCAGAGGTTCGTTCTGCTTCATCCCGGACGATTTGTATACCTTCGGTTGTACCGCAGTCTTGTTCCCGGATGATGACTTCATGTGCCACATCAACCAGTCTCCGGGTAAGATATCCAGCGTTCGCTGTCTTCAGAGCACTATCGGTAAGCCCTTTTCGTGAACCTCGAGCAGATGCAACATATTCAAAGATTGAAAGACCTTCACGGAAGTTGGATTTGACCGGAAGCTCAACGATCTTGCCCAATGGGTCAACGATCAATCCACGAAGTGCTGATAACTGTTTCAACTGTTCCAAACCTGCACGTGAACCACCGGAGTCGATACTGATTTTGATCGGATTTTGTGGTTTGAGTTGTTTCCAGGTAAGATCAGCTACCGCATTGGTCACTTTGAGCCAGACATCATTGGACAAGCGTTTCTTCTCAGTTAGGGTGATAAGACCTTGTTTGTATTCTTCATCAATCAACTTTACTTTCTTTTCTCCATCGGCAACCATTTGACCTTTTTCAGGAGCAATATCATTGTCAAAAACCGAGACACTGACACCGGAGATTGTTGCTCCGAAGAATCCAAGACTCTTGATCTTATCGATGAGTGCAGCGACGACATCAGAATGATACAGCTTCATGGATCGGGTAATTATCTTTTTAATTCCGCCTGCGTTAATGCTTTCATTGACATACCCAAAATCTTCTGGCAAGAGTTCGTTGAATCGAATACGTCCGGCAGTCGTCTCGATCACTTCAGCATTGCCTTTGTGATCAATAATTTTTACCTTGACAGGCTCACGCATCCGAATCTTCCCGATATCATAAGCAAGCAGGACTGAATTTGCATTACTGAAGTGTGGCTGATCTTCTTCGCTTCTTCGGACTCCTTCATCAATGGTGGTAAGGTAGTATGTACCAAGCGCCATTTCTTTGTTCGGCAACGTGATTGGATCTCCGCTCGCAGGTTTCAATAGATTGTGATTTGGCATCATAAGCTCTATCGCTTCTTCTTGTGCTTTCTTTGAAAGCGGGATATGAACGGCCATCTGGTCGCCATCAAAGTCAGCGTTATATCCGGCACAAACACATGGATGGAGTTGGATCGCAGCTCCTTCGATGAGCACCGGGTAGAAAGCTTGGATACCGAGTTTGTGCAGCGTTGGTGCACGGTTGAGCAGTACCGGATGATTCTTGGTAATTTCTTCTAGGATATCAAAAACCTCTGGCGGGCGCTTTTCGATATAGCGTTTGGCTGATTTAATATTGGTCGCGAGTCCTTGGACAATAACTTCACGAAGGATAAACGGTTTGAACATCTCAAGCGCCATTTCTTTCGGCAGACCGCATTGGTTGAGTCTAAGTTCTGGACCGACGACGATAACAGAACGGCCCGAGTAATCAACACGCTTTCCAAGTAGGTTCTGGCGGAAGCGTCCCTGTTTACCTCGTAACATATCGGATAATGATCGGAGTGCCGATGACATACTCTGGCTGCTTCGTTGTGATGAATCAATGAGCGCGTCAACGGATTCTTGAAGCATGCGTTTCTCGTTTCTCAAGATGATCTCAGGAGCACCGAGTGAGAGAAGATGCTTTAACCGATTATTTCTGTTGATAACTCTGCGGTATAAGTCATTCAAGTCTGATGTCGCGAAACGTCCACCTGAGAGCTGAACCATCGGACGAAGATCCGGTGGGATGACCGCAAGAACATCCGTGATCATCGCTGTTGGTGTGACATCTGCTTTTCTCATTGACTCAAGAAGTCGTAGGCGTTTGACAATCTTCAGATACCGTTGAGCGCTTGCTTTTTCAGCTTCTGTTCTGAGATCCGCGATCAGTTTGGTTATATCAAGATGTGAAACAACTTCAAGAAGTGCTTCGGATCCGGTCTTGATCGTAAAGAAAATTGGGATATCATACTCCAAGAGTTTGAAATATTCGTCCTCAGAAAGGACACTGCCGACGCGCAGACTCTTCAAAAGTTTGGTAAAGGTATCGGAAATTTCATCAATCTTTTTTGATTCATTTTCCAAAGCTTCCGAGTTGCGGGTCAATTTCTGTCTGACTGCCAATTCGATCTCTTGTTCGATCAGTTCTTTTTGCTCAGGGGCGCTTTTCTTTGCTGTTGCTTCTTTTTTCTTCTCTTCTGCTTCTTTGGTAATCTTCTCTGATTCAGCATCCAAGCGTTCTTTGAGCGCTTCTTTTCTTTTGGTAATCGTTTCGACAAATGTCTCAAGTGCTTCTTTTTTCTTCTCTTCATCAATATTGGTCAAAAGATACGACGCGTAATAGATGATGGATTCCAGACTCTTTTGCTGGACATCAAGAAGGAGTGAAAGAGCACTGGATGCGCCTTTAAAAAACCAAACGTGCGCGACAGGAGAGGCGAGTTTGATATGGCCCAACCGTTCACGACGTACCCGAGAAAGCGTAACTTCTACGCCACATTTGTCACAGACAATGCCTCGGTAGCGGATCCTCTTGTATTTTCCACAATAACATTCCCAGTCCTTTGTCGGACCAAAAATTCGTTCATCAAACAACCCATCTTTTTCTGGACGAAGGGTTCGGTAATTGATGGTCTCAGGTTTGGTCACTTCACCATAAGACCAATTCATGATGTCTTCGTTTTTAGCGAGTAACAACTTCAAAGATTTGAAATCCGAAATATTTAAGTCTTTTAAGATATTTTTTCCTTTATTATTCATAATTTTTTATTCTAATTCTTGATCATGGACAACTTCCGTACCTGAATCAGTTTCATCTTTACTTTCTGCTACCATCTCTTCTCCTGCAGTTAGCTCGTCTGCAACGATTGCTTCTTCGGTAGTAGTATCTTCTTCCGGCTGTTCAACTGCTTCAAGAGTCTGTTCCAATTCCTGCACTTCTTGTTTAATAGCTTCAGTCGCGTTTTCTGCTTTTTCTTCTTCTGCTTCTGATTCAACAACAGCTCCCATTGGGACGACATTGAGTCCGAGTGATTGCAGTTCTTTAATAAGTACTTTGAATGATTCTGGAACTTTTGGCGTTGGGATATCGGTACCCTTTACGATTGCTTCAAAAGCTTTTGCACGTCCGACAACATCATCAGATTTGATTGTTAACATTTCCTGAAGAATGTACCGTGCCCGGTGAGATTCCAGTGCCCAGACTTCCATTTCTCCGAGTCTTTGTCCACCCATTTGTGCTTTTCCTCCGAGCGGTTGCTGTGTAACGAGTGAATATGGACCGGTTGAACGTGCATGGGTCTTATCCTCAACCATGTGGATAAGCTTCATGATGTATTCTATACCAACGACCACCGGATTTTCAAATGGTATTCCTGTCTTGCCGTCAATGAGTTTGACTTTTCCATTGACAGGAAGGCCTGCTTTTTCTAGCAGTTCGACCATTCGTGATTCGTCAATCTTTTCGAAAGCCGGAACGCCGATTTTCATGCCGAGTCTTTGTGCTGCAAATCCGAGATGTGCTTCAAGAATCTGTCCCAAATTCATACGGGCAAGGATCGAAACAGGTGAGATAATAATATCAATCGGCGTGCCATCTTCAAGATGCGGCATATCCGCAATTGGAAGAATTCTTGAGATAATACCTTTGTTTCCGTGCCGTCCTGCAAGCTTGTCTCCGACATTGACATGTCTGAGCTGTGCTACTTCGACAATAATCTTTCGCATGGTTCCTGGTTCGAGTTCATCTCCTTGTTTGCGGTCCAAAACTTGTATTGAAATAACAGTTCCTCGCTCACCGTGGGGCATACGAAGTGATGTATCCCGAACTTCGCGTGCCTGTTCACCAAAGATCGCCCGGAGCAATCGTTCTTCTGCAGTGAGTTCTGTCTCGCCTTTTGGCGCAATTTTACCTACCAAAATATCTCCGGGGCTGACTTCCGAACCAAGAACGACAATTCCGGTCTCATCAAGGTTTGCGAGATCTTCTTCAGAGACATTTGGGATATCGCGGGTTGTTTCCTCAGGACCCAATTTGGTCTCAACAACAGCTGCTTCGTATTTTTCAATGTGAATACTGGAGAGGACATTTTCTTTGACCAGTTTGTCCGAAATAACAATAGCGTCTTCATACCCAAGACCGTCCAATGATGCGTATGCGATCAAGAGATTGCGTCCGAGAGCGAGTTCACCGTTCTCACTTGACGGTCCGTCGATCAGGACGTCACCCTTTTTGATTATTTGTCCTTCCGTCACGAGTGCTCTTTGTGTATATGCAGTTGCCGCCGAGGTCCTATCAAATGAGTCGATCTGGAATGATACTTTGTCATTGACATTTTTGCCTTCCAGTACGACTTTATCTCCGTCGACATAGGCTATTTTGCCGTCAAAGGGAGCTGTAATGACCCGTCCCATGACACTTGCTATCGCGTCTTCCATGCCGGTGCCGACAATAGGACTCTGTGGATTTACCAAAGGCACAGCCTGACACTGCATATGGGTTCCCATCAGTGCACGGTTAGCTTCGTCGTGCGCAATGAATGGAATAAGTGATGCTGATGTGCCGACAACTTGTCGTGGCACAACATCAATATATTGAATAAGCTCTCGGTCTACTTCGGTAAAGTCACCCCGATAACGAGCCGGGACTCTGTCATCTTCGATAAATCCATCTTCTGAGATATTCACACCTGCATGAGTGATATATGCGTCTGCTTCATCATCTGCCGTCATGTAGACAACTTCGTCACTTACTCTCATTTTGTTACCTTCTTTGACAACTTTCTTGTATGGTGCTTCCAAGAATCCGTATTCATTTACACGAGAATATAGCGCCATATACGTAACCAAACCGATATTCGGACCTTCAGGACTTCTGATCGGATCGATACGGCCATATTGTGAGCTATTGATATCACGAATTGAGAAAGCCGCGCGTTCACGTGAGATTCCGCCGGTTCCCATGACAGTCAAACGATTGAGATTGTCGATTTCTGAAAGGGGATTTGTCTGGTCGAGGATTGTGGAGAGCTGCGATGTGCGGAAGAACTCATTGATAGCTGCCATGATTGGGCGTGCGTTAATAAGATTTCCGACAGTGACTGGAACATCTGCTTGCAAAAGACTCATGCGCTCCTTAATACTTCTCTCAACACGGAGCACACCGACACGGAACGCGTTGAGTGCTACTAATTCTCCGACACTTCGGACACGGCGGTTTGAAAGACTGTCTATATCATCAACATTGCCTTTACCTTCTTCAAGCATCATCAGGTAAGCAATTGTCGAGACAATGTCATCCACCGTAAGCACATGTTCTCCGGATTGATTAAAACCGGGAACAGGCTTCAATCTCTTGTTTATTTTATACCGTCCGACTACTCCGAGGTCATAGCGTCTATTATTAAAGAAAAGGTTGGTAAAATACTCACGAACCTTATCAAGAACAACAGGTTCTCCCGGGTGCATTTTGCGGAAAATTTCAATTAACGCTTCTGTTTCATTGGTTGTTTCATCTTTCTGCAGGGTATTATTAATTAATTCTGAACCATTTTTGCCGGCAACCTCTTTGAATTTCTCTTTGATAGCTTCATTGTCCGAGATACCGAGCGCACGCAAAAAGGTGGTAGCAAGGAATTTCCGGCGGCGGTCTATCTTTACAGTAAGTGTACCGTAACGAGTTGTCGCAAATTCAAGCCACGAACCATGCACCGGTCTGATTTCAGAAGAGAATAACGTTTTTCCGGTAATAAGATCTTGTGTACTGGTGAAAAACACACCTGAAGACCGGACGAGCTGATTTACAACAGCGCGTTCAATACCATTTACAACAAATGTTCCGCGATCGGTCATTTGCGGAACATCGCCGAGAAATACTTCAGCATCATGCTTCTCGCCGGTTTTTTTATTGGTCAAAGTTACCCCTACTGTTAATGGTGCATTGTAAGTAAGTCCTTTCACAAGCGCTATTTCGGGGTCTATGGTTGGTTTGCCGATTTTGTGTTCGTGGAATGTGAGTGTCCAGTTCTTTCCGGTGAAGTCGTCCACTGGTGATATCTCCTGAAGGATCTCTCCAATGCCTTGTTCTTGAAAAAGTTGGTAGGATGCTTTTTGAATTGCCAACAAATCTAATTTAGGAAGATCTTTGTAAGTCTTTCCCCAATTTTGGCGAATAATATTCTTATTGTCTTTGTCGTCTGAAAGCTTTGGCATTATGAGTTTTAGGTAGGCAGAGTATCTCCAACATACAAAAAAGATACACCGGGCGATGCCCTTGTATCTTCATGTCAAATGAGAGCTCCCCATTTATATCATATTCTTTTATTCCTTGTCAAGGGTTTTTGTAATCTTCGTTTTTGGAAATGGAGATGCTATAATGAAGGCTATCATGAAAGCACATGATATTATAGAAAAATATATTTCCTTCTTTGAAAAGAATGGACACAAACGGATCGCCAATTCACCGCTGGTCCCACAGAATGATCCGACGACCTTGTTTACCTCTTCAGGCATGCAGCCTTTGGTACCATATTTACTTGGTGAGAAACATCCGCAGGGAACTCGTTTGGTTAATGTACAAAATTCATTCAGGGCACAGGATATTGATGAAGCAGGCGACAACCGGCACACAACATTTTTCAGAATGATCGGGAACTGGAGCTTGGGTGATTATTTTAAGAAAGAGCAGCTCCCTTGGTTCTTTACCTTTTTAACAGATAAAAAAGAGGGTTTGGGGCTTGATCCCACGAGACTGTATGTCACGGTCTTTGCCGGAAATGATGACGTTCCCAAGGATACGGATAGCATCGAGATTTGGCAAAAGACGTTTAAGGAAGCAGGAATTGATGCTAAAGAAGGAGAACGAATTATTGCATATCCTGCCGAAAAAAATTGGTGGTCTCGGGCAGGAACTCCGGATAAAATGCCTGTGGGTGAACCGGGTGGTCCCGATAGTGAAGTGTTCTATGACTTCGGTGCGGAACTCAAGATTCATGAGCACAGTGAGTTCAAAAAAGAAAAATGTCATCCGAATTGTGACTGCGGGAGATTCGTTGAAATTGGCAATAGCGTCTTTATGCAGTATCAAAAAGTTTCTCCTGCCAAACTTGAAGAACTGCCGCAGAAAAATGTCGATTTCGGCGGCGGTTTGGAACGGCTGCTTGCCGCAGTTGATAACAAGCAGGACTTCTTCGAAACTACGTTGTTTGCACCTATTATTAAAATAATCGCCAGAGTTTCGGATAAGGCATATCAGGGAAATGAGCGGGCAATGCGGATCGTTACCGATCATTTCGTTGCTGCAGTATTTATCACGGCTAACGGCGTAACTCCTTCGAATAAAGAACAGGGGTATATTTTACGTCGTCTGATACGACGAGGCTATGATCATTATGCACAATTAACTGCTGAAGAGATTACACCGGTTGTTGAGGCAATTGTTGAGCAGTATAAAGATACCGATCCGTATTTGGTTGAGAAATTTGAAGTGATCAAAAATACGATTCTTGAGGAAATAAATAAGTACAGCACAGCACTCCATAAGGCAAAGCAATATATCATGAAGAAATACAAACATGTGGGAGATGAATTGATGGGAGTCACTGAGATTGCGCCTGATGATGTTTTTTACCTTTACGCTTCGCATGGACTTTCGCCGACGCAGATTGAGAGTCTCGGGTATACCTTTGACCGTCAGAAATTTGCCGAGAAAATGGAAGCGCATCAACAGCTCAGCAAAAAAGGCGCAGAACATAAATTCCGCGGCGGCCTTGCAGATCATCAGGAACGGACGATCATGGGTCATACAGCAACGCATCTTCTGCATCAGGCGCTGCGCGATATGTTCGGCACACAATTGCATCAGTCTGGATCCAATATCACGACTGAGCGGCTGCGGTTTGATTTCAACTTCGACCGCAAACTGACCGATGAGGAAGTTTCAAACCTTGAAAAAACAGTCAATGAAAAAATTACAGAGAATTTACCGGTACATTTTGAGATGATACCGACCGATACCGCTAAGAAAATGGGAGCGATCGGACTTTTTGAAGATACCTATCAGGATACGTCCAAAATATATTTTATCGGTGGGGATTCCAAGCATCCGGAGGATGCATATTCCATTGAATTCTGCGGCGGGCCGCATGTTGAATTTACAGAAAAGCTAAAATCGTTTAAGATAATAAAGCAGGAGAACCTTGGCAATAAAATGCGAAGAGTTTATGCTGTGGTAGGTATCAAGAGTTAAAGGTTCAAAGTTAAAAATTAAAAGTTGCAGTTTAAAATTTAAAGTTTTAACTTTTGTACCGTAATTTTGCACTTTGTACTTTGCATTTTGAACTTTATTATGAAGCTGCCCTTTTCATTTCTCAAACCAAAAAAAGAAGCATCCGAGTATTATCTCGCGCTTCTCCTCGCGGATGAAAAAGTTGGCGCTGTGATCCTCAAAGCTGACGCGGGGAATCTCAAAAAAATTAATGCACATGAGACGGTTTTTGCCGGCTCGCTTGAAGATTTTTCACTTGATGATCTTATCGCTGCTGTTGATAAAGCGATAAGCCGCGCCGAAGAAATACTGCCGCCTCATATCCAAACGCATCAGACTATTTTTGGCGTCAAAGATAATTGGGTTGATGAAGAGACAAAAAAGATTAAAAAAGAGTATTTGGATAAATTAAAAAAGGTTTGTAACGCACTTGATCTCACACCGCTTGGTTTTATGGTGACAACAGAGGCGGTAACTCATCTAATGCAAGAAGAAGAAGGCGCTCCAGTATCAGCTGTTTTTGCGGAAATTGGTAAGAGCTATGTGAAATTGGATCTGCTTCGCGGCGGGAAAGTTATCGAATCTGTCAGTAGTCCGCATCTTGAATCAACGCCCATGACAGTTGACAAACTCCTCGGACATTTCACCGTTCCTGTCCTTCCTGCGCGAATTGTTATCTTCCAAAGCAAGCCGGATGAACGAACGAGTCAGGCATTTATCGCGCATCATTGGAGTAAGAGTCTACCTTTCTTGCATATGCCGCAGGTGACTGTTCTTTCCACAGCTTTTGATACGCGCTCGATTATGTTTGGCGCGGCAACGCAGATGGGATTTAGCGTTGTTGAGGAAGATCAGAAGCCGTTACCGAAAGTAGCTCCCGATATGTATGACCCGGATGCCGCGGAAACAAATGATGAAGAGAATATCTCCGAAAGCAGTACCGATGTAACCGAAGAGCCGCCGATAGATTTCGGTGAAACAGCAGAAGAAGCAGAAACAGATGCAGCAGCAGCAAGTGATTTTGGATTTGTTATCGATCAGAATATCGGAGACCGTCCGTTGCCTCCTGATGCAAAAGAGGAGTTTTCAGATGAGCCGTTACACCATAAGGTCAATGAAGAGGCTATAGACGAGGAAGGCGAGTACGAGTCTCCCCGTCAGCGGCGGTCTGGTGATAGCGACAAGTTGTCCTTTTTGGCGAGTCTATCTTCATTAAAACTTCCGAAAAATCTCAAAAACCTGACTGATCGATTACAAGCTGTTCTGAAAGGCGGTAATTCCAAACTTAAAATCATTGTTCCTGTTATTGCTGTTATCGTTGTTATTATCGGTATTATCTGGTTTTATTTCTATAAAATGCAGGCCAATGTCATCCTAACGCTCAAGCCCAATATGGTAAGTCAAGATGAAACCGTTACGTTTTCAACGGGACAAAACAATGATTTTAGCAACAACCTTATTGCTGCACGGAGTCTCTCAACATCAGTGAATGGGCAGGTGTCAACAAGCTCGACCGGTAAAAAAGATGTCGGGGATAAGGCAAAAGGAACCGTCACAATCTACAATAATAATACGAATTCAGTGTCACTTTCAGGCGGTACGACGCTGACAGCAAGCAATGGTCAGGTATTTACCCTTGATAATGATGTGAAGATAGCTTCCGAATCAGGTGATATTTTTTCCGGTACCAAGCCCGGGACGGCCGATGTAAGTGTAACGGCAAAAGATATCGGAACAGACGGCAATGAACCATCGGGAACGGAATTTAAAATCGGTGGTGATAATACGGTTGCCGCGAAGAATGATAACGCCTTTTCCGGCGGAACAAAAAAGACTGTGACCGTTGTTTCATCCAATGATATCGCAAAACTTAGGTCTGATCTGCCAAATAAAGTACAAGATGCGGCCAAACAAAAACTTGCATCCCTTGCATCATCTGGTGAAACAGTACTGCCTTTGGTCAGCAGTCCGGTTCTGGAAAATCAAGCATTCACTCATCATGTTGATGACCAAGCGAGTCAAGTGAGCCTCACCGCGGATGTCGTCTATACCGGGATGGCATACAGTAATAGCGATTTGGATGATTATGCCAAATCGGTAATGAAGCAAAAGTATCCGCAAGATCCGAATACTGCAAATAAGAGTGTGAAAGAGACAGTCAATAACGTATCTCAGAGAACCAAACAAGCCGCTACGGCAACGATTTCCATCCAGGCAGGATTGCTGCCGGACATTAATAAACAAGATATAATTAGCAATATCCAAAATAAATCACTCGGCGCGGCAAAAGATTCATTGGCAAATTTGCCTCAAGTTGCAAAGGCCGACATAACCTTCTCACCGCCAATTCCTCTGCTGCCGCTGTTGTTCCCAAAGCTGCCAAAACAAATCTCCGTTACCATGACAGCACAATAATATTATGCGTAAACAAGTTTATAAAAAAGGGAGAGTCATCAGTCCAAGAATGATGATGCGGTTTGCCGGATTATTTGTAGCGCTTTTGGGAATGTCTTTGGCAGGATATACGTTTTTCCCGCTCATTTCCTACGAAATATATATCCAGCCGGCCTTTGCCAGTCAGGCTTTTGCGTCTCCTATTCCACAGACAACGATCATCACGCAGGATTCGATTACCAGTTTGCTTGAAAATACTGCGAGTCAAATAGGTCATTTGGGAAACCCCAACGACACCAGCTGGCTCCCACCGACGTCTCCAGATCAATACAAACAAGTAGGGGTGACGGAGCAATTGTCCAACTTCTATCTCACAATTCCCCGTCTCGGTATCCAAGATACCTATGTGTCGATGACTGATAATAATGTTAATCTGCATACCATATGGTTCCCTGGAACAGCAATCCCGCCCAATAAAGGAAACGCGGTGATTTTTGGACACTCAACACTGCCGCAGTGGTTTGATCCGCACAACCCGCACGCTATTTTTGCGACTGCTCTTGATGCCAAGGTCGGTGACTCGATCATCCTTACCGTGGGCAGTGATGAGTACACGTATAGAATAGTAAAAATGTATATCGTTCCCGCTGAGGATACGTCATATTTGGCTCAGGATACCGATGGGAGTTACGTGAGTATCGTTACCTGTACACCTCCTGGAACTACATGGAAACGGCTGGTTATAAAAGCCAAACTTGCAACCGAATAAAAGAAATGGTTACAATAGAAATATGGAGGATAATCAGCAATCACCATCACCAGTTATTGTCTTTTTGAAAAAGATATGGCCGTTTGTTTATCGAGTAATTAACGGGATTCTTTATTTTCTTTTATCACTCATTAGAGGCTTTTTCAAAATGGCATTCCAGATGATTAAGGGAGACTGATGACTGAAGAATCACTCGCACTGCAAGCTATCCGGAAAAAACTCGTCGGCAAAAGACTCAACTATCAAGAGATTTTTGCCATCATGGATGCTATTGGTCATGATAGGCTGTCTCCAATCCTCACGACATACTTTGCTGCATCAGGCTATTCCAAAGGGTTCAGCGATGAAGAGATGTACTTTCTCACAAAAGCAATGATTGAGAGCGGCGAGAAACTGCAGTTCAAAGGGATTGTTGCCGACAAACATTCAATTGGCGGCGTGCCTGGAACAAGAACAACATTGATAGTTATCCCAATTGTCGCTGCAGCGGGCTTTCTTATCCCCAAGAGTTCGTCGCGCGCTATTACGACGCCCGGAGGGACTGGAGATGATATGGAAGTCTTGGCCCCGGTAACATTCTCAAAAGAGCAGATTTATAAGATTGTAAGAGCTGTTAACGCATGCATTGTGTGGGGTGGAAGTGTCGATATTGCGCCGGCTGATGATGAGTTGATAAAAGTAGAGGAGCCGTTATTGTTTGAAAGTTTTGATAAGATATTGGTTTCGATTATGGCGAAAAAAATTGCCTTTGGCTCCAATCATATTGTCATTGATTTACCGTACGGCGCTCACGTCAAAGTCCATAGACGCATCGATGCGGAGGTCCTCAAAAAGAAATTTGAATACCTTGCGAAAAAATTTAAAGTAAAATTGGTTGTCTATCTCCATGATACCAATCAACCGGCGGGTAGAGGTGTCGGACCGCTTCTTGAAACAAAAGAAGCATTAAAGGTATTGGAACAAAGACCAGACCGACCATGCGATCTTGAAGAAAAAGCTATTATTCTTGCGGGGATGCTGCTTGATATGTGTTTGAAAGATTCCCCAAAACCTTTACAGGAACGGGTGAAGAAGGAATTCGGAAACGGGACAAAATGGGCAACATATATATTGTCTAGCGGACATGCATTAAAAAAAATGCGTGACATCATCAAGGCACAAGGCGGTAACTCTGCTATAATAAGTGATGATCTCAAGCCCGGAAAATTTACGTATGATGTCAAAGCGGAAAAAAGAGGCATCGTAAAGGAAATCGACTGTAAAAACGTGACGGCCCTTGCAAAGATTCTCGGTGCACCACAACAAAAAAAGAGCGGTATTTATTTACATAAAAAATCCGGAGAATCCGTATGGATTGGTGATATTGTTGTTACGTTATATAGTGAGTCAGAAAATAATTTGAAAGAAGCAAAAGATTCACTTACAAATTTCCCGATGTTATCATATGATTGACACCTAGTAGCTGGGTGGCGGAAATAATGTATGCAAGACTACGCACGAAGAAAGTCAGTAAAGAATAATTCAATGAAGAAGTTCTTTTTCCTTATCATTCTACTTATTTTACTCCTCGGCGGTATCGGCGCATGGTGGATCAATGGTATTACTCCTGCAAACTCGATAGATACGAAAACACAGACGTTTGAAGTTTCAAAGGGAGAAGATGTCCGCATGATTGCAAATAATTTAAAAGCACAGGGATTGATCAAAGATCCGATTATCTTCTATCTTTTAGTGAAGCAAAAAGCTATCGGAAGCAAAATCCAAGCAGGAGAGTTCCAGTTATCACCATCAATGTCTGCAGGAAAGATTGCAGATGTGCTGCAGCTTGCAACCGATGACGTACGCATTACCATACCTGAAGGAAAAAGAGCGGAGGAAATTGCACAAATTCTCAGAACGCATTTTACCAATTATCAATCTTCCTGGGAGCAGCAATTAGTAGCGAACGAAGGCTACCTTTTTCCTGATACGTATGCATTTAGTAAAGACACGGATATCAATACAATTATTACCACGATGAAGGGTAATTTTGATAAAAAGTATGCCAGTATTCCGAGTGATGGTAAATCAGGTTTTTCAAAAGCGCAGATTGTTACCATCGCGTCCATGGTTGAACGTGAAGCACGCTTTGCAGAAGACAGGCCACTTATCGCCTCGGTTATTTATAATCGGCTTGCAGACGGCATGCCGCTTCAGATAGACGCGACAATCCAATACGCAATTGGCGATCAGAACAACTGGTGGCCGACATTAACAAACAGCGGCGGCAATATCGCGCCGACATCGCCGTATAATACTTATACCAACACGGGACTTCCGCCGACGCCGATTGCCAATCCCGGAGTCGCGGCCATACAAGCTGCAATGCATCCGGCTCAGACAACATATCTTTTCTATATTACCGATCCTTCAGGGCACAACCATTACGCGACAACAACGGAGGAGCATGATGCGAATATCAAAAAATACGGACTGTCACAATAGTCGTTTGAGGTTTGTGTTAGTGATATAATAATAACAGGTCAATTCTTCTTCCTGAGGCCGCGGAACCACCTTTTTCCGGGTTTGGGTTTCTCAAAAGGTGTTTGTGTTTTCTGTTCTACTTCTTGAACCGGAACCTCTTCTTGAACTGGTGTTTGTTTTACGACTTGTTCTTCAACTGGTTTGGGTGTCGGTGTCTCTTTTACTACTGGCTTTGGATCGGGTTTTACGACCTTTGGTTTTTCAGGTTCTTTTTTTTCCTTAGGAGGCTCTTGTACCGTTACCGGTTCTGAGGGAATAAAATCATCCCCCTCCTCATCATCTTCATCGTCATAAACTTTTGATTCATTTATTAAGGCTTCGAGATTGGAGAATTTTTGCATGCCTTTCTCCATTGCTTCTTTTAAGATAACGCGTCCGCGTTTGGTCGTAAATAAGAGGGTAAGCAGCACACCGACAATGACTCCCAAAATGAATCCGTTCCCATAGTTGTTCTGTTGATGATTGTTGTTTTCCATAGCAGTAAGAGAGTTTAGGATTATAACTAATCTTTGTGGTGATCCTCTTTACTTCTCCCAAGCAAGCTCCCTACAAACTTGGCAATAGTTATGAGAGATGAAGCTTTAACACCAAGAGCAAGAGATGAAAGCGCTTCAAGCGGTGCTTCGATATTCTCTGTAATCGAGTCGGCATTATCAAGGACTTTGTTGGTTTTGGTGATTGTCTGGCGAAGTTCTTTGAGGATGAGGAAGACTTGCACACCGAGTATTACTAATAAAATAGTAAGTACGATAATAACAATAAGTAATACTAGTTGGACAGGATCTATCATATTTCAGAGTCTAATATAGACTACCTCAACGGTAGCTCGGTGTCAAGTAAATGTTTGGCAAGAAATCTTATGCAGAATAATAGTTTAAGTTAGCAGTTTTTACTGCACATTGATTGTTCTCTGGGTTACCGATGTTTTCCCAAAACGGTTGGTTGCCTTGATCGAAATTGTCGTGTTGCCGGGGAAGAGGGTGATATCTTTTTTGAAATCGCCATTTGATGACACAGTGACGGGTTCACCGTTGATTGTTACTGTTGCGTTGCTGTCCGCGTTGCCAGTGACCACTACATCTTGTGAGGTTTTACTGCCATTTTGTGGTGTTGTGACCGTAAGTGAGGGTGGTAAAAATGCGGCTCTGTATTGAAAGAAGAGATAGCCAAGAACTACCAAAAGGAAAAAAATGAACAATAAAACTGACTGTTGAATTTTAAGCCGTTTTATTGGGAATTCTTTTGTTTTTACCATGGAGTCGGGAAGGACCTTCATCGCTCGTTTCTCATCAAACTCGCGTTTGAAAAGCATAGTCGTTTCTGCTTTGGAAAGTCCGAGGTATGAAGCATAATTTCTCACGAATCCCTGCGCGTATGCGGGCGATGGAAGTTTGTGATAATCTCCCCGTTCAATGGCAGCAAGAAATGACGCTTTTATTTTTAGAACCTGTGCGATTTCTTCGAGTGATTGTTTGCGTTGTAGTCTTTTTTGATGTAACCTCTGCCCCAAACGTACCATAAGAAAATAGATTGAAGATTAAGGATTAAAGATTAAAGAATAAAAAAATCTTACATCTTCTATCTTAAATCCTAAATCTTATTGTCCTTCCTGTTGTTGTCCTGCTAAAAATTCTTCAGCGTTTCGTACCAGCACATCTCTTGGCTTTGCTCCTTCTGCCTGGCTGACAATACCCATTTCTTCAAGTTGATCTAAAATGCGTGCTGCTTTGGCATATCCGATTGACATTTTCCGCTGCAAAAACGAAGCAGATGCCGTATTAAATTGACATACCAGTCGGATTGCCTCTTCAATCTCTCCGTCTTTGCCGTCGCCGCTTGTACCCATCGATCCGCCTTTCTTAAGCGGCAAGGGTTGATTGGTGACCTCTTCGGTATATTCAACCGGATAATTACTTTGTTTCAAAAAGTCGACCAGCTTTTTAATTTCTTTTTCGGAAACGTACGATCCTTGGATACGGGTCGGTTTTGCCTGGTCAGGAGGAATATACAACATATCACCCCTTCCGAGCAACTTTTCAGCACCGGCGCTATCAAGAATAACACGCGAATCAACCATTGATGAAACATTGAACGCGATACGACAGGGGATATTTGCTTTGATGAGACCGGTGATAACATTTACTGAAGGACGCTGCGTAGCGATGACTAAATGAATACCGGTTGCCCGAGCCATCTGCGCGAGTCTAGCGATCGCGTCCTCGACTTCAACCGGTGCAAACATCATCAAGTCTGCCAGCTCGTCAATAAAGATAACGATATACGGTAGCGCCTGGAACCCGGATAACTCATTGTATGAATCAATATTTCTGACTCCTCGTTCGGCAAAGAGTTTGTATCGTTTGTCCATCTCTGCCATGGCCCATTTGAGTGCCGAGAGAATTTTTTCTGGCTCAACAATGACGGGTGTCAATAGATGCGGGATACCATTGTATCCGGTGAATTCCACGCGTTTGGGGTCGATCAAAATCAAACGCACTTCCTGGGGTGAAGCACGAAAGAGAAGCGATGAAATAAATGAGTTTATCAACACTGATTTTCCTGAACCAGTTGTACCTGCGACGAGCACGTGCGGCATCTTTGCGATATCAACCACGAGCGGATTGCCTGAGACATCCAGCCCTAGTGATACGACTAATTTCGAACGGGCTTTTTGCATGATGCCAGAAGTAAGCATAGTCCTAAGATTTACCACTTCAAGAGAGCGGTTTGGTATCTCAAGACCGACCAGGTTGCGTCCGGGGATCGGCGCTTCAATACGGATTTGACCTGTCGGCGCTTCTGTTGCAAGTGCTAAATCATTGGCAAGTGAAGTGATTTTGGACACCTTGGTACCCTGTGCAATTTCAAGTGCATATTGGGTGACAGCAGGTCCGAGATTGGCTTCGGCAACACGGGTATCAATGCCAAAACTCTGCAGGGTTTTTTCAATTGTATCTGCAGTTTTTTTGACATCACCTCGGTCAGCTTTGGCTCCCGGATCTTCTGATAAGAGTGATGGTGAAGGATACTCCCATACGCCGCTTGTTGTCCCGGATAGCAAATTACTGACGAGTTTGTCGGGAAGGATCTCATGATCTCCCTTTTTGGGTTGCGGCTGCGGAGGAGTATTCTCTTTTAGCTGTGGAATCGGCTCTTCTTTCTGGCCGCCTTTGATTGTTAACGGTTTATTTTTATTCAATAGTGATTTTTCAGAGTTACCGCCGCTGAATAATTTACGCGGGATAAGTTTGTTCATGGTCTCGCCGATATTGCCCAGCATCTCAAGGATTTCATCAATCGATGTATCAAAAAAGACGATCGTTCCGACCAATAAACCGCCAATAAATACCAAGTCGGCTCCGGGTACGGTGATTATTTCTTTCAATATTGAAAAAAGGCCTTGTCCGTATACGCCGCTTTTGGTAAGTCCCAGCAGTGAAAGGAAAATGAGCAGGAATCCGACAGTGACATTAACTTGTGAAAGATACATTTTGAGACGTAGGAAAAGGAAGGCGAAGAAAAAGAGCGCGAAAGGAAATAGTATTCCCAATTGGCCGAATTTATCATTCATCCAGGAATTTATGATCATTGTGGAATCACTCTTATGGATAATAGACAATAATATGAGAGCTCCAACCAGGAAGAATCCCAAGCTAAAAATGGTATAGACAGTTTTTTTCTTCAGTTTGAGTTTTAACGGTTTTTTCCGTCTTGCTCTTCTTTTGGGCATATGATTTATTATAGAACGTCAAGGGTAAATTAGCAATTTACTCTTGAGGCAGAGGATACTGTTACTTATTTATCGTAATTCCTTCAATCTTATCTCCTATTTCAATTTTATTAACAACACTCATTCCGCTTGTGACAATACCAAAATTCGTGTATTGGCCGTTGAGCCAGGAGGCATCGGTTTTGGTAATAAAGAATTGTGAGTCATTGGAGATTTGCGGATTACTTCCTCGTGCAACTCCGACGGAACCGACGACAAAAGGCTGTTGGTTCACCTCGGTCGGCATTTGCCCACCACCATTTCCTGTTCCGGTAGGATCTCCTCCCTGGATAACCCAATCCTCAACTCGGTGGAAGATCAGGCCGTTGTAATAATTTGTGTCTGCTTTTGAGATAAAATTCTTAACAGTTATAGGTGCCTGGTCTCCAAAGAGACTGACAGTAATATCTCCTTTGGATGTTTTGATCGTTGCCGAGACAGATGCGGCAATCGGTCCTTCGACAGTGCCTACTTGTACCTGTCTTTGCTGCTGCGCTTGTTGTTGTTGCTGCTGCGCTTGTTGTTGTTGCTGTTGAGCTGTAAGTTTGTTGATATTTGATCCTCCTGTTGGTGATATTAACTGGAATGTACTCGCATCTGGTGGAAGAGTCGGCGCCGTTGTTGATTTATTGCTTTGTGATCCTTCTTCAGTGATAACGACAATTCCAAAAAAAACTGCAATGATGATAATGAAAAGCCCTATATGGAACTTGCTCATATTCATGTAGCTATTGTAACAAAAATTTTCAGTTAAGCAACTTTATCCATTTATTTATTACGGAAGTCGCATTCATTGTGGTTCTCTGATACAATTATGGGCATGCAGGACCAAAACAACATCAGAAATTTTGCGATTATCGCACATATTGATCACGGTAAGTCGACATTGTCGGATCGTTTTCTTGAATTAACGCATACTATTGCCAAGGATAAATTGCAGGAGCAGTTCCTTGATCAAAATGTCATCAGCAGAAAAAGAGGCATTACTATCAAATTAGCACCGGTACGGATGCAGTACAAAAAAGGCGATACTGAGTTTCAACTCAACTTGATCGACACTCCCGGACACGTTGACTTTTCCTATGAGGTTTCCCGGACGCTTGCCGCTTGTGAAGGCGCGGTGCTGCTTGTTGATGCAACACAAGGCATTCAGGCCCAAACTGTGGCGCATTATCAAGTAGCCAAAAAAGAGGGTTTAGTTATGATTCCTGTTCTGAATAAAATTGATTTACCCAACGCACAGACAGACGTGGTAGTAAAAGAATTGATGGATTTTGGTTTTGCCAAAGAAGAAATTTTGTTTATTTCAGCAAAAACAGGTGAAGGTGTTCAGCAATTGCTCGAAACTATTATAGAAAAAATTCCGCCGCCTGTTGGAAAAAATGATGCGCCGCTCCGAGCACTGATCTTTGACGCGGTATATGACGAATACCGAGGGGTTATCGCCTATGTCCGGATTGTGGACGGTCATGTGAAGAAAGGGGAGCAGATACAGTTTTATCAGAATGAACTGAAAACAAATTTGGTGGAGGTCGGTGTCTTCACACCATTTCTCAAAGAAACGGATGGACTTGAGACAGGAGAAATCGGCTACTTGGTCGGCGGTATCAAAGATATCCGGCAATGCCGCGTCGGAGATACGATTTCAACTGCCGATCAGCAGCTTACAAATTCCGATTTCCATCCGCTTCCCGGTTATAAAACACCGCTCTCAATGGTCTTTTTCGGCATGTATCCGAGAACTTCGGATGATTATCCGGAATTGAAAGAAGCGCTCGGGAAGCTTTCACTCAATGATACATCACTGACCTACACTGATGAGTATTCTGCATATCTTGGAAGCGGATTCCGAGTCGGGTTTCTTGGGTTGTTACACGCAGATATTGTGAAGGAACGGCTGAAGCAGGAGTTTGATCTGGATTTACTACTTACCATGCCGCAAGTTCTGTACGAACAAAGAGGAGAGGATATGTATGAACCATATATGCTACTGAATGTGTATGTGCCTGCTGATTATGTGGGCAATGTAATGTCTGTTTGCCAGAAAAAAAAGGGAAGCTTACTTGATATGCAGTATCATGAAGCGTTTGCCGTGTTGTCATACGAAATGCCCTACTCGATGTTCATTCGAGGGTTGGCTGGAGAAATAAAATCCGTTACGGCAGGGTATGGCAGTATTGATTATGAATTAACGGATTACAAACAAGCGGATTTAGTGAAGCTTGAGATCATGATTAACAGCAATCCGATTGATGTGCTGTCAGAACTTGTTTACAAAGACGAAGCAGCGTATGTTGCAAGGGAGAAAGCGGAGAAATTGAAAGAGTCTCTGGATAGGCAGCAATTCCGTCAGATCATCCAGGCAACGATCAACAATCAGATCGTCGCGCGCGAGGAACTTTCACCATACAGAAAAGATGTTTTGCAGAAAATGTCCGGCGGTGACAGGACCAGAAAAGATAAACTGCTTGAAGCACAGAAAAAAGGAAAGAAGAAAATGAAGACAACCGGCAAAGTCGAGCTCTCCCAGGAAGCGTTGTTCTCGATGATTTCGGATAGCAAATAAAGACATGAGCATTCAGAGAAAAGAATTAAGTAATGAACTTAATATCGTTGCTAAAAGAGTAGCAAATCTGATTCAATTTTCAGATACAACAACTCCAATTCCCAATTCACAATGGACTGTAGGGGACGCTGCTGCGCATCTAGTCATTTCTCAACGTTTAGCAAGAAGTATTCTGCATGGAGAGAAGAGTCCATACGGTGAAGGTAGCCCAGATTTTATAGCTGAAGTGAACAAAAAGTATCTTCAAGAGTTCACCGAAAGAAGTGGTTCAATTCTTGCCAGTATGCTTCTTGAGGAAGTTAATTCTTTTTTAAAAGAAACAAAAAAATTTTCTGATAAGAATATTCTTCCTACTCATTATGGGTCGATGGATATACTCCTTGGTATTTCTTATTGCCTGTCTCATTTACTTGGACATGGTTGTGCAATTGCCAATGCGCTTGGAAAACCACTTCCTGTAAGGATTCAACATATAAGGATCACTATACCTTTCCTTAAAATGATCATGCTCCGTGTTTATGACAAAAAGGCAGCATTGAATTTAAATGCTAGTTTTGTTATTGATATGCGTGGTATTGAAAAAATTGTAATAATTTGTGATGCTAAAGGGGCTAAAATAGAAAATCATATTCCGAAAATAGTTGATTGTTATATTTCTGTTGATCCTTTATCTTTTTTTCTTGTAACCAATGGGCTTGTTCCACAGTGGAAAGCTTTTATTACGGGTAAACTGATTCTTTGGGGCAAAAGACCGTGGTTGGTTTTTAAACTGAAAACTTTATTTCCAAGTCCATAAATCTCTTTAAGTAACTTCAACGGCTTTTTTATTTATCTTCATCAAAAGCATTTTTTGTTGTTCTGATTGGTTCAGCGTTTATAAACTAGAGAATGAAGAACAGTAGTCCTCCGCCGACGATGAGGAGCATCGCGCCGAGGCCCAGTCCGACTGCAAGACCTGTGGATCCTGTTGGAGGCATTGTCGGTGATGGGTTCGTGACTACTCCACCGCCAGTTGAAGCACTGCTGCTTGCTGCATTTATTGTGATGTTTTGCGTACAGCCGGAACCTGCAGTACTTGTTGCATTGCCGTTGTCGGTGAGTACTGCGGTTGCTGTAAAGGTTCCAGGATTGTTGTAAGTGTGTGATGCTTGGACATTGACAGAGGCAGTTCCGATACCACCTGCTTGAGTGACATCGCTTACTTGTCCATCACCGAAATTGAATGATACTTTATTTATTGTCCCGTCAGTATCGGTGCCATTGGCGGTAAATGTTAATGAATAAGGAGCGTTTCCGGTTGCTCCGCGGTCGAGAGTAAGACTATTACATGTTGGTGCACTGTTCGGTCCACTACTGACTGCAACAGACGGAGTCGGAGTAGGCGACGTTGCCGGAGTAGCAGTAGGCTCAGCTGATGGTACAGCCGTTGGCGCTGCGGATGGAGATTGAGAGACTACCGGTGTCGGAGTTGGTGTTCCTGGCGGAATAGACTCGGATGGTGGAGCGGTACCTCCGATAGCAATCGTTGCCGGTGATGCGCTCGATAAGACATTTTCGCTTGCTTGGTCGCTCGATCCGATTGAAAGAACTTGCGTGCTGCTTGTGAATGTAACAAGCGTTGGTGTGCCCGGAGGTGTATTCTTTAATGCGGTAAAGGTAACGGTACCGGCTGTTACTTTTTGCTGAATAGCTTTTGTCGGATCCGGTCCGACGGAAAGCGTAACTGCTATTTTCCCAGGCGTGAAGACAGGTCCTTCCAATACGGATGGGAACGCGGTTGTATTTGGTTTGAATGCATCGGCTGAGGGTGTTGCTAAAATAGTAGGATCATATTGGATCTCGAGTTTGACAAATGAGACTAAATTTTTTCCGGGATCGACAGTAATATCAAGTGGAATTGTATCTCCGACATTTTTTTGCAATGGTGCAGCTGCGGATGTATCAGGACTAAAGGCAAGGTTGGTTGATGCCTGCGCATGCTGCTGGGTATTTGTTTGCTGCTGGAGGAGATAGATTGTTAAAGGAATACCGACGAGAAGAACAACGATAAATCCAATGATAAACAATTTTTTACCGTTTAAATTCATACAGAAAGAGCCGTACCAAAACGTACGGTAATTTTATCGTATAGAAGAAAAAAGGCTGTGTCAATAGACACGCGAGAATCGCAAAAATCACATGGCTGAGATCTGTCGGGAGCTATTTGGTTAATGGGTCTTGACGAGGAAAATTTTCTATTGTATACTTTAGCATACTCTTTAATTGAGTGATAACTAAATAACTGATTATATTGTAATGGCAACGAAAACCAACATTAAACCACTATTTGACAATGTTTTGATCAAACCGCTCCAAGCGGAGACCAAAAGTGCAGGCGGCATTTACCTTCCTGAGAACGTCAAAGAAAAACCACAAATCGGCGAAGTTATGGCAATCGGTCCGGGAATTGTTCATCCGAAAGGCGAAGTCGAAAAGATGGTCGTCAAAGTCGGCGACAAAGTATATTTCACCAAATGGGGTGGCAATGAAGTCAAGGTTGGTAATGAAGAGTGGAAAATTGTCAAACAAACTGATATACTCGCGGTTGTTGATGAAAGCATGAAAGTTATTGAAGCTGCACTAAAACAGCAAAAATAACGTTTTGTTTTTGATTATTTAACCTATGGCAAAACAATTACAATTTGGAGAAGAAGCAAGACAATCACTCGTACGGGGTGTGAATACACTGGCAAAAGCTGTTATTACAACACTTGGACCCAAGGGCCGCAACGTTGCGCTTGAAAAGAAATGGGGAGCGCCAACTGTTGTCCATGACGGTGTGACTGTCGCAAAAGAAATTGAACTGCAGGATCCATACGAAAATATGGGCGTTCAGCTTGCCAAAGAAGCTGCAAGCAAAACCAATGACAACGCAGGCGACGGTACCACAACAGCAACCGTTCTCGCACAGGCAATCGTCAATGATGGCATGAAGCATGTCACAGCAGGTGCCAATCCGATGATCCTGCGTGAAGGTATCAACAAAGCAGTCACGGCAGTGATCGCAGAAGTCCAGAAAATGGCACGACCGGTGAAAGACGAAGATGTTGTCCGTGTCGCTACTATTTCCGCACAAGATGAAACTATCGGTTCATTGATCGCAGAAGCATTGACTAAAGTCGGCAAAGACGGCGTCGTAACAGTAGAAGAAGGCCGTACCATGGAGATGGAAGTTGTCTACAAAGAAGGTATGGAATTTGATAAAGGCTATGTTTCAGCATACTTCGCTACCAATACCGACAAGATGGAAGCAGAAATTGAAGATCCATATATCCTGATCACCGACAAAAAGATCTCAGCGCTCAATGAATTTCTTCCGTTCCTTGAGAATCTCGTCAAAGTCACAAAGAATTTTGTCATCATTGCCGATGATATCGAAGGTGAAGCACTTGCAGCGCTTATCGTTAACAGACTCAAAGGTACCTTTAATTCGGTCGCGATCAAGGCTCCCGGATTTGGTGACAGGAGAAAAGAAATGCTGCAGGATATTGCGATCCTTACCGGCGCTACTGTTATCTCGGAAGACACAGGCCGGACACTTGAAAGTGTCACTGTTGAAGACTGCGGACGGGCAGATAAAGTCTGGGCTGATAAAGAAAATACCCGCATCATTGGCGGCAAAGGTGACAAGAAAGCACTCACTGCACGGATTTCACAATTGAGACGAGCTATTGAAGCAACAACATCTGACTTTGACCGTGAGAAACTCCAGGAAAGACTTGCCAAATTAGCAGGCGGCGTCGCGGTTATCAATGTCGGAGCAGCAACAGAAGTTGAGATGAAGGAAAAGAAAGAGCGCGTCAATGACGCAGTCGCTGCGACCAAAGCTGCTCTTGAAGAAGGCATTGTCCCCGGCGGTGGAGTTACCCTTCTTAAAGCTCGGCAGGTACTTCCCAAATTACGGGAAAGTCTCACTGTCGAAGACCAGAAGATTGGTGTCGATATCTTATTCAATGCGCTGGAACAGCCGATCCGATGGATTGTACGAAATGCAGGAGAAGATGATGGTTGGGTCATCAAATCAATTGAAGAGCAAGAAAAAACAAGTACAAAGAAAGTTTCTGATTACGGATTCAATGCGATCACTGGCAAATTTGATTCTATGCTCAAAGCAGGAATTGTCGACCCGGCAAAAGTCACCCGGTCTGCAGTCCAGAATGCTGCAAGTGTCGGCACGATGGTCCTCACCACAGAATGTCTGATCGCTGATATTCCTGAAAAGGAAGCTCCAGGCGGCAGCGGAATGCCCGGTGGCATGCCAGGCGGCATGGGCGGAATGTACTAATAAATCTCAAATTGCAAATCGCAAATCTCAAAAATAGTCCCGCTTAGAGGCGGGTTTTTTATTGGCTAGTGGTGCGGTTGGTGCCGAGGAGCTCTTGTGATTTCTTCAAAATTTCCCTCCAATTGCCGATCTTTTTGAACATCAAGACATAGGCCTGTGCTTCCTTCACATCAAAGAACCATGTGAGGAAAAGATATAACAGCAGTCCCAGCGAGCTTGAAATGCCGGTAAGGATGATGAGATTGATAGTACGAGTCGTGTCAAAAACGAGCTGGTCGAGCAGTTTGATCGGGATATAGAGCGCAAAAGCAGTAAGAAATGATGAGATAAAGAATTTTGCCCAGGAAGGAAAGAGGACGGATTTTCCAAAACCGCCAACCTTTTTTTCAAGAAGCAGAAAAAGAACGACCAGTTGGAAAAGGCTTGCTATTGAGAAGGCAAGACCTAGACTCTGGACACCCATATGGAAATTGGCAATGAAGAGATACGCGATAATAATCAGAAGAGCCGTTGAAATGCCGCCAACGATGAGCGGGACTTTGGTATCATGCAGCGCATAGAAAGCACGTAGCACGAGCGTGATAAGAGCCTGGGCAAAAATAGAAACGCTAAAGAGTGCAAGTGTTTCACCTGTCAGCACTGTTGCCGGCCAGTCAAATTTACTCGCTCCGAAGACCAATCGTACCAATGGGATACGGAGTACCAGAAAGAGAACAGAAACAGGCAGTACCAAGTAAAGCATTTGATTAAAGCTTTGAATAAACGTCGCTTTAAACTCCTCTAATTTATCTTTCTCACGTGCCAAGACAGGGAATGCTGCCTGAGCAATCGTTTGTCCAAAGAGCGCGACAGGAGCAAAAGCCAATGTCTGAGCAAAATCGAAGATAACATTCATTCTCCCCGGGTCATTTAGGAATGAAATAAACGCACCAATAGCAATTGTTCCCAACTGAAAGATAATAACAGATAATGTCCGAGGCCACATGAGCTTGCCAATTTTTTTGACTCCGTCAGATTTGATATACGATAAATCAGGTCTGAAATGAAAGCCGACTTTTCTTGCCAACGGAATCTGTGCGCCGATAAAAATAAGACCGCCGAGTATGACACCGATTGCTGTTGAGTAAATTCCTACTATTGGCGCAAAGACAAGAACCCCGATAATAATTCCTAAATTGTAAAGAGCAGCAGCAATTCCGGGAACAAAGAAATGGTTGTATGACTGCAGCAGTGCGGTGAAAAATGTAGCGATGATAAATAATAATTGTCCGATGATAATGATACGCATTAAGTTTGCCATAAGTATCATTTCTTGAGGCGAAAAATTAGAGCCAAGATTGAATATCTGCAAGATCTGCTGTGCGAAAATAGCAAGGATTACAGAAAATATTGAAAATATGATAATACCGACCGTAAGCAGCGTTGATGCCATCTTATGCGCTTCTTTTTCTTTGCCTCGCGCCAAATATTCTGAGAATACCGGAATAAATGCCGATGCAAGAGCAGCCGCTATCGTGAGCTGGAAAACCGTATCCGGCAGCTGGGTTGAGTAGAGATAGATACCGAGTTTGTTTGACGCGCCAAAAATGGATACAAGCAACCGTTGCCTGATAAGCCCGAGCACCTGGGAAAGGACAACAGTTATCATGATGACAAAAGCTGCAGAAAGAATATTGGTTTGTCTACGGGTCAGGAGATCAAGGCCTTTTGTCAAAAATCTGTTTTTCATAAGTTCACAATGGACAGGTATCAATCCACTATAGCGTTACTAACGATAGCCGAAAAATCAACTTATAGGCAGTGTGGAGTATAGTCGAACACATTGTTGTGCGTATTGTTTTTTTAAGTATACCATGCTAAAATGTCAAAATGCCAATACTAAAACACGCAAAGAAAAAATTAAAGCAGGACAAGAAGCGTACCATAAAAAATAAAAAAGTAAAAGATACGTATAAGAGCCTGGTAAAGAAAGCGAAAGAGGAAAAATCTCCAAAAAGTGTCAGTAAAGCATTTAGTGCTGTCGATAAAGCAGCAAAAAAGAATATCTTGAGCAAAAATAAAGCTTCGCGGATGAAAGCTTCTTTAACCAAACAAGTCTCAGGGAAAGCAGCACCCGCAACTGATGCAAAACCAAAAGCCGCGAAAAAAGTTTCTAAGCCTGCAACTTCAGCAAAACCAGCAGTTAAAGCTTCGAAATCTACAGGGGCAAAGAAAAAGCCCGCCTCCAAGAAATAGTATCAAGTATTTAGTATAAAGTATTAAGTATTTGTTCTATACTAGAATTATGCTGGATATCAATATAATACGGGAAAAGCCGAAAGAGATCCAAAAAGCCGCTCTGGCCAAAGGAGTGACTGTTGATATCGAATTGGTCCTCAAGTTGGATGAGCAAGTGCAGAGTTTGCAAAAAGAAATCCAGCAGATCCGTGAAGAACGTAACGCGCTGAGCAAGGGAATCACCGGCAAACCATCTCCTGAGCAGGTAGAAAAAGGAAAAAGGGTCAAAGAAGAATTGGAGAAGAAAGAAGAATCCTTCAGAATAGTTTCTCTCGAGTTGCAGACAATCTTGATGGGAATTCCCAATCCATCCAAACCCGACGTGAAAGTCGGCAAAGATGATTCGGAGAATGAAGTCATCAAAACAGTAGGGACGCCGAAGAAGTTTGGATTTACAGTAAAAGATCATCTCGAGCTCGGAGAAGCACTGGATATTATCGATGTTAAAAAAGCAGCAGCAGTCAGCGGACCAAGGTTTTATTACCTTAAGAATGAAGGAGCCCTTTTGTCGTTTGCACTAAAGCAGCTTGCATTTGAGACACTCTTACAAGAAGGATTTACGCCGATTCTTCCACCGGTACTCGTAAAAAAGGATATCATGGATGGTTTGGGATACACTCAGATGGGGGACGCTGAGAACATCTTTACTACAGAAGATGGTGATTTATACCTTGTCGGGACAGCAGAACAATCCATAGTACCATATCATATGGATGATGTGTTAAAAAAAGAAGAGTTACCGCGGCGTTATGTCGGTTTCTCAACGGCATTCCGTCGGGAAGCAGGAAGTTACGGAAAAGACACCCGGGGAATTTTCCGTGTCCATCAATTTGATAAAACAGAAATGGTGTCTTTTGTCGCAGAAGGTGAAGATGATCGCGAACATGAATATATGCTTTCGGTTGAAGAGAATTTTATGAAACTTTTGGATATTCCTTATCAGGTAGTTAAGGTCTGTACAGGTGATCTGGGTTTTAACGCTGCAAGGAAATATGATATTGAGGCCTGGATTCCGTCACAGGAAAAATACCGCGAAATGACATCAACATCTACTGTTACTGATTTTCAGTCGCGCAGATTGAATATGAGATATCAAGATGGTGATCAGAGGAAGTATTTACAAGCTCTTAACGGAACGGCATTTTCAACACGGCCACTCGTGGCAATTCTTGAGAATTACCAGCAGGAAGATGGCTCTGTCGTTATTCCTGAAGTATTACGTAAATATGTCGGTAAAGACAAAATCTCTCCCCGTAAGAAGTAGGACATTTTCCGTTTGGTATGAATATTTTTGTCGCGGGTCCTGTCCCGGGCTCCTCTCTTCAATGCTCGTTCTAGTCTTGCTTCACCGCGTCATACGCGGCTTCACTGCGAATGAACTGCGCTCTGAAGAGTACTCTCCGCCCGTGCCACCCGCTTGTTACGGCAGTTTCCAGTGTTGGCTTCCATAGTTTTGACACGTCTTAATCTGGAGTTGCGTTCCATTGGCTGTACTCGAATTCGGATCTGTCAGACATTTTCCACTCGCAACATGGACGAGCTCGCCATTGCTTTTTTGTGTCCACTGTTGATTGGTGCCTCCTGTGCAGCTCCACAGACTTACTTTGGTGCCGTTTGCGGTCTGGCCACTTGGCACATTGAGACATTTGCCAAATACTTGCAGTGTTTTATCGGGATAGTAGGTCCATTGCTGTTGGGAGTTGCCAAGGCAGGTCCAGATCTGAACTGGATTACCGTTGGTTGTGACAGCGCCTTTATCATCCATGCAAAAACCTTTATAGCCGGTAACTTGGCCATTGGATTGGAGATCGACGAACCTCGCCCGATACATATTAATATTTTGTGCAAGTGTTTGGAATCCATTACTGCCTGTGTAATTAATGTTATAGCTGACACGCAGGCTGCTGTTACCGCTTGGATGATAGCCGACAACATTGGGAATATAAGCAATTTCATAAGGGTACTCGCCGTTGGTTTCCGGAATCGTATAGATCGATTGTGGAGGAGACCACGGACCTTGCGGCGCACAGGAAAATTGTTCTTGAAGCTGAAGGCCCGGAAATGCTGAAACCGAAACAGCAATATATCCTTTACCCCAGTTTGAGGGCAGCGGTGATATTGCTTCAGCCTGAGTGGAGTTCATAACGACTGCATTTTGTACCCCAGACACCCATGATGTCCCATTCCAGAACTGCCATGAACTAAGTGTGGTTGTTTTACCTCGAGCAACACGAGCCAATTTCATCTGATGATTGGATGCAACACCGTAGATATAATTATACGTGCTATCAAAGGTGTATCCGTTCCCCCATTGCATACCCGGATCACTAACAATTGGAATTATCTTTTGAAATACTGGTAACGCTGGAGCGGCTGGGATCGAGAACACAGCTATTACTGAATTTCCGGTAACAGTTCCAAAGGTACCTGACGTGATCTGATTTGCAAATACGAGCAGTTGCCCATTCTCAACATACGTTGCTCCCACCCAATACCATGCTTGCTGTCCGTTGTATGTGTCATCTGGGATAAGTGAATGCGGACTTGTATAAGACCCCCCCAGATCTGTTGCAAGAGAAGACCCGCTGCCAATTAATAATGTGTTATGCGGCATACCGGTAAAGGTTGCCTGCCCAGTTGTTGAAGCTGTTCCAATAAGTGTGTCCGAAAAGTCCCATACTGTTCTTCCGTCAGGAAGAGTTGTATGGTACGTTGAATCACCGCCTACCCATCCGGGACCTGTTTGTTGGTTAAGATATCCATCATATACTGAATCTACTGATGTAGTAGATACTGTTGGAGGAATGCAATAGTTTATTGTAGAAGCGTTTACTGACATTCTTGTGGGGGTTCTCGTATTTACACCGAGGGTTATACTGATAGCAGTAAGTATCATTAATGCACTGGCTGCTAAAACAACGGTTTTGTTAGATTTATTTTTAGAAAATATGTTTTTCACGTAAAATTTTGTTAACGGTAAATAATATTAGCTAAATTATTTATATAGTATTTTTTA
>DATLSZ010000025.1:0-33652 GCA_035533875.1 Candidatus Acidiferrales bacterium
AGAATTTTTGTCCCAATTGGATAATGTAGAAATTGTCATTGAAGACATGCCGCCTGATCCGGCTCTATTGGGTTTATATCATGGGGTTCCTAAAACAGGCAGAGGAATCGGTTATTTTGCACTACCCGATAAAATAACAATCTACAAGGAGCCGCTCTTACGGATATCACGAAATGATGAAGAAGCAAAAGAAAATATCCGAAGCACCGTCCTTCATGAAATTGGCCACCACTTCGGTTTGTCTGATGAAGAGCTCTATAAAATTAAAAAATAAACTAAACTTAACGAGCGGAACGCAACTTATTCTCTCTCTTTTGCAAAAAATTCTTTAATTTCCTCTACATCCCGCTTCATCTGCTCGACCAGATCCTCAACCATATCAAACAGCCTGTTACCGCGCATTTTCTGGTAGAGTCTTACCGTAATGTATTTCCCGTAGATATCCTTGTCGAAATCAAAAATATAACTTTCAACTTTACTATCCGTTTTATGAAAAGTCTTGGCAGTCCCGACAAATGCTGCGGAATAATACAGTTTGCCGTTGATTGTGACACTACCGGCATAAATTCCCTCAGGGATATCCTTATGCAACGCGATATTTGCCGTCGGAAATCCAAGCTTCTTACCTCGTCCATCGCCTCTTCTGACAAATCCGCCGATCTTATATAACTCGTTCATTGTTCTACAGTATAGCAAATTCTTTGAATTAACGTGCTATAATAAAGCTATGGCAGTAAACAATCCTGTTATCTTAAAACTCCTCAAGAAATACCGCGAAATATCCCGACTCAATCACATAAGCGCGCTTCTCAACTGGGATCTCAATGTCAATTTACCCAGTAAAGCGGCACAAAGTAGAGCAGAACAAATAGGATATCTCACCACATTGGTTACTGAAAAATGGCAAGACAAAGAATTCAGAAATATTGTTGAGCAAGCCCAACAAGAAAAAAGTCTCTCAAAAGAAGAGCAGGCAATCGTCAGAAATATCACCCACGCAACAAAATATTATTATAATGTTCCAAAAGAGTTGATCATCAAAAAAGAAAAAGTAACATCCGTTGCATTTCCTGTCTGGAATCTTGCCCGCGAAGAAAATGATTTCAAAAAATTTCTCCCGCACCTTGAGGAAATTTTTGCGATCAGCAGAGAGATTGCCGATTATCTGAAATATGAAAAAAATCCCTATGATGCGCTGTTGGATCAATTTGAACCGGGATTGACAGCGGCCGATTGTGAAACACTTTTTGACGGTTTGAAAAAAGAAATCATTCCACTAATTAAAAAAATTACTGCCAGCAAAAATTATAGCGATCATATTCCTTTCGTCAACAGTACGCAGCATTATTCCGAGGAAGACCAGAAAAAAATTATCGATTACATTGTCCACAAAATGGGCTTCGATCTTACGTCAGGAAGAATTGATACATCACCGCATCCGTTCACGACGACACTCGCGCCGCACGATATACGATTGACGACACACTATAATATGCGAGATTTCAGAGAATCATTCACTGCAACAATGCATGAGGCAGGTCACGGATTGTATGAACAGCGGATCAACCCGAAATACGCACATACACCGCTTGAAGGAGGCGTTTCGCTCGGCATCCATGAATCGTTATCCCGTTTCTGGGAAAATATGGTAGGGAAGAACCCCCACTTCATCCGTTCAATCACACCGCTTTTCCAAACATTGTATAACAAACAGCTGGGACGGATCAAAGAGCATACGTTGATCCAGTCCTTCAATATCGTCACGCCAAGTCTTATCCGCATCCATGCCGATGAAGTGAGTTACTCGTTGCATATCATCCTGCGGTTTGAAATGGAAAATGAACTCATCAATGGCAGACTGGCAGTAAAAGATGCACCGGAGGCATGGCAAGAAAAATCAAAAAAACTTTTCGGCATCGTACCTGATACCGATAAAGACGGAGTACTGCAGGATGTGCATTGGACCTACGGTGCAATCGGCTATTTCCCGTCATACGCGCTGGGCAATATCTATGGAGCGCAGTTCCTTCATGCTATGCAGAAGGATATTGATTTTGATGAGACCCTTGCCAAAGACAATCTCATCCCGGTCAAAGATTGGCTAGACGCACACGTCCACACGCATGGAAGTTTGTATTATCCCAAAGAACTACTTTTTAAAGTAACGGGAGAAAAAATCGATCACAAGTATTTCATCAGCTATTTGCATAAGAAGTACTCCGAAATCTACGACCTCTAAACGCTAAATTATTATATCGTTAGCGTATGCCCGTGTCTTCTCAGCCAAGTCCGGTACTCCCGGTAGAGCGGATACATTTTGCGTACTGTTTCCCAAAAATCCTTTGAGTGATTCAGCTCTGTCAGATGCGCCAGTTCATGCGTCACTACATAATCGATGACTGTAATCGGCGCCATCACGAGTTTCCAGTTAAAATTCAGCGTCTTATTGCTTGAGCATGATCCCCAACGAGTTTCGGCTGTTGTAATTGAGACAGAACGGAACGATAATCCGGCTATCTTGGCATAGTGATTGACCCGCTCAACAATAATTTTTCTCGCCTGTTGTTTGTACCAGCTGACCAGATATTTTTGTACAAACTTCTCGTTGGCACTCCCGACATAGAGATAATCGCCGACTTCAATCATTTCTTTTTGTCCTGGTCGCTCTGCTAGCTGATACTCTTTGCCCAAAAATAAATAGTGGCCTTTCTTTTTTTCAACACTTACCGCTTTGCGTGCAAGCATTTTCTGCCGGGCTGATTGTATCCAGTCGGCTTTATCTTTGAGTATCTTTGAAACATAAAATTTCGGGATGAAGTAGGGGATCGTGACTTTTACGCTGGCATCAGGCAACACTTGAATCCCTACCGATTTTCTCTTTGATGAGCGAACAATCGTTACATTTTCCATATGAAGCAAATAATTATAGCATCTCTAGACAAGCCCTTTTATTCAAATTCAGAAAGGTAATGTCTTAGCCTTGAGAGTGTGTTATAATAGACGCCTATGAAGCAACTTCTGGCGGCTGTCGGAGTCGTCATAGTAATAATAAGTCTCATAGCGGTTTACTTCACTTGGTCGCATGTAGATTCGGAATCAAAAAGGCTCACAGGGGATATTCAGTATCGTTCGTATCTTGTCGACGAAAGTCTCAAAGAATCAGTTGAACCCAACTTTATCAATAAATCCAATGTGTATCTCCAGTCTGTTGTCGAAAAATTCGTTGACAAGCAACGTCTCGCGGGAATCGCAATTGTCAACAATACTGGTAAATATGTTGCTTCATCTTCAACACTCTCAAGCGGTCTAACGTCATCAAAAGATACCAATATCATTCTTATCACCGCGATGGATGGCGACCAGGATAACAGTGGATTTGTGACGGTAAATGGTAAAAAATTTTATATATACGCATCACCTTTGCATGATAAAAAAAGTGTTGTCGGCGCGTTGATCGTAGTCCAGAACGCGGGATATATCGATACGCAGCTAAGCGGCATTTGGCAAAGCGATCTGATTAAATTATTCATCCAGGCTTTTCTTCTCGCACTCGCAATTCTTATCATCCTTCGGTGGCTTATCTTTATTCCGATGCGCAATCTCGTCGATTCGTTGAAATACTCCCGCAAAGGCAATGGCAAAGAACGCCCGCACAAAATATTTAACAATCCGTTCCTTGGACCACTCGTCAAAGAAGTCGGCAACATTCAACAAAATTTAATCGAAGCTCGAATCGCCGCGAGTGAAGAAGCTCGCCTCCGGCTGAAAAAATTTGATTCACCCTGGACGACAGAACGTCTGAAGGCTTTTGTCGCGGACATTCTTAAGGACCGCAAAATTTTTGTTGTTTCCAACCGTGAACCGTATGTCCACACCAAAGAAGGCAATACGATCGATTATCATTTCCCTGCAGGCGGCCCTGTCACAGCGATTGACCCGATCATGCAGGCTTGCGGCGGCATGTGGATTGCCCATGCGACCGGAAATGCCGACAAGCTTGTCGTTGATGAGAACGATACAATCGGCGTCCCGCCAAATGATCCGCTGTATACACTCAAGCGTGTCTGGCTGACAGATGAGGAGAACAAAGGATTTTATGACGGCTTTTCCAATGAAGGCCTCTGGCCGCTTTGTCATATTGCACATACGCGCCCTATCTTCAGAAAAGACGATTGGAAGGAGTATATGAAAGTCAATGAAAAATTCGCAAAGACAGTACTTAAAGAAATAAAAAATGAAAAAGATCCGATCATCATGGTACAGGATTATCACTTCGCGGTTCTGCCGCAGCTGATCAAAGAGAAAAGACCTGATGCGACAATCGGTCTTTTCTGGCATATCCCATGGCCCAATGCCGAAGCGTTCAGCATCTGTCCTTGGAAAAAAGAAATTCTTGAAGGCATGCTCGGGGCGGATATCATCGGTTTCCATACACAATTCCACTGCAATAACTTCATCAATACGGTGGGACGAGAACTTGAGGCGCTAGTAGATCTTGATCAGTTTACGGTAACAAAGAACAATCATATCACCTCAGTCAAGCCATTTCCGATCAGTATCGCCTTTACCAAAAGAACCAACGGAAGCAATTTCAAAGAGCAGGAGAATGAGAGCAAGCTGGCGCTGAAGAAATTGGGTGTGAAATCCGAATATGTCGGCATCGGTGTCGACCGGCTGGATTATACCAAGGGTATTATCGAGCGGTTTCACGCGATTGAGATCTTCCTGACGAAGTATCCGGCGTATATCGGGAAATTCACGTTCGTTCAGATATCAGCACCCAGCCGGACGGATATTCCGGAATATAAAAATTTCTCTGCTAAGGTAGAGGCAGAGGTCAACCGGATCAATAATAAATTCAGAAAAAATGACTGGAAGCCGATTGTGTTCCTGCACAAATATCACAGTCATGAGGCGATCTATCCGTTGTACCGCGCTGCTGATGTCGGTATGGTGACATCGCTGCACGATGGAATGAATCTTGTGGCAAAAGAATTTGTCGCGGCAAGAGATGACGAGAAGGGAGTACTGATCCTGAGTCAATTTGCCGGCGCATCAAAAGAACTTCGGGAAGCACTCATTGTGAATCCGTATAATGGTGAACAAACTGCAGAGGCAATTCACACGGCTCTCACCATGAGGAAATCAGAACAGACTGCACGGATGAAACGGATGCGGGAAATTCTCAGAAGTTACAATGTCTACCGTTGGTCCGCCGAACTCCTCAAAACGATGGTGGAGTTAGGGTAACAACACAATTTCCGCACTTCTCAACATGTTGATAATATAAATCTATAATAGTGTCCAAAACAAAGAAGTTGCTGTCTACCGCTAGCTGGTGTTTTTTTATCTCAATTTACTTTTTACTTCAACAATAACTTACTACAAAGTCAATGCGTTATTTTTTCACCGAGGTTTTTGGTATTTTCTTGGAGTGATTTTTAAGCCATACAGAGATTTCTTCAATCTTTGGTTGAGAGTTTTCAATATACAAAGCATACTCGACTACTTCCTTTTGTCTAGCATTAAACAGATAGCCGTTTAGTTCTAGAAATGTCATAACAGAAAGCATTGCTGTCCGCTTGTTTCCATCCACAAATTGGTGATTCATAAGAAGTGAATGTAGCAAAGCTGCTGCTTTATTATAAACAGTTTTGTAAAGATCACTGCCATCAAATGTCGCCTGGGGACGCATTACCGCTGATTCCAGAAGTCCTAAGTCACGAAGACCGTGTGATCCTCCAAACTCATCAATCACAAGATTATGTAAAAGAAGAATATCTGCAACAGTAAGATATTTCATGAAGAACGTTATTTTTTAGCAAGTTCCGCAAAAGCCTTGCTATATCGCTTCAAGAGAGTCTTTGCAACTGCATACACTTCTGGATCAATTACCTCTCCTACTACCTCTTGTGGATTAAAATCAACGATTAAACGCTTCCTGGAAGGTTCGAATTGTACTTTTGCTACATCCACATCTCCCACCTGTTTTAAAATTTGAGCCGAAATAGTAAGTGCTTTAGAATTTCCAACCTTGATTAATTTTTGCATCATATTATAACAATGTTATAACATATCGAGTAAAATTGTCAAGTAATGGTTAATTTTTAGCGAGAACTGTGAACTTTTGGTTTTGGTGAACGAGGACATTTTGGGCGATGTAGTTAGTCAACGATTGATAGCCGAGAGAATTAGGATGAAATTTATCAGGTGAAAGATCAGCAAGCGCAGTCTTTTCCGTAACCTGTAACTTATCAAGATTTACAAATGAATAGGTGACTCCAGAATGATAGCTACGCGCCGACACAACTGCTTTTTGATCATCTGTATTAAAAAGATTGATAACATAAGAAATTTCACCATACGTCACATGATATTTGTGTAACACCGCTTGCACTTTTGGCGCATATGATTCATTCGGTAATCCCAATATCCCCACTTGCATAACGGCTAGCTTCTTTCCCAAAATTTTCACCCGATTAGAATGAATATCTGCCAATGTCTGCGTCAATGACGACAAAGAATGCTGGTAGAGTTTGCTGTCATGATGTAGTATATTTGCGAGTTGGAAAAACTCTCCCAGCTGATTTGTTGAATGTACTTTCTCAGCATCCATCACAAAATGCTTCATATCTCTGTTGGTGAATGAAAGCAGCAACACAAGATTGGGGATCTTTGCGAGTGTTTTGTTCTGCGCTTTTAGCCGTTTGGTTAACTGCTCAACCGAACTGCCATCAACTGACAAGCTAGGGATCACGTGGTATCGGGCAATCCCTGGTGTCGTGTTATTTGCCCGACGAACTAAATAATAACCGATGTTTGCCAGTACGCCATTTGTTATGTGACTACCTTTGCCTCTTGCCAAACTATCTCCTGCGGTGATAACAGTTGCCGGAATTTTTCCGATCTTATTGATAGTAATGACACCGGTATTTGCCGGTTTGGGAAGTGATATATCAAAAGAAGGTCTGATGAGATGAGGGATTGTATGAGGAATTTTGAGTACATTGATCGTGAAAGATAATCCGGCGATCATGCCAAACATTAAAAAAAGACGATACATTTGTATTACTCTTAATGCGTGAGTTCTCGCATTTGTATCGAATTGGTATCGTTGGCCAAATTTATTTCTGAAAGCAGCGTTCAAAGTGATGTCATGCTATCACAGGAAACGCATGTAAGCAAACTAAGCAATTTTTTTGTAGCAATCGATAGTACTGAAGTCTATTCCGTTGCAAGTACGATTGCTTTTTCGGCGGCACCCCAGTTGAAGGTCCAACCCGATCCGCCAAATCCAATTACCTTGATATGTTTTTTCCCATGAACATATTCCAACGACACATCAACACCCGTCTTCCGGTATGGCCTGAGTGCTGCGTATGTCGTCGCCACATCTTTCACCGGATCAAAATCCATAATTTTCTGCGCTCCGTCAATAATCCTCTGAACCGCTTCTGTTGTTGTGGTTTCTTCTGATTCGCCGAGTTCTGTCGTACCGCCCAGGACCGTCGTCGTCATCCTCGGGAAGATATAAAAGACATCATCGCCAAGAATCGAATGCTCCCAATCCGGAGTCTTATTAAGGATCACAATTTGTCCGCGCATCGGATGTATCTCCGGATCACCCAAGAGCTCCTTTGCTCCCAACCCCGTGCAATTAAAAACAACTTTTTCAGGAATCGATAAGAGAAACTCCTGCATGTTAAGAATTTTTGGAGCCGGCACCTGCATGGTCCCACCGTTTCGAATGAACCGTTCGGTAAGAAACGGTAGAGTTTTTGTCGGATCAATCATCGGGACATCCTGCAGAACCACCGCTGACTGATAGCGTCCATGCCCGGGAATATCTTGGGTAATAAATTTCCAGCTGGGGATAGCGGGAAGGAAGGGAAGTGTTGTCGGATCTATTGTCGTTACCGATGTACTATATAAGTCATGCGCACGGATGCCAGACTTCGCTTCAGGATATGTATCAATTATTTTTCCATATTCCCGCAGTCCTACTTCTACAAACTGAAGCATATCAACAGAACTCATATTTCCAGGTTGGTATGGTTCAAACACTGCGCCTGCTTTTGCTGAAGTGGTTTCAAGTGGAGGTCTGTCGGCAATAATGCGAACTTTGTATCCTGCTTCTTGTGCTTTAAGTGCTGTCGTGAGCCCGATTATGCCTGCACCGATGACAACTGCGTTTTCTTTTTTTCTAATCGCAGAAGTACGAATGTTGCTGATATCCTTTTGTCGGCGATACGGCATGGGATAAGACACAAAAATAATAGCAAATAATTCTCAGGTGGTCAATACAAAAGAGCAGATTGCTGAGCATTATGGACGATTTGCAGATGGAGCAACTGGAAGACTGAAGGAGAATGTAGAACCTTTGCTTTTTACACTTTTTAATAAAATTTTTCCTTTATGCAATTGTATTATTTCCGACGCGATATACAAACCCAGACCCGAACTGATCATCTGAGCACTGCTCTCCTTAATTTGGAAAAAGCGTTGAAATACATATTTTTGTTTGCTTGCTGGAATTCCCACACCGAAATCAGTGACAGAAGTGACGACAGAATTTCCGCTTCTTTTGACACTGATCACAATCTTTTCTGATCCGGAAGAATACTTGATAGCGTTTGATAATAAATTGCTGATTACTTGACCGATCCTGTTCTCATCTCCAAGAACCGCTACACGCGTATGGATGTCAAGTTCAATTTTGTGCGAACCTGAAATAAAGCGAAAATCACCAATGATTTTTTTAACTAAATTATGCAACAGAAATGGCCTAATCCGTACCGTTAATTTTCCTTCCTGGATCTTACTCACATCAAGGAGCTCATTGATCAGATGTGCGATTTTATCAGTTTGTGAAACTATATTATCTAAAAAGCGCAGTGTTCCATTTTTATCATTATCGTCAGCTGCTTTCTTAATCAGTAACTGACTATAAGCGCGAATTGCCGTCAATGGTGTTTTTAATTCATGACTTGCGATACTCAAAAATTCATCTTTTTGCATTTCATATACTTTCCGCTCTGTAATATCGTGCGTAACGACGATAATACCGCCAACGTCCGGATTATGCAGCTGATTATTAAAGACTACTTCCATCCAACGCCACGACCCATTTTTATGCCGCATCCTGAGTTCATTTTTATAATTGTTATTAGGATGGTGAAATGCCTTTTCCAATAACTGCTCTTTTATCGCAACATCATCCGCATGTACGAGACGTGAATGAAGAAAATTTTTGCCGAGTCTTTTTTGATAATCATATCCGAGGATATTTTTGATGGAAGGACTCTGATAGAGGATAGTTCCGTCACTATCAACAACCGTAATGACAGCCATTGCCTGATTGACGAAAAAATTAAATCGCCCTTCAAGCTGCTGCACATCTACGCCGGGTGTGATTATTTCCAATGCCGATTTTTTACGTAAACCCGCCACACTTGCATTGTACACCGTCTGTAAAGCAATTGGAAAGTAATCGTATTTTTACCCTCATTTGAATTTGACATGAAGCTGACAAATGCCTATAATGGAACTCTTCAGAAACTTGTTTGGAAGACTGCCCCTTATGTTTATTTCTGGATAGTATCATTATGGCAGGATTTAACCTATTTAAAAAAGTATTAGCCTCTATTCCAATCAAAAGATATTATAAAAGAACCACCGCGTTTATTAAAAAGAAACCGCTGGGCAGCTTTTTTATCGCGCTGGGATTACTGCTTCTTCTTATTATTGTTGGACGCATCCTCAATACACCAAAAGAACAAAAAGCAGTACCGCCATTACCCAAATCGGTCCAATTATATGGCATAGGAACTGCACCAAAAGTAACAGTACAGGCAAAGATTGAAAAAGCAGGTGTTGTAAAAATTGTTGCACAAACTGCAGGAATTGTGCAGGAAGTCAATGTGACCGATGGTGACAAAGTAGGCAAGGGACAGCAGCTCATCACGCTGTCAACAAATTATCAAGGCGGTAACGCACCAGCGGTACAGGCGCAAATAGCGCAAACGCAGTATCAAAATGTCCTTGATACGTTTTCCCAGCAACAAGACGCGATCAACAAACAAAAAGATATTGCCAATATTACCCTTGATAACTTTAACGACCAGCAGTCTATCGCGACACAATCGGCAAACCAAACAACAGATCTGATCAACGCCAACCAGTCGGTTCTTGATTCACTCAATCAGCAACTGCAAACCAATCAGAATAATCCCAACCCATCACCCCCGGTCACAACGCAGGAATCAACGATTAATCAGCTGCAAAGCGCACAAAATCAGTTGAAACAGCAATTGCTTAATCTGCAGCAGCAGACAGATAGCAACAAGCCGCCGGGAAGGCTCGCCAACGCGCAGCATGACCTGACGCTGCAACAACTTACGATCCAAGAAAAATCATTGGAACTCAATAAAGAAGTAACCAGTCTTCAGTCGGAGATGGCACAAGTCAACGCGGATATGATGCTTCCGGCAAGCCCAGTCAAAGGTGTTGTCCAACGGGTGTTCGTTCATGTCGGTGAACAAGTATCTCAGGGTACCGAACTTGCAGTCATTTCCGCGTCAACCGACAGTTCGCAAACGATCGCGATTGCCGATGTGCCCCAACAGATAGCACAAAACGTCTCGCGTCTTGAGACAAGCAACGTCTATCTCAACGGCAACGCATATCACATCAAACCATTTTATGTCTCATCCGACGCGACCAATGGACTGCTCTATTCAATTTTCTATGTGATCCCTGCTGATGACAGCTATCTGGTAACAGACGGACAATATGTCAATGTCGATATCCCGGTCGGTCAGCCCAATACAGGGTCAACGGTACCTTTTGTACCAATTGATGCTGTCTATCAAACGCAGGATTCCAACTATTTGCTCGTGGACAAAAACGGCAAAGCCGAATCCCGGACAGTAACACTTGGCAATGTCTTTGGAAGTTATATCGAAGTAACAAATGGATTAACATCCGGCGACCAAGTCATCCTGGATAGAAATGTCATCGCTGGAGACAAGGTGAAGATTAATTAAAGTATCACGTGTATCAAAAGTATCAGGGGTATCAAGGAAAATAAAGAGAAAACAAAAACGAAAAGTTCTTGATACATTTGATACACCTGATACCCTTGATACTTTTTATGTATGGCAGTCACATCCTATCTTAAACAACTCAAATTCGATCCGAAGCTAAATAACTTACTTATCGCAGGGTATCTCCGCAATCCGCGGCTTGTGATCCTTCTTATTCTTCTTGCACTCATCTTTGGCATTTTTAGTTTTGTCAATCTGCCACGTGTGCTGAATCCCAACATCAACATTGCAATCGTTACCATTTCCACTTCACTTCCCGGAGCTGGACCCGATGATGTAGAGTCGCTTTTGACAATACCTGTTGAGCAGTCGGTCAGTAATGTCGCAAATATCGATACACTGACCTCAACGTCTACCAATTCCCAATCCTCAGTAACAATACAATTTCTCTCCGGAGTCGATCCGGATAAAGCGACCTCAGATGTACAAACTGCTGTACAAAGTGTCAGCAATCTACCGAAAGATGCCACAACACCGCATGTACAAAAACTCGATTTCCAGAATACGCCGGTGTGGATTTTTACGGTAACAGGTCAAGATCCGGCGTCGCTGATACGGTTTGGTAGGGGACTGCGGGATGATTTGAAAGATGTCGCGACGATCAATACCGTCTCAACTGACGGACTGGACAATCAGGAAATTCAGGTAACGATCAAACCAGAGGCGATCACAACATACGGCATCAATCCGCAGACACTATCACAAACAATCACAAGCGCGATCAATTCGCAGCCTGCAGGAACGATCAATTCATCACAATCTTCTTTTGCTCTGACCATAGATCCGACCATCACGACAATGCAGGATCTACGCGATCTGCAAATCGGGTTGAACAACGGCACCAGTGCCAAATTATCCGATATCGCAGATGTTGCAATTCGTCAGCAGCCCGGTGTACCGGACTCCTATGTTGCCGATTTGCACCACAAAGCGACACAGGCTGTGACCTTTAGTATCTTCAAAAAAAGTACGGCCAATATCACAACTGCTGATCAAGACGCACATGATGCGGTCGCGAAATACACGGCAAAATATCCCGGACAGTTCACCATATCCTCAGTCATTGATTCCGGTGCAATGATCGATAGACAATTTAATGACTTGGTACGCGACCTTATTGTAACTTTTTGTCTGGTATTTTTGGTGATCCTTATTTTTCTGGGAACTCGTCAGGCGCTTGTCGCAGCATCAGCAATTCCGATGACCTTTCTTATCACCTTTATTGTGATGCATTCGACAGGCGTTGATCTGAGTTTTATCGCGTTCTTTTCTCTTCTTTTATCATTGGGGCTTTTGGTCGATGACACAATTGTTATTATCTCTGCCTTGTCGGCATACTACCGAACCGGGAAATTCACACCCATGGAAGCAGGACTTCTCGTCTGGCGCGATTTCAAAACCGCAGTCTCCACAACGACTTTAACAACAGTTTGGGCATTTGTTCCCTTACTACTAGCATCAGGCATTATCGGAGAATTTATCAAAGCGATCCCAATTGTCGTTTCGACCTCTCTTCTTGCGTCCTTTGGTGTTGCTATGTTCATAACCTTGCCGATTGTGATTATCATCCTTCGTCCGAGATTTCCGTACCGAGTTGTTTTCCTTATCAGGTCGCTCGTTCTTCTTATCGTCATTAGTATCTTTTTTGCAGTAGCGCCGAAAGGAATCTATCTCATCCCGGCCATTCTGTTATTCATCATCAATATATTCATTTACTTTCAGGTAAGAACCGTTCTTTTTTCAAAAACCAAAGCTATCATAACAAAAAGTTTACAGAAAAGTAATATCATCAACAACAAAAATAAAAAACAGACGAACGGTATGCAGATCAAACAATACTTTGACCGGGGAATTATCAACTTCGACCGAATCAGCGACAAATACCGATACGTGATCACTGCCATCCTTTCAAGTAAAACCAACAGAAGAAAAACACTCGCAATGGTTGTTATCTTCTCGTTATTCTCTTATTTATTGCTCCCGCTTGGATTTGTCCGGAATGAATTTTTCCCCGCGAGTGCGCAGCAGTCATTTCAGATCCAGCTTGAGCTGCCAGCGGGAACCAATATTGAACAGACACAAAAAGAAGCGTTGAATATCCTCAATGACGTGAGAAAATACCCCGAAGTACAATTGGCCCAACTAAGTCTCGGCTCAGGTGCTGAAACAGGATTTGGTCCGAGCGGAGGAGGAAGTAATCTTGCAACGATAACCGTATCGCTTCCTGATCCGGGCGACCAAAAAATTTCATCTCTTGATGTCGCGCAAATGATACGCGACAAATACGCGAATTATCAAAAAGGGAAATTCTCAGTCATTGAAGAAAGCGGTGGTCCACCGGCAGGCGCGGACGTGCAAATAAAATTATTCGGAAGCGATTTAACCCTGCTTGATGGATACGCCAATAAGCTTGAGGATTATCTCAAGAAACAACCAGGAATCACCAATGTTGATAAATCAATCAAAACAGGAACGAGTAAAGTCGTCTTTGTCCCGGATCAGCAAAAGTTGATTGATGCCGGTGTCACCGAGGATCAAGTAGCACAATGGCTGCGGACCTATGCAAATGGCTTTACTCTGGACAGCAAAGTAAAAATAGAACAGGGAAACACCCAAGATCAGGATATCCTTCTGAGAACAGATGCCAATCCGCAAACAATCGCGGGCCTTGGCTCTATTATGATCCCTATGCAGAGCGGATCGGTGCCGCTGCTTTCATTGGGCAATGTCACAATCAAACCAAATCCAACGCTTATTACCCGGGAAAGCCAAAAGCGGACTATTTCAGTCTCAGCGAGTGTGACAAAAGGGTATTCAGGAACAATGATTAACGCCGGTCTTGAAAAATATGCAGACTCACTCAATCTTCCCGATGGATATTCCTGGTCTACCGGCGGAGTAAATCAGCAAAATGCGCAGTCTGTCCAGTCCATCCTTGAAGCTATGCTGTTATCATTTATGCTGATTATTATTACGATGGTTCTGCAGTTCCATTCTTTCAGAAAAGCGCTGATTGTTATGCTCGTTATTCCTCTCTCGGTATCCGGTGTGTTCATCGTCTTTTCCGTAACGCAAACGCCATTGTCATTCCCGGCATTAATTGGAATCCTCGCTCTTTTCGGAATTGTCGTGAAGAATTCAATTCTTATCGTTGATAAGATTAATCAGAACCTGCGGGCAGGACTTGCTTTCCAAACAGCAATTGTTGACGCAGCTGAATCCCGTCTTGAACCGATAGCGCTGACTACCTTTGCCGCGATACTCGGACTCATACCGATTACCTTATCAAATGCGCTTTGGCAGGGACTTGGAGGAGCAATCATTTCAGGACTTATCTTTTCCGGATCTATCATGCTGTTTCTTATCCCCGTCGCGTATTATCTTATCTTCCAGGCTTCCGAAGGGAAAAAAGTGGCTAGTAATTAGTAGACAGGAAATAAGAACAAAAAACAAACGAGTCTTCCTAATCACTGTTCACTCGTTACTATTCACTATCTCTAATTAAGAAGATATTTGTTCACTTTACTTATGAGGTCTTGCATCTCAAAAGGCTTGGAGAGATAGTCATCAGCACCTGAGTCTTTAACAATATTTGCCAAATCAACACTTGCAGATATCAGAATTACCGGAATGTCCTTCGTCGCGGCAGTTGCTTTTACGGTCCGGCAAATATCCCTTCCATCAACACCCGACATACAAACATCAAGAAGGAGGAGTTTTGGCTGAATTGATACCAGCTTTGTCATGACTCTTCCGTCCTCGATCGTTTCAACATCAAAGTTATATAACTCAAGCATAAGCTTCATCGCGTCCAAAATCGCAAGGTCATCATCCGCAACAACGACAGTATGTTTTTTCATAGGGATACTGGACTGCTGGGCCTGTATAGTACCAATAATATTTTCACTTTTCATGCGACAGTATTTATCTTACTGATCTAATATAAGAATTATGTAATAATGTCGTTCCCTTTAGACAACACGCAATGAGGCTTTTGATTTGAAAAAAAAGTATCCAATGATAATTATCGTTAATACCGGCGTAAGCCATTGTGGGATATGAAATCCAAAACTATCCAAGAGCATAACCCATCCTAAAAAAAATATCGAGTACATCGCACCGTTTTTCAAATATTTATACTGCTTAATTGTTGCGATACTCCTTATGGTAACTTCACGAACAATGATAGCGCCAATGCCATTTCCTATCAGAATAAGCGGTACCGCCAAAGTAAACGCGAAGGCACCAAGTACTCCATCGATAGAAAACGTTGCGTCAATCACTTCCAGATAGAAGAGTTTGCTGATTTCTGAATTGAAATTGCCTCTAATCAGACCTTTTTCCGTTTTTTCTGCATTTTCCTTAAATCCATGGGTGATAAAAAAGGCTGTTGACCCCACAACCGCGCCAAACGCCATAACCGGATGCATATTGAGAGCGCCCCAGACAATCCCTGTTAGTAAAACTGACACAACAGCATAGAACCAAACACCTTGCGTTTGGATAAATCGTTCACCCCATAGCCCGAAATTTTTCTGCTCCAAAAAAAGCCAGTGGAAGAATAAGAAAATAAGAAACGTCCCGCCTCCGATCAGTAAGATAGGGGATGATGCCTCTATTGATCGTTGAACACGTGGATCTGCGCTAAATGTCGCGGTCATTGCTCCCAGCGGACCGAGTGTAGGATTGGTAATCCATACAATAAGAAATGGTAAAAGTCCCCGGACAAGAAAAACTGCAATCAGTAATCCATAAACAAGAAACCACTGTCTCGCACGCTTGCTCATAGTTGAGAGCACCTGTGCGTTAATTACTGCGTTGTCCAGACTACTGACTGTCTCAAAAAGTGTCAAACCAAGAATGATGAGTATAATTGAAAAAATATCCACATGTGTATTATACAACAGCACCTTAAAAATATCTCAAATGTCAAAATTCAAATCGCAAAAAGACATCTAAAAAAGTAAAATCTTAAGATTTGCGTTGTAGTTTTGACATTTGCGATTTGCAATTTGAGATAAAGAAGTACCATTACTTTTCCGAGAAGATGACCGAATAAGCTAAATTATGGTGTTTTTACTTTTTTTTCCACTCTGCATTTTGCGGTAAATATAATAAAGCACAAGAAGAATAACGGCGACAACAATGACCAATTGAAACTTATTATAAATGGGAGCGATTGAGTCCCAATGAGAACCCAAATAAAAACCGACATAGGCAAGAACAAAAGACCACAGAAGCGATCCGAGAAACGTATAAAAAGCAAACTTCCAAATATTCATCTCGGAAAGCCCGGCCGGAAGCGAAATAAATGTCCTAACCGCAGGAAGCAATCTGCTGAAAAAGGTAATGCCGCTTCCATATTTTTTATACCAGCCCACTGCACGCACATACTCATGCTTGGATAAAAGAATAAACTTGCCGTATTTTTCAATCAGAGTCAGAATAACTTTCTCTTCGAGAAAATAGCCGATGGCATAGGCAACAAGTGAACCAACCAAGTTACCGACTGCGCCGACAATAACAACAAGAGGAAAAGAAAGCGTTCCGGTTTGCGCCAGATAGCCGGCAAACGGCATGGTAACTTCCGACGGGATTGGCAACAGTGCGCTTTCAAGCGTCATGAGGATAAACACACCCAGGTAACCGGTAGTTTGGATAAGATGAATAATCAAAGTTGACAACGCTGCTAGCATAATTAATCTCTCTAGTATAGCAAAAACAATTCTTGTATACTACGGGCATGAGCAAACCAATATGGGATACCAAATCCTCAGGAAATTTTGATACCGATTTTGACTGCTTCATCGCTGAAGCATTGCTCTCCGAAGGACGCCATGTCGGAACGCTTGATGAAACTCTCAGCCGCTATCATGTTACAACAATTGAAGCGCTTGCTGACAAACAAAAAGAGAAATTCCTAACATACCCCAAGCTGTATTCTTTGTTCACCGATATTGAAATGCCGCTGGCAAAAGTTCTCTGGCTAATGGAACAGCGGGGGATTTTACTTGATACCCAACAGTTAACCAAAGTCGGACAAGATATAGATACAGCATTGGAAGAAGTAAATAAGAACATCGAGAAAGAAACCGGCGGAGGATTAAACATAAACTCGTCCATGCAGCTCGGCTCGTTTCTCGCGGAAAAAGTGGGTATACCGTTAGGAAAAACAAAAACTGGAAAATATGCCACCAATGAAGGAGAGCTTTCAAAATATACTGAACAATTTCCAATCATCGCCGACCTCTTATCCTATCGTGAGTTGACCAAACTCAGATCTACCTATGTCGAGAGCCTTATCCAAAAAGCAGATGAGAAAGGCAGAGTCCATACAACATACCATCAGATGTATGTCAATACCGGACGTCTCGCGTCGTCAAATCCCAACTTGCAGAACATCCCGGTGACATCAAAAATCGGATTAGAGATCAAATCATGTTTTATCGCGTCACCAGGTTTTACCTTTGTCTCCTTTGATTACTCGCAGCAAGAACTCCGGATCTTGGCGCATCTCACTAGTGAACCAGCCTTGCAAAAAGCATTTGAAGAAAAGCTTGATGTCCATATAGTAACAGCGGGCAAACTTTTTGATACACCATATCAACAAGTAACCAAAGAGCAACGTGCAGTGGGCAAGACAATTAACTTCGGCATTATTTACGGCATGAGTAGCTACGGAATGAGCGCAGGTCTGCATATCCCTCAAGAGGATGCCGAACATTTTATCCGGCAATTTTATGCGTCATATCCAAAAATAAAAACTTTTTATGACTCCTATCTAAAAACCGCACATATCAACGGCGTCGCTGAGACACTGCTCGGGCGGAGAAGATATGTCTTTGAAAATCCGAAAAGACGATTTATCGACAACGGTATGCGTCGAGTGCTGATGAATTATCCGATCCAAGGAACCGCTGCAGATCTGACAAAAAAAGCAATGGTTGATGTCTATAATCTAATTTCAAAACAATTTCCGGATGTTTCTCTCCTTCTGCAAATTCATGATGACCTGGTCTTTGAGATCCCGGATGACAAAAACCAAACACAAACAATCAAAACAATCCAAAAAGTATTATGCACAGTCTATCCACTATCTGTTCCCATGGAAGTTGAAATTAAAATAGGAAAGCAATGGGGGAACATGCAACCATTGCATAATGGATAAAAATTAGTGGCTTTGTAAGCATTTGATCCTGTTCTATCTCTTGCATTTAAATTTACAATGACACCATAATAAAGAGAACGTAGAAAGGAGGTGACTTATGAGTACAACATCATCAACAGATATCATTGAAACAATGGGACAGTGGTTTGATAAATTTCCTCCACTGCCAAAAAATGTGCGAGAGATTTTGGTTACTATCACACCATGGATCGCGCTTATTTTCGGAATTCTTGGGATTCTCGGTGGAATTGCTGGACTGGGGATATTGACAGTATTCTCACCATTTGCAGTTCTCGGAGGCGTCTCAGGATACGGCAATAGCTTTATTGCAGCTCTTATCTATCTCGTTTCGGCAATATTATTGCTTGCAGCATTTCCCGGAACAAAAGCAAAGAAAGCCAACGGGTGGAAATTATTTTTTTGGAGCAGAGTAGTAAGTTTGATAGGGGGATTAGTCGGATTCGCTATTGTGTCAGCAATTATCGGCGCTCTTATCGGATTTTATCTGTTATTCCAGATCAAATCATACTACAAATAGTTTGCTACAACAGGCAATGTGATATCTTGCATATGTGTTTGTTGTTCTCAAAAAGTTATTTATCGTTTGACCAGCGGGCGAAGATTCCTGTTGAGAGAAGTCGTTTTGCTGATTTTTCCTCAAGCGCCAATTCGCCAATTTCGATGCTCCCTCCTAGATCGGAAAAATAATCACCAAGCGTATTCTCAAGCATAAGTGAAGACGAAGATATCGCGTACGCGTTGATCAGAACAAATAAAGGTGTATTTGTTAGAGCCAAACGACAAAGCGATAAGAGTTTGGGAAATGATTCATTAAAATCCCATTTTTCACCAAGCGGTCCATGGCCGTAGACCGGAGGATCCATGATGATCCCGTCATACCGGACGCCTCGTTTGACTTCACGCTGGACAAATTTTACCGCATCATCCAATATCCAACGAATAGGATGTTCTTGCAGCTTTGAAATAAATTGATTTTCTCTTGCCCAGCCGATCGTCGGACGAGAAGCGTCAACATGCGTCACTATGGCACCTTCTGCTGCACAGACCAAACTCGCAATCCCCGTATAACCAAACAAATTTAGAACTCTAATCTTCTTATCTTTTATCTTCAATCTTGAATCTTTAATCTTATCCTCCATCCATTCCCACTGCAAAATTTGCTCAGGAAAAACGCCCGTGTGTTTGAAAGGGGAAAGCTTTGCATAAAACGCGATATTTTTATACCGCATCAGCCATTTACTTGGTACATTATTTTTATTAATCCACTGTTTTTTCTCAGCGTCAAAATAGGCATCAATATTTGTCCAATCTTGCCGGTCCAAACGCGGTCTCCAAATAATCTGCGGATCTGGACGTGAAAGACGATACGGCCCAAACCGTTCAAGCCGCATGCCATTCCCGGTATCAAGAAGTTCATACTCATCCCACCCGGGAGTCGATAAAATAATCATGATGAGATTATAGCACGAACTACTTGTTTAATAGTTAATTTTGAACAGATGAAAAAATAAATATGCTATCGCAATAATTAAATTGTAATACCAAATTTTTGCATGTGGAGTGAGTGTCAGGGGGATAGCCGACCTTGTGTCGGAGGGGGCACTCTTCCCCCGACAAACGAACGAAGCAATTTTAGCGCGACTTCGCAGCGAGCAGACTTTTGGTAATTTTGGTCACAAAAGTACAAATGAAAATTTAAACTACTTTCTTAATAGTATAAACAAAATTTCCTGACGGTGTTCGTATCTCAACCTTCTCTCCCTCTTTCTTTCCTTCAACAGCTCTCCCGATAGGAGAAAGGAGGGACAATTTTCTCTCTGCTGGATCAGCTTCAAAATCACCGACAAATGTATACGTCATTTCTCTGGTATCGGAAACAAGTGTCACAGTACTCCCAATTCCAATACTGCCCAACCCCGTATCCTCAACTATTTTTGCGGTCTTGAGATTGTAGCTCATCCGTGTCAGACTTGAATCAATTGAACGCAGTTTTGCTTTTGAAGCTTGATAATAGCCATTTTCTTTAAGGTCACCCATTTCCCGCGCTTTTTGCACATCCAAAACAACGGCCGGGCGCTGTGCTTTTAATTCTTCATATTCCTGTTGGAGTTTTTCATACCCTTCTTTGGTAAACCGCGCCCTGTGGATTGGCCTTTTATTCATAAACACATTATACAATATAAATTTGAAAATTAAATCGTCACCGCGAGGCAATTCGGCTCTGAGCTTATGGTCGAAGAGAAGTATGACGAAGCAATCAATAAAAACTATTTATTCTGCGGTCTATTATAGAGTCCTACGAGCTCAGCTTTTTCAATGATATGTCCCTGCAACTGTCCCAGCACCATCTGCTTGGTTACTGTTTCCGGGACGGCAAAATCCAGCTTGGCATCCAGTGCGTAAAGGGTAAAAAAGTAGCGGTGCTCCCGATCCGGCGGGCAAGGACCATAATATTTTTGCTGTCCTGCTCCGTTCAATCCTTGTGCAGCACCAGCAGGAACACTATTTTCTGCAATTTCCCTAACCTTAGGATCAATATTGTATATAACCCAATGATCAAAAACACCTGAAGGTAAAAGTTTCTTGGGTACGTCGGGATCATCCATAATAAGTACCAAACTTTTCGCTTCAGACGGAATGTCACTGAACGAGAGCGGGGGATTGATGCTTTTTCCGTCACAAGTATAGACTGAAGGAATTGCCGTATGGTCTATAAAAACAGGACTGGTAATCGTCATTTTTTTCTCTTTTGGTAATTTTATTGTAACAGATGTTTGCTTTACGGTTGATGAATTTTTTGTAAGAAATTTGTGTGAAGTAAATAGGAAATAACCTGCTGAGATCAAAACAATTGCCAAAATAACGAGAACAAAGATCTTCATGCACCAGTACTATATCACAGACTGTACGATGCCCAAACAATCAGGAGTTCCCGCTGGGGGATAAAAGTGCCTTCAGTTCCCAAAATAAACAATTCTGTTGAGGAAAGTGGGGGAATTTGGTATACTTCACTGTACGCGGGCGTAGTTCACTGGTAGAACGTCTCCTTGCCAAGGAGAAGGCAGTGGGTTCGATTCCCATCGCCCGCTCAGAAATAAAAATTTATCAAATATTCCACTTGACATTTAGATTGATTTAGCGGCATAATGGGGTGGAATTATGGTGAAAGAATTACTGTCCGATCTATATAAAATTACGCAACGTTCTTACCAGCCAGATTCCTTCCACCCCTACATACCCATGATCCTTACCATCATTACCTTGACAATTCTTGCCTATGGATTGCAAACAACCACAGCTACTATCCACACATATGCAGTCAACCCCAAGTCATTTACAGACACTATGCTGCATTGCAATGATCTTACCAAGACATCACTGAATTATATCTGCAAAGGAGTACAAAGTAGTGGAGACAACGTGTATCAGTCAGACAAAGTACTGTCTTTCGTACAGGACTTGCAAAGTGTGACAAAATGATCCGCGGCATTATCCCAGCTGAGATCCTTGACATCCTCAGCGACCGATTTGCTGACTTTTTCGTATTCTTCTTTATCACAAAGAAGCTTGGTAATTCGCTGCGACAGCAGAATCGGATTATTGGCTGATGTAATAAGATTTGAGTGCTCCTTATCAATCAGTTTGGAAACTCCCGTAACATCCGTGGTAATAACAGGAACACCGCATGCCATCGCCTCAACTGCCGTGATGCCGAATGATTCATAATGTGACGGCATCACCATAAGATCAGAAGCATTATAATATGCAGGAAGCTCTTTTTGGGCTTTTCTTCCGACAAAATTAACTGCCGGATGGATATCCAATTCCTCACGGATTTCTGAAAGTTTTTTCAGCTCTTTTGACCATTCTTCCGCTTCTTGTGAGACATCTCCTCCGACAATCCAAACACATACCTTAAGCTCCGGATGGGTACCCAACAAAATTTTTAATGCATACAGCAACACATCTACACCCTTCAGGGGCTCGATCCTGCCGACAAATAAAATCATTTTTTCATCGGTCGCGGCACCAATTTTTTTCTTTGCTTCGGTTTTATCGGTTGGCATGAACAAAGCAAGATCAACTCCCGGTGTCAGAACATCGATCTTTTCCGGATCGCCGTCATATAAATATTGGATATACTGCGCATCGGTCTCACTTGTCGCGATAAGCTGGTCTGATTCTTTAACGAGCAGCTGTTCGGTCAGGATGCGTTCTTTACTTTCACGTTCATCATCACTACGAGCAACCAAATTTTTCATAAGTCCCAGCGTATGAAATGTCATAACAAGCGGGATACCCAATTTCTTTTTGATGTCCATCCCTGCAATCCCGGAGAGAAAATAATGGCAGCTTACAATACTATATGTAACTTTTTCTTTATCGGTAAATTCATAAAAATGCGTAAGAAATTCAGGAATATACTGCTCAATTTCTTTTTTTGATGCTGGCTCCTGGGGCCCTGCCGGCACATGGATGACACGAAGATTTTCGTTCACCTGTACAACCCGTGGACTATTTGCGTCTTGTGACCGAGTAAATATATCGAGATGATATCCTTTTTTGGCAAGCGCTTTGGATAATTCCAAAACATAAATATTCATGCCGCCGATCTCAGCGTCGGTCTCATCCGAGATCGGACAGGTGTGGTAGGAAATAACAGCCATTCGCTTTGTATTCATAACACTATTATACTATAATTTGCAAAGCAACCCGTATGCAGACAACAATCTATCTCATCCGCCATGGTGAAGTGCACAATCCTGAAGGGATTATTTACGGACGGCTGCCGAATTTTGGATTATCAGATAAAGGCAAGCAGGAACTCGAGAAAACAGCCGATTTTCTGAAAGACAAAACAATTTCCCAACTCTATTCCAGTCCGCTGCTGCGGACCAAACAATCCGCTGAAATTATCAAAAACAAACTTGGCATAGAAGAAATACAGTATTCCGATTTACTCATAGAAACCGGCACCTCTTATGAAGGGAGAAAATTCAATAGTCTTGATGCACTACAGTCTGATGTTTATCTCAAACCACTCGACCCATCCGATGAAACAATAGAGCAGCTGGCACATCGGATGCAAAATTTTCTCAATAAATTACTTGCTACCAATAACGGCAAACATATCGCAGTCGTCAGTCACGGTGATCCGATAATGGCATTGAAAGCGGTAATCAAACGAACTCCGCTTGAATTCCTGCCATTCAAAACTGATCACTATGTCCAGCACGGGGAAGTATATGAGATCAATGAAAACGTAGGTAACCTATCAATCAAACAGGTTTTTAAACCACAATAGACAGTCTATATGCTATCATGTTTGTGTAATTTTGAATTTTAAACTGTATTTTTGACTTTTGAGTTTTGAATTTTGCATTCTTATGAGGCTCTATAACACACTCACAAAAACAAAAGAAACCCTCAAATCACTACGGCCAAACGAGATCACTATGTATGTCTGTGGAATAACACCATATGATACAACGCATCTCGGACATGCATTTACCTACACAGTATTTGATGTCTTATACCGTTTTTTAACATATCAAAACTACGAGGTAAACTACACCCAAAACGTCACAGACATCGACGATGATATCCTGAAAAAAGCCAAAGAAGTTGGGAAGGACTGGAAAGAACTGGGGCAATTCTGGACCGATAAATATGTGCATGATATGCAATCTCTTAACAATATTCAGCCGACACATTATGTCAAAGCAACTGAGACAATGCCGACGATCATTGCAATAATAACCAAACTGGTAACGGATGGCTTCGCGTATGAGAAGAACGGCAATGTCTATTTTGCCATTCAAAAAGACCCTGAATATGGCAAGCTATCAAAATATACCCGGGACGAAATGATCAAACTCGCTAAAGTTCGGGGAGCAGACCCGGATGATCCGAACAAACAAGATCCACTGGATTTTATTCTCTGGCAAAAACGAAGCCCAAAGGGCGAAGTCCTGAGCGAAGTCGAAGGAACTAATGAACCGTTCTGGGAGTCTCCCTGGGGCAAGGGACGGCCAGGATGGCATATCGAATGTTCCGCGATGGTTTACAAATATCTTGACAAAAAGATTGACATACATGGCGGAGGAGGGGATCTTATCTATCCACACCATGAAAGTGAGATCGCCCAGTCAGAGCAGTTTACCGGACAGAAACCGTTTGCGCAGTTTTGGATGCATATCGGCATGGTAGGCTACCGTGGAGAAAAGATGTCCAAATCCTTGGGCAATCTTGTGATGGTATCGGATCTGTTAAAACAATACAGTCCCAACACAATCCGTTATCTGTTATTATCGCATCACTACCGGGAGCCTTGGGAATACTATGATAAGGATATTACATCTGCCGAAAAAGCCATGAAAGCAATTGAATCAAATTTAGAACAACCATCTCATTCCCAAGAAGATCAAAAGGGAAGTGAGGAGTTGAAACGGTTTACCAAAGCACTGGCAGATGACCTCGATACCCCAAAGGCTCTAGAAATTATTAATGAAACGCTCGAAAAAGGAAATACGGAAAATGCAAAGAAGATGCTGGAAGTATTAGGATTTATATTGAACTAACCGCTTGACTCTTATTTATAGACACTCACCGTCAATGTATCGTTCGCATAGGTAAACACCAAACGAACAGGCTGATCAAACGTATTCTCAATGTACAGATTCTGCTGCTGGTTGGCTGCGGTTTCGCCAGGAGCATCATAAATTGCAGTTCCATATTTCGGGTCGATATCAGGAATTTTTGCAAAATCGTGACGGGTCGGTGCGACGACTTTCAAGCCTGCATCTGTTCCGGCCCAATTAATAAGTGATGCAAAATGACAGACACCGTCTCCGTATAGATCACCATCGTATTTAAATCCTTCGTTTGCGCCAAAATGAGCATTGGTGGTAACGATATGTTTTCTTGCAAATTCAGGCAAAACATCGTCATGGAAAGCAAAAACTTCACCCGGCTGTAATGTCATTACATACGTCGAAGGTCTACGAACGCTATCCCAGTTAACCTGAGCAGAATTCGTAACAGCACCCGACATATACGCAAGTGTTAACAAAATATTGTCTCGGAATACGCTGTTGACCGAAGGCACAGCATATCGGTCACCAAGTGACATTGAATGTTGCGCGAGCAACTGTCCGTTGGAATCTTGATGAACCGACGTTAGACTCGACAGAGCAACATTGAACGCCTGGGCCTGCATCGCACCAATTGATAATGCAAACGGGATAAGAATTAATAATTTTTTAAATAAGTTCATATAAAAATAAGGTTCCCTGCGAATACTTCATGGATAAAACTCACATTCGCAGAAAGCCTATAGTTTGTGTATTATACATACTATAAGTCTTTTTGTCAAGTCAATAATGGTTCTTTTACAAGGGAAGTAAGCTTAGATCAAACCAGCACTATGCATCTTTCGTGCACAGCCGGGAAACTGGTTATAGATACTAGATCGCTGCAAGAGTTGTCTTACTGCAGCCATCTGTACATCAATCGGTGCTAGGTCAGCACGTTCATAGCCGGTATTCATACTTTTCCAAGTACCATATGAGAACTGAAAAGCTCCATAGTACCCATTGCCGGAGTTTCTTGCAGGATTCATGCCGGCTTCACAATTGCCCAAATACGTCAGTGCTTCATCAGAAATTGTGCCACTACTGGATGTAACAACCACAGGCGAAGTCACGACAGTAGGAATAACCGCAGGTATGGATGTCGGAACTGCAGTCGGCTCAGGTGTACTGATAGGTGCCTGAGGTGCAATAATTTCGTTTGTCTGGGCGATATTTTGCCCTGACAAATCTACGATCTTTTGGAGATCATATGTTTGAATTTTCTCAGGTTTGGGTGAGATGGTCGCTTTAATTGCAAGCAATTGATCATCCGTAAGGATCTTCTGTTGTGAACCATTATTTTCCGCGACAGAAATAACGGTGTTCAATTCTGGCAGAACCCGTGTCAATGGTACTCGAGGTGCAGAGGGAGTCGGAGTAACTGAAGGGTTAAGATACGTAAGCTGTGCGGACAATGCTGTTAAGAGTATTGTCTGTAACATAATATTCGGAAATCAATCATTTACATGACTGATTTCAACATCCGCGTATTATATACGAAATTAACCCATTTGTCAACCCTATAGTAATATTACCGCCTCTTTTTCCTTTACCCGTTGACAAAACTATATTGAAAAAATAGAATACTTCAAAATAGTGATATTATTTCAATGGCGAGGTAATTTGAAGGAATAATAACTACTATGAGCACTAAAAGCAAAACCCTTATATGGTTTTGTAATGACAGCATTAGCAGTAGAAAGAACAGGCACTCTGCCTCAATTACAAATAACAAAACACTTTTTGCCGGAAAAAAGATCCGGCATTGTTGTTGTAGGAAGCACGACTATCTTTCATAACGGTATCCGACAAGGCACCTCATCTCGACCAGCAGGAGACGAAATAAGCCCGGCTGACAGGAGAAAGCTTTCAAGAGACACCCTGGGCGGTGTTCGTGCACAACTAGAACAGCATGATGTTCATTTTCAGCTTCCGGTTTTTGGTCACGCTGCCAAACTAGGCCTCGGCATAGCGACAATGCTGAACACCAGCGAAGTGCAAACCAAACCGACTCCGATCAACGTATATACGTGGGCAGATGCCAAACAGAGAGAGAGGCTCGGAGCAGAACTTGATCGTCCGGATATAGGTTTGAGCCATGAAATCTTTGAAATAAATGGAGATATGCCCGAAGCAGTAACCTATGCAGTCACAACGAATTCTGATAGAGAGAGGACAATCTTTAGCATGCCTCCGCAGGGAGGATCACATGATATCGATATTGCAAAAGACAAATTACCCGAACATGTTTTTCTCGGTTCGTTGCCGGAACAGTTTTTGAGACATTCACTCGATCGAATGATCAACAAACTGCACGCGTCACAAACGCCATATACGTTCATCCCTGGAGCTGTTACGGTAACTGATGAAGGAATATCCAAACCGTTGCTTAAAGCTGTTGCAAAAGCGGCATCACTTGTCGTCACTGAAGATGAACTGCGGAATTTAGTTGCATCACAAAATACTCCTGATAAGATGAAAGATTTAATGGAACAAGGTCTTTCCCTCATGGATTCAGGGTCGTTGTTCGTCGTGCTACATGGCGGAAATGTTCTTGGTGCGACCAAACGTGATACCAAAATTACGCAAGTTGCTGCAACACCACCCATGGACTATCTCAATGCAGATGATTATCGGGATGCCGTCGCAATCGGAACATTGAGAGGGAGTGCGCTTGAAGATAAACTAAAAAGTGGCATTATTAGTGCTTCATTTACAATCAAAACCGATGGAACCTTTGAGCCTATACCGGCAGGATGGGAGATAGATTTCAGAAATGAGATGTCAGAACCTAAAATAACCTATCCCTAAAATAAGCACATACTACGCTGCCACTTACTTATTGAAATAGATAATCGAATCATTTACAGTAAAGATAATGGATAAGAAAAAAAGGATTGCAAACACGCATCTATTGTTTTTTATTATATTGCCTCTTCTAGTGATTAGCATATCTTTCACCTGGCAATTCATCAGTCCAACCACCTCAAGAGCACAAACATATTATAAATCAATAAATTGTCCCACTCCTGGTGCAAGTAAATCTTCTCTGCAAATGATTCCATGTACTCCTTCAGGTGCTGTTACAATACCACCTCAGGCACCTCAATCTGCCGCACAGCAAGTATCGTCCAGTCCTTCTTCGTCGCCCGCATCATCATCAAACAACCCTGTATCCGGTCCTGTCTGTACACCTGATTCTAAGATAGCGAATGGTGCAGCGTGTAAATGTCAGTCTGATCTTGAACCCGATGCGTTATGTACCGTCCCAAATGCGCAGACTTGCCAAAAAAACGGAGGATTGCTTAATCCTTTAGCATTTGCAGGACTCGGTGGTTCTTTCAATGCAGGTCAACTTAATAAATCTGTTACTCAGAATGGTACTGGCCCAGTACAATGTATGTGGCTTGATACAGCTCCGGTACCTGCTGCTGCGCAAGCGACCAATTGTTCGATAGAATGTAATAGCAAACCCGTCCTTTATTTCTATTCACCGACAACACTCTCAATTTCTGTCTCATTGGATATCCCAGGCGTTATAACGGCAAGTATTCCCCAGTATCCGGCGAAGGGATGGCAAAATGTTATTGTTCATCCACAGGGGACCACGGACGGAACACTATACTATAATAATAAATCACTTAACGAACTCTATTACGAAGATGCAACCATAAAAGCACAACCTCCAACAGAGGGATTTGTTATCAAAACAACTGATTTAACTACGTCTTTACGGACATATACTGCCAAACTTGGACTTAATGCGAATGAACAAAATGAATTTATCGCTTACTGGGTACCGAGGTTAACAAATCTGAACGCTCCATACATATTCTTTACGGTCTTTGACAAGACACAAAAAGAAAAAGTTGATCATGTGATTGTTTCGCCAAAACCAACAACAACGATTGCTTTTCTTGCCTACTTCAAACCGCTTACTTCACCGATAAAGGTTTCGCCATTACACCTTGCACCAGTTCCCAAACGGCAAGGATTCACAATGGTTGAGTGGGGAGGGACAATTGAAAATAACTGAATTAAAACAGAATATCGTAAATCTATTTATTCCACCGTTTACCAAGCGTAAGATGCTTCATGTCGGGATTGCGCTAATTATTATTATTTTAGTAGTTAGTTTACTAATTGCAGTCTCGATGCAGAACACAAAGACAATCGCAGTTCCAAATCAAAATGGCAAGCAATCTTTACAAGCGCATCCTACCATAACGCCGAATAATCTTTTTCCACAAGGTGGTATCTATCAAATGCCGACCTACACCATCGCTTATCCACAGGGTTCACTGAATACCACAAATACCTTCGAAGGGGGAACAACGCTCATCATCCAACCTCCTAATTATCCACATGAGCCGCTCTTGGATATTGAAGCATATAATTCACCGCAGAATTTAGAGGAGAAAAAGAGTTGGTATCTTGCGGCAGGCGCAACACAAAATACACTTGTTATTAACAACATGAAACTCCAAGAGCTTAAAAACACATACAAGATGAGGACAATAAATAGCAAACCTATCCATACACCTACGCAGCTCCGCCTTGCATATCTTGTCAAGCCACAGGCGCTTTATGTTTTTCGAATGTATTACAGCAGCAAAGTATCAGTACCTGCGGATGAGGAGCTTTTTACACAATTTATCAAATCCTTTACTCTCAAAAAATAAACTTCTTATCTTGTGCTGAGGCGCAGAGTCGAACTGCGATCTGATGTTCTTCAGACACCCGCCGTGACCACCTTGGCTACCTCAGCAAAGTCCCCAGACTATAACAAAGTGTATAGTGGAAATACCAAAAGACTTAGTGCTAATTGTAGCATATTTGCTAACGCCAGAAAATAGTAAAAAACAAATATTGACAAGGATAAAACAAATAGACTACTATCGAATAGATGACTATAGCAAGACTTTTCATAATTTCTCTGCTTTTAGTATTTCTTTTTACCCCAACTACTGCAAATGCGGCAAAATTTTCTCCCATTCCACCAACGCCCCCACCTTGCCCCAAAAATTTTATATTCCCATGCCGTTCAGAAGTACAGACATTGATCATCAATGCACTACAGCCCATTGAGACGGCTCTAGGAGGCATACAAAATACAATAGCAGACATACAATCTTCTCTCTCACAACTAACAACAACCGTGAATACAACACAGAACAATCAAACAACAGATGAGGCTACAATATCTTCTCAGGGTATAGAAATTACTAATCTTCAAGCGAGCTTATCCGCTCTACTAAATCAACAGCCACCACAGCCAACTGATTTTGTATTCTTCAACAATCAGCAAATACCCCTAAATGGGGATGTAGATTCCCAAACTTTCGATGCTCAAGGATTTTCGAAAATTGTTTTCTCTTATAAATGTAATGGCAATGCGACAAATGGAACAAGTGTTACGTTATTTGTAAGTCCTGATAAAATCAATGGCGTCCCACAATATAGTGTTTCTCCTGATCAATGCCTGCAAGGTGGCTCTGTTTCATTAGATACTGGAGGAAGATATTATACGGTAGAGATAGGTAATGATACTAACATTGTAACTCCACGGCCATCTGTAAACGCACTCGGACACTTCTCCAACTAATGATTGTTGCTTCTTTCAGATATTCTGACTCTATAGTTAGTGGTATCTAATTTTGCCGTAATTTTTTGTATCCAACAACAAAACAATAAACCAATGGAGAGAGCATTAGAGATGCCGTCAATAGTACTATCCCAACTCCTACCCAATTCTGTTTTGTCCAATTAGTTGACAATAGATTCCACCACCAAAAAGCAAGTAATACTGACCAAATCAGAATGAAGAAGTATTTCATTAGCCAAATCATAGATAAAGCTCCTTATAAAAATTTCATATTCAATTCAGAGATCACTTATAATATCTTCAACAAGATTTCCACTTGTACTTACCATTACAAAATGCTTTACTTTTTCATGTAGAAGTTGAGGGGTAAGACTTTCATTCTCTTTTACATATGAAGACCCCATATGATTATTATTATCTCGTGCTTCGATTCTATTCCCATTTTTTTTCAGAATTAGTTCAATTGTAGCCTTAGCGTTTTTACCATGATCTAAATATACATATGTTACCCATTCATCATTAGGTTCTTTGAAGCGGAAAGAGTGGATGGTATATGTATTACCAGTATGGTGGTTTTTTACAACTGAGCTATTATCGTCTTTCCGCTCATCAGCCATCTTTATTTTTTCCGTAATGTAGCCATATAGGAAAGGTACAATGAACAATAATATTATAATGACAAGGAAAACTAAAAGTATTGTCATAACAAAATAATTTCCTATTGTTCTGCTGATTTACTTACACAGAACGCGACATCTCTTAGATCATTCACATTATGCAGCTTTTCTCTATTATTAGTTTCCGTATAGATTGGAACGTGAGCTAAGCATACTATCAATGAGTCGTATGCTGTATGAAATGTCGCGTCTGTCTTGCCTTGGTTATACCAATATTGTGCGGTTTGTCCCTGATAATTCCCTACGGTAAAGTAAACTATTGCCGATGAAAAAAATGCCCCAAAAACAATTCCTATAAGTAAATATTTTGTACGATCATTCATATCTTAGTGTGAGTATTCTGAATTACACTGTGCTTGTGCTTGTTGTACTTCTTGGGCTGCCTGTGCATCACATTGACTTGGATTACCTGAAAAAGCACATTGGCTTTCATACACTTGCAAACTTGCGTCTTGCATACAGATATTATAATTATCACTAGCTGTTTGCTGACTTTGTTGTGTTTGTTGCTGTGAACATTGATCTTGTGTGAGTTGAAATGTTTGTCCATCTACTTCGCAAGAATAAAGTGCAGTTGTGGGTATCGGAGTTGGCATAGCTACTGGTTGATATGTACCTTCATTTGTATTATCAGTTCCTTCAGAACTGGAATTTCCGTCTTGCTGAGAAGTCGATGAAGACCCTTGTTGTGGTGTTATGAATTGACCATTCACATACTGCTCTGATTGCCCATTTGGGCCAACAGGATACCAGCCGCCATTTAGGTATTTAGTTGTTGCGGTACTTATAGACGTATTTTCATGGTAAGACTGAACTGTCGGAGTATCTGTTGGAGAAATACTAGGAGAATCACTTGGAGGTATTTTAGGGATGGGAGTAATTGCAATCCCTTTCACTTCAGCTTTTTTATGTGTTACTAGGTACTTTCCAACTGTAATCTCTGTCCCAATCAATAGACATAAGAATATAAAGAATAAAATAATATGAATAGTTCTCCAGTTGCTTATTTTATTCCATTTCATAAAAAAAAACTCCTCACCAGTTCGTCCTTACGGACTACAAATCTTTCGATTTGCAACGTTCTAAGCGCTCCTGATGAGGAGGTTATTGCTTAGAACGTTTTATGTGCCGTGCCGTATTTCTACAGTTTAGGCAACTCTATATAATCTGTTATGCAAATTATACCGCGATAATAGGATAATGAGCAAGCAACAGTTCATGTCGTTTTTTTCATTCAAACTATGGCATAAATCGCACATTGTACGACATGAAGTAAATTTTGAGGCTAATTCGTTATTATGGGATAACTAATGTAATATTGGTACTCTCAATAATTTGTAACATAAACCATAATATAAGACTAGGGAAATCTAATATTACTATAAGATAAAATATTATCTCATTTCGTAGATTTTTCGTACTATCTTGCGCTATATAATTTGTTGTTTTCTGAGGTGGTGGGTGAACCCCCGCAAAGTAAAAAAGGGCTAAAGGGGTGAGTTTTGGTATCGGGAAAGGGTGGTCACATGCAAAAATTTTCAAAATATTGGTCCCAATATATTCTGATCGCTAAAAATTTTTGGAATAATTTTCTCTGTAAACTTTTCGTAATTATTTCACATGGGTAGCGAAGATGAGGTCTTTCGCATTACTTACCATAACCTCTATCAAGATCTTTTGCAGAGTATCCGATATCATACTTCCTGCCTTTGCTGTTAGTCTTTTGTACCGCGATGCAGCAACTGGCGTCTTAGGCGTATCCCTCACAAGATCATCGAAAGTCGCCTTCAGTTCTTCTTTTTCTTCTTTCGAAAGATGTTCTGCTTCGTCTGCCATCTCTTTTGCCGCTTCCAGTTTAGCATCGGTCCATGGATAGGCAGCACCGCACTCATGACAATAACTAGGAACCGATACTGTATCGATACCTATTACTCCAGGCGAAATATAATGACCCTGAATATCTTTCTGACAATGAGGACATTGTGATATTGTAGGCTTTCCGCACTTTTTGCAATGTTTTGTGTTGAACTGCGGCATTTCCTTTGCGCTACCGTTCACCATATAACCATTCATGCAGATCAACGCTGTATCATAATAACCTGTCTCATAACCACCTCCAGAACCATCAAAAAAATCATCCATAATTCACAATGATAATATCATATTGGTGCATATTTGTCATCCCATAATAAGGGGTTGACAAATAAAATAAAGTCCATTACAGAATAATAAGTGAGAGAGTAAAACGGATTCTTTCGGGAGCATTCTTTCACTATCAGATAACTCTGATGCTCCACGACAGAACCCGTTTTTTTTATAAAATCCATATACTCAAGAAGTACGATAAATATCCAGCGGCGGTTGGATTGCATGGATAGACCTATTACTCGTCAGATTAGTAGACAGTCCCTATGCGCTCGGGTAAGACCCGTGAGGAACAGTCC
>DATLSZ010000026.1:0-11086 GCA_035533875.1 Candidatus Acidiferrales bacterium
AAAGCACAAGTCAATGCTACCGATACCTCACAAAAAAAGACACCCGAAGGTGCCTTTTTTCCTGAGCTGTCGAGCCTGGATTCGAACCAGAATAAACGGATCCAAAGTCCGTTGTCCTACCGTTAGACGACTCGACAATATATTACATTAGTCGAGAAGTCCCTTTAGGGGCGACTCGACAAAGATAAATATGTATTATTACACTAGTCGAGTTGTGCCCTTGGGTACGACTCGACAATATCACTTGCACCTAGAATGCGAGTGATAAGCTACATTTTACTAAAATACAGGCAAAAATGCCAATATTTCGAATAATACTAAATCTGCCATCAAAAATTTTTCGTAAAACTAACTCTTCTAATAATACAATAAGTATGTTATCTTGTAAGTATGACGCTTACTTTTGACATTCTACCCGGTTGGTTACTTCAACTATTAGTAATTTATTCAACCTATATCATCTTATTTTTTATTCGAAAAGGACGTAAAAGTAAAAGTGAATTTAAAAAACAGATTATTTTCTCAATAGCATTTCTATTATTGTGTTTTATTGGCGAATTTATTGGAATAAGCATGAAGCTTTGGACTTATTTTCCTACTAATTGGCCTGTTACAGTTTGGATAGGATATTTTGGTATTGGATTATTTTCATACCAATTGGTAAAGTTGGTAGATGAATTAATTGACAATTAACTTTTAATCTGTGATGCTTGAAGTGTGAGCGATCAAATGCAACAGCAAGAACAAAAACAAGAACGGGTAGATGAATTGGATGTTATTGGCGGTTTGCTGATAAAAGCTATTAAAAATTTCTTTCTCTTCTTCAGAAAATTTTTCAAATCACAACAATATTCTTAAGTGTCTCTACCTTTACTTCATAACTACCAAAGCGATATAATTAATCTTACCTATGGAAAAACAAGAATCTAACAAAGCACATCATCATGAACCGCACCAATCCAAGACAACTTCCAAACTCAACTGGCTGCGAGCATCTGTTCTCGGGGCCAATGACGGCATAGTTTCAATAGCCGGTCTTGTTGTCGGTGTGGCAGGAGCGACATCCAATCCTCATATTATTCTTACAGCAGGCCTTGCGGGTATTATCGCCGGAGCCATCTCAATGGCAGCAGGAGAGTATGTCTCGGTAAGCAGCTCACGTGATACCGAAAAAGCCATGCTGAAAAAAGAAAAATACGAACTTGAGCATTATCCTGAGGAAGAACTTGAAGAACTCGCGCATATTTATGAACATAAAGGACTCTCACCCAAAACGGCACGGACAGTCGCGGAAGAATTAACTGCCAAAGATCCATATGCCGCGCATATCGACGCAGAATTAAATATCGATCCCAATGATCTCACTAATCCATGGCATGCAGCGTTTGCGTCGGCATTATCATTTCTTGTAGGGGCAATAATTCCGTTAGTCGCCGTTATTGCACCACCCGAATCTATACGAATATCGTCGACATTTATTTCTGTCATCATCGCACTTGCGATAACGGGTACAGTAAGTGCCAAAGTTGGAAACGCCAATGTACTGAGAGCAACAACCAGAGTAGTGCTCGGCGGCGCGCTTGCGATGATCGTAACGTATGGTGTAGGACGGCTTTTTAATGTTACGGGAATCTAATAATCCACGACATCACCGCAGATATTTATAGTAAAAAGTAATTAAAGATAAGAAGCAGTGAAAATACTACTATGATAATCAGAGAAAAAAAGAACATCTTTCGGGCCATTCGTTTGTCTTCTTTTGCATGCAAGCTTTGCAATGCAATAGCAAACCATACTAATCCACATACAGCCATCAAAACAAAATAGGTAATACCCGTATAATGAAACACCCTTAATGAAAGAGAAGCAAGAATAAATGCGAAAATATAAAAAAGATTTTGGATTTTCGTGTGATACATTCCTTTTTTTATCGGCAGCACCGGAATTGATGCGGCCGCGTAATCATCAGATCGAAACATCGCAATCGCGTAAAAATGCGGCATCTGCCAAAACACAAGAATAAGAAAAAGAAGAATAGCAGCCAAATCAATCTGATTGGTCACTGCGCAGTAACCGACAACCGGAGGAACAGCACCGGAAATACTTCCTACAATAGTTCCATAAGTAGATCGACGTTTCCAAATGCCGTATAACACAATGTAAAAAAAGAATCCGACAAACGCGATAAATGACGTGAGAATATTGGTATAGGCTATCAACAATCCAAAACCCGCCAGTCCGAGAATACTTGCAAAGATAAGCGCATTGCGCCCCGATATCTGTCGGGTAACAAGAGCACGTTTTTTTGTACGAAGCATTTTACTATCAATACCGCGATCTATGTAATTATTGAAGACACACGCCGACGCAATAATAAATGCCAACCCAAAAACCATTGCTAAAAATAATCCCGGGGTAAAATATCCTCTTTCGGCAAGGAAAAAACCGCCGATAGCAGTGAATACATTGCTGTAAATAATTCCGGGTTTGGTGAGAAGATAATATGCTTTGATCAAAGTACTCAACTAAAATCCTTCGCCGTATTTCATCAAGTTGTTAAACTGTATAAAGCTCATGTTGTAATTGAGATGCTGCATAATCCAAATTGAGGCGACAATAACAATAAGCACAATACTGAAAAATGACACAAGCATAGAAAGCTTCCAGCGTGGTTTTTCTTCCTGACCCAAATGCAGAAAGAACAAAAGTTGGACAAATAGTTGAACAAACGCAAGCGGCAAGATAATGAACAATATCGTTAATTGCGACAGATACTTATTGTGAGAATTGACATGATAGACAACAGGTAGATATGCACAAAGCGTCAGAATTATTGAAAGTACAAAGCCAATGATATATGATTTCAAAAGTCCTTTATGAAATTTCATATTATAATGCCCCCATTAAATACACGATCGTAAAGATAAATATCCATACGATATCTAAAAAATGCCAGAATAGACTCAAAAGTGTCAATTTTCTCACCATGCTTTTGGTAACGCCTTTGGTCGCTACAGAGATCATGCAGATCAGCATCCATACAAGCCCTGTTGTGATATGCAACCCGTGAGTACCGACAAGCGTAAAAAATGATGAAAGAAAAGCACTCCTGTGCCAGCTGTTGCCTTCTGCTACGAGCTTACTAAATTCACTCAGCTCCAATCCCAAAAAGGCAAGTCCCAGCAAAAAGGTGATGCCGAACCACAATAACACAAATTTGCGGGATTTCTCATGCGCTGCCAATGTCCCGAGTCCGCTGGTAAAACTGCTTACCAGAAGGATCATGGTTTCGGTGAGAGCAAAAGGAAGATTAAAAATTTCATTTGATGATGGTCCGTTATAGATACTCCCATGAAGCACCGAGTAGGTGGCAAAAAGTACCGCGAACATAAGAAGATCCGTCATCAGATAGACCCAAAAACCGAAAAGCGTTTTGTCGGTTGCCACTTCTTCAATTTGTTCTTTTGTCGGTATGGTAGCTGCTTTGACTGTCATAGTATTACTATTTTTTTCTCAATCTATTTTCAATTTTTTCAACTTCGGCCGCCGGTAAAATATATTCACTATGATCATCAAAAGCCCTGATAAATGCACAGGTAACGGCACCAAAGAGCCCGATAAGTGAGAAAAGCGTCGCATGGAAGGTCATCGCCACCCCGAAAAGGAATATAAAGCCCGCGATATAAATTCCCATCGGCGTATTCTTCGGTAGTTCCAAATCATGATATTTGACCGGTTTATGTGCTGTTCCTTGTTTTTTCATTTCCCACCATGCATCACGTCCGTGTACTTCTGGGATAACGGCATAGTTATAAAAAGGTGGAGGGGACGTTGTAGCCCATTCAAGAGTATGGCCATCCCACGGATCGCCTCCCGTTGTATCACGAAGTTCTTTTCGCTTAACAATACTGACGATGAGTTGCAGTATCTGGATACCCACTGCAAGAGCTAGGATACAGATACCGACCAGTGCCGTAAGAAAAAGCGGCTGCCAGCCGGTGGATGCAGCATAGTGATCAAGCCGTCTCGTCGCGCCCATAAAACCCAAAATATACAGTGGGACAAATGAAATAAAGAACCCGACCAGCCACGTCCAGAACGCATATTTGCCGAGCGTCTCATGGAGTCTGAATCCGGTGAATTTCGGGAACCAATATGTGAAACCGGCAAAAATCCCAAAGAGTGCCCCGCCGACAATTGTCGTATGAAAATGCGCGACAAGGAATAGACTGTTATGCACTTGAAAATCGATCGGCGGCACTGCCATCAGGATTCCCGCCATACCACCAAAAGTAAACGTGCTCACCATTCCGAAAAACCAATAGATCGGTGAAACAAATTGAATTCTCCCCCGAAAAAGTGTGAACAGCCAGTTGATTATCTGAAGACCAGTCGGAATCGCGATGAACATTGTCATAATACCAAAAAACGAATTGACATCGGCACCGGCTCCCATCGTAAAGAAATGGTGGAGCCAGACTGCAAAAGAAAGCAGTGTGATGCCTGCTGCCGCAGCGACGAGTGATGGATAGCCGAATATTTTTTTCTTCGAAAATGTTGAAACAATTTCAGAATAAATACCAAAAGAGGGGATAATCAGAACATATACTTCAGGATGACCCCACATCCAGATAAGATTCCAATACATCATCTGATTGCCGCCGTTGTTCAACGTAAAAAAGTGCGTGCCGAAATACCTATCCATCGTAAGAAGCGCAATCGTCATCGCAAGAATAGGGAAGATGGTAATAACGAGCATCATACTCATAAGAGAGGTCCAGGTGAACATCGGCATACGCATCAGTGTCATGCCGGGTGCGCGCATCTTCAAAATTGTTACCACAAAATTAATGCCTCCGATGAGCGTTCCAAGCCCCGACACCTGCAGACTCCATATCCAGTAATCCACCCCGACCCCGGGATGAAACTGCAATTCCGAAAGCGGCGCTACGGCAAGCCAACCTGTCGCTCCGAACTGTCCGCCAAGGACAAAAAACATATTTATCAAAAGAACTCCTGCAAAGTAAAGCCAAAAACCTAAAGAATTTAAGAAAGGGAAGGCAAGATCCCGCGCGCCAATTTGCAGCGGGACCACCAAGTTAATAAGGCCAAAGAGAAAACCCATGGTGACAAAGAAAACCATGATATCGCCATGCGCTGTAAAGATCTGTTGGAAATGATCCGCACTGAGATACCCATGTTGTGCGCCGAGAAAACCAGGCATGTTGCTCGCGCCGAGAACCTGCTGGGACCAGATCATAAGGGCGTCAAGTCCTCCACGGAGGAACATGAAAAATGCAACAGCAATGTACATAACACCGATTTTTTTTGGATCGGTCGAGGTAAGCCATTCATTCCAGAGCCATTTCCAACGTTTGAAATACGTTAGGAAAATAGCAAGCCCAATAGCAAGGACGACAAACGCACCGGTGCCACCCAAAGTAAACCATTCATGTGGCAGATCATTCCAAGTAAGTTTTCCTAAAATAAATTCTTTCCAGTTCATAGCTTCATTTATTATTTACTCATCCCATTCATACCGGACATTGTTTCTGATTTTGCCTGTGCACCGGTACTCGGGTGTGCCATATACTGCATTACTATTGTAGTAAAGAGATTGTCAGGTGTCGATGAGTAGAAGGTAACCTGAGCGGGTATACTTGGCTGCGAAAGTTTCTTAAAAGAGTCGTAGGTAAGTTTGTTTGGTGAATGTTTGACACGCTTGGCCCACGCGGCAAAATCACTTTTTGTTACTGAATGCGCGGTAAATACCATATCAGCATACCCATCTCCGTTGATCTCCGATGACGCACCGCGATACTGTCCCACAGTATCTGCAATCAGATGTGTCTGCGTTGCCATCCCTGACATGGCATAGATCTGACCGCCAAGCTGTGGGATCCAAAATGATGTCATTGGAGTGTCCGATGCTGTTATTTCAAAGGTTAACGGCGTCTTCTCCGGGAATTCAACATAATTTACCGAGGCTATCCCTTGCTGTGGATAGACAAAGAGCCATTTGTAGCGGAGTGCAAAAACCTGGACAACAAACGGCTTTTTATCAGGCTCTAAGGCAACATGCGGGTCCAGTTGATGTGCTGCAACCCAGACGATCACGCTGAGTGCGGACATAATCGTAATCAAAAATCCCCAGAAAAAAATCTGAAGGCCGTGATGATGATCCCAATCAGGGCTGTAAGCTGCATTGGTGTTATTTGCATGATATTTCCGGCCGACAAATATCGCCATGATAAATACAGGGATTGCGCCGATGAGCATCAAAGCAACTGCTAGATAAATGAGATTTCGTTCCTGCAATGCGACAAATCCTTGAGGATTGAGGATTTGAACATTTTTCCCGCCGATAAGAATTTTTCCCAGTAAATAAACATCAAGAACAATCAACAGGAAAACGATAATTCCAGACAGCTTTTTCATCAGACGATACTCTCTATATTAGTATACATATCCTCATGATAAATATGCAAACGGCTATTTAAATAGGCAGCATTATTATATAATTGTACCGCTATGGCAGACCAAACTAATTTTCAGAACTATATGCAGGCATCTGCTCAAGCAATCGAAAAAGAACTGCAGGTATTTTCGAGGTCGTGGAACAAACAAACCGCTGATGCGTTTCCCGAATTACAGACAGATAACCAGCGGTTTACTGATAGATTACTAGGCGGAAAAATGCTGCGAGGGACATTGGTACAGTTTGGATATGAATTGGTCAAAACGAAAAGCTCGAAAGCAATTCTCAAACCCGCCGCGGCATTTGAGATACTGCATACCGCACTTATTATCCATGATGATATCATCGACCAAAGTCCAACACGTCGGGGTCAACCGGCAATGCATCTCCATAAAAACGCACATTACGGTGTATCCCAAGCGATCTGCCTTGGCGATCTCGGGATCTCGCAGGCAGTCAAATTACTTTCAGAAAGTGACTTTCAAACCGACAAGAAAATTCGAGCACTCACTTACTTTTCGCAAATAATCTCGGATACAATTCTGGGAGAAATGCTTGATATCCGGTCATCACACACTGAAAAGCCGAAAGAGGAGCAAATACTGACAATTCATAAGATGAAAACAGCAAGGTATACCATCGTCGGACCGATGACAGTCGGTGCGATACTGGGTGGTGCAGATGAAACGCTGTTGAAAAGTATAAAACTCTTTGGCGAACACCTCGGCATCGCTTTTCAGATACAGGATGACATCTTAGGGATATTCGGCGATGAAAACACAACGGGCAAATCTACGACATCCGATATCGAGGAAAATAAAAGCACGCTCCTTTTGACATATATACAGCAGCAGGGGACAAACAAACAAAAGGAACTATTTAAAAAATATTATGGTAAAAAGGGAATTACCAAAGAGCAGCATGAAATAATTAAAAAAATTTTCATTGAAAACGGGGCCCTCGCTTATAGCCAAAAGTACATGAACAAACTCGTATCCAAGGCAAAAGCCGTCATCCCACAAATAACAAAAAATATAAGCAAACAAGAACTGTTACATCAGTTGACTGAAGCACTCGTGAACAGAATAAATTAACGCTAATATATTCTCACCCCTTGTACCTATTTGATAAAATTGTTTATACTGATACTATGGACCAGCTGTTGCCCGCGCTTTTTGCGCCAATCAACTTTATTCTCTATATCACGCTGATCTTTATCTGGTATTTTCTTTTTGTGAAGAGACACAAAATCAGTGGATCCCAGGAGCTCAAGCGTATCGTTGTTGTCGGCGGCGGATTTGCCGGCGTTTCTGCAATTCACGCATTGGTAAAACATCTTGGTGAGGTATCGGTTTCTATCACGCTGATAGATAAAAATACCTTCCATTTATTTACGCCGTCTCTGTATGAAGTGGCAACATCCGAAGAACCGAAAAAAAACGTCACTATTCCTTTTTCAAAAATTTTCCCACACGGCGTACAACTGATTCATGACACCGTGCAGACGGTAGATGCGCCAAACAAAATCTTGAAACTTAAAAAAAAAGGCGAAATAAATTTTGATTACCTCATCCTAACCGCAGGCAGTCAGCCGGCATACATGGGTATACCGGGGCTTGAAAAATACGGGACAGGATTCAAGACGCTTGAGGACGCGCTGACGATCAAGAAACAGATCAAGGATCTCTGCTGTAAAGACGGCAAATGCAATAGGAAAGTACAAGTGCTGATTGGTGGCGGCGGATTTGCTGGATCGGAACTTGCCGCAGAATTATTAACCTATAAAGACCGCATCGCCGTCCAAAACCATCTTGATAAAAATTGTCTTGAGATGACGATCATTCAGGGAAGCGATAAAATACTCAACGAACTCGATCCGCATGTTTCGAATATGGCTGAGAGACGGCTCGATGAACCCAATGTGCATTTCGGTTTCGGAGGGCACATCCAAGAAGTAACAAAGACAACTGTCCTCACGGATAACGGCAAGTCATATCCTTATGAAATTCTTATCTGGACCGGAGGTGTTGAGCCAAATAGTCTTGCAAAGAAAAATAATCTGCCTGTCACACATCGTGGTGGACTGATTGTCAATAATTATCTGCAAGTCAAAGGGTTTGATAACATCTTTGCAGCAGGTGATATCGCGGCATTTATCGACCCAGACTCCCAGCATCCCGCACCCAACGTCGCGCAAGTTGCTGAGGAACAAGGAGCAAAAGTAGGGGAAAATGTCGCTGCAATGATCAAAAATGAAGCGATAGAGCCATATCGATACCGGCATTGGGGATATGTCGTCCCGCTTAAAGGATATTTTGCCTCGGCGGAACTTTTTGGCATTTTTCATTTTTCGGGCATTATCGGCTGGAGTGTCCAGCAGTTGATATTGCTTCGGTATCTTTTCGGCATCCTCCCTTGGTGGCGCGCTCTTGAACGATTCGATACGTTTGAGTTGGAGATGGAGAAATAAAAATGGTTATGCAGCAGCGCTGAGTAACTTACCTCTAAGAGCAACAACGTAACGATCTGGATTTTCTACACAACTTGCATGAGAAATACCCGGGATAGAGATAGGGGTAACATGAGCCTGTGAAATAACTTTTCCATGCCTTCGTCGATAAGACTGCGCTTGGTAATTTGCCTGCACCAAATCTTTAAGTGCGCTTATATCATAGACAACCGCATCGTCACTTGGATTTTTGGGATGAATATAATACATTTCTTCATAATTAACAGCTGCAAGACATTGTGCAAAAGTGTCAATATTGCTTTCGGAAATAAGTTTTAATTGATCTATCCAGAGGGAGGGAGAATTAGGATCTAGTGTTACGTGCCAAGCGGTTTCTAATTGTTGTTTTATCTTAAGATAATCCTGTGGATGGTTAAAATTCGAGTATATCTGACCGGATAATTTACCAACGAACCCTCCGCCTTCAAAACCATGTTTTGCCAAAAATTCAGGAAAAGTGGCATTATGATCACGCACATTTGCTTTTGTTATTGGAGTGCAGTCCGCAAATATGTATTTCACCCGGACTCCTCCGTTGAGAGAAAAGTCCAATTTGGGAAGTGTATGTACTCCCGCAATGCCTCCCATACTATCACCATAAATATTAATTTCAGTAATACCATTTGTTTTGATATATTGATTCATCCTTTCTGCTACGGTATTCAAATCTAACTTATCTTCGTTATATCTGACTGATACAACACGACCAATATCTTGCAATGCACCCTTTATTGCCAGTGCTTCTTTTGTACTGTCCCTGGTACCTAAACCGCCAAAGACAAATGTGGCAGCATGCCTTTTGTCTTCCGGTACATCAGCCTTAATTTCACGAACACTTGCGGCAGAAGGCGGCCATAATATTTCAGTTACTATTTTATTGCCGCTAATTGCCACACCGCCGGCAACAGCAGCTGAACCGAAAAGAAATCTTCGACGAGAAAGATTTGGCGGCTTTTTGGGAGACTCATAAGACAGATCTGCTGCTGAAAGTGGAGGAGCAACCGGCAACGAAGGAAACGTAGAAGAGAATTGTTGATCTTTTTTCCGCCTTAACAATTCATGTAATCCCACCATAATCCACGCCGCCAATCACAGCCGTATTATACCAAACAATGCAAGAGAATAGATATTTTAGTGGAAACGGAAGAGTAACGCTGCGATAGTACCGATTGTATACGTTAATGCCGTATAGAAAATAACAGGATACTGAAGATATTTGTTTCTAATTGTTAACCACAACACGCCGCTAAAGAGAAAGATGACAACACTGTATACCAAACCTACCAGCGCCGGATCAAATGCCGCATATGCGAAAATCGCAAAGGCATAAATGACTGCATTGACCACAGTCACCGGAACATCTTTTTTTTGATAGGAATTGTTGGAAACTCGCTTTTCAGTAAGTAAAACCGGAAGCAACATAAGCAGTGCCCCGATAAAATAAAAGATGTTACCCGTATAATAATCATTAAAATATTGTCCGTTACAGAATACACCGATCAAACTTTTTACATTGCAGTATTGATTGAGCGTATAACTTGCCATCTCATGCACGCCGTTTCCTGTTGCATAAAAATATACACCTCCGATGAACAATAACGGCAGCCATACCAGCTTCCTTTTTGTAAATATGGTAAATGAACCACTTACCTCATAGAAAATAAAAAAGAGAATGACAACAGTAAATAAGATAAGAAAGAGCATTTGGATAACTTCATGTAGCCGGAGAAAATTGTATGGCTGCAGCAGAATTTTTGTCGTATACGAAAACCGTTCAGCAGTTACTAAGAGAACAGAAACCGAAGTTAACGTAAAGAGAACATTAAGTTTGTGCATACTTTTACCTAATCATAAAGGAAGCAACGCGTCAAGACTAATCTTCAAAAATGATAAAATATAGATATGACCGATGAGGAATTTGAACAAATAGTACGACTCACGATACAATCACTCCCAAAAGAATTTTTGTCCCAATTGGATAATGTAGAAATTGTCATTGAAGACATGCCGCCTGATCCGGCTCTATTGGGTTTATATCATGGGGTTCCTAAAACAGGCAGAGGAATCGGTTATTTTGCACTACCCGATAAAATAACAAT
>DATLSZ010000027.1:0-19942 GCA_035533875.1 Candidatus Acidiferrales bacterium
TGTTTTATTCTCTCGACCGGCTGTGCAAAGCCTCGATTCAATTTTACCTTCGGCTCAGGGAAATAGCCGTCTTCATCAGGTTTTTTTGGTGCGAATTCTTCAGTCAGATCTGCAATCGGGACAAACCATATAGGGGGAACATGTCTTTTATGTACTACCTTTACTATATGACCTGTCTCATCAGTTACGTTGAACGTGATGATTACTTCCCGTTTACCTTTTAATAACTTATCAAGTACTCCTTGTAATTTTTCACTTCCTGGTGGCAGATCTCCGTTAATGCCATTATATTCATCTACTAGCGTGCCAACAGTAGTTCCTTTTTGTTTGGCAATTTTACGCAGGTATTTTATATCCTCCTGTATAGTTTTGGTATCTAAATTTAAGACAATGTTGTTAGGTAAGACAACTTTCTCACCTAAAACAGCTTCTACACCAGAGGCCGCAATATCAGGAGGTTTCATCCCATGCTCTTCAAACACTCCATCAAGTAATTTTTCATATATTGTTCCTCGTACATCGCCGAGATGTGCATCTTTTTCATTGTGTACTCCCAGGCCACCTGTTCGTATGCCATTAATTGTTGTATCATCATCGTCAGAAGCAACCCCTATATCTGAGATTGGCTGGTCGATACGATAGCCTGCTTTAATAAGATTGTTTATAATATTATATTCTTTTACAACATCTGAAGGGTATACGAGTTTTCCTGCTTCGGGGTCTTTTGAAAATAATCGTGCGTAGATTTCAGGATATTCATTGGTAATGGTTTTATGTTCGGTTGTATGAATAACGCTTGTAGTAGTAGTTACATCAGGTTTTCTAAAATCAGGAGATGCCGGATAGCTTACTCCCGTTGCTGCAAATGTTACCGCTGCAGTTCCTGCTGCAACTGTTTTTTTAACCTTGTCTCTTATCGGGTGTTGGGACCCCTCTCCTCCTCCTGGTTCGGCCATGATCTTATATTATGGTATTCTTTTGCTTGTTGTCAATAAGATTTGCTATAATGAAATACTCCTATGGATTACAAATCTTCACGGCGGACTCGTACTAGAAGACGGCAGAGTTTTTCCATCAATGCCAAGGAGCTTTTGACGGTCAGCACGCTTCTTAAGTATCTTTTCTTTGCTTTTATTGCATTTCTTATTATCGGTGTAGGTCTATTCTTCTGGTTTAGTCGTGATCTGCCGACGCCGGGCAAACTTGTCACGTCAAAGTATAAAGATGCGACACGGATTTATGACAGGAATCACGTGCTATTGTATTCTGTTTATCAGGATGAGAATAGAACGTACGTAGGACTGCCGGAGATACCGAAGAAATTGCAGCAAGCGACGATCTCTATTGAGGATAGAAATTTTTATTCCAATAATGGTTTTTCAGTGACCGGCATGTTACGTGCAGTAAAAAATATGGTCCTTGGCGGTGGATTACAAAGTGGTTCTACCATAACGCAGCAGCTAGTGAAGAACGTTTTATTGACAAACCAGCAAACAATTGCTCGTAAAGTGAAAGAGATTATCCTATCAATTCAAGTTGATAAAAAATATAGCAAAGACCAGATTCTTGAGATGTATCTGAATAACATTCCGTACGGTGGCACGGCGATTGGCGTTGAGGCTGGTGCGGAGCAATATTTTGGCAAGAATGTCCAGCAGCTGGATTTGGCCCAGAGTGCTTTTTTGGCCGGTTTGCCGCAGGGGCCGACGCTTTATTCACCGTTCAGCGGGACGAAATATTATCTCACGAGAACGCAGGAAGTGCTTCATGCGATGGTATCCAATGGGTATATCACACAAAAACAAGCTGATGATTCATATAAAGAAATTGCCGATTATAAGTTTTCTCCGAATAATACGCATATCAAGGCGCCATATTTTGTGATGTATGTGAGAAAACTCTTAGTTGATAAATTCGGTGAGCAAATGGTTGCCAATGGTGGGCTGCAAATTACCACGTCACTTGATTATTCTATCCAGCAAAAAGCGCAGGATATTGTAAATTCTGAGATCGATGGATTGACTGCCTATCATGTCGGCAACGGCGCTGCGATTGTGACCGATCCTAAAACCGGTGAAATCCTGGCTTTCGTGGGCGGAAAAAATTATTTCGGAGATTCGACACCAAAAGGCTGTACACCTGGCAAAGATTGTACGTTTGAGCCAAATGTCGATGCAGCACTTTCTCTCAGACAACCCGGTTCTTCACTCAAGCCGGTTATTTATTCAGTCGGGTTTGAACATGGATACACTCCCGCGACCATGGTAATGGATGTCTCAACAAATTTTAAAGCGCAAAATTCAGATCCCGATTATACCCCGGTAAATTATGACGGCAAGTTCCATGGTCCGATCCAATTGCGCTTTGCTCTTGGGAATTCGATGAATATTCCCGCGGTAAAGACGTTGGCCCGTGTCGGTATCAAACCAGTCATGCAGCAGGCATATGATATGGGGATAACTAACTGGCAACCGACTCCCGAAAATCTTGCCAGTGTTGGTTTGTCTCTCGTGTTGGGCGGACGGGAAACAACATTGTTGGATGAGACAACAGCGTATGGTGTTTTTGCCAATGAAGGAATTCGGCAGGATCCGGTCGCGATTCTCAAGGTTACCGACAGTAAAGGAAATGTTCTCTATCAAAATCAGCCGACACAAGGACAGCGAGTTCTTCCTGCCGATGTGAGTTTTCTTATCTCACATATTCTTTCGGATAATAACGCTCGTTCAATGGAATTCGGACCGAATTCGTGGCTGGTTGTTCCCGGGCATACCGTGTCCGTCAAGACCGGAACGACAGATGAGAAACGGGATAATTGGACAATTGGCTATACTCCTCATTATGTTGTCGGTGTTTGGGTCGGTAATGATGATAATTCCGTTATGAATCAGGCGATCTCATCGGGAGAAACAGGTGCCTCACCGATTTGGAATAAGATTATGACCGCTGTCTTGAAAGGAAAAACTGATGAAGAAGAACCAAAGCCCGATGATGTGGACGCGATACAAATTGACGCATTTGCTGGTGGACTTCCTCATCCGGGACAACCGACCCGATCCGAGTATTTCATAAAGGGAACCGAGCCGACCACAGAGTCGCCGGTATATCAAAATAAAGATGGGAAAGATTATCTGGTCTTCAGGGAAGATGATCCAGTGTCACAAGATGGCGTTAATAGGTGGCAGCAAGGGATAGACGCGTGGATAGAACAAAATCATAAAGATGATCAGATGTATCATCCTCCTGTTGAAGTAGTCAGGCAAGCAACCGGCGATCATTCTGTGGATTCTTCATCTCCGACGGCGACGCCGACACCGACTCCGTGAGAAAGAGCTATATTTTTAACCGGGCGTTGTATTTGTCTTTGAGGACCTTGAGAATATTATTTCGTATCTCCCCTACTTCCTTATCACTCAAATTTTTATCATAACTTTGATACACGATATGGAATGTTCTCGTTTCCTGATATTTATCAAGGAGTGAGACTTCGCGGATGAGTTTGCTTTGTTGTTTTATGGCTTCCATCAGATCACCGGTTTGAACCGTTGCCGGGGCGATAATAGCAAGGTCTTCGACGATCGGAGGATATTTGCTGATCGGTTTGTAGATTTTTTTCAGCGTCGCATGGTTGCGTATAAGACCAAAATCGAGTTCAAATGTTATGGTAGTGTCATCAAATACTTCGATAACGCCGAGTTCATGGGCTGCAATAATTATTTGTGCTCCGTATCTGTCGGTAAGCTTTTTGAATGTAACATCTGTAATTTCCAAATCGTTGAGTAATTGCTCGATAATGCCTTTGGCATCCAAAAAAGATGCCTTATGCTGCTTGATGAGTCCTGCGAGTTTTAGTTCTTGCTTGGGCAGATCTTTGCCGTTCTTTTCATAGATATTTGCAAGTTCAAAGAGCCGGATTCTTTCATAGTCCTGATTATCTTTTGCGACTTGGAGAAGGCTTGGCACGAGGGTCCGTCGCATATGGACCATGTCATCCGAGAGCGGATTTTGGATCGTAACTGCCTGTTCAAGCGGACCTTCATAAAGCGTCTCTGATACCATCGGATAGGTATAGACTTCAGTAAATCCCCAATATTTCAACGCATCCTTCACGCGGTCTTCCCAATAAAATTCATTTTTGTCCAAATGAAAGTACACCGGAGTTTGTGTTGCCGGCAGCGTATCAGGAATATTGTCATAGCCATAGACGCGGGCAATTTCTTCAATGATATCCTCAGGGATCAGCATATCATTACCGCTCATTCTCGCCGGTACGGTAACCATAAGCGTCTCTCCTTGTCTCGCTACGCCCAATCCAAGACTGGTAAGAATATCTATTGATCTTTGGAGAGGTATTTTTACGCCGACAACCGTGTTTATTTTTTCTTCGGTCAATGTTATCTCGGTTTCTTTTGGTTGATGGGGATACATGTCGATAATTTCAGAAACTATTTCTCCTGCTGCAAGAGTCTGGAATAATTCGATGCCTCGGGCAAGTGCTTCGGTTGCGAGTTCGGGGTTGATCCCTTTTTCATTGAGAATGACCGCCTCAGTCCTGATACCATGCTCCATGGATGTTTTGCGCAGATGCGTCGGCTCAACATTGTCAATAAAAAAGAGAATACGCTTGGTGCTATTGGTGACTACACTGTTGGCTGTTCCCATGATACTGATCAGATCGACAATTTCCCCCTGTCCATTGTCGGCGACAATATCTCCGCCAGACAGCGTGTATTCTTTCTCATCCAATGTCCGTATCTTTTCTCCTTTTTTGGATTCTCTGATGATGAGGGTATGGTTTGAAAGCCTATCATAATCAAAGACATGGGTCGGATGGCCGGTTTCCCGCATGACGTAGTTGGTAATATCGATAACGTTGTTAAGACTTCTGATGCCAGATGCGTCAAGCCGATCTTTCACATAATCGGGAGACTCTTTAATTTTTACTTCCATGATGACCGCGCTGATGCGGTTCACAAGTTTGTCATCAAATTTCAGAGTAAGCTCCGGGCTGTTTTTCGGATGTACATCAGGAATTTTAAAAACAGGTTCTTTAAAATCCGCGTCTACTCCAGAATGTGTAAGAACAGTTGCCGCTTCCCGCGCGATTCCGATAACGGACATTAGGTCTGGACGGTTGGTGGTAACTTCAATATCATAGACAAAATCGTCTTTGTAATTCTCGATCCGTTCGACAGACACACTTGTTAGTGATAATTTCTCTGCAATTTTTTTCGGCGTCGCGGATGTCTTAAGATATTCTCTCAGCCAAGAGTCTAAGATTTTAATATTCATATAACGTTTCACTCGGGGTCCTGTCCCGACTTCCCTCTCAAAATGCTCGTTCTAGTGAAGCTATTATAGAGTTTATAATTTAGATTTGCTTCAACGAACTCCGCCTTTTGAGAGCTCTTCCAGTCGTGCCGCCCTCGCTTTAAAACTGTTTCAAAAAATCCAAATCATTACTATACAAGATTCGTAAATCATCGATCTTGATACCATCTTTCATCATCAGAACTCGCTCGACCCCCCAGCCGAAAGCAAAGCCTGTGTACTTTTCCGGATCCACATTTCCTGCCTTCAGCACATTGGGATGTACCATTCCAGCGCCGCCAAGTTCAAGCCACCCACCTTTGCAGAGTCTACACCCTTTGCCGAGGCAGACGCCACAGCTGATATCAACTTCAAAGGACGGCTCGGTAAATTGAAAATGATACGGGCGGATACGGCTTACTCTGTTCTCTCCGAAATATGATTTTACAAAATAATTCAGTGTGCCTTTCAGATCTGAGATAGCAATATTTTCTCCGACGACGAGTCCTTCAAATTGATGGAAAATCGGCGTATGTGAGACATCAGATTGCCTTCTATATGTTTTTGCAATATTTAACATCTTGATCGGCAGTTTGCCTTTTTCCATTTCTCTTACCTGTCCCGATGAGGTATGCGGTGTTAAAAGGACCGGACCTTTTTTGGGATCTGGATCTTGTTTGATGAAAAAGGTTTCCCAGTCATCACGTGCCGGGTGATTTTGCGGAAAGTTTAATGCTGTAAAAGCATACCAATCCCATTCAATTTCAGGATAGCGGACGCGGGTAAAACCGATTTGCGTAAATATCGCGGTAATCTCCCGGATTGCCTGTGTAATCAGATGCAAATGTCCGAGCTGTGGACGGATGCCTGGTTCTGTTACATCCAGGTGAGGAATGGATTGGGATTTGGTTTCTTTGAGCGCTGATTCTTTCCGTTTGATAGCATCTTCAATAATTGTTTTTGTTTCGTTAGCCAGGACTCCGATTTTTGGTCGCTCTTCTTTGGAAATTTTTGGAAGATCTTTCAAGAGTTGTGTGACTTCTCCATTGCGTCCGAGGAATTGTATCCTGATTTCTTCAAGTTCACTTGCGGATTTGGTATCAAGGATAAGTGAGATAGCGTTATTTTTGATTGTCAGTAACTTCTCTTCCATAAGATTATTATACTATAGTTCCGTAGTATCTTCTTACCAGCAAAAAGCTCGTATAATTTTCTTTTAGATCCTGCAAATTATCTTCGACGATTTTTAGATCATATATTGATGCAAGTATTTTACTCCCCATAACTGCAATATGTTTGGGGAGTTTTCCTTCACTCAGATGTTTGGCAACCAATGCATGATCGATTAACTCTCCTTCACCGGATGTTTTTTTCAAATTTGGATATTTTTGTTCCAATGTTTTTTTGCACTGCGCAAAACTTTGTGGATGGGACATGATCGTTGTAATATCTTTAAGTTCCACGTCTTTTCGAATCATCAATGCATGAGAGATGATGATCGCAAATTCCTCAATGATGGTAAATTTATATTTCGCCATTGCTTCAATTGATTCCATAACAATGCCTCCAGTTGAATTGTGCATTGCGAAGAGTCCCTGATCGATCACTCCTTCATGCAGCTCCTTAAGGACGTTTTGTGACGTATGGAGGTATTCAATCTTATAGTCTTCAATAGAGTTTCTTTTTAGATAATACTGTATCGCCTCTTCATTAAAGCTTCCTTTTCCTCCTTGGATGCCTATGGTGAGATATTCTTCCGTCTTTTGTTTGGGGATAAGCTTGTTATATAACTTATCATATGCTACGCCGAGATTAATACGCATGTCTCTTGTATATGGATTGTAGTGCTGAAGATTCATAAATAGTTCCCATGTATCATTACATGTCTGTTCTTTTACTTCCAGAAGTTTGGTAGCACCGATCGTATCAATTGGTGTTTTTTTCAGCCCGATTTCATCCAGCAGTCTGCCGATAAAATGTGTAAGACCTTGAGAATTTGCAGCAAGTCTGTCATGTTCATCTGCGGTCATTTCGATAACTGCGAGGTGTCTATCCGTGAAATAATTTTTCCAGAAATTATATGTTTCGTCCGTTGTCAAAAATTGATCCAGAACAATTGGAAGATTTTCAAATCCGTTCTTGCTGCTGTCCGGTCCGAACATCGGATGGGTCAAAAGCGCTTGTGTTTTCGTCCCCTCAAGCTGTTTTTTAAATACGTTTGCAGGATACGTTTTGACCGAAAGAACATCTATAAGGACTTGATCGGGGCGGAAAAAAGGTTTGTGATCTGCTATAACCGATTCAATTTGTTCTATGGGCACTGCATAAAATATAGTTTCACTCTCATATGCTTTTTTTAAATCATTTGTTGCCGGAAGAGATGAACGCTCTTTTATATTTCGTTGGTAAATGGTGATTGCGAAGTCGTCTTTCAGTAATTCGTAGAGTGTTTTGCCAAATCTTCCAAAACCAATTATCGTAACTGTTTTTTTATTCATAACTTTTTTCTATCGAGAGGGCAGATTTGTGAATCTCATCAAAGATTTTTTCTATGAGTTCTGTCGGCAGGTTATGCTCCTTTGCTTTTTTTGTTATCTTCTGCATAACTTCCTGCCAGCGTTTTTCATCGAGCGGCGCAATTTGTTTTTGCTGTTTGAGTTTTCCTATTTCATGGACAATACCAATACGCTTTGCGAGTGCTTGTAAAAGTTCTTCATCAGCTGCATCAATATTTTTCCGCAAGTCATCAAGTGATTTATTCATATTTTAACCTCCAAATTCTGCGCTTTGTGTCTCAGATAGTGATCCATGATGACAAGTGCTGCCATCGCATCGACGATCGGTACCGCTCTTGGCAGGACGCAGGGATCATGACGACCGACAGCTTCAAGTTCTGTCTCTTTTTTATCTTTGGTTACTGTTTGCTGTTTTTTCTTGATGGTTGAGACTGGTTTGAAAGCGACCCGGAAGTAAATTGTCTGGCCATTGCTTATGCCGCCGAGCGTTCCGCCGGCGTAATTTGTCCGAGTTTGTACCGTTTCATTGTCATCAATGTAGAAGGTGTCATTGTGCTCACTCCCTCGCATTTTGACGCCTTCAAATCCTGAGCCGAATTCAAATCCTTTCGTCGCGTTGATACTCATCATCGCTTTTGCCAGATCCGCGGGAAGCTTATCAAACACTGGTTCTCCGAGACCTGCCGGAATATGTTTGATAACACCTCGTATGACACCGCCGATTGAATCGCCATTATCACGGACTTCTTCAATCAACTTGATCATGTTGTTTGCAATTTCCTGATCTGGACAACGCACGATGTTTGATTCGATCTGCTCCGTCGTCACTGTTTCAAAATTTATATCTGTCTTAATATCACCGACCTGCTGTACATAACTGAGAAATTCAATGCCGAGTTTTTCTTTCAGATATTTTTTGGCGATCGCACCGGCTGCGACTCGAGCTAGCGTTTCCCTTGCTGATGCGCGGCCACTTCCTTTATAGTCCCTGATGCCGTATTTTGTTTGGAACGTATAATCAGCATGCCCGGGACGGAAGAGGTCTTTCATGTTGCCATAATCCTCCGACCGCACGTCTTTGTTGTAGGCGATCAACAGAATCGGTGTTCCGGTCGTTTTTCCATCAACGATTCCAGAGAGAATATGAATAACATCCTGCTCTTTTCGGGGAGATGTGATCTCGCTTTGTCCGGGTTTTCTTCTATCCAGATCTTTTTGTATTTCTTCTTCGGTGATTGCGATATTTGGTGGGCAGCCGTCAACAACCACTCCCACAGCACCGCCGTGTGATTCACCAAATGTTGTTATCCGAAATAATTGTCCAAATGTGTTACCAGCCATAGTATTAAAAGATTTAAGATTTAAGATTTAAGATTTAAGATTTAAGATCTTAAGTATTGTTTCCAATTCTTCTTTTGTTAGTTGTCCGGGGGCGGATGACTCTTGTTTGGTTTCAGGTGCATAGATCAACTCATTGCCCCACAGTGTCCCGAAAACTCTTGTTATTGTACCAAATTCACCCATGCCGAGTACAATATGCCGTTTGTTCTGCAATTTGAGATTTTGTTGCAGCAATAATAATTTCAATGCATCTGTTTCATTGTTGCACATCGTCGCTATTTTATAGATATCAGGATTGTGTTTGTCCATTTGTTTGATAATATCTTCCAAATCAACTGGTGTTTCTTTATAATTATGGTATGAAATGATCGTCTTCACTTTTAAACTTTTTCTTTTTAGATATGCCAGTTCTTCCGATTCGGCAATATCTAAATCAAGATACGAATCCGAACCATCCATTACGGCAATGATTTCACTCTTTTTTTCATGAGTCATCTGTGTCTTGATTTTGTTTCCTCTGCTGAATAATACAATTAATTTATCCTGCAGCATGTAGGTCAGTCTGTCAATAAATTGCGTATCCAGATCTTTTATCGGGTCGAGCCAGATCTCCAGATATTGATATTCGTTTCTATTTTTTTCTATTACATCCAAAACTTCTTGTTTGGATTTTTTTATAATTGGTAAACAATAATTTATTTGCATATATGAGAGATTGCTTCGTCGCTACACTCCTCGCAATGACGCGACCATTTTTTCAGCTGGTGCTTCATAACCCGTAAAAAGGATAAACTGCGCAAAACCCTGATGAAATAACATCTCTATTCCCGGTATGATTTGTGCGCCTTGTTTTTTTGCGTCTTTGATAAGCTGAGTTTCTGAAATGCCGTATACGGCATCAAAAATAACATGTTTATCGGTAATATATTTTTTGGGAATGAGTGTTTCGTTTGTTTCATCAAGTCCGATTGGTGTGGTGTTTATGATAATATCTGCCGATTTCACATTCTCAATTTCTGACAATGAAAATGCTTCACCGGTAAATTCTTTTGCCAGCTTTTCTGCTTTTTCTGCTGTGCGGTTATAAACTGTCAGTTTTGCGTCTTTAGAGACAACGGCAAATGCTGCTGCGCGTGCAGCTCCTCCCGCGCCGATCAGTGCCACCGTTTTACCTTTCAGCGTTGTCCTTTGTTCCAGTGGGTTAAGCACGCCCAGCCAGTCGGTGTTGTATCCGATTAATTTACCTTTCTCATTAACGATCGTATTTACTGCCCCGATCTTTTTTGCTATCGATTCAACTTCATCAAGCAGCGGCATGACAGCTATCTTATGAGGGATGGTGCAACTGATTCCATGAATCCGCATCGCACGTACTCCAATGATAAAATCGTCTATTTTTTTCACATCGACATGACAGGCTACATAGACATATTGATCATCAATACCAAGTGCGGCGTATCCTGCATTGTGCATTTGCGGTGAGAGAGAATGCTCAACCGGATCACCGATTACCATACAAATTTTTGTTCGTGCAGTTATGTTCATATAATTAGCGTCTAGCGTCTAGACTTTAGTAATTTTATAATTTCTTCCGATATATCTTCTCGTGTTCTGTTATCGGTTAGGACTGTAATATCTGCCGCTTGTTCGTACAGAGATTTTCGTTCTTTCCATATCTGTTCTATCTCTTGGCCGAGCGTTTTTTTATTTGTAAGAGCAGGACGATTTTTATCCTGGTAAATTAGTCTTTTTAACAATGTTTCTACAGAAGTTTCTAAATATACAAATTTTCCATTTTTTTTCAGAGATTCAATATTATATTTTCTTAAAATTACTCCTCCGCCTGTTGAAATAATAGTATCTGTTATAGAAGAAATTTCATTCGCAACTTCTGATTCTTTATTTCGAAACGCTTCCCAACCATAAGCTTTTACGAATTTCAAGAGAGACATTTCTACTTTATTTGCGATTAAATTATCCATATCAAGAAAGTTTTTATTCAATTTTTTTGCAAGGAGTTTGGCAACGGTTGATTTACCACTTCCTCTCATGCCAATGAGAACAATATTTGGTTTTGTCTTTTTAACTTTTATACCAAGCTCTTCAAGTTTATCCCAAAAGACCGGAAAAGTCTTGTTCACGACATCAGGATCATTGATCTTTATTCCTGAAAGTTTGCATCCAGCAACTGCAAAGGACATCGCGGTTCGTTGGTCACCGTATGTGTCGATGACAGCCGGTTGAGGATCGCCGCCGTAAATGGTCAGTGTGTCGTATGTTGCTTCTGTTTTCACCTGCATTTTTGTGAGTTCGTTCATTGTTGCTTGCAGTCTGTCTGTCTCTTTGACATGCAGTGACTGTAGGCCGGTAAGTACTGTTTTGCCTTTTGCAAAAGCGGCAAGGACTGCCAGTGTCTGCGCTTGATCGGGGAAATCGATCATATCGACAGTCACCGGCGTTATTTGTGTACCAATAATTGTGATTTCATCTGCGCCATATGTTATCGTATTTCCCATTTGCTCAAGAACGGTAAGTATCTTTTTGTCTGCTTGCTTGGAGTCGGGATTAAGATTTTTTAACGTAATTGTTGATTTTGTTAACGCTGCAATTGCGAAGAAATATCCAGCACTTGAGAAGTCTCCTTCGACAGTGTATGTTTCACAAGTATATTTTTGTCCGGCTGGGATGTGATAGGTTTGATAATTATTATTTTCGACAATAATGCCGAATTGTTTCAAGCTGTCAATTGTCATATCGATATAGGGTTTGGAGATTTGTATCCCGTCAACATGAATAGTTAATCCTCCGATGACCGGTGCGATCATAAATAGCGCAGAAAAAAATTGACTGCTGACATCGCCTTTCATTTGTATCTGTTTTGTTAGTAACTTGGAAGAAGTAATCTTGAGCGGCGGGAGTCCTTCATTTTCCAGATATGCAATCTCAGCGCCAAGCGTTCTCAGGCTCTCGACTAGCCCGCCAATCGGGCGTTTGTTCAACCCCGCTTCGCCAGTTAAACTTTTTGTTCCTGGTATAATGCAAAGCAACGGTAATAAAAATCTAAGTGCTGTTGCGGCCAAGTCAGCATTAAGCTCATAGGTTTTATCGGTCACGTCTTTGTAAGATCCTTTGACAATAATTTCGTTTTTCTTTGTTTCAATTGAAATACCAAGTTTTGTAAGGCAGTCGATCATTGCCTTTGTATCATCGCTGAATAACGGGTTTTTGATCGTGACTGGATTTTCGGTCAAAGATGCCATCAAAAGTGCCCGGTTGGTATAACTTTTTGAGCCGGGAATTTCGATCGTTTTTGTGACAGGATTAAGTAACGGAGATAGAAAAAGTTGGTTCATGGCTGTTTTAATGATTCTATGATAATGTCATCCGCAACAGTCTGATTGATAACCCCTTTACCAATTTCTCTCAGAAGCGTAAAATTTATTTTGCCGCCGACATTTTTTTTATCGGATTTCATTTTTTTTAAAATATCTTCTGATTGGTATTCAGGAATAGCTGTCGGCAAACCCGCGGCTTCAAGTAGTTCTTTAACACGTTTTACATCTGCACTCGGCAGTAAACCAATTTTTTCAGCAAGTATAGCTTCCTCAACCATGCCGATACTCACTGCTTCTCCGTGGAGAAGAGGATTTTCTGTTTCCAATGATAATGCTTCAACTGCATGGCCGATGGTATGCCCGAAGTTAATCAATTTGCGCAGTCCACTTTCCGTTTCATCATTTTGGACGATTTCAGCTTTTATCTCGCAGGATCCTTTGATAATATCAATCAATTCCGACTCCGTAAAATCCTGCGGTTTTTTGCTCGTCACAAATTCTAGATATGTCCTGTCTTTAATGAGTCCGTGTTTGATAATCTCGGCAAAACTTGAAATGAACTCTCTTTTCGGCAGAGTCCGCAGCGTATCAATATCAATAATAATTGTTGACGGCTGGTAAAACGTCCCGACAATATTTTTGATGCCATGAAAATCAATCATTGTCTTGCCACCGACACTTTCATCAACCTGTGCAAGAAGTGTTGTCGGGATATTGATAAATTCAATGCCGCGCATATAGGTTGAGGCTGCAAATCCACCGATATCGCCGATCACACCGCCTCCGAAATTAATGATAAGTGAATTCCGATCCATATGGGCATCGATCATCGCCTTCCAGATTTTGGTCAGATATTTTATATCTTTTGCCTGTTCGCCCGGAGGTAGCGAGATAAAGGGTGCTTTTTCTGGTAAATTTTTCTGGAGTTTTTCCAAAAAAAGCCCCTCGATAATTTGATCGGTAATAATAAATAGTTTGGAATATTTTTCTACATTTATTAACGTGGCAATTTTTGCAATAAGATCCGTACCGATATAAATCGGATACTCACGCTGCTCGGCAGGAGGTAGTGTGATGGTGATTTTTTTCATAATGCATATTGGTAGGAAGGGAATGTATCAGGAGACCGGAGAACTCTGAAGGAACTTAAGTCTTTGACAAGTTCTTTCAATTCAGCAAGTGTTACATGTTCTCCGAGATCAACTGGTGACGAACTTCCCGCCTCCATTAGTATACCATCATAGAGGTATTCGTTGCCGGATCTTAACTGCATAGCACTTATGATTTCATCAATGATCTTGTGACGCATAACCGGTCCGATGCTGTGTGTCGGATCGAAGTATAATCTATTGCTTTTTGGAATTTTCTTTTTGATTCTTTTCATTATCTCATGGGTAATTGCATTGCGGTAATCACCACGTCCCGGAACATCAACACCACGATGAATAATAATAAGTTCTTCCTTCATTTCGGGTACATAACTTGTCAAACCAACAAGTACCTTTTCCATGGAAGTTTCGCCTTTATATTCAGGATGATTGGCAACTTCCAATGGATCTTTTCCAAGAAATTTTCCATGTTTGATACCGATATTCCAGTCATTTCGTTGAGCAAACTCACCCATTTCATAGATATTCCAGCCCAACTGATTCACTGCTGGATTCCATACCATAAGTTTTCCTTGAAATAGTTTTTTCGATTCCCAGTATGGAAGCTGAATATGAGGTATCATAATTTCCGTTGTGATCACCATGCCGGTTTCTTTAACTATTTTTTCTGCTAACTCAACACTTGGTATTTTTATTTGCATCCTTTCATGAGGAGGCAAAATCATAGCCTTCTGGATAGCTTGTGAATCAATACCCATGCCTTCGCCTTCAAGGTCCAATGCCGTTCTTGATTTTAGTCCGACAACCCGTGTGCCGAAAATTGCTCGATTGCCGTTGGGTGTCCGTATAGCCGCGATATCATCGATAATTTCCTCCGTATTTTTGGGTGTGATTGAACACGGTCCTGCAATAATTTCTAAGTCGTATGTGTTATTTGCTTTATTCATAAAAAAAAACCTCCCTTTAAGGGAGGTGTTCGTTTTGGTTTTTTTTTAGTTTTACACTAAACCATTACGCAACCTCCCGGGTTGGGAAGTAAAGTATGTAAACCAAAAATAATTCCTCTGGATAGTCATAGTATTTATTTATTGTATTATATACTCTTAACTTTGTCAACAATCTGTTTGAATGTTCCCGGATCCTCGACGATCAGATTGCTTAATATTTTGCGATCCAGACCAATATTTGCCTTCTTCAGCTTGTCGATAAAGACACTGTAGGACAGGTCTTCTTGTTTCACTGCTTCACCGATACGGGTGATCCACAGTGTTCGGAAATCCCGTTTTCGGAGTTTGCGTCCGTGATATGCATATTGACCGGCATGAAGCGCTGCTTCCTGCGCGACTTTCACCAATTTACTTTTGGTTCCGCGGAAGCCTTTGGTCTGACCCAAGAGCTTGTTATGTTTTCTTCGTGATACGGTTCCCCGTTTGATACGTGCCATAGTTTGTTAATTTTAGGCGAAGCCTAACATTCGCTTTATCTTTTTACCGAACTTTCCTTTCAGGACTGCCGGTTCTTTTTGCCGGCGCAATCTCTTTTTTGATTTATGCAGTTTTAAATGACTGCCATATTGATGCCCAAACATTACTTTTCCGGTTTTGGTAACCTTAAAGCGTTTGGCAGCTGATTTTCTAACTTTTTGTTTCGACTTCGGCATGGTTATTTTTTCCTTTCATTTTTTTTCATCCGCAAGTGGCGGATCTATCTTTTTTTCTGGATCCCCGGTCGGAGCCTGGGATGACGGAGAGGAAGGAGTTTCTAGTTTCTTTCCTTTCTCTACAGATAACATTGCGACCAGTTGTCTTCCTTCGAAATGCGGATCGCGATCTATTTTTGATATATCCGCAAGCGCCTCAACAACTTTGTTAATAACTCCTTTTCCAAATTCAGACCTGGTTATTTGTCTTCCTCGGAACCGGACAACCAATCGTATTTTATCTCCGTCTTCTAAGAATTCCCTTCCTCGTCTGATCATCACTTGCAAGTCATTATCAGACATAAAAGGACCAAGGCGGATTTCCTTGGTCTCGGAACTCTTTGCTTTTTTCTTTTCTTCCTGTTTTTTCTTTGCCTGCTGATACAAGAATTTATTGAAATCGATAAGCTTCGCAACAGGTGGTTTGGCAGTTGGCGCTATTTCAACCAAATCCAGCTCTTGTTCCTGGGCAAGTCTCAACGCTTCGTCTTTGCTGATAACGCCTACCTGTTTGCCTTCGTTGTCTAACACTCGAAGGGGCGATGCAAAGATTCGGCTGTTAATTCTGTACCGTTTTTCTTGTTGTTTGAATTTAGCTCTTTTTATCAATGTCTTGTAACAATTGTTTTAAAAATGAAGCGATCTTGATTTGACCAAGATCCTCTCCATCCCGTTTTCGGACAGAAATTGCGTCCTCTGCAATTTCTTTGTCCCCTATTATACCCATAAAGGGTACTTTTTGTAAAGTAGCGTTGCGAATTTTCGCTTGGAGACGCTCAGAACGGGTATCTGCTTCCGCTCTAATTCCTGCATCAGTGAGCTCTTTGGCGACCTTTTGTGCAAATTCAGCATGCCGGTCAGCGATCGGAAGCAGCACCACCTGCACCGGCGCAAGCCACAGAGGGAACGCTCCTGCATAGTGTTCGATAAGAACTCCTAAAAACCGTTCAAGTGATCCGTAAATTGCCCGATGAAACGTGACAGGCTGTACTTCCTTTCCTTGGTTATCGATATATTTGAGTCCGAAATTCTTCGGCTGCTGAAAATCAAGCTGGATTGTCCCGGTCTGCCATTCCCGACCGAGAGAATCTTTCATCAGGATATCAATTTTTGGTCCGTAGAATGCTCCTTCGCCTTCTGCAGTAAAATATTCTTTGCTTGATTCATCAAGCGCTTCTTTCAACGCCGATTCCGCGATGTCCCATTCTTTCGGATCACCCATAAATTTTTCTCCTCTTGTTCCAAAGCGGAGCCGGTATGTTAGATCAAACGGTGCGTACATTTCAGCAACCATTTGCAGCATACTTTCAAATTCTGGTTTGATCTGATCCAATGTGATAAAGATGTGCGCATCATCCTGCCGGAATTGCCTCGTCCTGAATAAACCGTTGAGTGTTCCCGAAAGTTCAAAACGGTGGAGCATGCTTGTTTCCGCAAGTCGCATCGGGAGGTCATTGTAAGAGCGGAGTTTTTGTTTGAAGATAGTCATTGCATTGGGGCAATTCATTGGTTTGACGCCAAAAACCTCAGTGCCTTCCAGCGGTTTTTCCGATTCTTCCCGCAGAAAACTCATCGGCGAGATGAACATATCATCCCGATAATGGTACCAATGGCCGGATGTTTCAAATAACTCTTTTTTGTTGAGCTGTGGTGTCATGACTTCTTGGTAGCCATATTTTTGATACATTTGCCGGGTAAATTCATACAATGTGTTATAGACGATAAATCCTTTTGGCATCCAATAGGTCATTCCCGGTGCTGTTTCCTCAAAGAAAAAAAGATCCAGTTCGCGACCCAATTTTTTGTGATCCCGTTTCTTTGCTTCTTCCATCATTTCTAGATACTCGTTTATTTCTTTCTCAGTCTGGAAAGCGGTGCCATAAATGCGCGTCAGCATCTTGTTCTTTTCGTCTCCCCGCCAGTAGGCACCGGCTATCGAGAGGAGTTTGAAATGGCGCATCTCTTTTTGCGGATACTCGGCATGGCCTCCTTTGCACAGGTCTAAAAAGTTACCAGGATTGTTTTCGGTTATTGTTTTGCCTTGTTTGCCGAATTCTTCGATTAGTTCTAATTTATATGGATTATCTGCAAAATCTTTTTTCGCCTGGTCAACCGATACTTCTTTTACTTCAAACGCTTTCCATTCTTTGAGAATCTCCCGCATTTTCTCTTCTATTTTTCCGAGATCTTCATCGGAAACTTTTACATCTCCCATATCAAAGTCCTGATAAAAGCCGTTTTCGATCGCTGGACCGATAGCATTTTTTGCGTGAGGCCACAACTGTTTAACGGCAGCAGCGAGGAGGTGGGCTGTTGAATGTCGTACGTTTTGTAATTTGTCTTGATTGCTCATGTAGGCATTATAGTAAAAATGAGCGTAAAATTAAAGGTGTCAGAAGTTTTAGCCTTGAGGTATCAGGAGTATCAAGCGTATCAGGGGTATCAAGGGCTTTTATATTGTTTTTTTATTTGTGAAAATTGGGATTGGTGGCAAGGATGAAGTTTATTACCTTTGAAACAAATGATCCGACGACCGGGACAAGATTGACTTCTTTTGCCAGAATCCCAAGAAGAATGAAGATAAAAGAAAGTCCTACAGTCGCACCGAGTGCCCAGGCAACGCCGCCAAAAAAGTTATTGAAAATAATTTCTTTTTTTGACAGTTTGCTGGCTTTTTCGAATGGCTGTGGATCGGACATAGTTGGTATACGTTTAGAATAACATATTCAGGGACTAGAGGCCAAGGTCGTTGCTGATTTCCTGCATTGCGGTAAGTGTTATTTCTACAAAGTCTTTGAGCGGGATGTCGAGTTTGGTTTCACAAAGCATGATTGATTCTCTATTTGCGCCTGCGGCAAATGCTTTCTGACCAAATTTTTTCAGGACCGATTCAGCTGTCACCGACGCCAATTTTTTGTCCGGTCTGACAAGTGCACAAGCTGTGATAAGTCCTGTCAGCTGGTCACATGCGGTGATGGCCCAGTCCATGCTGCTTTCGGGATCGGTCCCTGTCATTGTGTAGTTATGGGATCGGATAGCGTGTTCGATGTCTTCGGGGAGTTTGACTTCGCCATTTTCAAATAACAATTTGCCGTGTTTATCAAGCTGATTGGATTCCTGGGCAACTTCATAATCGATATCATGCAGAAGCCCTGTTATCCCCCATGTTTCTTCATCAATGGGGTTTTGGGCCTCTTTTGGTGTAAGATGCTTGTAGATGCCTCTCATGGCCGCCTCCGCGGCAAGAGAATGTTTGATGAGGTTCTTATTTTTGAGATACGTAATGAGGAGCTGATATGCTTCTATTCTGGACATAGGGTAATTATACATGTTATTTTCTTGCAGGTAAATTGGAGAGGATTCTCTTTGCGGCTCTCATTCCGATTCCCGGGATTCGGCGTATTCTGACGGAAGATATGCCCTGTTTCAACACCCTTTTTTCGTTTTCTTCTCCCGGACCGAGCATAGAACTCAGAAGATGCATTTCGCTCAGTTTTTTCAGATTCTTACTTCTCCAGTCATGAACAAGTTCAGGGCTTTTCAGTTCACTTTTTACTAACGGTCCGCTTGAAACAGCGATTTGATCCATTACTTTTATGGTGAGTATTCCTAATTCAGGATCTTGTCTGTGTGCCTGAAGCAGATCGGCAAAATACGGTCTTTTATCCTCAGCGTCAGGATAAATAGGGTGTTTGTTTGTCTGGTGACTTAATGCATCTATTCCCCGATAGATCCTCTGACTTGTTAAAGCGATAATATCATCTCTTGATAATGCCGTATTTTCGTCAAGATCATGCCCGAGGGCTGTCAATAACGTATCGTGCTGTAGATCCGGACCGAGAAACTGTGCTGTAAGAAGAGCGACCTGATAAGCATGATTTATTTCTGCTTCGTCTATAAGTTTTCTTCTTATTCCATCATATTTTGTTTCTATTGTGTGGACAACGGTAGTAAATTTTTCCTCATCATAACCTAGTGTTCTTTTTGCAACACTTATTACACGATCACGAAGATTTTTTGTATTATGTTCCTGAAGAATTTCGAAAGCAGCTGTCCAAAAAGGAATATCTTCACCTGCTTCTTCTGTTGCTTCTGTTGGGTGATAACTCCCAGCTTCAGTTGTACAAGGCATTTGACTGGAGAATAAGGTCATTTTATTCTCTTGTGTGGGCCCAAGAGGAGTCGAACCTCTGACCTTTGCAATGTCAATGCAACGCTCTAACCAACTGAGCTATGAGCCCTCTTTAGCTTTAAGTCGTTGGCTATTTGTCATTAGCTAACGCACTTTTGTAGCCTAAATTATACCATATTATTCTATTCTATCGAGAGGAGGAATTGTTTGAGGATAAGAAAATAATCTTCAAGACTTTTTATATCAACCCACTCATTATCCCCATGCTGATTTTCACCAATTGGGCCAAATTCTACGCCATCACACCCTACAGCGGTAAATCTGACTAAGTCTGATGTAGCATGTGCCGTTTGAAAAGAAATGTCTTGTTTGAGAATTTTTTTACCAATCTCCCGGAGTGATTGGACATGAGCATTATTTGGATCAGTGTTGAGAGAAACAAACGAATAATCGGGATCTTCTTCAATCGCAACATCCTGTGGCAATAATTTTTTTAGATC
>DATLSZ010000028.1:0-9874 GCA_035533875.1 Candidatus Acidiferrales bacterium
AGCTCAGAAATAGCTTTGAGTGATGCGACAACAGCGGTCGATGAAATCAGAAAAAAAACATATGACAAAAAGAAGTAAGCCTTCTGTCATTATCGACACAAATCTTCTGATAAGTGCAATCATCGTTAAAGGTGACAATACGCCAAACAAATTACTTGAATTATGGAGAAAAGATCGGTACTTGCTCTGTTTATCAGATGTACTATTGCTGGAAATAAAACAGCAATATCTCAATTGAAAATAATAACGGCATCTGAATTTCTCAATTTACTAGACTAATTGTTACCCGTAACTGTTCTAATCTATATTAGACCAAACTATTGACCCGCTAGGTATATAAAGCTACAATAATATTCGTTTTATAAATTAAAAGTCATAATGAATAAAACTTTTCTGCAAAAACTATTTTTTCTTATTCTCTTTGGCATTGCCTTTGGGCTGCTTGAGGCAATCGTTGTGTTTTATATACGCACGATTAACGGGCATTTGGAAGTAAAACAACATGTTCTTGACTCATATACCGTCCTTCTGAATCTGAAATTTATCGCGTTTGTTGTATTTAAACACCCTGCATTGATAAACGCTCGCATCACGATGATTGAGACGTTTCGTGAATTTTCAACAATTGTCATGCTTGTTGCTCTTGCTGTTATTGCCGGCCAGACACTAAAACAGCGAATAGGCGCCTTTCTTATCGCATTTGCTTTTTGGGATATTTTTTACTATGTATTTTTACATTTTATTGTGGGATGGCCGAATGGTCTTTTTGACATTGATATTTATTTTATTATTCCTGTCCCCTGGATTGGTCCAGTTATTACTCCTGTTGTTATTTCGATCTGTATGATCATAATCGGGATACGACTGTTCCTGTTCCCCACAAAGAACGATACTGTAACCGTAGAAACACAAAGAGTAGATAAAAAAAGTAAAAAAAAAGAAGTTACCAAAAAACCGTAAGTTATCACTGCACTTTAGAAAGAAAGTCATCGATATCTTTATTGATAATATCCCTTCCGTCAATTGACCCAAGATAATCCATATTCTTTAGCTTCTCTGTCCGCAGATCCGTAAAATTGAAATGCTTGATTCCTGTAATATGGATGATCTGTGTTTTTGAATATTTCGTTATCAGTTCCATCAGCGCCCGTCCACGGACACACTGCATGTCGCAATACGAACCCATATCTGCCTGGATATATAAAAATGGCACGGGAATCCGTTCGGCGTATGCCGCTCCCCCATCAAGATCAATCCCCGCAATGCAGCGCTTATCTTCTGCACAAAAATGCGCGGCGACAGCACCGCCCACTGAATGGCCGATGACAATGACATTTTGCTTCCCGATAAGAGGGCTTATTGCTTGCGTCCATTTATTTACGGTAGCTTGATAATTTTTACTCGTTGTATCAGGCGAGGTATACGTAATGACAGTATATCTGTCATTCGTGAGATGAGTAATAAGCGTTGCGTAATTGGAAGGCTTTAGTCCAAGCCCTGGAATAAAAAGAATTGTGTTTTTTGGTGCAGAGGATGGGTGATAGGCCAGAAAGAAAGTTACAAACACTATAAGGAGCATCGCCAGTACAATAAACCTTAATGAGGAAAATATATTTTTCATGCTGTGATTCATACTGCAAAGCGCTTTTATTTAGTATAACCAGCCAACTCTAGCAATCGCAAGTCGGGAAAGGCTATTTTACCCCAGAGTACTATTATATACAATATCCTATATATAATATAAAAGATTTGAAATAGTAAGATCATAAATAGCTGACATAAAATTGTCCGACGTGTCAGGCAAACTGACAAACCCGTAACTTTTTATTCGTATTTCTTAAAGTCAGCTTTAAAGACTACCATATTTGGTGTGGCATAAAAGCCTGATATAAGGGTCTTCACGCTATTTATTACTATAAGCTTATATTAAATTACGGCAGAGCAATCGCAGACTCATTTTGAGAACAGTGTTTACAGAAACATTTCATAAAGGAGGATATTCCCCACTAAATAGGAAATTCTGTGTTGACAAAAAGTGAAGACTTCTGCTATTGTAGAAATCAAGACTGCACCGGTAAAAGAATTAAATTGCTCTGCTACTTTACTATAAGACAATTATAGTGTATAATCGAAAAGATTTCCTCGCAGCTCTGCTGCGGGGTATAATGTTCACGTGAGTGAACACATACTTAAACGTCACAATAAGACATTGTTGTTATTTCATCTGGTATGTCCAGTAAAGTACAGACGCAAAGTATTTACGGAATCAGTTGAGACAACCTTGAAAGAGACTTGTTTGGAGATCAGTGAGCGGTACGAGATACATTTTGTTGAGATAGGATCAGACGAAGATCATGTACACTTTTTGATCCAGACAGTGCCAATGATGCTGCCGACTAGGTTTGTGCAGACAACCAAAAGTATCACAGCGAAAGAGATATTCAGGTTGCATCCAGAGGTGAAACAAAAGCTGTGGGGAGGGAAATTTTGGACGAGTGGATATTATCTCAATACAGTAGGACAATTTGCTAATGAACAAATCATCAAAAATTATGTCAAGAATCAAGGGAAAAAATACAATCAAATATATCGTGGCCAACTCACCTTTTTTGAGGATTTACCTTAGAGGTGCGTGGTAAGAAGGATACCTCGCAGCTCTGCTGCGGGGTAGTTCATTGTTCATCAGTATAACTGACGTATCTGTTGTCCATAATCCCTACGTGTCTTTTCGTGGCTAAATGCAGTGCAATACAGCAGATATTGCAAACCATACAAGCGTAAAGATGAGAAAAAAACAAACGATAAGTATTGTCGTACCGGTATACAACGAAATTGGGAACATCCAGCAATTTCATCAGAGGTTGCTTGAAACCATGGCTCACTGCCGTTCCCCGTACGAGGTCATCTATGTCGATGATCATTCTATCGACGGCACGTTTGAATGGCTCCAAAGCTACGCGAGTTCTCCCTCAGTACAAGTCATCAGAAAAAATGGTGTAAAAGGAAAAGCCTATTCATTGATCCAAGGATTCGATTCTGCCACAGGCGATGTCCTGGTCATGATTGACGGCGATTTGCAGTATCCACCTGAAAAGATCCCCGAGATGATCCAAAGCTTGGCCTTTGATGATATTGTGGTAGCTAATAGAAAACAATATAATGACGGCTTCCTTCGTAAGTTCCTCAGCGGTGGATTCAGAACCTTCTTCGGGAGAATGCTCTTCGGACTCAATACAGATATTCAGTCTGGAATGAAAGTGTTTACCCGTGAGGTTTACCAAACAGTAAAATGTAACCCCGTCTCTCCGTGGACGTTTGATCTGGAATTTCTCTACCGGGCACGCCAGGCCGGGTTTACGATAAAAAATATTTCGATCACCTTTGCTCCAAGACTGCATGGTGAATCAAAAATAAACGTATTTGGCCAGACTTTTGAGATCGGATTTAATGCGTTGTACATAAAATTAAAACGAACATTTTTTTTACCTATTCCGCCTGAGGATGAGACTATGCGCGGCGCAGGCATCGGGTATAAAAAGAGGAAATATATTACTCATACGACCTTGCCAGCAGCATTCTCAGCTATCCGTACTTTTTCGATAACCCAGGTACTGTTCTTTGTCCTGACGCCCATTATCCTATTCTATCTGCTTATTCTTTATCCATTACCGACCGCGCGGATACTTATTGCTCTCTTAAGTATCCTTTATTTTATAGACGCGTTGTTCAACCTATTTGTCATTCTCAGAAGCATGAATAAGGATCATGAACTGCATATCTCAGATGAAGAAGTTATGTCCCTTGATGAACAGGAGCTTCCTATCTATACGATCCTTTGTCCGCTGTATAAAGAAGCCCACGTCGTCCCGCAGTTCTTGGAAGGTATCGCAAAAATTGACTGGCCGAAAGAAAAACTTGACGTGATGTTCCTTCTGGAAAGTGATGATACCGAGACGATTCAGGCGTTTGCCGACATGACGCTTCCTTACTATGCCAGAACAGTTGTTGTCCCGCATTCACAGCCCAAGACCAAACCAAAAGCCTGCAATTACGGACTGTCGTTCGCGACAGGTAAATATCTCGTTATTTTTGATGCGGAAGATATCCCCGATCCGCTGCAGTTAAAGAAAGCATATATCGCTTTCCAAAATGTTCCGTCCAATGTCAAATGTCTGCAGGCAAAATTGAGTTATTATAATTCCCGGCAGAATCTATTGACAAGGTTCTTTACTGCAGAGTACGCATTGTGGTTTGACCTTACCTTGCCAGGTCTGCAGTCGCTGAATTCAGCGCTGCCGCTCGGCGGTACGAGCAACCATTTTGAGACAGCAGTTCTGAAAAAACTTCACGGTTGGGATCCCTTCAATGTTACCGAGGACGCGGATCTTGGTGTACGGTTATTCCAAAAAGGATACCGTACGGCAATCATTGATTCGACAACCTATGAAGAAGCAACCAGTGTCCCGAAGAACTGGCTGCGCCAGCGTTCCCGCTGGATCAAAGGATATATGCAGACATACCTCGTGCATATGCGTAACATCATTCCATTCATCCGCGCAAAAGGACTTTGGCATAACACGATATTTCAACTGACAGTCGGTGGGAAGATAACCTTTGCTCTTTTGAATCCAATTCTTTGGATCTTGACGATTTTGTATTTCACCCAATATTCAGTTGTGGGACCGGTCATGCAGGAGATATACCAACCGCCGTTCTCGTATCTTGCTGTCATCTCATTGGTCTTTGGAAATTTTGTTTTCTTATATTCCTATATGATCGCTATCGCCAAACGCGGCCAATGGGATATTACCAAATATGTACTCCTTATCCCCGCTTACTGGGTGATGATGAGTACCGCGGCAATGATTGCTCTGTACCAATTGATCCTAAAACCACATTATTGGGAAAAAACAATTCATGGATTCCATCTAAGCGGTGGGAAGCAGCCGTTGTCCATTCCGGCACCAATACTGAGTCCTGCTGCCATTCCCGCACCAATGCCTAGACCAATACCTAGACCGATTCCTGCTGTAATTCCAGCAATCCAGCCGGCCTATGCTGAAATACGGAATAGCAATACAAAAAAAGCTATCTCTGACGGATTGGCCTATGCATTCAAATTAAACATACCGTCATTTATCTGGCGATGGCTCCCGTTGTTCGCGATATTAAATACTGACATGATTTTGGCACGCGTCTATCTCAGTTATGAAGACGCACAGGTGTATATCCTGGTTTCTCTTATCGGTAAAAGTATCTTTCTTGTAAGCCAGTTCGGTGCAAATATGATGACTGCGTATGTTACGAGAAATAAATTAAGTAAAGCATATCTGTATCGACTTATCTTCTTTACGTTCTTATTTAACTGGATTGGTTTCGCGGCGTTTGGTCTGGAAGGTGGATTAACACTTCCGGCGCTTTTTGGCAGCAGATTTGTATCTGTCATTCCGTATCTCAGTTATTATCTTTTTGCACTGACGTGTTTTGGTATTGCATACCGGCTGACCACCTTTAACTTCTATAAAAAAACATACGCGTATTCAATCGTCACGCTCGCGGCAGTGCTTCTGGAAGTGCCGTTCGTGTATTTCCATCACGATACGATTTCCCAAATGGTTATATCCTTCGCGTATATCGGCTCGCTCAATCTTATCGTCTTGACGCTTCTTGAAATGAGTGCAGGGGTCAAGCTGACACTAGATAACAATATCGCGAGTATAGTGAGCTTATTTGAAAAACCACCAGCACTGAATGGATTGTCTGAGAACAATATGCGCATTCTTGTCTTTAATTGGCGCGATACCAAACACAAATATGCCGGCGGTGCTGAAGTATACATTCAGGAATTGGCAAAGCGATGGGTGGGCAATGGTAACGCGGTAACCGTGTTCTGCGGCAACGATAACAAACACGCACAATATGAAATGCTGGACGGTATCGAGATATACCGGCGTGGCGGAACCTATACCGTGTATTTATTTGCCTTTATCTTTTATATCTTTAAATTCCGCGGGCAATATGACGTGATCGTTGACTGTGAGAATGGCATCCCGTTCTTTACGCCACTTTATGCAAAAGAACAGGTAGTTCTTCTTATCCATCATGTCCATCAGGAGATTTTCCATAATTTCCTGACGTTCCCTTTTAATGTTATTGCTGAAATACTTGAAGGAAAAATCATGCCGGCTGTTTATCACAATAAAGATGTTGTGACTGTATCCGCATCATCTCAAAAAGACATCCTGAAGTTGGGTGTCACCGACAATAAGAATATCCAAATTATTCCAAACGGTGTTGATGAATCACTTTTTATTGATCACCCGAAGACTGACCATCCGTCATTTATTTATCTTGGGAGACTGAAAGATTATAAAAATATTGATATCGCGATTAAAGCATTTGCAAAAGTTGTGAAGATCAGAAGAGACGCGACATTTTCAGTCGTCGGGTCCGGCGAAAGTTTTCCCAAGCTGAATAAATTAGTAGCAGAACTCGGTATTCAGCGCGCTGTTACCTTCCATGGAAGAGTCAATGAAGAAGAAAAAGCAATGCTGCTGGCAAAAAGCTGGGCAGCGCTGCAACCTTCGCAACTGGAAGGCTGGGGCATAACGGTTATTGAAGCAAACGCTGCAGGAACGCCGGTTATCGCGTCCCAAGTAAATGGCCTGCAGGATTCGGTTATCAATGGGCTGACCGGTCTTCTTGTTCCGGCTGGAAGCGTGACCCATTTTGCCAATGCTATGATGCGTATTGCCGATGACCACGCACTCCGGATGAATCTTTCCGAAGAAGCACGGATTTGGGCACGGAATTTTGACTGGAATAAAAGTGCTGAATCCTTCTCAAGTCTTCTTGGACGCAACTTCGGTCAAGGGATATTTCGGCCATCCTATTCTGATATCATATTATCATCCGTTGATAAAGGAGTTAACGAATTATGAAACGAGTAACAACTGTAACGATTGGTATACCGGCGTACAATGAAGCGGCAAATATCAGAAGCCTGTTATTACGTGTTCTTGCCCAACAGGAAGACGGATTCACAATAAAAGAAATTATCATTCTTTCAGACGGAAGCCAGGATGCAACTGCCGAAGAAGTAGCACTGGTGAAAGACAAACGAATTCATTTTATTGATGACCATAAACGCTTTGGTAAATCCGCCCGTATGGAACAGATATTTCGTATGAATACATCCGATGTGCTGATCCTTATGGACGCAGACATCATTTTTAATGATCATAAGCTGATTGCCAAATTTTTGAAAAAGGTTAATTTCAAAAAGAGTGGACTAGCAACAGTCAATGTATTGCCGTTGCCATCGGAAACTTTTTTTGAACGGATCTTGGAGGCAGGTGTCAAGGTTTCAAAAGCAGTAGCAGAGCGGTGGGAAAATGGAGACAATTATTTAACATATAAAGGATGTTTTCTTGCTATGGATAGTGAATTTGTTTCGAGAATTCATATGCCCGCGAAAATTATTAACAACGATGCGTATTTGTATTTCTCAGCAAAGCAGCAAGGTTTCGCCCCCTCTTATGTCAAAAATTATTTAGTATATTACCGTTCACCGGCAACACTTACGGATCACATTAAGCAGTCTTCTCGTTACCAGCACTCTTTTGAAGAATTATCTTCGTATTTTGGCAATGATATTAGCGATAAATATAAGATACCAGTTGCAATTATGAGTAGAAGCATATTAGAATCATTCGTAAGAAGTCCGTTCTTTTTGGCAGCGTATATCGGTATTTCTTTCATAACCAAAGTAAAAAGACAGACTGTTCTTACCAATACATGGAGCATTGCGGTTTCGACAAAACAAAAGATTGTCCCAAACAACTAAGCGTTGTTACTTCTGCCCAGCTTTTTTTGCGCACTGTTATTTTGAAATCGATGAATATTCTCTTTCATTGAGTGTGCAGAACAACAATCAAAACCACGTGAAGAGGCTCATGGCCCAAAGAGTAAACACGGGTTTTGTTTTTTTATTTTATGAGTACTGATAAATATAAAGAATTGCCGGCGTTTCATTTTTCAAAAACAATATTATCCCGGTATAGTAAAAAAAATCCGAAATGTGTTATTTTTGGCAATTTCGGTGCGATGAATCTCGGCGATGAAGCAATTCTTGCCGGACAAATTCAGGAACTCCGGAAAATACCCAATATCGGCATTACCGTCGCGGCACGGTTTCCGGAAGAAGTAAAACGCCTCCATCATGTGAATGCGATGTCAATGTATAATTTCCACGCTATTAGAAAGTCGATCAAAAAATCAGACTTTGTGATCGTTGGCGGTGGCGGGCTTATCAATAAAGTTGAAAGAAGTATTTTTGGCTTTCTATACCAACTCTATATGTTATTTACTTTTTTCTTCCTTCCGAGGTTCTATAAAAAGAAATTATACGTGCTTGGTGTCGGGATCTATGACAATGCAAATCCGTTTATCGTGAATATTGTCGTGCCGCTGCTGCGAGGCGCATCTATCATTACCGTCCGTGATCACCATTCATTTGATTTTCTCAAGAGCAAACAAATACATGCGGCAATTTATAAGGACAATAGTTTTTTGATGAATTTATTGCCCGTCAAAGAAGTGCTACAAGATCCGTTTGTGAAAGAACATTACCGCAGTGAACGCTGGCAGATCGGTATTTCACTGGTAAAACCTGTATCGGGCGCGGAAGAACGGCATCTTGTGCGCGAAATGGCAAAATTTGTGGTCTCCAATGCGAAGAAATCGGATTTTTGGTTTTTCCCTGCAGATTCAAACCCGAGCTATGAAACTGACAGCAAAATAATGAAAAAAGTACTCATGGAAGCAGAAAAGCATACCAAAGATCCAATTGTTATGTACAACCTGCCGACGACATACACTCCTCAGTTGTTTTTCTCGGCTATTAAATTGATGCATGGGATGATATCGATGCGGCTGCACACGTCTATTTTTGCGTATCGTTGTGAAGTACCTTTTGCAGGTATTTCGTATGATGAAAAATGCAGTAGTTTTATCGAAGCAATCGGTAAGAAACCGTTGCGCCTCAAAAATTTTAAAAGTGAAGACCTGAATAAAAGTATCTTATAGTTTGCATTTTTGCTTCGTTTTTAGTATAATTACACGCAGCGTTTAGCAGTGGTCGTCTAACGTCTAGTTTACTTTTTAAAACTACACAAAAGATAATTTCATTTTACACACAATATTATTATGAATCTCATAGCAAAATTATTTTTACTCGTAAGAAAAGGCATGTATCTTTCACTTGGTTTTATTGACCGGGATATTTTGCATAGAGCAAATCCTGTCGTAATATTTTCCTATCATAGCGTTGCCAATGATGACTGGCGCTTTAGTATCAACGAATCAACGGTAAAAAAGCAGCTTACCTATCTCCGCAAGCAATTCTCCATAATTACGTTAAATCAACTTTCGTTATATCTGCAAGGAAAAATCACACTTGATGGCCCGGCTGCTGTTATTACCTTTGATGATGGATATAAAGATATCACAAGACTTATCCCGTTTTTCAAAAAACAGCAGATTACCCCGGCGCTTTTTATCTTATCCGACTCCAGTCATTTTGACGAAAAAGAACTCGGCACCAAGCGAGAATTCCTGACAAGTAAAGAAATTAAAGATTTGCATAAAGCCGGCTGGGAAATTGGCTGTCATAGTGCGACGCACGCAAATCTTTCATCGGTATCTGAGAAGCAACGTACAAAAGAAATACTAGATGCAAAAAAAGAGCTGGAGTCACGACTCGGTTTTACTGTTCCCTATTTTGCGTACCCGCGTGGCAAATATAACCAAAACGTAGTACGCTTAGTAAAGAAAGCAAAGTTTCACTTAGGACTGACAATGGATGATGGAATCA
>DATLSZ010000029.1:0-122105 GCA_035533875.1 Candidatus Acidiferrales bacterium
AGAGGTTGCAGAAGAAGCAGGGATTAGTAATTCCTTCTATGCGCGTCTTGAAAGAGGTGAAGGTAATCCGACCCTTGGAGTATTATTTTCTGTTATTAAGGCTCTGCATGTAAAATCTTCTGATATTTTACCTTTTTAATATAAAATCAAAAAAATATAAAAAAGTAAAATCATTTCAAATCATTGACAGACATATGTAACGTTGGTAATGTATAGATAATGCTTACCTTAAAATATTGTAATTTAGCCTCAAAATTGATATACTCCCATTTTGGGTATAAAGAAAAATAATATATGGGTCGTTATAAATTTGACAATATTTTTACCGTTAATCTTCCGTTAGGAATTATTATCCCTAAATTTACGGTAGTAATTAACAATACAAAATTTAATCAAGGTGTCGCTATCAATAAAAACACTTCATTTGGAGGATTAGATCTATTTAATTATATTGGCAGGGATGTCGTTGGTAACTGGGATCCCGCAACAAAAGAATTAACGATAACTGGATTTAATTAAAATGAATGAAGAAGAGAAAAAAAAGAAACATAAGGTGACTATTGAGGGAAAACCAGAAAACGCTCAGGAGGGAGAAATTGTAGCAGATCCTAGTGCCCCTAATGAAATTCCTGCTACTGAACATGAACAAGCTCCTGAAGAAGAAGCTACACCGCCTGTTGTAGATACTTCACCTATACTAGCGGAAATTGAAAAACTTTGGAAAGAGAATAGGTTTTTAGAAAAGAAAGTAGAGTTTATAAGTAATACAAATTGGTTAATAGTTATAGTGTTATTCGTAGGGTTTTTAATATTATTATTTTCCTTATTAACCGTATTTATTGAATCAAATAACAATGCCTCAGCTATTCAAGTAGAATTTATAAAATCAGTTACAACACTACAAAATGATGTAAATAATCTTAATGATAAATTAAACCAAGCTACTTCATCAGCTAATAATTCAAAATGATTAACTACCTCTTATAAAGTGGGAGAAATTAAGCAAAGTTTGGTATATAATACTTCTGTGGGAATTGTGCGTAGAAGGTTTGAACATCGTCCACGATCCTCCGCCACAGTTAGACATTGATCTTTAATCACTGGACATTAGCAAAAATTGATGAGCCAATGACTAATGTCTAAAGACCAGAAGCCAAAAAAGGAGAGGTCGTCCCAAATGGGACTTCCTGTTATTAGAATTTACTTTAAAAATCAAGGAGAGGTCGCCCCACAAGGGGGCTACTCGTTATGATAATTGTTGTTTAAAAATCAAGGAGAGGTCGCATAGTGGTCGAGTGCAGCGGTTTACTAAACCGCCGTATCGTAAGGTACCGCGGGTTCGAATCCCGCCCTCTCCGCAGTACCCTATAGTTGTCTAAGCTTCTATTTTATGCTATTATTCTTCAATGAAAAATCCATCAGAAGCAGGGAATGGGAATAATAGATCAGGGACAGAGCGTGGAAGACTTCCGTTTGGGATGCGACTTGGCTCAAGCGAAATGGTACGGAGAACACGTGATGCTGCATCTCGGATGATACATTTCCGAGGAGGAGTGCCTCAAGTGTCGAGAGGGTTAGTAGGTGGACAAAGCGGTAGAGAATTGACAGTAAATAGTGATATGCCTCGTCATGGTGTACGCGCTCCTTTAGTTATTCGGAGAGAACCTGATGGTGACGGGCAAGGAGGTCGGTCACCCGGAAGCGATTTATCTCGAGCCACTGGCAGCCTACCTGCATCTGATCCAGCGGCAAAAACTGATGCTGGACGGGGAATTGTGCCACCAATACCTCCCCTTGGAGATTCGCCAAAAGAACAAGGAGACAACCCGCCGACGTATGAACAAACAGTTAGTTTTATGCGAAAGCGCGGAAATATACCCTCTTCAGAAAGAGATGTCGTAGCTCAAGGGTTTGATTCCTTTGTTGACGGTGTTATTGGGAGTGAGTTGTTAGGAGATATATCGGAGAAAAGTGGAGGAGTATCCATTCGAGACTTTGATTTATATAACGTACAATTCCAAGAACTAGAAATATTAAAACGTGTTGATCTCCGTAATCCTGGAGAACATATTGAGATAAGAATAACTCGTCAACTTGACGATGGGCGTCCCAGAATAGTTGTCACTCACTTATTAGATGATCGATTGAGAAATCCAGGTGATCCTCCTCGAGAAAAAGAAAATCATATTTATACAATTGAATTAGAAGGGGAATATGCTGGTTCAGTAGTTCGCAGGGATCAAGATTGGCAAGAAATTTATAAGCGTAATAAGGAGACTGAAGAAGGTGTATATTCAGGTAATCCACCGGAATCAGAAAGAGCATTTAGGCACTTTGAAACGTCAGTCCAGGATTATATGGGTCTCATTAAACATCCTGTCGGTATAGAGGAATTTAGAGGCCTTATGAGTCTTGTAGACAGAGCAGCATTTTGGGGCAACAAGTGATGCTTAGTATAAGATGTCTGTGATCTCAATCAATTGTAATCTTGGGTGAAATTCTATACAATATACCTGCGTGATTAAGAGACGTTTTACTCTCATTATAAAAAGTCTGCCTAACTGTCCTGTTCTCGTATCCTTACAACGCTAATTTATGTTGCCGACATTCATTATTGATTTTGATAGTACCTTTGTCACTGTTGAGTCGCTTGACGAGCTAGCAAAAATTGCGCTTTCTCACCATGTTGATAGAGTGAAAATTTCCAATGAAATTAACGCTATCACCAAAGCAGGCATGGAAGGGAGCATAGACTTTCCGACATCACTCAAAAGGCGTATCGCATTGTTTAAGCCCACAACTGATGATATAAACAACTGCGTCATCGATCTGAAAGACCATCTCACCCCATCGGTCAACAGGAACAAAGAATTTTTCAAAAAATTTCATAATCAAATTTATATTATTTCCGGCGGTTTTCGGGAATGTATTCTGCCAGTCGTAAAAGAGTTTGGAATCACGGAGGATCATATCCTTGCCAACACGTTCACCTATGACAAACAGGGAAACATAACGGGTTTTGATAAAACGAATCCATTGGCACAGGTAAACGGGAAAGGAAAAGCTGTTGCCGCTCTGAAATGTAAAGGACCGATTTGTGTGATCGGGGATGGGATCACTGATTATCAAATTAAAGAACAGGGCAAAGCAGATACATTTTTTGCATTTACAGAAAATATCTCCCGGAAAGGTGTTGTCGCAAAAGCGGATAAAATCATCAGGAGTTTTGATGAGCTGTTATTTGCTTATCAATTACCCCGGTCTCAGTCATACCCTACGTCTAGAATGAAAGTATTGCTTTTGGAGAATATCAGCGAAGAAGCAGCAGCAAAATTCAGAGAAGAAGGATATACCGTTGAAACAGTAAGTCGTTCGTTATCGGAAGATGAGCTAATAAAAATAATTCCTGACATATCGATTATCGGTATCCGCTCCAAAACTGAAATCACCAAAAAAGTTATTGAGAAGGCAAAAAGACTGCAGGTGATCGGCGCGTTTTGTATCGGTACCAATCAAATTGATTTAGCAAGCGCAGCAGAAAAAGGGATAGCTGTCTTTAACGCTCCGTACAGTAATACGCGGAGCGTGGTTGAGCTTGTCATTGGCGAGATCATTATGCTTTACCGGAATATCTTTGATAGAAGTATTGCCATGCACCAGGGGAAATGGAATAAATCATCAAAGGGGAGTTTTGAAATCCGCGGGAAGAAACTTGGGATTATCGGATATGGCAATATCGGCACGCAACTTTCAGTCGTTGCGGAGAGCCTGGGTATGCAGGTGTATTTTTATGATGTTTTGGAAAAACTTGCTCTCGGCAATGCCCAAAAATGCGAGACATTACAGGAGCTTTTGTCAACGTGTGACGTTATTACTCTTCATGTAGACGGGGCAAAGACAAATAAGAATCTTATCAGTACAAAGGAGTTTGATCATATGAAAGACGGCGTGTTGTTTTTGAATTTAAGCCGCGGACATGTTGTCGATATTGAAGCGTTGGCAACGGCAATTAAAAAAGGAAAAATTGCCGGATCCGCTGTTGATGTTTTCCCATTAGAGCCAAGAAGTAATGCCGAGCCATTTAGCTCTCCACTGCAGGGACTGCCAAATGTTATTTTGACACCGCATGTCGGCGGCAGTACCGAGGAGGCGCAGAAAAATATCGGCGGTTTTGTCGGTGAACGATTAACGAAATATATCAATACCGGAAGCACTGTTCTGTCTGTTAATTTCCCTGCGCTTTCGTTACCAGCGCAGAAAGACACGCATCGGGTTATCCATATTCACGATAATACGCCGAGAATATTGGCTCAGATCAATACGATTTTTGCGGAGAAAAATGTAAATATTGAAGGACAGTATCTCAAGACCAATGAACATATCGGCTATGTGATTACCGATATTGTCAAGTCACATGATGATGATATTGAAAAGTTACTGACAAAAATAAACGGTACGATTAGAGTACGAATGCTTTATTGATGAAAACGATTTATTTCACACCCGGTCCATCGGCGTTATATCCAACTGTCACAGGGCATTTTCAGGCAGGTTTTACACAGAACATCGCATCTGTTTCTCACCGGAGCAAACAATTCCAGGAAATCTATCAAGACCTCACGGGAGGATTAAAAAAACTCCTTTCTATTCCTGATGACTATCTTATTTTTATTGTCGGGTCGGGGACTGAAGCAATGGAACGGACGATCCAAAATTGTGTGGGGAAGTATAGTTTTCATTTTGTGAATGGATCTTTCTCCAAACGCTTTTTTACAACTGCTCAAGAACTTGCCAAGAAGCCATCATCTGTGGAAGTCTCACTTGGGGAGGGTTTTAACGTTAAAAATATCAGTATTCCGAAACAAACAGAATTAATCTGCTTTACTCATAATGAAACAAGCACCGGCGTGATGATTCCCGGAGCTGCAATTGAGATGATTGCGAAAAAATATCCCAAGATGCTTGTTGCTGTTGATACAGTTTCTTCTGCTCCCTATGGTGATTTGGATTACAAACTGTTGGATGTTGTTTTCTTCTCGGTACAAAAATTATTTGGTCTGCCGGCGGGACTAGGAATCATGGTTGTCAGTCCGCGGGCGATTAAAAAGTCGGAAGAACTTCTGAAAAAGGGGATAAGTATCGGATCGTATCATAGTTTTCCGACACTTTTGCGGTCTTCGGAAAAGTTCCAAACTCCCGAGACACCGCCGGTTCTGGAGATGTATGTGCTTGAGAAAGTGATACACGATATGTTGGCTGTTGGGATTACCAAGATAAGAAAAGAGACGGAGCAGAAAGCAAAAATGTTTTATGACTTTCTGGATACGAGCGATACGCTTTCCGCCTTTGTGAAAGATAAAAGATTTCGGTCACCAACGACGATTGTTGTGGATATACAGAAATCAAAAAAAGATGTAAGGAAGTTTCTTGCGGAAAAGGGGTTTCTCGTCCTCAGTGGTTACGGACCAAATAAAGAGACACAGATCCGCATCGCCAATTATCCCGCGCATTCGGTGCAGGATGTTAAAAGGTTGATTAGAGAATTGAAAAATGTTTGATTTCCGCTCGGTATGCATATTTTCTTGGACCCACCGTTAGTTTTTTTAGTATCAGTTGTGCCTTTGCTCTCCGAGCGCCTTAGGATTTTTATTATAATCAAGGGAGGCATTCGTCCTGGCGAAAATATGCATACTTCACTCTGTATGCTTTTAGCCAGCAGTGTAACAATTAAGCAATAGAACAATGACACACTTTATTGCTGAGCTATTTGCTACACTGGGAGTATGAATCTTTTAGATCTCATTTTTCCCAAGCGTTGTGTTAGTTGCAAAAAATTTGGTTCGTATCTTTGTACTAATTGCTTTGCATCAATTACTTTCGCCGACACAATGGTATGTACTGTTTGTCAGCGACAGGCGATGGGCGGTTTTACTCATCCGGTTTGCAAAACGAAGTATAGTATTAACGGCGTTTTTCCGAGTCTTGTCTACAAGGGTGTCGTAAAAAAGTTGGTGTACGTTTTTAAATATCCGCCGTATCTGACTGATATGCAGCCACAGATGATTGACTTATTTTATGAAGGGATTATTCAGAAGGAACAGTTTGTACCGTTATTATCACAGCAATCGGTGTTGGTTCCAATTCCTTTATATTCTTCAAAGTTTCGTAAACGAGGATATAATCAAGCGGTACTTTTGGCAGATGGGCTTGCGAGGCGGTTTGATATTCCTGTTGTTGATTGTCTCAAACGGGTGAAACATACCAAGACGCAGGTTGGTCTTTCCAAAGATGATAGAAAGGAAAATGTTGCGGAAGCATTTGTGTTGAAATCCGACGTTACTGATAGTATAAAACAGTATCAGAATGTTTTTCTTGTTGATGATGTCGTGACGACAGGAGCAACCTTGAAGGAAGCGGCAAAGGTATTGAAAAAAGCCGGATGTAAATCCGTTTGGGGTTTGACGTTGGCACATGGGGAATGACAGATTGTCTAATTTATTGTATATTGGTTAGTATGGGACATTTTACCAATTGGATTGCCAATGCGCTCGCGATAATGGTTGCAGCATATGTTTTACCAGGGGTTCATGTAGCAAATATATGGACTGCGCTTATTGTGGCGCTTGTTTTGGGAATACTGAATATCCTTGTAAAACCGATTCTTGTTATCCTAACACTACCGATTACAGCAATTACTTTCGGTCTGTTTTTGCTTGTGATCAATGCTGTTTTGGCAGTGATGGCAAGTCATATTGTGCCGGGATTTACTGTAGACAGTTTTGTGTGGGCATTTATTTTCAGTCTGGCAGTGTCTCTTATCAACATGGCGATTGCGAGAATGTAATAATCTCACAAAGCTGTTATTTCCTTTTTACCGGGTGACCGCCAAAGGCGATTCGAAGCGCTCCTACCATTCTCGCCGCGAAAGATTTTTGGATACGGTTATCTGTTTCAGATCTGATTCGGAAATCGCGCGATTGTTCAATTGATTCCACCGGAAGATTATGTTTTTTCCCTTCCTCAATGGTCCACACTGCTTCACCTGAGGCAGATCCAATAACTCCTTGAATCGTCTCAAGTGTGGGATCATTTGTTAGCGCATCAACCGTCCGGTCCATCATGAATCCTGAGATCAGCGTTCCTTTTTGATACAGCTTGGCAATTTTAGTTAGATCGAAATTGTAGGATGAGTTTTCTAGTACACCAAATCCTTCACCAATTGCCTGCATGAACGGATACTCGATGCCGTTATGTACCATTTTGACAAAATGTCCCGCTCCACCACGCCCGAAATATTCATGACCGCCGTGTGGATTGGTTAGAGAATCCAAAAGAGGCGTTATGTGGTCATAGGCGCTTTTGTCGCCTCCTACCATCAAAGGATATCCTTGCGTTACCGCAATAACGCCTCCCGAAACGCCGATACCCAAGAACCGTACCCCACGTAACGCATACATCTTTGCATGCTTTTCCGTATCGGTATACTTAGAATTTGCGGCGTCAATGACAATGTCGTTCTTCTCTACATATTTTGCCACTTCATTGAGAGTCTCATCAGTTGCGTCTCCTGCAGGAAGCATGACCCAAATGATACGAGGTTTTTCAAGATGTTTTACCAGGTCTTTAATTGTCTCTACAATTGTTAGATCTTTTGCTTTCGGAAATTTTGCTTTTAGTTGTATGCGGGGTTGCGGGGAGCGGTTCCAAGCGACAACAGTATGTCCTTCCACGACCAGTTTCTCAGCTATTCTGCTGCCCATTTTCCCAAGACCAATAATCCCTATTTGCATAGCGTTATTCTAAAGGATGGGTGATAGCCAAGTCAACCCAATTGCTCATAAACAGTGAAAAAAAAAGATAAATTTTAAATAAATAAAGCCTATAGTTGATAACTATTTGGTTTTTGCTATAATTCTTCAATGAGAATCCCGCAAGAAGCCAGTAATGGCGGCGCAAAAGGGAGAACTCAATCAGACCGCGAGAGGTCTCTCTTGGGAAGAATGATTGGTTCGCAATTTACAGAAAACGGTATAGTTCGAAGAGCGCAGGCTGTCTTATCAAGACGAGTGCATATCAGACATAGAGATTCTTTAGGTTCAGGAAAGTCATCTTCGGCAATTCCCTTAGTAGGCCCCAAAGAGCGTCCAGATGATCCTCTCAGAAGAACTGCAAATTCTGTTACTAGTATAAGTGAAAAAAGCGATATTGCCTCAGGACTACCAGCGACCACAACAGATGGTAGGTCAAGAGATGAGGGAGCAGTAGCTACCGAATACGTTCAGAATAATAAAGGCCAAGAGACAGATGGCGTTCCTCATTCTTCTGAAGAACTCATAACGCTTCCTTCTTTTATGCATCTAGAAGAGAGTCCAGTGCGCATGGAAATGGATCAAGTGTTTGAACGAATTGGTAAAGAGTTAGAAGCGGGTCGATATAGTAAAGCAAATACTGTAGCTGATTCAATGGGAAGAATTGATGGTATAGAGATACTCCGTCGCAGTCGTGACTATGGTGGAGACTTCATTAGGAGATGTGAATATTTTGTTTTTGGGATTATGAATCGGGAAAACTGGGCATATTCGGAGAGAGGGCTTACTGATTTTGTAACAGGGAATATGCAATTTTTTTTGGAGGAAGAAGGATATCAGATTTTAGAAGAAGAAGTGCCAGTAGTTGGTGATGTTGTCGCATATCATATGAGAGATGAGGATTGGAATACTTCTTTTGAGCATTTCGGTATCCTTGGCCCTAACGGAAAAGTTATTTCGAAATTTGGCCTAGGCCCTATCGTAAGACATCCCTTGAAATTAGTGCCAAGCAGCTATGGAGATAGTGTATATTTTTTTCATAAGTCTGAAGAAGGTGTAATCCCTAGAGATGCTATTGGATTTGAAAGATATTTACATCAAGCTCTGCAAGAGCAGCAGTTACAAGATCTACGTCAAAAAAGAAGATAGATAATATTTCGCAAGAAAATGTTGGAAATGTTGGAACAAATTTAAGTGGATTTTTTTTAGATAGTATGCATGATTAAAAAGTCCTTCAGCAAAAATGCTTCAACATGCAGGTGTAATGAGGCAAAATTTCTCTAAAATTAATTACATTGACATGTCAATGTAATTAACTCATCAGTGGACATCTCCGAAAAAAGTTGTAACCAGATTGAAGCGTTTATTTGGAAATGGTATCCGATACTCATTGGAGTAGCTTCGTTTGAGGAAGAAAATAAGAAACCGTTTATCACATGAAAGTATTGGAACTATATTACTTCGACTTTTCCTTTTGTGGTTTAGAGAAAACTTTCATAATGCCACAAGAAAGTATATACGAAAGAATTACTACCAATAAAAGAATACCTAATGTTTTTATTACAAAAAGATATTGGTCTCCAGGTGATGTAGTTACATTGCATAAAGCACAAAAATCTCCAGGGGGACATGGACATGGATTACTAAATGTAGGAACTGTGGAGTTGGCGCTTGATCCGAAATAAAAATCAAATGTACGTGGGAAATCAGTATGATATAAGATCCAATAGTCAACAAAACCGATAATAATAAGAGTTAGTAAGACTTTCGCAAAAGTTGGTTTAAAGAATAGTTTCATAACTAAACTATGCGGAAAATAATAATTTTTGTCAACGGTTTATACAGTAGCCGAGAAAAGCGGTATTTGATGGGTCAAACAGTACATGGATTGATATGTCAATCTAAATTTAATTTGTGGAGATGTCCGAAAAAAGTTGGAACCAGGTTGAGGAGTATATTTTGAAGTGGTATCCGATATTAATCGGAGCAGCCTCGCTTGAAATATGAACCTATTGAGTTGTTAATCACATGAAAGGTTTGGAACTAAGCAATGGCAATAAAGCTTATCGTGAAGTAGGAATAATGCCTAGTATTTCATTTCTTTGATATTGCTGGATAAGGTCTCTGTTGTTTTTTTAGTCTTCTTAAAAGCACTACGGCTGTACATGAAAGTATGTATGAAAAGACGATTGCCCACATCGCCACAATTAGTAGAACACTGATTCCTTCTTCTCGTTGCTGGTATACGATTGCGGGGGGTGATACAGGCACACACAAGACTCGATGTGATGTGGTTTGGATTGGGGCGCACTGCGGAGGAGTAAAGAAAGAGAAAACATCCCACGTGTCAGAATAAGGGAAAAAACACCACATAACGAAAAACAGCAAAAGAGCAATAAGTAGCGTAAGAACTATTTTCCAAAGGGTAGGTTTTAAAAATTGCTTCATTTTAATTGTTCGTTATGAGTTACTATTATAATTGCAAAGAAGAGAAGTTATTGCAATAAGTATGAGGATTTTAGTACTCCAATGAGACTAGCGGTAGTGAACCTTCTTTAGCCTCATAAATTAAAGAAGAGAAGTATACAATTAGAAAAAAAGCCTCGTAATAGAATTTGTGAAAGATGTCCGAAAAAAGTTGGAACCAGCTTGAGGAGTACATTTGGAAGTGGTACCCAATACTGATCGGGGTAGCCTCACTTGAGGATAAACAAAACAAACCGTTTGTCACATGACAATATTGGAACAATGAAAAAGATTTATATTAACTGATTGAAAATTTTGAAATTGTTATAATAGATTTACTATGGTTTCAGAACAGGGTGATGCTGGACAGGGAGAACTATCCAACTTGAAAGATCAAAAACATGCATTTATTGCACAAACTGATGCGCCGTTATTTAGAGAACAATCAGCTCCACGAGTCCATGCAGCCCTAGTAGCAGTGCAGAGAGAACTTACACCCGCATTAGAAGAAAGGCAACCCGAACAGATTCGGGATCTTTTGATAAGCAGTTCGGATACTCTTGCTCGGTCAATACTTGATGCTAGTGATGACCAAGATATCGATACCTTATCAAGCCCAGAATTAGGAATAGGACTAAGATCCGTTAAATCAGGAAAAGTTAGTTGGGCAAGACCTGAAGATCCTCAAGGTCTAGAAACAGAATTAGTTACTGAACTTGCTGTACGTTTTTGCAATGGTGATATCGATAGTATAAGATTGGCAAAAAGTGTCTATCTTTTACAAATTTTAAATCATAAATATATAAACGGAAATGGAAGAGTTGCTCGGTCTCTCAAAGCAATTATTGAAAAGGCAGATAATAGAACATCTGTGACAACTGAAGATACAAAAAAATTGCTTGGAATAGAAGAAGATGCGGGTTTATCAAGTTCTGAGGAGGATTCTACGAGAATTATAGCAGGATTAGGGTATTTTGGTGAAGAGAACAATTTGATGACATATTATGAAGTAATGGCATTTCTTAAAAACAATGATTCACTAATTGACCCACTGATATCGGAGCTTTCTCGAAGAGCGGGTAGAGACGATACTCAGATGAAAAAAGATTTTATTAGGTATATGGTTTTAGATTCAGATATAAGCTTGGATATTTTTGCAAATTCTGATGCTCATGCACATAGATCGAAAGATACCGATGGAAGAATGGGTGGAAATACTCCAAGTTCTTTAACAGAGGGAAAACACCATTTTAGAAGATTATTGGGGAAAATCCGTAAACCTAATCAATAGAAAGCACTTTGTTATTTGACACTTCCGTCAGTGAACCGTTTTTAGCCTCAGAAAAAAATGAAAAGAGTTGTAGGAAACCAAAAAATAGCCTTGAATTTTAATTGGTGGAGATGTCCGGCAGTGAACCGGAGTCCGAGTAAAATTAATTAAAATGTCTACAAGCGTAGTCGACTATTGTAATTCACTTTGCCGTTTCCTGTCGACCGGAGTAACAAAGTATAGGTTGATAAATTCAATAAAAGTCAAACCATCCTTTTAAAGTTTTCCTCACCTGTTTTTATGCCCATAGCGTCCCGATGAGGAAAGACAACTATGAACAGGAGTCTTACTGTTTTTTAAGCAGCAAGAGTTGCATATGCTCTTTGAGGAGCAAATGCAGAGCCAATAAGCTCTCCAGTTAGATCAGAGAGTTTTTGGACTCTTTGACCAACTAAGCTAAATGAATTAGCATTTATTTTTTGATCCGTTTTAGCGACTTATGAATCATTGTCGGCTTGCAATTTTAAGGTACTTTTCTCGTCGAATCAAATCATCCCCAGTTAGAAATCAAGTTTTGATTTCTATAGCGGATATCAATTCGGAAGACTCAGATAACTCGGAAATCCGGAATATCAGAATTTCTGAAAGTCAGATTCTCTGATGTCTGAGTATTCCGAATCTATCTTCTTTTCAATTCCTGTTGAGTGTCCCTGTCAATGTCCCGTCGTTTGATCGCTTCCTTTTTATCAAACTTCTTTTTTGACTTGGCCAGAGCCAATTCAATCTTGATCAAACCATGCTTAGTATACAGGGAAACAGGCACGATTGTCAAGTTGGAGCCGTCCATTTTGGATTTGAGGGAGATAATTTCTTTCTTGTGTAGGAGGAGTTTTCTCGTCCGTCTGCTGTCGTACGATTCGGGCCTTGCGTATTCGTAGGGAAAGATATTTGCGTTGACGAGATGGGCTTCATTGCCGAGGATCCGGACAAAACTTCCCGTCAGGTCAACATGTCCCTCTCTGACTGCTTTTACTTCCGCGCCGAGAAGATTGATCCCTGCTTCAAACCGATCGAGGAGTTGATAATCAAATGATGCTTTGCGATTGGTAATTTTCATAACAATTATTATTGATGTGTCGCTCGGAACGAAATTTTTTCTTGAATACAGACTTCGTCATCCATTCTGCGAAAAAATTTATTCCTCGTTCTTTTCTTTGTTTATTTTATCACAGGCTACACGGTATTATCTGTTTTGCTATACAATAAGACAATGAGGTTCTGGCAGCCGGTACTTTTTGTCTTTTTCTTTATCCTTTTTCTCTTTCGTGGGATAGCAGTACAGGATCCAGATTTTGGCTGGCATATCCAGGCAGGTACCTACATACTTCAACATGGGGTTGCCTACACAGATCCTTTTTCATATTCGATGCCGAGTTATCCATTTGTAGATCATGAATGGCTAACAAATGTTCTGTGGTCACGCATATTTAATCTTTTTGGCATAGTGCCTCTGCTTATTCTTTCATCAGGACTTGCAGCCGGTTGTTTACTTCTGCTGTATTTTGTTTCGGAGAAAAAATGGACTGTGATGCCGCTGTTTATCATAGGGGTGACGTTTTTTGATTTTGTCGGAGTACGGACACAAGTTATTACGTGGTTCTTTTTAGCATTATTGCTTTGTATTCTTTTCCAAAAAAAATTGTGGGACAAATGGCGTTTTTTCCTTCCCATACTTTTTCTTTTGTGGGCCAATCTCCACGGTGGCTATGGGATCGGTCTTGGCGTTCTCGGAATTGTCCTTGGTGGAAGAGTGTTGGAAGAGAGAAAAAAAATAAAAGGAACTCTTCTCGTCCTGCTTCTTTGCGCAGGAGCAACGCTCATCAATCCCTATGGTATACGACTCTGGTGGGAATTTTTCATGCAGTTGACTGATTCGCAGCTGAGATGGTCGATCACCGAATGGTATCCCGCGTTTTATTTTACCAATATTGCGACATGGGGATATCTTATCCTTTCGGTCATGCTGGTATTGCGATATTGGAAAAAGTATTCATGGACAGAGTTAGTTCTTTACTTTTTTTTGCTTTTTGAAGGGATGAGCAGCATGCGCAATATCCCCATATGGATTCTTGTTTCCTTTTTTATGACGATGAAAGGATTTTCCCTCATGTACCAGGAGGCAGCCAAACATCCAGACGGCAGCAGAAGGTTTAGGTTTGCATATACTATATATTGTATTATTTTGGTCATTATTTTTTTACTGCAGACAGGTATGTTTTTTTACGGCGTATCTGTTTTGAAAGAAAGTCCGACCCAATATCCAGAGGGGGCAGTTGCATATCTACACAAACATCTTCCGCAGCAGCAAATATTTTCCTCATACGATTGGGGAGGCTATCTGATCTGGAAATTCCCTGAGAGAAAAGTTTTTATTGACGGTAGGATGCCCAGCTGGCGATGGCATGCAGATATTAAAGGTGAGAGTAATTACGCGTTTGATGAATATAAAAGCGTTATGACCGGTCAGACTCAGTTTGCAGTATTTGCTACAAAATATCACATCACAACGATGCTTGTTCCAAAAGCAGATATCCTAAAACCTCCTGATAAATTTTTGGGTTTTACCATTAACAAAAGTAATTTTTTACAGAAGTTCTTTTTTTCATTGAATTCTTTTTATCTTGTTGTCGGTGAAGTGAGGCAAATGGGCTGGAAGGAAGTATACAGCGATGATACGACGGTAATTTATCAGAAGCCCGTGAATCCGTAATAGGTTTGGTTTACAGCGAGACCTGCCAGACTTTGCCTCCGGAAAGAATCTGAATTATCTTGTCTTTTTCCGAGACAGTAAAGTCTTTGGCCGCTTGGATAACCGGAGCGCTGTAGGCATTTTGGTATTTGCCATTTTTATCAAATTGGACAATTCTGCTGTTGCCCGTATCCAAGACATACATACTTTCCATGGTGATATCGGTAACAATTCTTGTCGGGTTATTCAGTGGTTTCAATAATCCCGAGACAGAAAGACCATTTGATTTCCCGCTGGTATATTCCATAATTGTGCCATTCTTGAAAAGAAGCCATACCGATCCGTCGATTGCCATGCCGGCAGCTTGGGAAAGATCAGGTGCCGTACTGCTGAAGTAGTGAGATTTTCCATAGCCACCAGATCCTGCGACAAATTTTAAGATACCATTCTTTTGATCAAGCACATAGATATTGCCAAGATAGGGAACTATCGCAACGGGTGATGACCAGTCACCGTTATTTTTGATAATCGTTTTGGTCGTGCCGTCAGTTTTTGCGATGGATGTGATTGCGCTACCGGTGATCATATAGACATTGGTATCATCCTGTCCATATGCTAGGCCGCTGTTTGTTTGCTCATCGGCAAGGAGTGAATGCGCCTCCGGCTGAACGGATGTGACATTTGCGGATTGCCCGGAAGCATTTCCTTGCAGTGCGCTCGTAACTTTTGTGAGCAAATCGGCAATTTGCTGGGCATCTTTTGATCCTTCGGGAAATTTTGACTGATTATCTTTGAGCAGTTTTTCTGCTTTGCGGTAACTGTCCTGACTCATACTCGCATTGACTGTTGCGAGGCCTTGCCCTTCGGAATAATACTGTTGTGCAGTCGGGTAAACTGATTGAAATAATGCCTGTTCTTTGTCATCGTTGTATTTTTTGACAGTAAAAAAGATGCTGAGTGCCAGTAAGAATGCGAGAATAAGCGCGATATTAAGAAAAAGTTTGCGGCGGTGATTGAGCCGGAATGCGAAATTAAATTTCGGGAGTTTTGGAAGACGCATCGGTTGTTTTTGTTCATGGTGCGGCAGAATCTCTTCAGAATTTTCCTGCTCGGGGGATGATTCTTCAGCATATAATGACGAGAGTGTCTGATCTTCTTCCGATTCATTATCATCAACCTGTGGCTGTGGTGAAGTACCACGATAGGAGATAACGATTGCTGCCTGTGCGCCGTTGTCTTGTTTATGTATCTGTGGAGAAAGCGCTTCGACAATATCATTGGGGAGTGCAAGTTCAAGTGCTTGCGTTACGGTAACTTGGGAGATACCCTGTGCAAATTGCCCTGTCTCAAGGACTATGGTATCGGCATGTTCAACAAAACCCGATGCGGAAGTTATTATCCGGTCGTCACTTTGTTTGTGAAGAAGTGTTCCTGCTTTTTCTCCGCGTTTCATGACGATCTTTCCGCCGCCTGCGATAAAGACAAGAAGTATTGCATCTTTGAAGAAAGCGAGAACGAGACTCACGGTAACATGTTCCGGCATGTTCTCAAGACTGGCTTGGATAGCAGTTTTAATGTTTTCAATATTTTTTTCTTCAAGGGTGAAAAATTCCGATTGGAGTACATTGAATGTCTCTTTGCCGAGTGCTTGCAGAGATAGTTCTTCTTCTGCTTCTGCAACAGCAAGAGACAGACAAACGAATAAATTGCCTGCGTTGTATGCTTGTGACCATGAGATATCGTTCGGTGTTGCCACCAGTTTGGCAAATGACAGACTCAATTTTGCGGCAGGTTGGACTTCGGGCATTATATTCAGTAACCGTTTACGAGTATATCTATTCTTATTGGTCCACTCGGGTACGAAAATTTTAAATGGCGGCGGGTCCTGTCCCGGGCTCCTCCCGTCAGTGCTCGTTCTAGTGAAGCCATTATAGCTTTTTAATTGCTGTTTGCTTCAACGAACTGCGCGCTGTCGGGAACCCTCCGCCCGTGCCACCCGATTTAGTTTGTATGAAAAATTTTGTATCCTCGCTTACTTTTAATTTTGAAACTCGCGGACTGGTACTACTTAAACTATAACAATTGTGGCAATAAAAAGCGAGAGCACTGCCAAGAGATAGAGAATTGCAAAAATTCGCAGAACCACCTCTCCGCTTTCCGCCGGGAGAAAAACAGTTCTGTTCAGCGAGCGTATCTTTACCGATAGCATAAGCGTAAAGACTGCGTATAATCCAAGCAAAATAAGCAGTGCAATTTTGATGTATGCAACAGCTCCGTTGGTAAAACCGGTTATGATTGTTGATGGATCAAGGTTCATTACCCGTGTCCTCCTATTAAATTGCTGATGACACCGGAGACTTCTGTTGGGCGCGGTACCTTTTCAAAGGTAAAAACCTCACCGGTTGCTTCAATCCTGAGCCGTACATCACCATAATCAAAAAGCGATTGAAAAAAACCTGCTTGCGTATATTCAACATCTTTTATATCCGGCAGTGATGCTGTCGCGACATTGATTGTTGCCAGGTCAAGAAAATCAATATCAACACCGCGTTTGTTTGTCACAAGGCCGATGTTGTAAAACCATGAAACCAAGTTGGCAAAGACAAATCCGACAACAATAAGATAATAAAAACTAACAAGGACAAAAGAGATATTATCTGGAAGTGTGAAGAGAGAGAAGTTCGTTGAGACAAAGATAAAACGGATGAGATAGGGGATGAATGCCAGAGCGATCGTTGCTGCTATCCAGGGTACATTGGTGATAAAATCACGTCTGAGAAAAAGAATGATCGTCTCATCATCAGCCTGCTCCGCGAATGAAACACCCTTAGGGTTCTTGCAGTACGTTGTGAAAATGTGTACAGGATGTAGAGTGGTTTGTACCGCGGTGGAAGCAGCCGGTTGTGTTACGGCAGGTGTTGGATTGGGTTGGCTTTCGGAAAAAATGTCAGGCATACTTAAAAAGTATCTACTTCATCTCTACATTATACAATGGGCCAACGATTTGGATATTGGCCGGAGCACGGACATTAAAGAACGTCTTAAAGGTACTTCCCGAAAAGCTGTGGTTCCCACCATCGCCGGTGACAGAGACGGTAGTTGTCGTGCCTGATCCGAAATCTGCGCTTACAGAGACGTTTGAAACAGTTGTATACGGAGTGACATCGCGGTTTTTCAGTTCTTGTTGTACTCGGGATGCATCCCAATTATCCGGTATCCCTTTATCAGTTTGCGAGAGGTGCGGCGTAGTGCTGCTGTCTTTTTGCGCTAGAAGAATGACGTTCACGATATCCGCAACATCACTTGATTGCATCCATGCAGTACCGTTGTATTGCGAGCGTGAGCCCCAGTCGCAATAAAACCATGGAGAGTCTTTGTCATATGCGTCAGCATTGAGATCCGCAAAACTGTTAACATTCGTTGTGGTATCCTGTGCTGTTTTTGTGTAGTCTGTTGCACTCCAGCCGATGTCTGCCGTAGTATGTGTGTATCCTCCATGGGTAGATGAGAAAAATCCTTCAATTGGCTGTCCGCCGGAAGTCATGACTTGGCCTGATGTGGCATTGACTGCATCGATCCAGGGTTGTGCGTTGAGTTCTGTTTTGACTTCCTGGAAATGGGTGTTGGGAAGGACAGTTGTTTGACCATTTGCGACTGCGTGCATCACATAAGAGCGTGCGGCGATTGCCTGCGCTTTTAGCGCTTCGGAAGGCCATCCGCTCGGCATCTCGTATATATGTTGCAGATAATCTTCAACAGTGAAGGTTTGGTTTGAAAAAGTTTCTCCCGAATCATTCGTCCCGTTCACAGTGACATTGGTTGATGAAGTGGACATATTGGTTATTTGAAAATTCTGATAATACGCATTCAGTATATCGTTATAGCTTTGTCCTGCTTCCGCACGGCCTTTTGCGCCGTATTGATTAAGTCCGACACGGTTGGGAACGCCATAGGTAAAGAATCCAAATTTCGTCCCACCGAATCCCGGATCTTTATAAGGACTCAGGTCGCTTGAACAGCCGCCACTTGAGGTATATGCAGTAGTCGGGATACCGAGCGTTGCATACTTCTGCGCGATAAGCTGCTGTTGCTGTTCTGACAAGGTTGCTATTTGATTTGACAACTGTGATTGATATGCCTTCGCTCCAGTAATAATTGTATTTAATTTTGCAGAATCTGCATCAAGCTTTACTTGTGTTGCCGTGAGCCAGTCTTCCTCTTGCTGCAGTTGCGTTTTTTCTGTTTGCAGATCATTAATGGTGATTGCTATATTGGTGATAATTGCTTTGTCTTGTTCTGTCTGCGCGTGCTGATAGGCCAACGTTTGTGTAACATCCGACATTGTTGCTTGAGAGAAAAAGGTAAGAAGCGGAGTATCGTAATAACTTTTGACATAAAAATCACGGATCGTGTGGTTGATAATTTTTTCTTTTTGTGCGAGATTGGCATAGCCGTCATTAATCTGTGTTTTTTTTACTGCTATGTCTATCTCAACACCGTTGATCTGACTTTTGATATTGGTAATTTGTTTTTGTTCATTATCAAGTTCCGATTGGAGCGGCTGAGTGGCAGCGACAGATTTATTTAATTCATCATTGAGCTGAGAAAGCTGTTTGTTGATATCATCCAGCTGGTCGGAGGATGCTTGGTGTACTGAGACAGCAAGCGGGAGAAGATTGAGCGTGACAATAAGAAGGAATGAGATGATTTTTCTGGCGGGCATAGCAAGTGCTATTATAGCAGATATTTTCAATCCGGGAGAAATATGGTAGTATCGTTTCTATGAGTGACGAGTCACCATTTCAAGGACAGCCGCAGTATGTCACCGTCAAGACATCACATAAAAAACGTTGGATAATTATTTTTTTTGTTGTCCTTCTCCTTGTGATTGCAGCACTTGGTGCGTTATATCTTTTGGGAAGTACCGCCAAACATCCAGCCCCGATATTGACGAATCCTGTTCCTACGGAAACAATGCCCGTGACTCCAACTCCTGCATCAAGTTCTGCAACACCGATTGTAACAGCCGTGGTAACGAGCGGGCCTTCGATTAATCCGACAGCACTTAAGGTGAGTGTTCTCAATGGAAGTGGTGTTGCTGGTATTGCAGATAAAATGGCAAGCGCTCTTAAAACTGCAGGATATACTAATGTAACGACCGGCAACGCAAAGGACTTTACGTATACAGGAATAACTATCTATGCAAAGAAACAAGAATATCTGCAGCAGGTGAAGCAGGATGTTACGTCCCTGAACTCATCGGTAAAAATTACGTCAGGCGTTGACGCCACGATACCAAATGATGTAGAAGTGATAGTAGGGAAGTAAGATTAAAGATTTAGGATTTAAGATTAAAGAATCATGAAGATATATTTAGCTACTGACCATACGGGAGTTGCGTTAAAAAATAACGTGAAAAACTTTTTGGAAAAGGAAGGGTATGAAGTAGAGGACTGCGGTGCGTATGAATATGATAAAGATGATGATTATCCTGACTGGATAAGCAAAGCAGCGGTGAAAGTTAGCGAAAATCCACAGGATCGGGGGATAATTTTCGGTGGATCGGGGCAAGGCGAAGCAATGGTTGCCAATAAATTCAAGAACGTCCGCTGCGCGCTGTTCTATACGCCGGCACTTCCGACGCAGGCAGTGAACATAGAAGGAGAAAAAAGCACTGATCCGTTTGAAATTCTGAAACTCACCAGAGCACACAACCAAGCAAATATGCTTTCAATTGGGTTCAGATTCGTCAAAGACGATGATGTATTTAAAGCGATAACAGTGTGGCTGGATTCCCCTGATCCGACAGAAGAACGTCACAAAAGAAGAGTTGAGAAGATTAGGAAATTGGAAAGCAGGTAAATATGTTTGAAATCATTCCCAGTCCGGGTACCGAAAACAAAGATTTTTCAGAGATCGAGAAAAAAATCGAGCTGGTCAAGCCGTTTGTGAAAACGATTCATATCGATGTCTGTGACGGAAAATTTGCCGGCAACACGACCTATGCCGATCCTGTTCCCTTTGAGAAATATACAAAAGTACTGCCGAGCGGTGAGCGGGGACAGCTTATCGGGGAAAAGGGATTGGTCTTTGAAGTACATCTGATGGTGGAAGATCCCATAAAGCATCTGAAGGCCTGGGCCGATGCGGGATTCCACCGGTTCATCGGACATATTGAAAAAATGCCGGATCAAGAAGCTTTTGTCGCACAAGCACAGCTATATGGAGAAGTGGCGCTTGCTTTGGACAAACAATCGTCTGTCGATGCAATCAAAGTTCCCTTTGCCGATCTTGATGCGTTGCTTGTTATGACTATTCAGGCAGGATTTTCCGGACAGTCTTTTGAGGAGGCACTTCTTGAAAAAGTAAAAAAGGTCAGGGAGGGCAATCCGGATCTTCCCATAGAAGTTGACGGAGGAATAAATGATGAAACAATTGCTATTGCAGCGGAAACCGGAGCCAATCGGTTTGTGGCGACTAGTTTTCTTTTTAGTCTGGAAACCCCTGAGCAACAATACAAACTTCTTGAGCAAAAACTGCAGGAGCTGACCGCGGCTGTTTTGTAATCAGATCATCAAAATCGTGGCAACAGAGAGGACTGTTACAAAAAGGATAAGGATACCTACAAGAACAAGCGTTTTTTTCCCTGATTGCTTGTTATATACACTCCGTTCCTGATGAAGAAAATCTTCTTTTTTCTTTTTGATATTCATAATTATGGTGTTGGTGTCGGTGTAAGTACCGCACAGCTCAGACAATATTTGTGCCCCAGCTTGTCCGTCATTACCGTCTCATCACGCTGCTCAACATTGTCTGTCTGTCCTGGTGCCGCTTGTGCACCAGTCGTTTTATCAACGAAGACTTTTTCAGTCGTAATAGCGGGAACTTTGGGATTTTTGCCGTCAACAAGATACTCAAATCGTGTCGGACAACTGCCTCCACTTTTTGCTGCGATAAGTCCCGTTGTCGTGCAGACATATTCGCCATATACATCCGGCGGTTTTTGGGGAATTTCCGATTTCTTTCCATCAAGAAGATGGCTCATGATGTCATGCCAGATCGGTGCCGCGCCTGTTATTCCCGTAACGACACCTGACATCGGTGAATGGTCATTATTGCCGACCCATGCAGCAACAAGAAAGGAAGGGGTATAGCCAATGGTCCAGTTATCACGGTAATCGTTGGTTGTACCTGTCTTGACCGAGACATATTGATCAGCAACCCGGAGAGCCGAATTGGGGCCAAATTCCATCTCCCGTGCTTTGTTATCTGCTAAAATATTGGAGATAATAAAGGTAACGGATGACGGGAGAATTTTCTTCCCGAAGATAGGACTTGCCGGTGGATTGTATTCTTCAATAACATTGCCTTTCCGATCGGTAATTTTCAGTATCGGATGCAGATCGATTCGGTATCCCTGATTGGCTAAAACTCCATACGCGGTTGCCATATCAATCATCCGCACATCAACGCCGCCAAGTGTCAATGACAAACCATAATCGGAAGGTTTGGTAAATGTCGTTATCCCCATTGCCGATGCTGTCGCGATCATTTCCGGAATGCCATTGAGCTGGAGCATTTCAACGGCAGGGATATTGATCGAATTTGCAAGTGCATAACGCATTTGAACAACGCCATGCCATTTCATATCATAGTTGTGAGGACAATATGGTTTTTGGGGTGGGTCATCGAAGCAGATCGGTTCATCAATAAACGGTGTTGATGCTCCATAGCCGTTCAATAGTCCGAGAGCGTAATTGAGCGGTTTGATTGACGATCCCGGCTGCAGCAGGGAAAGAGTCGCGTTGACATTGCCGCCGCTCGGGTCGTAATAATTTTTACTCCCTACCATTGCAAGGATCTCACCGGTTGCCGGATCGGTAACAAGTGCAGCGCCATTACCGACGTGGTATAAGGCGATTGATTTTACTTCATCGGCAACAGCTTTTTGGGCATAATTTTGTATGTTCATATCAAGACTGGTTATCACTTTAAATCCTCCTTCTTGCACTGCGCCTTGTCCATATTTTTTCGTTAGTAAGTCACGGATATAAAAGACAAAATGAGGAGCTTTTATCGGATTGGAAATCTTTTCAAACGTAAGTTTTTCTTTCAACGCGTCATCACGTTGCGATTTTGTAATATATCCTTGTTCATACATCTGTTCCAGCACTTCATGTTGTCGTTCAATTCCGAGTTCTGGATGAGATCCATAAGGTGCAAGTTCACTGGGTGCTTCAGGAAGCGCAGCAAGGAATGCCATCTGAGCAAGTGACAGCTTGCTGATATCTTTGCCAAAGTATGTCCGTGACGCGGCTTCAACGCCGTATGACGTGCCGCCGTACGGAACTTGGTTGAGATACATTTCAAGAATTTGATTTTTGGTATACATCAGCTCAGTCGCGTACGCCAAAACAATTTCTCTGATTTTTCGCTGAATTGTCTGCTGCGGTGTAAGGAGGCTGTTTTTTACAAGCTGCTGTGTGAGTGTTGATCCACCCTGGATTTGCTTATGTACAAGAATTGAATATGCGGCGCGCACTATCCCGCGGACATCAATTGCACCGTGATGATAGAATGACCGGTCTTCGATGGCAATCGTTGCTTCCTGCATGTTTTTTGGAATTTTTGAAATGGGGACAAATGTCTGGTTGCGGTCTCCGTAAAATGTGTAAAGGAGCTTTCCGTTGCGGTCATAGATTTGTGTTGAGTATGATTTCGTGTTGGTGCTTAATTTTGTGGGAGAAGGCAAGTCTCTGACGATATACAGATAAAAGGCTCCCAACAAACCTGCCGCAAGGAGAATTAATACGATAAAGAAGAGAAATGTCTTTTTTTTAAAAGACATCTTCCATGCTTTTTTAACAGTTTTTTTATAACGCTTGATCATTGCACTTCTTCCCCTAATTTTACCAGATTTTTTAAGAAGAAAGAAATGGAAAAATTGAGTATAATAAAGAAGCAATGAATATCATCACACACTTTCTTACTCCTTTGACGCGAATTGTTGCGACAGTAAATTTTCTTGACCTTGTTATTTTGCTTGTGATACTTTTTTACGTTCGTGAAGGATATTCTTTGGGATTTACTCTGGCGTTTCTTGATCTTATCAGTTTTATCATTGCATTTATCGCCGCTCTGAAATTCTATGGACTTGTCGCCTCATTCTTTACAACATTTTTCGGAATGCCGTTGGGAGTTGCCAATGCTCTCGGGTTTTTTCTTGTTGCCTTAGTCAGTGAGATCATTATGTCGCTTGCTGCCAGAAGATTGGTGCGTTATTTACCCGGTTTGATGCCCGGAAGCAGGATTGAAAAATTATTCAGGACGACCAACCACTGGCTTGGGATCATTCCAGGAATGATATCGGCATTTATTATTATTTCGTTTTTATTGACAGTTATTGTGACGTTTCCGTCATCACCGACGATCAAACAAGCAGTTACCAACTCCATCGTCGGCGCAAAGCTTCTTGCCAACACTTCACAATTTGAGAATATTCTCAATAAGATTTTTGGCGGTGCATTGAATGAAACGTTGGACTTTTTAACGGTTGAGCCGAAAAGTAACACGGTTATCCAGCTGCATTATACAATTGCAAACGGTCGCGTTGATGAGAAAGCAGAACAACAGATGTTCCGGATTGTTAATTCGGAACGCGTTAATGAAGGACTGAATCCGTTAATTTTTGATAATAGTTTGCGGGATTTGGCCAGGGCGCATGCCAATGATATGTTCAAGCGTGGATATTTCTCTCATTATACGCCTGATGGACTTTCTCCGTTTGACAGGATGGAGAAAGCTGGTATACATTATCAATATGCCGGCGAGAATTTGGCGTTGGCGCCGACGACACCGCTTGCGATGCAGGGACTCATGAACAGTGCGGGTCACCGGGCCAATATCTTAAGCCCAAATTTTCATAAGGTAGGCATCGGCGTGATAGATGGCGGGATTTATGGGGAGATGTTTGATCAGGAATTTACGAATTAATAGAATTCATATATGAACGATTGTATTTTTTGTAAAATTATTGCCAAAGAGGCTCCGAGTTATATCATTGATGAGAATGATGATGTTATCGTTTTTCTCGCGTTTGAGGGGCATCCCTTGGTCGTTACCAAAAAGCATTTTTCCACTATTTACAACTTGGATGATGTTAGCGGTGCGGCTGTCATGAAAGCTGCCGTAAAGGTAGCAAATGCCTTGAAAAAAAGTCTTGCGTGCGATGGCGTTAATGTGATACAGGCGAATGAACCGGTGGCGGGTCAGGATGTAATGCATTTTCATATGCACATAATACCTCGGTGGAAAAATGATTCGGTAAATTTCGGTTGGGAACTCAAACAGCAGGCTCCGGAAATGCTGGCACAGCGCCAGGAAGAAATAAAAAAGGCTCTATAACCAGTCCCGGTATTTGAAGTAGGCGATGATACTGATGCCGCTGACAAGGATAACCGAGAAAAGAAGCGGAACAATCCATGGGTCGTTTGCATACGGCAACCCTTTCACATTCATTGAGTAGAGATTATTGACGATAACAAAGGGAAAGGAAATAGAGGTAACAACTGTCAGGAACTTCACCAATTCGTTACTGCGGTTTGAAAGGATAGATTCATTGCTTGTGGCAATGCCGGCAATCAATTCTTTGTTGTCTTCCAGCCGTTCCCAGATCTTCTGCAAATGGTCAAGTAAGTTGCTCCAATAATCTGTCATCTCGCCGTTGAGTTTGGGATATCTGCCTTTTTCCAAATCGCCAAAAATTGGGAGAAGCGGCTTGATCATCGTTTCAAAGACAACGATGTTACGGCGAGTGACCGATATGTCTTCGATAAGTGCCGCACCGCTTTTATCCTCAAGGAGTTTGTCAATATAATCAATCGTTGAGGTAATGTCTTCAACATATCCAAAAGAAATATCAACGAGAATATCAGCGATTCGGTAAAAGAGATATGCAGGGCCTTTACCCATGAGGTCATCTCGATGTTTGGAGGTAATCTTACACATGCTGAAAAGTTCGTCAATTTGTGGTGTTCTATCGTCATGCAGGACGACAAGGTAGTCTTTTCCGATAAAGAAATCTACTTCTCCGATATTGATGCGTTTTCTTTTGGAAGATTTTGGAAATGATGGAAATGCCATCCTGCTTGAAAGGACATTGGGAATGGCATTTCGGTTGGTTGCGCTTGGTTTTATTTTGGCCTGCTGGATGTAGGGAACATCCATCACGATCAATGAGTAATCTTCATCGACTTCGATCTTAGGGATTTGTGTTTTGTACAAATAGTCCTCCAAATGTAGCATACTGAAACCGAAGTTCTTGTTAAGAAACGCGATCTGTTCTGATGTAGGCTTATTAAGATTGATAAATGACAATCCATTGTGTGTGACTGTTGGGACGTTCATAGTAGTAGGCCTTTCTATTGAATTACAATTCTGGCAGGTTTGTCAATCAGGCAAAAAGAGAGGACGCATAACAAAACAACTTATACTTTTTGCACAACCGATTTTGTTACAGGTCCTTTTGCGAAAGACTTCCTGTATTATACACCACTTGAAGCGGGGAGGGAATAGGTAACTAAACGTTGAATAGTTTTTCTTGTCGCTCAGTATCCATATTTTTTGGGACCCACCTTTTTTTAGTTTTTATATTTGTGCGTCCGCTTTCCGAGTACCACAAAATTGATTTTGTAATAATTGGAGGCATTCGTCCTGGCAAAAATTTGGATACTTCGAGCTCTTTGTTATTTGTATGACAATTAGTGTCTTAGTGCTTCGATCCCCGGTAGGGTTCCTTTTTCAATAAACTCCAGCATCGCGCCGCCGCCTGTTGAGACATGGGTTATTGTTTTGAGATACTCTTCTTTGGAAATTGCAGAGATCGTGTCGCCGCCGCCGACTATTGAGATAGCTTCGGGATTGTGTGCGATGGCATAATAAATAAAATCTGTTCCGTTACGATATGCAGGATTTTCAAAGAGTCCTACTGGTCCGTTCCAGATTATCGTGCCAGCGCGGGCGATATACGAACCGTAGCGAGCTTTTGTTTCCGGGCCGATATCCAAAATAGCTTTGTTTTTAGGAATCTTATTTTCTTGCACCCTCACAACTTCTCCACGCTTTTCTGTGTCTTTCGGATTGCCGATAAGAACATCGGTCGGCAGAATTATTTTCGTTTTTTTCTGTTCCGCAAGGTAAAGAAGCTGCCTGGCTTTTAATGTCATTTCATATTCACAGATACTGCTGCCGATGAGATACCGCTGCGCGCGAAAAAAGACATTGGCCAGTCCGCCGCCGAGGATGACATAATCCGCAATTTCAATGAGTCTTGAGATAAGTGAAATTTTGGTTGAGATTTTCGCGCCGCCGATAATAACGACGAGTGGCTTTTTTGGCTTTTCAATTGCTTTTGTTATCATCGCAATTTCTTTTTTCAACTGCAGTCCCGCGTACGATGGTAGCAGCTGCGGGACGCCGACAACAGAGCTTTCTGTCCGGTGGCACATTGCGAATGCATCATTGACATAGACATCGGCACACGACGCTAATTTTTTTGCAAATTCTTTATCATTTTGTTTTTCTTCAGGATAAAACCTGATATTCTCTAGGACTAAGATCTCGTTCGGTTTTTGCTCGGTAAAAGTAGCAGGATCCTCAGTTAAAAAATCATTAACCAAATGTATCTTATAATCCGGTAAATATCGGCCCAATCTCTGTGCAACTATTTTCATCGAAAGGCGCGGTTCGCGATCTTTTGGTCGTCCAAGTTTTGATACACAAATTATTCGATTTTTCTTTTTCAAAAGATACTGCAGCGTGGGGATTCGTTGGCGTATCCGGAAATCATCAGCGATGAGATTATGCGCATCAAGAGCAACATCAAAGTCTGCCCGTAATAAGATTCGCTTGTTGCTGATGTCTTCTTCGTCAATATAGGATATTTTTTGTTTCATTTAGAAAGGTGGTTGTAAAACGATTGATATTCATCAACCATTTTCTTACTGCCTATTATTATCGGTGAGCGATCATGGATGTGTTCCGGTATAATGGACAATGGATTTTTATTATCTTTCCCTAAAACTTTCCCGCCGGCTTGTTCGGTGAGATATGCGAAAGGATTAACTTCAATGGTGAGACGAAGTTTGCCATTTGGTCTTGTTGCATTTATTGGATGAATAAAAATACCTCCTTTGATGAGCGTTCGGTGCATGTCTGCAACCATGGAACCGACATATCTCAGTGATGTGCCTTTTTTTTGCTTGAGTGCCTGCAGATAAGAAAGTAATTCACCTTCAAATTTATGTTCGTATGCCTCATTAATTGAGTATGTGTCTCCATCGGCGGGTATCTGTATATTTGGATGTGATAGCAAAAAATTGCCGATTGCCGGATCCAGCGTAAAGCCGTTTACACCATTTCCTGCGGAATAGACGAACATGACACTTGATCCATAGATGACATAACCAGCAGCAACCTGGTTTTTTCCTGGCTGGAGTATGCCGTCTTTTTTATGATAAATGCCGAAGATTGTGCCGATAGGGCAGTTGGTGTCGATATTGGATGACCCGTCCAGTGGATCAAAGAAGACGTTGTAACTCCCGTCATTTGCTTTACTTGCCAGGACCGGCTCTTTATTTTCTTCTGAGACAACAGTATGTACTTGTCCACCGGTAAGCAGTGTATCAATTAGTAGGTTGTTTGCAAGATCATCCAGCTTCTGCACTTCTTCACCAAAAGAGTTTGTCCGTCCTGCTTTCCCCAGGATATCCACAAGACCTGATGCTTTGATGTGACTTGCGATAATTTTGGAGACATTCTCAATTTGATGCAGCACTATTGTGAGATCATGATTGGATTTTTTTCTTTCGTTCAGAAGATGGTCGGTTAGTGTTATGACGTTATTGTACATATTCAAGATGTATGTGTTTATTGGTTACGATTTTTGTTTTTATCATATCCTGGCGTGGGTCCTGTCGGCCGTTTCCCCGTCCGACGTCCTCACTCTGTTGCGGGCGCTCGCAGCGTCCGCCACCCACTCAGCTTCTTATAAATTTTGTATCCTCACTGTACGTGTATACGAAAATTTATTTCTTCTTCTTTCCAAATTTATTCAGTGCTGTGATATATGCTGCGTCCCGCATACTTGTATGATACTCATGCATGGTTTTCCAGACCGCATCGGTTGCTTTGAGCATTTTTGTTTTGAGTTTGGCAAAGACATCTTCTTTGCTCCATTTTTCATCATGAATATTTTGATACCACTCAAAGTAACTGACGGCAACGCCTCCTGCGTTGGCAAGGATATCAGGTATGACGGTAATATTTCTTTTTTCCAGGATTTCATCAGCCTCGGTTGTTGTGGGTCCGTTGGCCATCTCAAGGATAATTTTTGCCTGAATGTCTCGCGCATTTTTTTCGGTAATAACGGTATTAAGCGCTGACGGGACAATGATATCAACAGGCAAGGTCAGTATCTCACTTGGTGAAATATCTTTGCCGTTTACTTTCTTTTTATAGCGTATATCACAAACAGATCCGACACAATAGCAGCCGGCAAGATATCCTTTTTCTTCTTTGCATTTTTGGATTTGTTCGATAGGAGCAACACCATTGGGGATATAGATACCGCCTTTTGAGTCAGAGAGCGCGACTACTTTAAAGCCTTGTTGTTGCAGGAAGTACGCAACATAATACCCGACATTGCCAAATCCCTGGACAGCAACAGTAAGGTCCTTTGGGCTTAGTCCCATGCGTTTTACTAAATCGATGAGTACATAGGCACCACCGAGTCCTGTCGCTTCGGTGCGTCCTTGAGATCCTCCTTTTCCAATCGGTTTTCCTGTCACGACAGCGGGAGTTTTTTTTCCTACATGTTTGCTGTACTCATCGACAATCCAACTCATTATTTTGGCGTTGGTATTGACATCCGGTGCGGGGATATCTTTGTCCGGACCGATTGCGTGTGCAAGACGTTTGATAAAAAGGCGGGTAAGCCGTTCGAGCTCTGGTTCGGTGAGTGTTTTTGGATCAATAGTGATACCACCTTTGCCGCCACCGAAGGGGATATCAACGAGAGCTGTTTTCATTGTCATCCAGAAGGCGAGTGCTTTGACTTCATCCATTGATACTTCCGGATGAAACCGCAATCCGCCTTTGTATGGTCCTTTGTGACTATTATGCTGGACTCGATATCCTTTGAATGTTATAACTTCACCATTGTCTTTTCGCAGTGGCAGATGGACTTCGATAACGCGTTCGGGTTCGGCGAGATACGCGTGCGTCAACGGATCAAGGTTGATATGCGCTGCTGTTTTGTCCAGTTGCTTTTTGGCTTGATGCCATGGGTTGTTTGTTGCCATAAAAAGTTATTATAGAGTGAAAAAAATTATTTTACCAGACAGATACTTAACAGTTGCCGTACAAACCTGATGAGAGTTCTGATCCGTATTAGAGATAATCGCTCGGTAAATACTTTTTCTGGGACCCACCTAAAGTGATTTACTACCAGTAGTGCGTTCGCTTTTCGAGCACCGTTTACTTGTTCAAGCAGGTATACGGAGGCATTCGTCTTTGCGAAAAAAGTATATACCTCGCTCAAATACAAGCAGAGAATATTGCTTAATGCAGATTAGCGTGTTTTTTGGTGGAAGGCCCAGGCAGCGAAGACTGCCGTGAACGGCACTGCGAGTATAAGGCCGATACTTCCAGCAAGCGTTCTCACAATTTCCTCCATGATGAATTCGCTGTTGATGATATACCAGAGTGGTTGATGATTGGGATTGAGAACAAGAAAAAGAAAGATCGGCAAGCCCACACCGGCGTATGCCAGAACAAGTGTATTCACCAGTGCTGCGATGTGTTCACTTCCGATTCTCATTCCTGATGAGATAAGTTCCCGGAATTTCAGTCTGCTGTTCGCACGAGTTAATTCCTGAATTGACGCCGCAAGTCCTGTGGTTATATCTTCAAGAACACCCAAACTTCCGATGATAATCCCTCCCAAAAGCAATCCTTGGAAATTGATAGTTCCTGTTTGTCCGAACTGCAGACTCGCCGCGTCTTCACTGCCGAGTCCGGATAGAAAGGTATAATGGACTGCCACGTAAGAGAGTATTCCTGTCAGGACCAATGAGAGACTGGTCGAGATCAGCGCAATGTTGGTTTTTTGTGAAAATCCATGCGCGAGATACATCGTGGCGACCATAATGAACATCGATCCGACAATGCTTGCCAATAGCGGGTCCTGCCCTGCGAGAATTTGTGGAACGATAAAGAGCAGGATGATTGCCAGACTGATTGCAAGTCCGATGAGTGAGCCAAGTCCTTTCAATCGGGTTACCAACAGAACAACAATCAAAAAGAGAATTGCGATTGGATAAAGATTGTAGAGCCGGTAGGTGTCAACAATTTCATATGTTGCTTTTTGTGGTGTTACCGATTTCATGAGAACGACTGTTGCCCCTTGTGTTACTTCCAATTCGGGTCGGAGTTCTACCAGATCGCCATAAGTAAGGGTAAGGGTTTTCCCCGTATCCGAACCATCAAGGATTTGCAGCTGAAGTTTTTGATAGGGGACCTTTTTCCCTCCCATTGTTCTCTCGCCTTGTGTAAGAACAGAGAGCACTTTTGCTGTCTCATATGTTTCGGTTGGAGTTGCCGGCGCTTTCGGGAGTTTTGCCGGCGTGGGAGTAGGTGTCGCTGCAAAACTAAGAGGTGCAAAAAGTATACTGAGAACAAAGAAAATAAGAGCAACGATACCGGATTTCATCATAGGGAACACGCAGCAGAGTCTGAGCGTTGTATTATTATAGCAGCAATTGTTGTTTTGGAAAACGGTGTTTTATTTTCGCTCGGAACGAATTTTTGATTTATTTCATAATGCGGGTCCTTTCCCTGGTTTCCTCCCGTCAGTGCTCGTTCTAGTGAAGCCATTATAGATTGTAATTATTGTTTGCATCAATGAACTGCGCTCTGTCGTAATGCCTCCACCCGTGCCACCCGCATATAAATTCATTTCTGTTTTTTCAATCAAAATGAGATCAAATTAACCCTTGCTATCTTTTCCCAACAGTTTTATACTGGATGATATGATACGGGTTGCGATCAATGGATACGGAAGAATCGGAAGAATGGCGCATCGTGTCATCCTGCAATGGCATACCGACGATATCGAAGTGGTTGCAATAAACGCCGGCGGATCAACAGACCTCAACGGATGGATGTATCTTCTCAAATATGACAGTGTTTATGGACTGCTTCCGCAAGACGTCAGTGTCAAACCCAATCCCGACCCGGCGAATAAAAATTTTCTCGGTACGCTCGTTGTCGGAGGAAAAGATATCCCGGTGTATTCCCAAAAGGATCCGACACAGCTTCCCTGGGGACAGCTCAATGTTGATGTCGTTATCGAATCAACAGGACATTTTACCGATGCCGAGAAGATAAAACAGCACATCACGGCGGGAGCAAAAGCTGCAGTTCTCTCTGCTCCGGCAAAAGGCGACGGAGTGTCGACATATGTTATTTCAGTCAACGATAATAATTATAATGGTGAAAATATCATCAGCAATGCTTCCTGTACGACCAATTGTATAACCCCGCCGGCAAAAGTCATCAGCGATCATTTCGGCATTGAGAAAGCAATGATGACTACCATTCATGGTTACACTTCCGATCAAAGGCTTCATGACGGGGGACACAAAGATTACCGACGTGCCCGCGCAGCTGGACTCAATATCATTCCGACTTCAACGGGTGCGACTATTGCTGCTGGTCTTGCGCTGCCGGCATTGAAAGGAATTTTTGCTGGACTTTCTATACGAGTTCCTGTTCCGGTTGGATCTCTCTCCGATTTTACTTTTTTGCTCAAGAAGGAAGTTACCAAAGATGAAGTCAACCAGACGTTCCGTCAGGAAGCGGAAAATCCTGTTTTTAAAGGGATACTCGCAGTAACCGATGAACCACTTGTCTCAAGTGACATTATTGGTAATTCTCATTCCAGTATTGTTGATCTGTCACTGACGCAGGTTGTGGGCGGTAATATGCTCAAAGTGATCGCGTGGTATGATAACGAATATGGCTATGCAAATAGGCTGGTGGAAGAAACGATCATGGTCGGAAAGAGGACTGCTCCGGCTCCGACAACGACACCCCCACCAACCCCGCAACAAGGTTAACGTTCAAAGTGATATTGAACGGCGAATTTATTTATGGATAGGCCTGTAGAAATTTCCGGTGTTCGTAATATTACCATTTCAGGCAGAATTGCTAGCGGAGCAACAACGCTTGCGCAACATCTGTCTTCTCATTTAGGATGGGAAATTCTTGACGGCGGTAAGTTATTCCGCGCATTTACTCATGATCATGGATATGCTGATGAGCGTTCCGATCAATTTGATCTTGATTATGAAGAGAAGATTAAAAAAATTCTCAGGAATGAAGAGCATCACATTATCCAAAGCCATTTAGCAGGATTTGATGCACAAGGTATAGAAGGTGTCTTCAAAATTTTAGTCATCTGTGATGATGTGAATGGTGAAGATAAAGCAGATATCCGTATTGACCGTTTGGCCAACCGTGATGCTTTTCCAGTCGAACAAGCCAAACAGGAAGTCATTGCAAGAGAAGAGCAGAATTTAAAAAAATGGCGTAGGCTTTATGCAGACGATAATCCGGAGTGGGTTTATTGGGATGAAAAATATTATGATCTTGTAGTGAATACGTTCACCCACAATCAGGAGGAAAGTATGAAGTTAGTTCTGGAAAAATTGGAGTTACATAAATAATAGTTTTTCGTCTATAGTAGTGCTTATGAATATAAAACAATTTGTATTATCGGCAACAGTCCTTTTTATCGCAATCCAAATTACGTTAGTCACCGCATATGCGCAAGTCGTCACATCTTCATCATCATTATCTGATGCAAGTGCATCAGGTGCAGCAGATTATCAGCTTGCATATCCAGGTCTACTGCCGGATAATCCGTTTTATTTTTTGAAGGTCATACGGGATAATCTGGCAGCGTTTTTTATCAGTAAGCCGATTGATAAAGCCAGTTTTGATTTACTGCAGGCGGATAAAGACGTGGAAGCGAGTTATTTACTGGTAACCAGCGAGCAAGGGAAAGGAGATTTGGCATTCAAGACCTTTTCCCAGTCACAGGATTATTTCGCGGACGCCATAAGCCAAACGGCAAATGCCAAAAAACAAGGTTATAGTATTACAGATATTAGTAGAAAACTTCAGATAGCAAGCAAAAAGCATGAACAAATATTGCAAGCAGTGGCACGGGAGACGCACCAGGAGAACACAACAGTCTATAAAAGTGAGCTTAGCAGGTCGGAAGAGTTGTCCAAAATGGCGTGGGCATTATAGCAGTAAATCTCAATAACTCTGCTATTTTGAATCATTTTTTGTAACAATTTTTTCCCAGTGTAAGAAAATATAAATAGAAAATTATTCAATCGAAGCTGGCGACATATTTTGATATAATTAGCGTTAGTTGACACTATAGATGTAGTGGCATATGATTTTTATGGCACTAAATAACAAGCGTCTAGAAGTTAGCGTCTAGCGTCTAGTTTGCTCTTCATTATAGAGAGAGAAGAATAAACTAAATGGTTTAACTAAACGCTAGGAGCTAAACGCTAAACGCTAGTATATGCATTGTCCGTACTGTGGAAGTAAAGAATCAGAAGTAGTCGAAACACGTGAGAGCTCCGATATGGATACAATTAGAAGAAGGAGAGCGTGTCTGGTCTGCACCAAACGGTTTACGACATATGAACGGGTCGAGCATGTCCAGCTGATCGTTATCAAAAAGGATGGCAAGCGGGAACAGTTTGCTCTTGAGAAACTTAAGAGCGGTATTCTCAAAGCATGTGAGAAGACAACTGTTCCGGCAGATACTATAGAGAAGATGGTGCATGAGATCGCACGGGAGCTGCGTACCATGGGGTCGCTTGAAGTGAAAAGCGAATTGATTGGCGATATGGTAGCCAAGCGTCTGAAGAAACTTGATAAAGTTGCCTATATCCGCTTTGCCAGTGTCTTCAAAAGGTTTGTCGATGTAGAAGATTTTGAGAAAGAAGTAAAACAATTAATAGTAAATAAGCAGACATTATGAAGTTACACACAGAAATAATTACTTTATGCGATTATGCACTGATATCGCGAGAAGGGAAATTAAGTATCAACGGAATTTTTGATGAGCTCCGGGTGCAGAAATTTCCCGGCGGCATCGCACGAGCTTTTTTTGTCGCGACACTGAGGGGGAAAGCGGATACATCATATAAATTGACGATCAAGACGGAGAACGGCAGTAAGGCGCTTAATACACTCAATCTTGAAGTGCATACAAGTATGAACGGGAAGAACAATATTATTTTGGAGTTGGTGAATTTGGGGTTTGAGAAAGAGGGAGAGTACAAGTTTGTTATTTATGATGGAAAAGATGAAGTCGGCTCGACACAGTTAAAAGTGATGGCAGCCGAACAGCCGAGTGAGGGAGTAAAATACAAGTTACCGAATTAATAAATATGAATAATATTGGCGGAACTACTATAATATATGATGCAAAAATGCATTTGTCGAATGAAGGAACTTCAGGAACTTTGTCACCTACGCATAAAGTGTTAGGGAGTATTTCTTCTATGGGTAGTCAGTTGGGTACAGTTGCTGGTACAGCGACAGTTAATTTGCAAACTAAAGAAATATATGGAAAAAGAGAATTTCATGTCGAGGGAAACGCAAATCCTATGTTTGGAAACTTAGGATTTAGGTTTACTTATAAACAAGAACAAGGAACACTAATAAAAGGATAAATATTATGAAAATTGATGGCGTAAGAGAAAAAGTATTTTTAGACAGATATGCACTCAAAGGTGCAGAAGGCGAGCTCTTGGAGAACACTCCGCAGGAGATGTGGCAGCGTGTCGCCAGTGGCATTGCCAAACAAGAGAAAAAAGTCAAACAAGCCAAGTGGGAAAAAGAATTCTACCGTGTCCTTGAAGACTTCAAATTTGTTCCTGGCGGACGTATCCTTTCCGGTGCCGGCACCGGCTATCAGGTGACATACTTTAATTGTTTTGTCATCCCAAATCCCAAAGATTCCCGGCATGGTATCCTTGAATCACTCGGGCAGCTGATCGAGATACAGTCTCGATCCGGCGGTGTGGGGTTGAACCTTTCATCCCTGCGACCTCGCGGAGCCCGGGTCAAGAAAGTTAACGGTACCTCATCAGGTCCGGTGAATTGGGCAACACTCTTCTCAGTCGCGACACATGATATCGTCCAGCAAGGTGGATCCAGACGCGGCGCGACGATGCTGATGCTGCATGATTGGCATCCTGATGTTGAGGAATTTATTACCGTCAAACAGGATCTGACCAAGATCAATGGTGCTAATTTATCGGTCTGTGTCTCAGATGGGTTCATGGAAGCGGTCAAAGCAGATAAAGATTGGGATTTGGTCTATCCTGAGCTGAGTGATCCGCATTATGATGCGGAGTGGGATGGCGATATCAACGAATGGAGAGAAAAAGGATACAAAATCAAAGTTTACAAAACAGTCAAAGCAAAAGACCTGTGGGAGCTCATCTGCACCGCTGCATGGCGCTCTGCCGAACCGGGTTTACACTTTTTGGAACGCAGCAACAAGAGAAGCAACACCTGGTATTTTGAGAAATTGCTTGCCACCAATCCATGCGGCGAGCAGCCGCTTGGCGGATGGGCTGTGTGTAATTTGGGCGCGATGAATCTGGCTGCCTATGTCAAAGATGCGGACCTCAAGAATGACAAAGCAGGCTGGTTTGATTATGAGGCGTTCGGAAAAGATGTCCAAGTCGCGATGCGATTCCTGGATAACGTGATCGATGACACGTATTACTTCTTTAAAGAAAATGAGAAAGTTGCCAAAGATATCCGCCGGACAGGGCTGGGCATCATGGGAATTGCCGATACCTTTATCCAGATGAAGATCCGATATGGATCGGAAGAGTCGGAGAAAGTATCCAAAAAGATTTTTAAAGCCCTCCGCGACAATGCGTATATCGCGTCTTCCGATCTGGCAAAAGAAAAAGGTGCATTCCCGAAGTTCGATCGCGATAAATATCTGAAAGGCTATCATATCAAAGCCCTGCCGCCTGAAATCCGCAAGAAGATCGCTGATCAGGGGATCAGAAATGCTGTTCTTTTAACGATCGCGCCGACCGGTACCACCAGTCTTTTGGCAGGTGTTTCAAGTGGCGTTGAGCCGGTGTATGAATTTGAATATTCTCACAATGGGCGGCTTGGCAAACAAATGGTTTACCACGGTCTTTATGGTGAATGGAAAGAAGCACATCCTGATGAAGAACGTCCCGATTACTTTGTCGGCGCCAATGATCTGACACCTGATGATCATGTAAAGATTCAGGCGATCGCGCAGGAATATATTGATTCCTCGATCTCAAAGACCGTCAATGCGCCCAACTCCCACACGGTTGAAGACGTCAAAAATCTCTATATGTCTGCATATGATAACGGACTCAAAGGGGTGACATACTTCCGTGACGGATCACGGATGGGCGTACTGCAGCGTGAGGAAAAAAAGGAAGAGAAAGTGCAGGAACAAGTGCCTACCGTCATCGAAAAACCGGTTGTTCCGATAACACCTCGTATCGCACGTCCGATGGTACTTACCGGGGTGACCTACAAAGCAGAAAGTCCGACAGGAAAAGTGTATGTCACGATTAATAATGATGAAAAGGGTGATATGTTTGAGGTTTTTATCAATCATGGAAAGAGCGGATCTGATCTTATGGCACTTGCGGACGCGCTCGGCCGGATGGTTTCATTTGTCCTTCGAATCCACAGTCCGGTTCCTGCCCGGGAGCGGGTCCGCGAAATCGTGTCAGAACTCGCGGGTATCGGCGGCAGCCGCAGCAGCGGTTTTGGGGAGAACAGAGTCCGGTCACTGCCTGATGCTATTTCAAAAGTCCTTGCCAGGCATTGCGAATTCCGCGTTAACGGTAAAGTCGAAGACAGCGTGCAATTTTTGCAGCGGATGAGCAACGGACATGGCAATAACCATGCACAGATCGCACAGTCAATTGAGGAGCCACATGAAGAGGTTGTCTCCAGCCAATTGGCACTGCCGCAAACCGGTGTGCACAGCGGCGCCTCAACATCACTCTTTGATATCTGTCCTGAGTGTGGATCGGGGAGCTTTGCGTACGAAGAAGGCTGCAAAAAATGCTATGCATGCGGATACTCTGAGTGTTAATTGAGCGTCTAGCTGCTAGCGTTTAGCGTCTAGTTTTACAATTTAAGAGGAAATCACGGTGGAAATCCGTGGCTGTGCCGCAACTGTTCCCGCAAGGGATCCCCGAGAGGGGAAAAGCCAGAAAACGTTTTATCCCGAGCAGGAAATTATGACATAATCCTTCTGTTCGTGGAAGGATTTTTTTATGCCGATTTATACAAGAACTGGAGACAAAGGAAAAACCTCGCTTTTTGACGGCACTCGCGTTCTGAAATCTCATAAGCGAGTTGAAACATATGGTACCATTGATGAGCTCAACAGTACCATTGGGGTTGCCGTTGCTGAGATTAAGGATTTAGGATTAAAGATTAAAGATTTGCCAGAAGAGTTAGAGAACATACAGCATGATTTGTTCGCAATTGGTTCGGCACTGGCGATGCCGCATCCGATTCCTGTTGCAGGCCTGGAGAAGCGTGCGAAAGAGTTTGAAAAACTTATTGATAGTCTCACGGGAGAAATGCCTGAATTAAAACAATTTATCCTCCCCGGCGGTGGAAAAGCAGGATCCCTTCTACATGTCTGCAGGACAATTACCCGCAGAGCCGAGAGGCAATTGGTTGCTCTTATTCAGAAAGAAGAAGTTGATGAGTCAATTGTTGTGTACCTTAATAGGCTATCGGATTTGTTCTTCACGATGGCGAGATATGTTAATCAAATTGAAAAGAGAAAAGAAATTATTTGGAAAAAGAAATAAGATTTAAGATTAATGATTGAAGATTAAAGAATATTCTTAAATCCTAAATCTTATATCTTTAATCTAATTTGGGTGAATCTCGTGTAAATCGAGAGCTGTGCCGCAACTGTGAACTCCTCTAATGGAGTGAGCCAGATCCCCACATCCCGTTTGACGGGATAAAAAATCTTCCGAGCAGAAGTCCTTTTTTTGTGGACTCCTCGGATGGCCCTACGGCAAGCTCAGGGCAAGCGAGGAGTTTTTTTATGGCAGGAAAAGAAGGGTATACGCAACCTTTTACTGTAAACAATCTAAAACAGTTTATTCCTTCTCTGTATATTTCTCCTGAGAGTAGGATACCTTATGTGTGGGATGCGAGAGAGATAGAGAGACGAGGTTTTTCTGGAGGTTTGCTTGATCAGCATATCAGGCATTTTGATAGAAATTGGAAGGTCGAAGGACTACCACCTGATTGGTTTCGGTTACAAAGTAAGACTGGCAGGCATATAGGATTTAGTATGAATTCTCAAATGGATCTTTTAGGTAATGTAACAAATTCAGAAGTAGCAACATGGATTCCAAAAACCGTACAGGATTTGCGCGGTTTTAAGCTGGAATATCTGACAGATCATATCGTATATCCCTGTAAGTATGAACGAAGCAGCAGTGATCCTACACGACTTGAAAATAGGCATTATGGGTACACCGATATCATTGATACGGTTTCAGCAGATGAGCGTGGTGGTTCGGTACGACGGAGTTTGCAAGAAATGAAAGCGTTTTTTTTGGACGATGATACTCCAGATGGCTCCATTGCTGTTATGGTAAGTCCGAGAGGAGAGACAGGGTTGAGAACCGACGATGGCAAACTCATACAGTACCCCGACTCTTATTTTTTCTTTATGGTTAAAGAGGGGGATACCGTTCATAATTTTACTTTGAAAACTGATTTTAGTATTGCTGAATGTCGAGACGTTATCGCGCGATTAACAGGTGTTACGCTGCCTGTTGATGCTCCACTTGAACAATATGTCCGGACAATTGCAAAAATTAAGCCCGGAGGTCACGATGCAACTCCTGATGTAACGGAAATTGTTGGCGTCCTTGAACAGGTTCGACCGGAATATGCTTTTACATCTGAAGGCAGAAATGAAAAAATAACGTGGCGTGATGTCTATCAAGACATCCGTCAAAGAGATCAACTGTACGAGTTTAGTGAAAAAACAAACATGATTATTAATGAATTTGAAGCATATTGTCTTCAGGGCAATCATACAAAGTTGGAGTATCAAAAAGCCCTTGCGGCAACAATCCTACGAATGTCAAAGGTATTTTTTCTCGAAGAAAACTATCCGGAAGGGGCGGTTCCTTTAGTATCCAATCAATGGTCAACGGTGAGACCTCCGTTGGCTACGTATGGTGACGTTCTTACAGCTACAACAAAGCGTCCCGGCTGTTCGGGAGGAGGTTCCGGTGAATCTCTCTTTGTTAAGTCTCCTGACGGGGTAAGACGTGGTGAAACTGATTGGTTTACTTGTCCGAAGTGTCACTATAAAGCGGATGGTCCGATAGGCGATACGTGTCCAAAATGTAAAATAACAAAACAAGAATATGCCGAATCAGGAGGTAAGGCATGTTAATAACGTCATGAAGAATACCAATGATTGTGATATCTGTTACAAAATTATTTGCCGGCAGTGCGGGTGGGAAGCTGATGACGGTGCTGTGTTACAGATACAAAAAGGAGAGATGACTGCTTGCCCTCTATGTGGTTGGCAACCCGGAGAAGATAGGTAATAAAGAGAAGATCAAAAGCTGCATCAAAACTATAAGTTTATTTAATAATTAAAGGACATATTCTTCTCGTCTTAAAAAGACCTACTATAACCGCATTTGACATCCCATAATATTTATACTATAATACCTTCATTATGTCAGCAGAATGGCGAGTTACTCGTCCAGAAAATGTAGACCCTAGAATCAAAGAAGCAAGGGTAGAAGCGCAACTTAATGAATTTGCGTCTAATAGGCGTGCTTTAGCAACAAGTAGAGGTTTGAAGGCTTGGGGTTTTGGTACAGCACTTGCTGGAGGAGCAGTTGTTTTAGCTGCTACTGCATTACTACCTTTCGTCCCGGCCGCCGCAGTTACCTATGTTGCTGCATCCGCAGCAGTAGGTAGTTTTGCATGGCCATTGGGTCTTTTGGTCATGGGCTTTGGTAAAGCAAAAGAATCTGTTAACGGTTTCACAAGAAACAAGCTAGCTAAAGCCTAAACTTTACCACTATGGAACCTTCATATAAAGATCTGCTTTTACAAGTTCTTACGGTAATGGGTTACCGAAACAAAGAGACCTATGCTACGGAATTTGAAGAGACGAATCATATAGAAGCAGTGACGAACTGTATGGAGATGCTTCCTGTTTCTCTACGAGAAAAAATAAAAACAAAAGAGATTGATGCTGCAGAGGCTATAAAGAATATCCCTCATGACCTCTATGAAAAGGAATTAACAACAGTATCCACAACCGCGCTTTTTTCATTACTTGATTATATGAGACCAGTGCTTACCAATGACCAAAAGCAAGAAATAGTCGATATCATTACCGCTTATTAATCTGCATTTCATTGTTTCGGGAGCCTTATCATGTTAATATAGGAGTATGGATCCGAGTACACCTGCTGCCCAAGACGTGCAGAATCAAACGCCTGCTGATCAGCCTGTAAATCAAGCGCAACAGGCGACATCAGTGCCTCCTGATAATACGGCACAACCTGCGTCGCAACCGCCACTACCGAAGCCGCAAGCGCCAAAGCATCAGATATCAGTGGGTAATATAGAAGCAGGATCTTCTGTCGTTGAGGATGGAGATGAGGATGACGATGACGAAGAATTGATGGTTTCTCCTCAGGAAACCAAGAATCGGATGGTTCTGGGACAGAATGAAGGAGAAGACGAAGATGAGACAGCCACAGTTGTCGCAGGTCAGCAAGGTGTCGCAGATATCCAGGAAAATGTGGAGTTACAACCTTCAGCGCCCGAATTGTCAGTAACAGGGAGTCCTGAGGTTGAGAAAGTTATTGAGCGTACTGCAGATCAGGAGAAGCCTGCGATACCGAAAGAAGTGATGGATGCGGGAGTTACCCATTCCGGTCCTGGTGTGATCATGGTTGAGCAGCAGAATAACTTTGGAGTTACGCAGATGCCGATATCCTATCAGCAGGCAGCTGTGCAGATAAAAAAAACAAAGTTTAAACAGTCCAAGCACTGGCTTTTGGGAAAGATCATGTATATCTGGAGGAAGCTGCAAACAAAAACAAGTAAGGAGAAAATGCCAGAAGAAGATACGCAAGAAGAAAACAGTATAGTATTACCATAATTATGCAGTTACAATCAATAACATCACAAAATATAACAAGCGTTATTTTATCGGCATTTTTGATTCTCATAGGACTCGTTCTTTTGGCGGGGCTTTTGTGGGGGCTATTCTTCATTTTTGTTCTTTGGCTTCGCTACCGAAATCGTGAATCCGAATCGCTTAATTCTATTCTCTTGCAGGTAACCGTTCCAAAAGAAAATGAAATCAAAATCGATGCAGCCGAACAACTTTTTGCAAGTCTTTATGCGCTTTATGGAACGACAAGATTTGAATATTTCAGACATCAGCCGCACATTTCTTTTGAGATTGTCGGGTTGCCCGGAGACATACGATTTTACGTCAATGTCCCGGCAAAATACCGTGATTTTGTTGAAAAACAAATAAATGGTGCATATCCTGAAGCGGATATCCTGCCAGTAAATGATCCTGCCGCCAAGCAGCGTGATGGTACAGTGATCGGAACGGAATATAATATTTTTTCAGAGAATGGCAAAGTCGCCTTCATGTGGATGAATTTGAAAGGAGCAAATTATTTACCGATTAAAACATACAAAGATCTTCCTGTTGACCCGCTAGCACAAATTACTACTATTTTGGGGAAGATGAGTGAAGGAGAGGGCGCTGCTATTCAGATACTTATCCAGCCCTCGGGTCCAGAATGGCAAAAAGTAGGTCGTGGGTATATCGGCAATGTCAAAAAAAATGAATCAAATCCTGAGAAGGCAAGTTATAAAACCGATGCTAAGGAACTTGAAGCAGTTGAAAACAAACTCAGCAAGCCTGGATTTTATACAACGATCAGGGTGGTCGTCTGCTCCAATACACAAGAACAGGCAAATGCACATCTTAATAACATCAGAGGAGCATTCAGTCAATTTAATTATGTAAATTCCTTCAAAAAACGCTGGCAATTTTTCAGAGGCTTATTTATGACTGATTTCATTTATCGTTATTTCCCAATGTTCCGAGAGTCATCGGTATTAACTAGTGAAGAATTAGCTAGTATTTACCATTTTCCCAACAAAAGCATCGGCACACCAGGCATTCACTGGCTTTATTCTAAACGCTATGCTGCGCCATCCACTATTGCAACATCGGGATTATATCTGGGAAAAAGCACATTCAGAGGATCATCGCGTCCCATTTTTGTCGATCGTGAGGACAGGAGGCGGCATTTCTATATCATCGGAAAGACCGGTACCGGTAAAACTGAGTTTCTCAAGACGATGATCACACAGGATATTCTCAATGGTGAGGGCTGCGCTGTAATTGACCCGCATGGAGACTTGGTGGAAGACATTCTTAAGATTATTCCTCCAAAACGTGCTGAAGACGTCATTCTTTTTGATCCTTCAGATTATGATCGCCCGATGGGCTTTAATATGCTGGAAGCGGAGACTGAGCAGCAGAAGCATTTCGCCGTCAACTCTATCATAGGACTTATGTATAAGTTGTTTGATCCGAACAAAACCGGTATCGTTGGACCGCGGTTTGAGCATGCCGTCCGAAACGCTATGTTGACCGTCATGTATGAAAAGGGGAGTACCCTTATTGAGGTTATGCGTGTTCTGACTGATCCTACCTATGTACAGGAAATGCTGCCGAAAGTTCAGGATCCGATTATTAGGAGATATTGGACGGATCAGATTGCGCAGACATCAGACTTTCATAAATCGGAAGTCTTGGATTATATTACATCAAAATTTGGGCGGTTTGTTACGAACAAAATGATCCGTAATATCATCGGTCAGTCGGATAGTGCGTTTTCATTCCGCAAAGTCATGGATGAACAAAAGATACTCCTTATCAATCTTTCCAAAGGAATCATCGGTGAAGAAAATTCCAACTTTTTGGGGCTTGTTCTTGTTCCGAAGATCTTGATTGCCGCTATGTCACGGCAAGATATGCCAATGAGTGAAAGGAAAGATTTCTTCCTGTATGTCGACGAGTTCCAGAATTTTGCAACTCCTGATTTCGCGCAGATTCTTTCAGAGGCCCGAAAATACCGGCTTAACTTGATCGTTGCCAATCAGTTCATCGGTCAGATGGAAGAGGAGATCAAAAACGCTATCTTCGGTAACGTCGGTACCGTTGCCTCATTTCGTGTCGGTGTGACCGACGCAAGTTACCTGCAGCACGAGTTCCAACCAATATTCAGTGAACAGGATTTGATTAATGTTGATAAATTTAACGCATATGTGCGGACCATTATCGGAGGAGAAACGGCAGAACCGTTCTCTCTTGACACAACCAAAGATCTCTCAAAAGAAAAATCGATGGAGAATCCGCGTGTTGCTCAGCTGGTGAAAGAATTATCGCGCTTGAAGTATGGGAAGACTGTGGCAACTGTCGAGGCTGAAATTGCTCAACGGTCACGACTTTAAATTTATTAGGGATAGAGACTAGTGATTTCTACAAGAAAATTAATTAATGCACTAACCACTAGTCTCCCTTTTTAAATCCCAACATGCGGGAAAAAAGCCCACTTGAGAAGTACTACGATAAATACCAACGTTAAGAAAAAGATGCTCAGTCCAATAGGTGAGTCCCAACTGTACCACTTGCTCATATTTTCAAGAGATTTCATTTTTGCTAACTGTTCAAAATGTTTGTCGTCTATATTCATAGAGATCACCTCCTTAGATATCCAGATATTCGACTGGATTTTCAAAACGGGTTTCCAAATCTTCTAACGTAGAAAAGAGCGATTTCGGTAATTTCTTTTCAAGAGAGGAAAGATTTTCTCCGACAATAAGTTCTGTACCGTTTGTCTGCTCGAGGTAATCAGCGTTTTTGGACCATTCTTTAGGATTTGTTAACAATGTTGCTTTTGCAGATTGATGTAATAATATTGCCCAGTTCTCTTTTTGAGTACGATAGATTTTAGCATCCATTAGCCACACTTTATCATCCGAAAAGCCTGACCATTTACCAACTTCCTGTCCGATAAAGCGTTGTTCCCTTTGAGAATTGCTCTGTCCAATTTTTACTGAAATTTCTTTCATGCCCTTTTCTTTTTCTTCATGACGGGATACATATTCTCTGAGTGCTCTGGCAATCACCGAAGATAATGCCTCACCGGCAATTTCTTTTGCTCGGTTAAAGAGGGATTCGTCTTTGTCGCTTACATAGATTGTCTTATTTCCCATATACGTATATTATATATATATGCATATATTTGTCAAGTACTATCCTGTTTTAAGGTTTCGTTGAAATTACGTTTGAATATATTTAATAGATTTTCGTCAGGAGAAAGAAGGCGATGAGAAAAGCGGTAAAAATTGCATTTGCGATACTGACTCTAACCAAAACTTTGATATACTCCGGTGCGTGCAGACCGATTGCTTTTGTAACTCTGATAGTTCTTATAAGATAGAGCCACGTAAGAAGAATAACAACGATTACTACGAGAAAATAAAAAACAAGTATAAAAGCTTTTATATGAGTTAGTGTAAATAGCATAGTCATAATGGTATTAGTTAGAAAATAACCGATTAATAATTTGTTACATTATTTGTGCTATGTTGTTTGAACCATATAGTATTCTGAATCATTTGCGGTTGTTGAGCGCCTCCATCCATTAACTGTTGTGTTAAGTATGTTGTGAGTTCATGAGACCCTTGAATATCTTTCAGGATAAATTCTTCCTGGTGTGTTGGTCGATCAAAGGTAATAAGGATGTCTCCCATATCGATGATTTCATTCATAAAACCACTGCTCACAAGATCAATTTCTGTGCAATTGACTCTGTCCAGCATGACATCATTTGCAATATATGAGGTGAGTGGCGTATATCGGAGTTCAAGAATTTTTCGGTTGGTTAAGATATACATATGGAAATACCACTCAATAATGACTTTTGTTATAAGGCTTATTGCGATGCTAATGAGAAGAAGTGTTGTGGTAAAGAAGAGTGAAGAGGAAACAAAGAAATTATTGAACAGTACAAAGGCACTTGAGACAAAAAAGACTGTCAAACAACAAATGACAATAATTGGAGTAATAACAACAAAAGGATGTTTTCTTTTGACGAGAAGCAACTGTTCGTCTTTCAGCGTTAGGAAAATATTCCAGTTTCCTCTGGTTATCATACCATTTTGCATAAGAAAATTTTTCCTTTCTGGGCTATCCATACGTGACGTGAGAGTATGCTCTTGTTATAAGTTATAAAAGAATAAAATTAAGTGTTTGAGTATTTAAAGGAGATCTAGCGTAATCTATACGTAGCATATTGGTTAGGAGTGATAAATACATGATAAATCTATAAGAATACCGTAAGAGTAGCTTATTGAGGTAGGATATTACTGAGTGTTTGCTTCAAAGAATCGATCGCAAGAGAGATACTTTCACCAGCGAGTTCAAAGACGCTTCGTTTTTTGCAAACAACGGCGAGTGCATTTTCATCATCAGCAGATGGGGTAGTAGATAAATTGGTTTGAGGATACATGATCGACTGTGGATTACTATTATGCCCCAAACCAATGGCATGTCCCATTTCATGCGCGAGAGTATGAATAAGTTCCTGCTGCGAGTTATTAAAGTAGATATCTATTTTTCTATTTGATCCATCGACACTATACAAACCCTCTTCAGGTTTATATGAGAGTACATTATTATAGCTGTTGACTGTTTGGTTGAGCTGATCAATTTGCTGGTTGTACTGGTCGGTTGACTGATTCAGTTGATCTGCTTCCTGCTGCAGGTCGACAGACTCATTTTGCAGCGACTGCTGCTTTGCAGTCAGTTGTTTATAGATATCCGGCGGTGCGCCTCCTTTGCTGTTCCAGTATTGAATCTCCGCGTTCAAATCGTTACTTTCTTTCTTAAAAGCAGCAACTTTTTGTTCATAATCAGCTATTTTGGGCTTCAGTGCATTTTTTTGCTGTGAAACTTGATTGTCCATACTATTAATTTGGGAATCAAGTGATTGACGCTGGTCATATACCATATTGATCGGCATTGAAGCGTTTGGATCGTATTGCATTAGCGCTATGCCATGACTGTTTTTCCAGACATTGCCTGCTTGTTCGGCATCTTGGATTAATTCGGATTTGGATATATTAAATCTTGGATCGATGGTTCCGATACGGAACGTTTGCGGCTTATCACAGGGTAAGTAATAGAGAAGGGTATTTGCTTCTTTGGCAATTGCAGCTTCGTTAAAATAACCAAACACAAGTATTCCGATAATAATAATTAGTCCTATCAGTTTCTTCATCAATCTCATTCTAGCCTAAGTTTGTTCAAGCCGCAAGAAAGAGTGTAAGAATTAATAAGTATCCTTATAGTGTTAGTTTTAAGAGACAATAGATGTTTTATATCTGCTAGGATACATATATGGAGGAGTTTTCTTTTAAGAAATTTTTCTATCCGTTGACATCTGTTAAAGCAGTTCATTTTATTATCCTCACCGGGCTGATTGTTTATTTCAAGAGTTTATTTAACGGATTTGTGTGGGATGATGCAGATCAAATTGTCAATAATCCGTTGATTCTTCATCTGGGTAACATCCCTTATTTTTTTACCCACAGTACGTTTTATACGGGCGGAGCACAGTCTGCGTTATCGGGACTTTATTATCGTCCAACAATGATGGTTTTGTTTGCACTAACAGCTTCAATGTGGGGAGTCTCTTCATTTATGTTTCATCTCAATACTATTGTGCTGCATATTGCGAACAGTATCTTAATTTATTTTTTTATCAAAAAGCTCCTCGGTGTCAATAAATTAAAATATGCAATTCCTGCATCTTTTTCTGCAGCAATGCTCTATCTTGTCCATCCGGCGAATGTAGAAGCAGTGGCGTATGTGTCTGCAACATCGGAATTACTCTACACATTTTTTCTTTTAGTTGCATTGAATGCGACTCTTTCTTTTGGATTCAGTAGTAAATATTCATTTGCCAAGCTGCTGCTGATATTCATTAGTGTTACTTTGTCGCTTTTTTCAAAAGAATCAGCGCTTTTAACGGTACTTTTTGTCCTTTTCCTTTCTTTTTTCTTCTTCCGTGGTAAGATAAAGATCCTTCTTATACCCAGTTTGCTTGGTGTTGGTTTGTATAGTTTTTTCCGTTTTATTCTATCACATCTTTCGGCTCCTCAGAATAATATTGGTTTACCGATTGCAAAAGCACCATTAACACAACGGCTTTTTACGGTGCCGTACGAACTCTTTTCGTATATACGGATTATCTTATTCCCCAAAGACCTGCATATATCACAAGCGTATATTGTCACAAATCCTTCATCGGTACAATTTTATCTGCCGTTTTTTGCTGATTTTATTATGCTGTTCATAGGATTGTATTATTTGATTAGAGCAAAATCCAGACTACTTTATTTTTTTACCCTATGGCTTTGTTTGTCTTTGGGACTCGTTCTCAATATCATTGTACCCTTAGATTTTACTATTGAGGAGCGGTGGCTCTATGTCCCGCTTATCGGCGTTTTTGGTATTGCTGCTGTTATCTTTTCTAACATTTTCGGCAGCAAATGGAAGTTTTTAAAACAAATATCAGTTGTAGTTGTGATAATAGCAATCATTTTGTTTTCTCTTCGGACAATGATAAGGATAGGTGACTGGGTTGATTCATTGACATTATACCGGCATGATATTGTACTTTCACACGATTCATTTGAGCTATATACCAATTATGGATCGACACTATACAGTGTCGGAGAATTAGCACAGAGTGAAGATGCCTACCGAAAAGCAATCCAATTGGAGCCAAATGATTTATGGGCACTGAATGATCTCGGATCAATTTATGCCAATCAAGGAGACTATAAAAAAGCAATGCCGCTTTATCAGAAATCAATGCAAATTGCCCCAACATATGCCTCATATGAAAATCTTGCGGAAATATATTATTTGACCGAAAAACCGTTTCAAGTGATTCCTGTTCTCAAACAATATCTTCAAGTCTTTCCAAATAGCGCAAAACTTAACCAGCTGACAGCATTGGAATACAGTGCAGTAGGAGAGATAGATCTCGCTAAAGCATATGCCCGTAAGTCGGCAGCACTTAATTCTACATCGGATAACGTGACACCCTTACTGCCGCTACTACAATAATTATGTTGAGAAGATATCTGCTAGGATAAAGATATGGACGAGTTCATAAAAGCAACAGAGAGAAAAGAAGTTGAAGAAGCGTTTTCTTTCAGGAACTTTTTTGTTCCTTTGACGACAGTAAAGGCAATTCATTGGATTGTTATTATCGGGGTTATCGTTTTTGCGAACAGTTTATTTAATGGATTTGTGTGGGATGATAAGACTTATGTTCTCAGTATTTCTCAGACGATTGGTTTACATATCATAAAACTCTTCGGACAAAATATCATTACCTTATCTGGCTATTACCGTCCGATTGGCTTATTCTATTTTAGCGTACTGTATAGTATTTTCGGACAAACACCCTTTTACTATCATCTTCCGCAAATCATCCTTCATATAGTTAATACAGTATTGGTATTTCTTTTATTTGCATCCTTTTTCAGAAAAAATATTGCTTTTTTTCTCTCCCTTATTTTTTTAGTTCATCCAATCCAGACAGAATCAGTCATCTATATTGCCCCCACTGATGGTATTCTTTTCTTCTTTTTCGGAATATTGACACTTGTTATCACTAATAATAAACAAACATATCGTTTATGGATTATCACAGGAATATTAATCTTCCTTGCGTTATTGACGAAAGAATCGGCAATTGTGTTTATTCTCTTGCTGCTTATCTTCAGAATACTTTTTAATAAAGGTAAAGTTGTACTGTATGGTTTGATAAGCCTTTGTGCGATGAGCGTGTATTTTTTTATCAGGTTCTTTATATTTCATGTTTATTTTTATCACATTACGTTCATTCCGATGGCACGAGTATCATTTGTTGACAGGTTATTAAATATTCCTGCAATAACCTGGTATTATTTGAAAACATTTTTTTATCCCACGCACTTGATCATCGACCAGCAATGGGTGATTACGCAGTTCAATTTTCAAACGTTATATCTTCCGTTATTTATTGATTGTGCCTTCTTTTTTCTCGTTATTTTTTTTAGTATATATCTCTTAAAACATAAGAGCACATTGTTTCGCGTCTATTTGTTCTTTGTTTTGTGGTTTGGTATCGGACTTGGGATTTACGAACAGATTATACCGCTTGATATGACTGTTGCTAACAGGTGGTTTTATGTGCCGATTGTCGGTCTGATTGGTATGATCGGCATTGCCATCGAAACATTTTTATTAAAAACTAAAACCAGTAAAAAAACAGTCTATATAGTTTTAATACTTATTATAGTTTTACTTTCCGCAAGAACTATGGTCCGAAATACGGATTGGCAAAATGCTCTTATTCTTTATGAACATGACAGCATGCTCACAAGCAGTTATGATCTGGAAGGTAATCTTGGTGAAGAATTATACTTGGCTGGCTATAAAGATAAGGCACTGTATCATTATAAAAAATCAGTGAATCTTTTGCCGTTTGACAGGACGCTGAATAATATCGGCGTTATCTACGAACGAGAAGGAAAGTATCAACTGGCAAAACAATATTATCTTAAAGCAATCAACGCAGTAGATCCCATGCCGCCGTATCACCATGATGTAACGCTTTATCAGAATGTGTCACGAATGCTAATATATTTTGGAAATCCTGAAGATGCGGTTACATATCTTAACCAGGGATTGAAAATATATCCACATGATTATGTATTACTTCTTTTGAAGGGAATGGATGAATATAAATTGCAAGAAACAGAAAAGGCAAAATTATCTTTGCAAAAATCATATTCTCTTGCACCAAACGATGCAGCAAAGAAAGTTATTCTGCAGTTCATGAATGATCCCACTCAGCAAATACCGCTGCAAGATTTTTAATGAATTCCAGAAATTGTTGATGCTTTTTTGTGGATCTTGGCGATAAAAAATCCTTCCATTGTTTCACTTGGGAAAACTCTAGCGCAGTTTTGTGTATGCTTGAAATTTTTCTTTTTCCATGCTGTTAAACTGTTTTGCAATTGCACATTTGGCATTGTTATTTTTTCAACTGTTAGCGCGTCTGGTGTTTTATCAACGACCCATTCAATTACTTCTTCGTTTTCTTCTGGCGAAAGAGTACATGTTGAGTAAACAATGATTCCTCCTACTCTTGTCGCGGATATAGCTGAGCGAAGTAAATACTTTTGCAATTTTGATAATTGTTTTACTTTTTTCGGCGACCAATCCTGATACGTTTTTGGATCACCACAACGGACCCGTCCTTCCATAGAGCAGGGGACATCAACAAGTGTTTTATCAAAATATTCAGGATAAAATTGCCAGATTCGTTCACCATGTATGTTGGTGATCAGAAAACTCGGAATACCCTGGGAATCGGATGACCTGAGAGTCAGAAATTCAGAGATGCTGGCAATCTGATTGCTCTGAGTTTTCTGGAAAGGAATACCATAGTCGTTTAATATTCGCTCCATTTTATATAACCGTGGACGACTGATATCGTTTGCAACTATAGTAGCTTTATTTTTTGTGATTGCTGCGATCATTGTTGCTTTGCTTCCAGGGGCAGCGGTAATATCAAGAATTTTTTCATTTGTTTGAGGATCAAGTGTCAAGACAGGTATCATACTTGAGAGATTTTGGATATATAACAACCCATTTTTATATTCATCCGTTCCTGTTAGCTCAGGGATGGATTTGTTTTTGAGAATGAATGCATCGGGATACCAGGATACCCTTTCAACATCAAATCCTTGTTTGATTAATGATTTATTTAACGATTCTGTAGTAGTTTTTATTGTATTGGTCCGAAAAGATGGAAGCGTATTGTTCGAAAGCGCCTCAAGTAAATTATTAAATTCTTTCTCGGAATATATTTTTTTCCATCTATCCAGCATTTGTTCAGGTAAATTTTGACAGAGATTCATAGTTCTTATTATACAATATTGATTGTACAGGAGTAAAATTACCTCTTGCATTAATTATTATATACTAGTATAATAGTACGTATGAATAAGCCCAGTCTTACTCATTTAATTGAGTTATTGTTTTCAGTGCAGTCCAAGAAAGAAATGGAAGCGCTGCTTCGTGCTATACTGACTCCGCAGGAATTGGAGGAATTACCGAAACGGCTGATGATTTTTGAACAATTGAAAAAAGGTACTCCGCAGCATGAGATTGCCAAAAAAATTGGAGTGGGTGTCGCGACTGTTACCCGCGGATCTCTTGAAATACAGCGGGGACAAATTCAGAAAACTTCCTGGTGGCAAAACCTTTCTCAAATGAGAGGCTGATTGCCGCGTTTATTTAATCATAAATGTATCAATGAACCTCCCATCATGAGAGTTTTTTTATTTTTATGAAAGTATTACCGAAAATAACAATTGGACAAAAACCATCATATGTTACCTTTGCAAAAGATGTTGATATCTATTCATTGTTTCAAAAGATAGAACAGACATTTGACAGGTGTTTTATTTTTGAGTCACTTGGTGAGGAAGGGAAGTTTTCCCGCTATTCAATTATTGGTTTTGAACCGCAACATATAATATCGGCAAGAGAAAACGTTTTAAAGATCGATAAGACCGAATATCCTGTCGATAATCCGTATACTGTCCTCCGTCAAATTATGCCGGAAACGGTTATTGCCAGGGAGTATGCCGGAGGTCTTGTCGGATATCTTAGCTATGATGCAGTTAATTATTTTGAACCGTCTATACAAGTTAAGGTCCATGATGCGTTTGACCAATTTATGTTTGGTGTTTATACGGACGGGCTTATTTATGATAAAGTAACCAATGAACTCCAATATTTTTACTATGATACAAACAGGCTGCCGATGATTAAAGCAATAATGCAGCAAAAGAAACCCTCGAAAAACAAATTGAAAGTAACATATCTGAGAGATACATCGACAAAAAAAGAACATGCGGTAACTGTTGAAGGAGTTAAAGAGCAGATTAGAGCCGGTAATACATTTCAATGTGAAGTCGGATTCAAAACAGAATATCAGATAGAAGGCGATGCATTGGAAATTTATGAACGGTTGCGGGAGACAAATCCTTCTCCGTTTATGTATTATTTAAAGTTTGATTCCAAGAAAATTATCGGTTCGAGTCCCGAATTATTATTCTCTTTGCGTGACGGAGAGATGACAGCAAAGCCACTCGCTGGAACGATAGGTAGAGGGAAAAATAAGCTAGAAGATCAGAAGTATGCTCGAGAATTGATTCATGACCCCAAAGAGATTGCAGAACATAATATGCTTGTCGATTTGCATCGTAACGATATCGGACGGGTGGCACAATTCGGCACGGTGAAGATACGAGAATTATTGGGAATTAAAAAGTTCAGTCACGTACAGCATATTTCAAGTGAAATTGTCGGTATAATAAAAAACGGTGAAGATATGTTCTCCGGACTTGCTGCAAATTTTCCTGCAGGTACTTTGAGCGGTGCACCGAAAATTGAATCGATGAAAATCATAGATGGAAATGAAAAAGAAGCAAGAGGTCCATACGGCGGGGGAGTAGGCCATTTCGGATTTAACGGAGATTGTACATTTGCTATTGCAATTCGGTCTTTGTTTGTTTCCGGCAAATACGCATATGCACAAACAAGCGGTGGGATTGTTGCAGATTCGATTCCTGAAAAAGAATATGAAGAAATACAGAATAAGCTAGCAGCGATGAGGAAGGTTTTGAAAATATGAATGTTTTAATTATCGATAATTACGATTCATTTACGTTTAATCTCTACCAGTATATTGGTGAAATTTTGATGAAAGAAAATAGTCAGTTTACGATAGACGTTGTGCGAAATGACGAACTAACTATAAACGAAATTAAGAAACGAAACTATGACCGGATTGTTATCTCACCCGGTCCGGGTGATCCGAGTGACAAGAAATATTTTGGTGTCTGCTCTGATGTTATTCCTAAGTTAGGAAAAGATGTTCCAATACTTGGGATTTGTCTTGGGATGCAAGGGATTGCGTCGTCATTCGGCGGGGATATAACCAAGGCAAAAAAACCGATGCATGGCAAGACAAGTATTATTGTTCATGATGGCAAGGGAATATTTACTTCATTACCACAGGATTTGGAAGTGATGCGGTATCATTCGCTTATTGTTTCGAAAAATAACTTGCCTACTAGTCTGGAAATAACAGCAACCACAGGAGCTGAAATAATGGGATTGCGGCATAAAACGTGTCCAATCGAAGGCATCCAATTCCATCCCGAGTCTTTTGCGACAGAAGCAGGAAAGAAGATGCTTGAGAATTTTCTTTCTGGTGTAAAGTAACTATGAACACGATTTATTATTTAAACAAACTGGTTGATAAACAAGATCTTACGGGAGATGAGATACGGTCATTATTTGCTGCTGTTTCAAAAGGTGAACTTGATCCAATACAGATTGCAGCGGTTCTTATTGCGTTACGGATGAAAGGAGAAACGGTTGAGGAAATTGGCAGTTTGATACAGGAGATGCGGTCACATATCGTTGACTTTCCTGCATATCCTGATGCAATAGATACGTGCGGGACAGGGGGAGACGGCACAGGGACATTTAATATCTCTACAACTGTTGCATTTGTTGCCGCAGGTGCGGGGATTCAAATTATCAAACACGGCAATAAAGCAGCGAGCAGTAAGTGCGGCAGTGCTGATGTTTTGTCGGAACTCGGGGTCAATATTATGCTTACTCCAGAGCAAGCGAATAATGTCTTTAAAAAGGTCGGGATGGTGTTTCTTTATGCATCGCTTTATCATCCAGCGATGAAATATATCGCACCTGTCAGAAAATCTCTCGGGACGAGAACTGTCTTTAATTTCCTCGGACCATTTCTAAATCCTGCGCAGGTAAAGCGGCAACTGATCGGTGTCCCCAATGCAGAATTGGCTGAGAAATTGGCAAAAGTTGCTGCAACATTGCAATATGAACATGCTGTTATAGTTTCAAGTAATAGCGGGATGGATGAGATGGATGTATCCGGCGCAACAACAATATATGAAATACGAGGGAAGAGTGTTTTAAAGAAAAGCGTTAATCCGCAAACGCTAGGATTTAAAAAAACTAATTCTCAAGAAATGCATGGAGGGAGTATGGCTGAAAACGCACAAATTATCCGAGACATTCTCTCAGGTAAAAAAGGGGCAAAGAGAGACGTTGTTGTCTTGAATAGTGCATATGCATTGTATGTTGCAGGAAAAGTAAAAGATATTCGTGATGGTATGAGACTGGCAGAATTATCAATTGACAGTGGCGAAGCGAAAAATATTTTGGATAACCTAGTAAAGGAGACAAGGAAATATGAAAAGTAAATCTCAAGAACCAAATAATAAATCACAAAAGTTTTTAGAAAAAATTATTGCGAAGAAAACTAAAGAGTTTGTTCGGACAACTCAGAAGACTCAGAAACCCAGCATGTCAGATTTTCAGATAGTCAGAATTTCAGATATTCCGAGTAATCAGAGTTTTCTGAAGATCTTTGATTTGGAAAACAAAAAGAAGATCGGGCTGATCGCCGAAGTGAAATTCGCGTCGCCGACGAATCCGCATCTTGGCTCTCCAGATGATTTATTACAACGAGTTGAACAATATGATCAAGCGGGTGCAGGTGCAATTTCTTTTATTACGGAAAAACATTATTTTAAAGGAGATACTCGTTTTATTCCGCAGATTAAAAAGGCGGTAGATCTACCAATTCTGCAGAAAGATTTTATCATCGATGAACAGCAGATTTATGAAGCAAAACAAATAGGGTCCGATGCGCTGCTTTTAATCGCGCGTCTCGTTGATAAAGAAACTCTTAAACAATTTGTCGATCTCTGTTTGGAATTGCATGTTGAGCCGGTGGTTGAAATTAATTCCGACGACGATTTGAAAAAAGCTGTTGCAACAAAGACAAATATTATCGCAGTTAATGCTCGGGACTTGGAAACATTTGAGATTGATGTAAAGAAAGCATGTCTTTTGATGAGAAAGATTCCGGACCGGTTTATTAAGCTTGGTTTCTCAGGCATTCAGTCTGTAAAAGAAGTTTTGCAATATAAAAATGCAGGAGCAAACGGGGTACTGGTAGGAACAAGTTTGATGCAGGCGAAAGATATTAAAATGTTTGTTAAGAGTTTGCAGGTTTTGCCAGAAGCTCCTTCCCGACGTACTCACCAAGACGGACAAGTACAAGTGAAAATTTGTGCGACAAGAAGTATTGAAGCGGCACAAATTGCAGTAGATAATGGTGCGGAATTTTTGGGATTGGTGTTCACACCACTGATTAAGACGCATACTGTTGATCGGAAAGTAGCTGCGCAAATCGGAAAAGAAATGAAAGGGAAAATTCAGTTAGTCGGTGTATTTCAAAATATGCCGCTTGAAGAAGTCCAAGCGATAATAGCTGAATGTAATTTGGATTATGCGCAATTTCATGGAGATGAGACGCCGGAATATATTAATCAAATAAAGATAAAGATCATAAAAGCGTTCCGGTTCCCAGGTGTTGTTAATCTTAAGCAAGCAAGGAAGCAGATGAAACAGTATACTGTGGACTATTACTTAGTCGATCGTATTAAACAAAGTGAAGGGCCAATACTTGATCTGAATATAGTCAGTATCCTTGCGAAAGAGTTTCCTTTAGTTTTCGCCGGTGGTTTGAACACCGAAAATGTAACTGATGTTATAAAAATAGTAAAACCAAAAATGGTCGATGTTGCATCTGGGGTGGAGACAAACGGACAGCAAGATATGAAAAAAATAAAACAGTTTATTAAAAATGCAAAAGGAGTAACTATATGAAAAGTTCCTTCGGCTCACTGCGTTCGCTCAGGATGACTTTAGTTATTAGAAGGGAGAATCAATGAGATCACATTTTGGGAAATTTGGAGGGAAATATGTTCCGGAGATGCTGATTCCTGCTCTTGAAGAATTGGAGGCGGCTTATGAAAAGGCAAAAAAAGATAAAGAGTTCAGGAAAGAATTTCAGCATTTGTTAAAAAATTTTTCAGGGCGTCCGACGCCGCTGGTCTATGCTGAAAGTCTCACTAAGAAGCTTAATGGTGCAAAAATTTATTTGAAAAATGAGGGACTCAATCACACAGGGGCACATAAAATAACCCATTGTATCGGGCAGGCATTGATTGCAAAGAGACTCGGGAAAACACGTCTTATTGCTGAAACTGGTGCCGGTATGCATGGTGTCGCGACAGCGACAATTGCTGCGAAATTTGGATTTTCCTGCACAGTCTATATGGGAGAAACAGATGTTGCCAGACAGCGGCCGAATGTCTTTTTGATGGAACAGTTGGGAGCAACGGTCGTGCCGGTTAGTTTTGGAAATAGAACACTCAAAGATGCGGTGAATGCTGCGATAAAAGATTGGATAGAACATATCGAAGATACGCATTATTTGTTGGGTTCTGTTCTTGGTCCGCATCCGTATCCGACAATGAATCGTGATTTCCAGTCTATTGTCGGGAGAGAAATAAGAAAGCAATTGAAAGAGTTTGAAAATAAGATGCCCGATGTTGTTATAGCGTGCGTATCTGGAGGCAGCAACGCGATGGGAGCTTTTACCGATTTTATCAAGGAAGATTCGGTTGAACTAATCGGTGTTGAAGCAGGAGGTACTGGAAAGAATATCGGAGAGCACGCAGCACGATTTGGCGGGAGTGGAACAGTCGGTGTTGCGCAGGGATACAAAACATATTTCTTGCAGGATGAAGACGGGCAATTACAAAAGACACATAGTATTTCGGCAGGACTTGATTATGCCGGAGTAGGACCGGAAATTTCGTATCTGCAGGGAAAAGGAAGGCTGCAGATGGTGTCAGCGACAGATAAAGAAACACTTAACGCTGTCCAGACACTGGCAAAGACAGAAGGGATTATCCCGGCGCTTGAGTCTGCACACGCAATTGCACATGCAATAAAACTTGCACCGACACTTCCGAAGGACAAAGTCATTGTTGTCAATGTTTCGGGAAGAGGAGATAAGGATCTTTTTATTCTGACAAGAGCATTCAAGGATAAGAAATTTTATGAGTTTATGCAAGATGAGGTGGAGCATGGGTATGAATAAGATTGATCAACAGTTACAGGTAATAAAAAAAGAAAAGCGTATCGCTCTTATGACGCATGTCGTTGTCGGGTATCCGAGTGTGCAGGATACGGTTTCAATAGTCAGCGCTATGGGAGAGTCGGGTGTTGATTTTGTAGAACTGCAGATCCCGTTTTCTGATCCTTTGGCGGACGGGCCGACTATTATGAAGGCATGTGAAGAGTCGCTGGCAAACGGAACAAAGGTTGCGGATGCGTTTCGTGTTATGCAGGAGCTTTCATCACAAGTTATGATCCCATTATTATTTATGGCATATTACAATACGGTTTTTACGTATGGTGTTGAGAAGTTTTGTCGGGACGCAAAAGCAGCTGGGGTAAGCGGTTTGATCGTCCCTGATATGTCAATTGATGAGGAACAACATGAGCATTTCTATGCGCTTGCAAAAAAGTATGGTCTTCATGTTATTCATGTCATCTCACCGGTATCAACGCCGGAGCGTCTCAAGAAGAACGCAGCAATGGCCAGAGGGTTTGTTTATTGTACCGCTCGTCAGGGGATAACCGGTGCAAAGAGAGATCTTGATCCCACTCTCAGGAATTATCTTAAGAAGGTGAAGACTTATTTCTCTATTCCTGTTGCTGTTGGATTTGGTATTTCAAAAAAAGAGCACATAGAAGCTTTGCAAAATGAAGCAGATATAGCGGTGATCGGAAGTGCGTTGATTGATGTTCTGAGAAACACAGAGAAGAGCAGTCGAGGAGCGGCAGTCAAGCAATTCCTCAATGACTTACGCATTGAATAAGTTTTGCGGATGACTTACAATACAACGTATGAAGCAAAAACGAGTATTATCAGGAATTAGAGCGACCGGGAGACTGCATCTCGGGAATTATTTGGGTGCGATAAAAGGGATGCTTGCATTGCAGAACGATCCTGATTTTGAAACGCTCTATATGGTCGCTGACTTACATACGATTACAACGCCATATGCTGTTGAGGAGCTCAAAAAGAACAGACGAGAAGTAATTATTGATTATCTTGCGGCAGGACTTGATCCGCAGAAGAGTATTCTTTTTCAGCAAGCTGCCAATCCGCATCATGCAGAGCTCGCATTTTATCTCTCAAGTGTTGTGACGATTGCCAAGATGCAGCATTTGCCGACCTTTAAAGATAAGGTCAAACAACATCCTCAGCATGCAACGATGGCACTTCTGAATTATCCGATTCTCATGACAGCAGATATTCTTGCGTATAAAGCATCGGATGTCCCGGTCGGTATTGATCAGGAACCGCATCTGGAAGTCGCAAGAGAAATAGCACGACGGATGAATCAGGATTACGGGACTGATTTTCCCGAACCAAAGAGTTTTAAATCGACAGGTGACTATGTGCCGTCTCTCACCGGAGAAGGGAAGATGAGCAAATCTGTCGAGGGAAGTTATGTTAATTTGGTTGATGATTTGGAGACGATTAAAGCAAAATTGGCAAAAGCACCGACTGACTCAGGTAAAGGTACGCTTACTGCTATGGTGGCAGGAGTTTCTTCGCTGCTTACGTTTGTGCAATTATTTGAAGGGAAAGAAAAAAGAAATGCTTATGAAGATGCATATCAAAAAGAGGGAATCCGGTATGGAGATTTAAAGAACGAATTGGCAGAAGCAATATTTAAAGAATTACAGCCGATTCACGAGAAGAGAAAAGAACTTGAAGCGAATCCGAAAGAAGTTGATCGGATTATAGAGGAGGGCAATGAAAAAGCACGTACAATTGCTGCAGAGACAGTAAATGAAGTTAGAGAAAAAATGGGGCTCTTGTAAAAGTATCAAGAGTATCAGGGGTATCAAAAGTATCAAGGGCTTACATTATTTTTAGAGAATAGAATCTAGATTGTAATTTCTGCTGTTAATCCGAAATGATCGGAGAGATCTTCATCAATTACTGCAAATTTTTTTACCTCCAAATCCTTACTGGTAAAGATATAATCGACTGCAAGCCCTTTGGGAAATAATTGTTTGGCTCGATGGTTTTTTGGATCCAAGGTATTTGTTATCTTATGTTCTGTAATAAGATTGCGGGTGAGTGTGTCGATTTTTTTGATAAGCGGCTGATCCGGGGTGATATTGAAATCACCCGAAAGCACAAACGGTGGCGTCACCGTTTGCAAATAGTCAAAGAGCATTTCACCTTGTTTGGTCTGAAACGGTTTTTCAATATGATCTCCTCCCCAGGCAGCATGAGTATTGATGCATGAGATCTGTTTGTTCTCAATTTCAAAGGTAAGATGCAACACTGTCCGCCCAACATTCTCGTATGCTGTTGAATCTGAGGGAAACGGTGCAAATTTTGAAAGGATAAGTTCTTTTTTAGCTAGAAGTTTATAATGATTTTTATAAAATATTCCGTTGCCCATATATGCATCCGAGCTTGAGGTATAGCGCTGTGCGATTGAAAGTACGCCGTAATATTTGTCCTGCAGGATTTTTTGTAATTCTGCGAACGTGTTGCGACGTGAGTGGATATTTCCGACAATTGTATCTTTTCCCGTTAATTCCTGCAGGTGTATGATGTCAAAATCATGAGAAGTTATATAATGAATTTGCTTGTCCCAATAGTTGTCTGCATTGATATTGAGCTGGAGCAGTTTTATTATCATTCTTTGAGTATAGCATGGAATTAGTAAAGAGTATTTAATAGAGGGTTAAGAAATATGTTATTACTCTTATTATTTGTTAAAATACATGCAGATGATTTCGAGAAAGAAAATTACCTCTTTTCAAAAACACATTCTTGATTGGTATTCAGTGCATAAAAGAGATCTTCCGTGGCGGGAATTGCCGTTTGACACAGTAAAAGGTGCACGTGATCCCTACAAAATACTTGTGTCGGAAATAATGTCACAGCAGACACAACTTTCGCGAGTGATCCCGAAATATGAAGCATGGGTGAAAAAATTTCCGAGTACAGAGCATCTTGCACAAGCCAAGACAGCGGAGGTTTTACACTATTGGAATGGACTTGGGTATAACAGAAGGGCGCTGCATTTAAAAAAAACAGCAGAAATTATTGCTGCAAAATATCATGGTGAGTTTCCACGAAGTGAGAAAGAATTGATGATATTGCCGGGAATAGGGAAGTATACGGCACGAGCGATTTTGTGTTTTGCATTTGATCAGCAGGTTGCGGTTGTGGATACCAATGTAAGGAAAGTGATATTGACGCAGTTTGCTGTTCCAGAAAAAGAAATCGCTGAAATTGCGGATGCACTGCTGCCGCAGGGCAGTGCTTACAATTGGAATCAGGCGCTGATGGATTATGCTGCGTCTGTTTTGAAAAAAGAAAAGATATCGATTCCCAAACAGTCACAATTTATCGGTTCACACCGGTATTACCGCGGACAGGTACTCAAACTATTATTGCAGAAGAGAAAAGTTCCAGTTGATGATGTTGGGTTCTTGATCAAAAAAGATTATACAGATAAAGATAAAAAATGGCTGTTGAAACTTTTGGAAGAACTTGAAAAAGAGGGGTTTATTATTGCTAATCATAATCTGATTGAGTTGGTTGCTTAATAGGAGAATCTATTGTTTGGATAATTCATCAAACGACACGCGGATATATTCAGGATCTTTGATGCCCAATCTTTCTGTAAAGAATTCTTCTGTTGGATTTGCACCGGTTAGGATCAAAAAGTCTCCCACGTCGTCGATGTGGTTGAAGGTAATTTTATACATATCCAGCTGAAAGATTTTTCGGGTTCCCTTCAGGATTTTTTTGACACCAAATTCTTGTGTCAATTCTTTCCCTTTCTCTTCAACGATTTCTTTGTTGATCCGCTGTTTTTCTCCAACATCAAATGTGCCATCTATTGCAAATAGCGCTTGAATAAAATAGGTATCATTTACTTTTGCTAGTTTCAGTACATGACCGGGCGGCTGATTGAAATACGTGTCAATAAATGATTGTTCTTCAATAAAATCGGCACCAAGAGGCTTGAGTTTTTCCTCAATTGTTTTAAAGTCCGAAAAGCGAATTTTTAGTTCCCGCGCCATTATTTATATTCCTCTTTCACTTCATCTTTAAAATCCTTCATCAATTTCCGGAGTTTGGGATCGATGACGACTGTGCAGTAGTCCGGCCGTCTGCCACTTTCATAGAAATTCTGATGTTCTGCTTCTGCTTGATAAAAATTGGTAAACGGCACAATTTCCGTAACGATAGGATTTTCATATTTTCCTGATTTATCCAACTTTTTTTTTGATGCTTCTGCAAGTCTCTTTTGCTCGTCATTGTGATAAAAAATAATAGAGCGGTATTCGGGACCTATGTCGTATCCTTGCTGATTACGTGTCGTAGGATCATGCGTTGCCCAAAAGATATCCAGAAGCTTTTCGAACGATATTATACGTGGATCATATTGTAGTTGTAGCGACTCTGCATGTCCGGTCCTTTTCATAGCAACATCCCAGTATGTTGGATTTTCAAAATTACCGCCTGCATATCCTGAAACAACCGATTCAACCCCTTTGATTCGTTTGAAGACTGCTTCGGTGCACCAGAAGCATCCATTGGCAAATGTCGCGGTTTCTAATTTTTTTGCAGTAGCCATATTTATATTATACAGAGAAAAAGCTCGGAACGAAATTTTTTCTTGGACCAACCTTTTGAGTTTTAATAGTAGTAGCGCCTCCGCTTTCCGAGGGTCACAGAATTTTTATTGTAATAATAAAAGGCATTCGTCCTAGCGAAAAAAATTTGTTCCTCACTTATTTATGTTATTAGAAATAAAACGTTAGATTACATTGATTGGAGATCGGTGATGGGTTTGATGTCTGAAAAGTAAATTTCTTTTCCATCGCTGTTAACAGCTGAAATTTGGTATTCATAGTTGACCCCTTTTTTCAGATCGGAAATAGTGTAGTTGTGTACACTCAACGGGATGTTTCGGACAGCATTGGTAAAGGTTTGTTCACCGGTTTGCCGATAATAAATGTTGTATGATGCGGCATTGGGAACTGGCGGTAGCGAAACTGTTGCTTGATTAAACAGTCCATTCATAATTTGAGCGCCTGCGACTGCTTGAGTAACGCTGTGTCTGTTGATTGATACAACTCCGATGACAAATAATACAAGGCACGCACTGATAATTACAATCCTACGGAAGAGGTATGTTTCGTTTCCGGATGATCGGGGAGTTGTACGCTTTACTGTTTTCCTCGCAGTTGCTTTTTTTGGTGCAGTTTTCTTTTTCATCACTATATTTAGTAGATCAAAAAACAGTACCTATTGTCAAGCCCTAGATGATTTTTAGAGCCCATTTGGCATGGTTCCTGTATGGGTATAGTAATCAACTTCACGGACTCCCTTTTTCTCCCTGGCTACTTCCACAATTTTTCTAATTTTTTCTCTTAAAAATCTGCCGTTGGTGATGCCGGGAATATACTCATTTGGCCAGCTCACATCCGAAGTGATAAGTTGGATATTGGAAAGCCCAAACCGTCCTAGAATAAAAGGCTGAATAAATGTTGTATCTTTGATTCTATAAAGCTCAACATCATCAATGCGTTTGACAAATATCCCTGAATATATCCGCAAACGCTGATCGGTGATGACATAGGTCGTATTTTTGGTTTGTAAATAAATATAGTAAGCAATCAGTAAAGGAAATAATAACCAGCAAAAAAGAAAACAAAAGAAGTATGCGGTAAGATGAATCAACTGGGAGGATTTGCCAATCCATATTATCGTTTCATCCGGATCAAGTTCTCGCAGCTCGTCATAGATATCTTGATATTCGTTCTGGGTAATAGGTTTGGGATGAATTTTTTTCTTGACTTTTTCTTTCAGCGATGCGGGTTTGGGGTCAATTATTTGTGGAGTATGGAATTCGGTTTTGAGAGAATCAGAAGTAAAGACATCCAGAGGCTCTTGGTGTCGGGAGTTACGATTAGCTTTGATAGTATTCACCCGCGATTCCTTTCTTTGGAGATAATTATAACATACTCATTTATTATAAATTGTATTTCTTTAGGAAAGTACTTTTGATAACGGCAACCAAGAATAGATAAGTTGTGGTCAGTAGCGCTAAAATGACAAAATAGAGCGGGGGAGGGACAACCATTCCCAAGGAACCAGCAAGTGGAGTAAAGGGCAAAAGAATACCGATCGCAACAACTGCTAGTGATGTAATCGTAAGCCAGATGCTCGGACGGCTTTTATAGAACGGGTTTCTTGCTGTTCTGATCACAAATACGACGAGAATTTCTGTCGCCAGTGATTCCATAAACCAGCCTGTTTGGAAGAGCCCGCCCTTTGCGTGGAACAGAAAAATTAATGCACTAAACGTCAGATAATCATAAATAGAACTAAGCGGACCGAAAAATAACATATAATCTTTGATAAAGGAGATATTCCAATGTCTTGGTTTTATCAGTGATTCGGGATCAACATTATCCGATGGGATTGTCAGCTGCGATACATCATATAAGGTGTTGGTGAGCAAGATCTGAACCGGTGTCATAGGAAGGAAGGTAAAGAAGAACGATGCGCCGGCAGCAGAAAACATATTGCCGAAATTCGAGCTTGTACTCATTAGGATATATTTGATAGTGTTGCTGAACGTTTTGCGTCCTTCCACAATACCGTCTGCTATCACATCAAGTCCTTTTCGAAGCAGTACGACGGAGGCGGCATTTTTGGCGACATCCACTGCTGAGTTGACTGATATCCCGACTTCGGCATTGTGCAGCGAAGGGAGATCATTGATGCCGTCTCCGAGATAGCCGACAGTATGGCCGTTTGCCTGCAGGGCCTGAATGACTTGCAGTTTTTGCAACGGTGAAACTCGTGCAAAAATATCCAGATCGTTCACTTTTTCTTTGAGCTGAAGCGGTGTTAATTTTTCCATCTCATCTCCTGTGATAAGACGTGTTGTATCCATGCCGACTTCTGCACAGATTTTTTGTGTGACAATCTCATTATCACCCGTGATAACTTTGGTCAGGACATTAAGTGCATGTAATTTATCCAGTGCTTCTTTAGCCGTCTTTTTTGGTATATCAAGGAAGGTAATATACCCATGAAACTCAAGATGATTGACATCATCCCAGGAGTATTCCTTCTTCTCAGGTATCGATTTTTTCCCAAGACAAATAACCCGGTAGCCGTTTTTCCGTGCTGCAAGGAGTTCTTTTTGTAATTGAGCTTGATTAGTAAGGTTACAGAGCGGTAGTATTGCTTCAGGTGCACCTTTAGCAAGAAGTGCTGTTTGGTTATCGTCTTTTACGACGGTATACATGGCTTTTTTGTTGTAATCAAATGGCTCTTCATGGAGTTTCTTGGTTTTTTGTATAGAGATCTTTTGTTTGAGTGCGTAGTTCCAAAGCGCGACATCGATACCATTGCCATGGGGCTTGGCATTGATAATTGCCGTATTACAAACGAGCGCATCGATAAGGACATGCTGATCTTTTTTTCCATGTTTATCCAAGTAATCAACCACGGTTATTTCTCCTTCGGTAAGTGTCCCGGTTTTGTCGGTGCAGAGTACATCCATATTGCCGAGATTCTCAAGCGATAAAAGCCTTTTGACAACTACGTGTTTTTTTGCGAGTTTGCCAGCACCATGAGACAGACTGACGGTTACGATTACAGGAAGCAGCTCTGGAGTTAGTCCAACAGCGATTGCCAGACTAAAGAGAACAGATTGAAGAATTGGGTGACCAACTGCGGCGTTGATCAAAAAAATGGCAATGGTGAGAAGCACAATAATTCTGAGAATAAAATTCCCAAAGCGCGACAATCCTTTTTGGAATTCGGTTGCGGGTTTGATAAACGTCGCACTTTTTGCGATCTTGCCAAATTCCGTTTGTTTGCCTATCTGTAGAATGACCCCTTTGCCCGATCCATTTTCAACACTGGTCCCCATGTAACCGATATTGTCAGTCCCCGGTGCCGTTTGTTTGAGAATTGTTTTTGCCTCACCGGTCAGCGCAGATTCATTAATTTCAATGTTATTTGTTTCAAGGAATCTGATATCCGCCGGGATAATACTTCCCTGTGCCAGAAGAATGATATCTCCCATTGTCAGATGTGATGCAGGCACTTCTATTTTTTCTCCGTTGCGGATGACAAGAGTTGTTGGCGTAATGCGTTTCATTAAGCCTTCAACAGTTTTTTCAGCACTATACTCATTCCAAAAACCAAGAAAGATGCTGACCACAATAATTCCTAGAATATAATACGAACTGACCTGTTCTCCCAAAAAAAGTGAAACCATTGCCGCTGCGGTGAGGATAATGATTAACGGATTCCCTGTCAGCTGGCGGAAAAAAAGGCTGAACATATTGGTACGCGTCATATGGATTGTATTTAATCCATATTGTCTGATCCGCTGTTGTGCTTCTTTGTCAGTAAGTCCGGTATCGGATGAAGTAATTTGTTTGAGAACTTCTTCAGCTGTCTGCAATTTAGCAGTATGCACATTGTAATTCATAATAGGGGAGGTAAGAATTTGTTCTAAGAATCCTACGCGAATGCTAATTTATGTTTCTCAAATTCTTTTTTGACAAAATACCGGTATCGTCTTGCAATTTCCTTACGGCGCACAGGATTGGTTGTTAGCGTAACACGGAACGTCATGATCTCAGGATTACTAAAGCCATCGATCCCATTCACTATGGATCCAGGCAGCAATGAATCGGTAAATTCAGGATCTTTCTGTAATTGGGCCATGGCTGTTTCTGCCGCTTTTATCACTTTATCGATATCCTGATTTGCTTTTATCGTCAAATCAATGAAATTGTTAAACCGATGTCTCGAGTAGTTAATGATTTTTTTTATTTGTCCATTAGGGATAACATGGGATGAGCCATTTTCGGCACGGATTGTCAATGTACGCGCGCCAATATGTTCAACAACTCCTTCTGACATGTCGCTTTGAATAAACGTTGTGCCGATCTGAATATAGTCACCTATAGCAATAGAATTCAGCGATAGTAAAAAAAGCCCATTTACAAAATCTTCAATGATTTCGCGTGCCCCGATACCGATAATGATACCGATGACACTGGCAGATGCCAAGAGGGGAGTAAGATTGATGCCAAAGAGTGTAAGAATAATATAAAGCGCAAAGATATAGACAATAATCGTTATGATATTGCGGATTATCGCAGCGACCGTCTGGGTACGTTTGCTGTCAAAGTGCTTGGGTACTCTCACCAGAGCTCTGAGGACAAAATCCAAAAGAACTGCGATCAAAAGCGTAACGCCGGCGTACAGGTATGTCTTGATCATTGCGGCAGAAAAGATATCAATATTCATGGCTTCTTAAAGCATAAAATGCTGAAGGAACAAAGTCAAGGAAAGAGTAGTACAAGGTTCAATTATGAAATGCGTGCTGTCAAGGAATTGGTTCTGGGGAAGTTTTTCTTTGACCGAAGTAGTTTTTGCGTAGTCATCAATCTAAAATCACTGACTTCATTGACAAATTCATTAAGCAGCATTTGTTCCTGATCTTTTTTTATCACAATTCTGAAGCCTTCCTGTTTTAGTCCATGTACTTTATAGGCATGTTGTAGCCATCCCTGCTCTTCCAAATACTTTGAGAGTTTAATAACATCATTTCCATAAACAAAAATTTGCGGTGCATACGGCGAACCGGGATAGGTTGAAAACCCGAGACCATTTAATATTTCCATGAGTTCTTTTTTAACTTTAAGATATCTCTTGGCAAAACTTTTATAGCCTTGATATTTATAAAGCATGATATTCGTGTATAAACTAAAGACCCCCAAGGATGATCCGGTAACTGTTAAGCTTGCCATTTTTTTATTACCCGAACTAAGATATTCAATACTTCCGGTGTATTTCTGTGTTATTTCTTTATCACGCAGCAATAAGACACCGCCGCCGCATAACGAGAGACCAAACTTATGACAGGAGATATTCATTGAGAATAGTCTGTCTAGCTGAGAAAATTTATATTTTAGATCGGTATCAAGATAGGGGATAATAAAACCGCCGATAGCACCATCAATATGAAGATAGGTGTTATATTCACGAGCAATTGCGTTTAACTCCGTAAGATCATCAATAACGCCTAATTCTGTAGAGATCATTATGCCAGCAATAAGAATGGTGTTATTATCAACTTTTCGTTTGGCATCTTCAATATCGGCTGAATAATTTTCATTTTTGTCTATCTCGCGGACTTCAATGCCCAGCATCTTGGCGCATCGTTTCAGACTATAATGTGCATGTTTTGGGATAAGCATATTGGGTTTTGTGATGTTTTTTTCGTCACGCGCTTGCTCTCTGGCATAATGAAATGCGAGAAGGATACTTTCTGTCGAACCTGAAGTCAAGATGGTGGTCCCGCCTTGATTATCAAATATTTTTTTGAAATATCTATCGATTACTTCTTCAAAATACGTGAGTGATTTATATCCTTTTCTATCCACGACATTTTTATTTAAATAGTGAAAAAGATACTTATAGACAAATGGGTTTTTGTGGATGGCAGTAAATGTTCCGACATTTTTTTTCTCGCTCGGATCTTCTAGTATTAATTTATCAAGCTTAAATTGCAGATTTTGCAGATCTTTCATCGTTTTGAGAGCAACCATGTATAAGCGTATCATAAGTAGTTAAAGAATGTCAACGTGAAAACACTTTTTTCATTACGTAATCCTTACGTATTTTTTGCGTATTTCTTAGCACTGCAGTTTATACTACTTATGATGTCTATGAAGCATCGTAAAGGGGGAGCGGTTATCACATAGTCACTCCGGAGCGACCCTTGCAAGAGAACAACGCCTGGCAATGACTGATAACCAATCCTAAAGGAAGTTTTATTATGAAAAAGAGATACTACTATAGAGAGGAGGGGAGTATGGAGAAGTTGTTTAATTTTATAGAAAGAAGTTTCAGAAATGTATTACTGTCTTTCTTTACCGTTTTTTCTGCCCCAATTCGGTAAAGAGAAATCCTACTATGAGCTGCCTTTTTAGCACTTGACAAGTAACACTGCTAATTCTACAATAGGGAAGTATGGACGGTAACCAAGTACCAGATTTTCTCAAACCTGTTTCACCCGTTGAAGCGTTGAAGAAATTTACTGTTAATCTAACGGATTCTGCAAGACAACACAAGATAGATCCTATCGTTGGTCGTGAGGTTGAAATCCGCCGCGTCATGGAGATTTTGTCACGGCGTACAAAGAACAATCCGGTTCTTATCGGCGATCCTGGTGTCGGAAAGACTGCAATTGTTGAAGGACTCGCGCAAAAAATTGTTGAAAACGCCGTTCCAACGCCGCTCCGCGATAAAGAAGTTATTGTCTTGGATTTTGCATTATTGCTTGCTGGTGCAAAGTTCCGTGGTGAATTTGAGGAGCGGCTCAAAGGCGTTATCAAAGCCGTTGAAGAAGCAAACGGCAAATATATCATGTTTATTGATGAGCTTCATACATTGGTAGGAGGGGGAGCCGCAGAAGGGTCCAGTGACGCCGCCAATATCCTCAAACCGGCACTCGCTCGCGGAACGCTTCGGATGATCGGTGCCACAACAGTCAATGAATACCGCAAATATATTGAAAAAGATCCGGCACTCGCCCGCCGTTTTCAGCAAGTTCTTATTGATGAGCCGACAATTGAAGATACCATTTCAATTCTTCGCGGTATCAAAGAAAAATATGAGCTGCATCATGGGATTCGTATCACAGACAATGCTCTCATTGCAGCTGCCAAATTATCCGCGCAGTATATCCCCCAGCGTTTTCTTCCGGACAAAGCGATTGATCTTATTGATGAGGCAGCTGCAGCGATAAAAATAGAAACCGAAAGTATGCCGGCAGAACTTGATGAATTAAAACGCAGGATCATGCAGCTTGAGATCGAATTGGCAGCGCTCAAACGAGAAAAGACTGAGATTGCCAAGTCACGTAAAAAACAGCAGGAAGAGCATCTGGAAAAGTTAAAAAAAGAAGCATCAGTAATTGAAGAACGCTGGAACAAACAAAAGGTTCTTATTCAGAAAATCCAGGAGATCCGGGCCAAGATCGATGGCTATCGAATTGAGCTTGAAAAGGCTGAAAGGAATGTCGATCTGCAAAGAGCTGCAGAGATCAAATACGGCAAGATCCCCGAGTTTGAGAAAAAGTTGCAGGAACAAGACGCCATCTGGAAAAAAATTCCTACGGAAGAACGGGTTCTCCGGGAAGAAGTTGATGAAGATGATATTGCTCGTGTTGTCTCCCGCTGGACCGGCATTCCGGCAACCCGCATTCTGTCAACAGAATCAGAACGACTTCTCCGGCTTGAAGAAGAACTCAAGTCATATGTTGTTGGTCAGGATGAAGCTGTCAGTGTTGTTTCGCGTGCGATCAGGAGGTCTAGATCAGGTTTGGGCAGTAAAGACAAGCCAATCGGATCCTTTCTTTTCTTAGGTCCTACCGGTGTTGGTAAGACTGAAACTGCCAAGGCGCTCGCCCGTATTTTATTCAGTGATGATCACGCGATAACTAGGATCGATATGAGTGAATATATGGAGTCCCATGCGGTTGCACGTCTGATCGGTGCGCCTCCGGGCTATGTCGGGTACGAAGAAGGCGGGCAGCTGACCGAAGCTGTAAAGCGTCGTCCCTACTCTGTTATCCTTTTTGATGAGATCGAGAAAGCTCATCCGCAGGTCTTTAATATCTTTCTGCAGATTTTTGATGAAGGACGGCTTACCGACAGCAAAGGTGTGACAGTGGATTTTCGCAATACGATCATTATTATGACCAGCAATTTGGGTGGCGACGTGATTCGCGATGCGAAAAATAAGCAAACAGCTGAAAAAGAAGTTTGGGAACTGTTGCACGGACATTTCAAACCTGAATTTCTCAACCGGCTTGATTCGGTCGTGATTTACAATCCCCTCTCCCCTAAAGAATTGGTCCGGATTGCGGAGCAGCAGCTTGAGAAGGTTCAGGAACGGATGGCAGAGAATGGTGTTTCATTAACGATTACCGATGATCTCTCAATGTATTTTGCAGAAGTCGGTTATGATCCGGTCTTTGGCGCACGGCCGCTCAGACGCGCGATTGAAGAGAAACTGGTGGATGAGATCGCAACGAGAATCATCGAAGGAACCGTCAAGCCCGGCGACACCATCGAGCCGAAGGTGAAGGATGGGAAGATTGTGTTATAATTTGTGTATGAGTATAGACGACGGTGAAGGCTTACCAATTCCTATTGGAGATCCACATCATACAAAGGAAGAACCTCCTGTAACTGAAGATACAAAAAGGGATTTAGTAAAAGTTTTGGACGATTGGTGTACTATTGCCGGTAATCCACTTCCATCTTTAATTGCAGGTATAGATAATGGAAAAGATGTTCGATATGTACCTTTATCTGCTGTTGAAGACAGAATACCATTAGAAATAGAGGTATTCAATATGCCGGAAGGAACTTCTGATAACCCAAATCTCCGTTGGGCAGTTGTCCTTGATGATAATACAGGGCTTTTAAGACAATTTTTCGTAAATGAAATTCCTGACGGGCTTGATCTGGAATATCACGAGCGTAAACATGAAGAAGCAGATCAGCTGGATGTAGAATTAGCCGTAATGACAGAAGACGGAGCATTTTTTGATGAAAAATATACAGAAGGACAAGCAAAACAACAGCAAGATCGGGAGCAGGATAGAGCTCGTACATCCGATACGAAAGTAAAAAAACTAATCGGTGTTCTTAGATCTGCAGAAAAACGAGAAATGTCAGAGGAATAAAAAAAAGAAAAGCAATAAAAATAATGGCGAATTTACGTTATCGGATTGGGGTGTTCTTTGTGGATTGCTTCTATTTCTTGTAATACCTCATCAGAAAGCTTTATATCAATACTCCCGATATCTGCTTTCAGCTGCTCAACAGATGTTGCTCCAATGATGACGCTTGTCACAAATTCACGGGACGCTGCAAATGAGATCGCCATTTGCGCGGGATCAAGTCCGTGCTTCTTGGCCAGCTCAACATATTTCTTTATGACAGGCTGTGCATGTGCTGGATTGTAACGTGCACCGTTTCTTTGATAATAATTTTTATAGGTATAACGGGATCCCGGAGGGAATTCCCCACTGAGATATTTGCCGCTGAGTACGCCCATAGATAATGGTGAATAGACGAGCAAACTAATTTTTTCTTTTATGCTTATTTCTGCAAGCGCGGTCTCAAATTCCCGCATAATCAAACTATACGGATTTTGGATGCTTTGTATTTTTGGCAGTTTTTTTTCTCGGGATAATTGTAGATACTCCATAATCCCCCACGCTGTTTCATTGGATACTCCGACATGTCGGATCTTCCCCTCTTGGATAAGCTCTTGCATCACAGATAATGTTTCTTCAATCGGAACCGATTTATTTTTGGGATCATGGACATATCCCCTTCTGCCAAAGTAATTGGTATTGCGATCCGGCCAATGGAGCTGGTAAAGATCGATATAGTCTGTTTGCAGGCGGCGGAGAGATCCCTCGATACCCTTTCGTATATTTTTCTTATCAAAACAAGGTGTTTCCCCGTTTCTTATATAAGAAAGACCAGGATCACGCCCGACGACTTTGGAAGCAATAATCAGATCATCGCGCTTTTTCCGTTTTCGCAACCAGGTGCCGATGTATGTTTCCGTTCTTCCCTGTGAGTCTGCATTTGGCGGTATGGGATAAATTTCCGCGGTATCGATGAAGTTGACGTTTTGACTGATAGAGTAATCCAGCTGTTGATGCGCATCTTTTTCGGTGTTCTGTTCTCCCCAATTCATGGATCCGAGACAAATGACTGAGACTTCAAGATCAGTTGTTCCGAGTTTGCGGTATATCATGTGCAACTCATTCTAGCAAATATGGTAGAATTAAAAAATATTATAACCGAATGAAAGAAGAAATTTGTAAGAACTGCGGACACACATTGGAAAAACGAGCGACCAAACGCACTGTCGCACAGCTTCAAAAGCCTTATTATTATACGGCATATTACTATTGCCCCAGCTGCAGCAAACTCTATCATGATGAGAAGTTTAAGGTAGTAAATGAAGGAGTATCAAGAGTAGCAAAAGTATCAAGAGTATCAGAGGCTTTGCATATGTTTGATTCACGTGAAGGTTCTTCTTATGATGCGGAAATCTGGACAGATGGAGCGTGTGTCTCTAACGGTACACCTCGTGCGAAAGCAGCTTGGGCGTTTGTTTCAGGGAAAACAGAACAGGCGGGCAGAGTTGAAGGCAAACAGACCAATAATGTTGCCGAAGGGTTGGCAATCTATCATGCTCTTTTGTGGGCTGCGGAAAAAGGATATAAAAAAATAGCATTGCATACCGATAGTCAGATCTCACTGCATAATCTAAATAAGCCTGCCAGTAAAGTGAAGGTGAACCGGGAGATTTTTGAAGATATTGAAAAGATAATCGCGGCGAATCAATTGGAAGTTGATTATAAAAAAGTCCTCGGTCATTCAGGTGATCCAAACAATGAGCGGGCGGATGCGTTGGCAAATAGGCTTGCTTCTACTGATTAATTACTGCCCGAGATTAATATTCACTGGAAGATTTTGCTGCAGACGGCTATAAAAGATGGCATATTGTTGATCGGGATAGATACGATATGCTTGTGCTGCCGCATCAATCGCTTTCTGATGATCGTTTGCTTTGTAATATGCGTAGGCCAAAAGAATAGAGAGCGTATGGCTTGTCGGAAGCTTCTTCAGCGCTTGATCGGCCAATATTGTTACAGCAGCGTGAGGATGGCCTGTCCGCAATTGTATTGCCGCTAGATTGATATAATATTGTTGCAGGTCTCCAGCGTATTGTTCTGTCTCATCCGGTCCGATGAGAGTTATAGCCTTTTGATATTCATTCGTTGCAGGACCAAATTGTTTCTGTGCATAGTAAATGTTGGCAAGATGCCCAATGGTTACAATTTGCGGTGAAAGAGCTATTGATTGTTTATCATAGCGAAGTGCATCAGTGGTATCCCCCTCTCGAAAAAGTGCCATTGCCAGATCGTCCATGATTATATAATTATCTTTCTGGTCAGCAAGATCATGCATATTTATCATGACGTCATCATGCCAATCAAATGTCCGCACAAAAGTCCGAAGCGATAATACGATTATTATTATAATTGCCCCAATGGAGAGATAGCGTTTGTTTATTTTTACTGTTACTGCAAGGACTCCCAACATCCCGAGCACACCGATCAGTGGTACATAAAACCACCTGTCAGCAACAGTCATCTCCAAAGGAATAATTTGCAGGATCGGCAGCAAATTAATAAGATACCATACGAAAAAGAAAACAAATGCTGTGTAATAAGCTGAATGCTGCTTTTTCATTTTGAATAGCACAATGAGGACACCTGCGCCAAGTAAGAGACAAATGAAAAACGGGACAAGAAAATTTATTGATGCGACAGATGTAACAACCCATATCTGGTAGATAGAAAGCTTGAGTGGGAAGATAACTGTTTGTAGATAATATATGATAATTGCGGGAATGTTCAGGATACGTAGTGGAAGTGAGACATTCGCGATTGGCACCCAGCTGTAGATGTTATTAAACGAGAGACTGTTAATCACTCTCAACAAAGAATATATCAGGATGACTCCTCCTCCGATAACAATAAACGTTTTCAGTTTGTTTACTTTATAAAGATATCGGTAGGTGAGGATAAGAAGAAAAACCAATGCTCCCGTCTCTTTTGTCATTATGCCTAGCATGAGTAATAATGCGATCCCAAATAATCGTTTGCTTGAAAGATGCTTGGCAGTCGAGAGCAAGAACGCAGTGAGCGCAAAAAAGAGGGAAAGTTCACTTGCAATGGATGAGATAAAAGCGACCGATTCGACGTTGATCGGATGGGCAAGAAACAGTAATGATAAGATAAAAGACGTTCTTTTTCCAAAGAATAACCTGAACAGCACAAAGACAAGATATGCATCAATACAATGCAGCAGCAGTTGGAGAAAATGATAGAAAAATGCGTTTTGTCCAAAGATTGCATAGAGAAGTGCAAAATATGTTGCCGGTATCGGTCGGTAAAAAGGGATGGTGTTAAAAATATTAGGACCAAATGCGGTGACCAGATTGAACGTGTGCACTTGGGGATTGAGCAGAATGAATGCAATATCATCCCAGACAAATCCATTGAAAAAAATTGGGAAGTAGACGATGATGCCAATCAGGAGGATGAGAAAGAAGTAGTTTCGGTTTTTTGCACTGAACATGATTATGAATGATTGTCTTCAAGGATTTTTTTTGCGGTTTTTTTCAGTGACTCCTCTGTTTCTTTTTGGTACTCTTGATACAAATACCAGATGCAAAAGATAGTAATAAAAAGAAGTGTGTAGGAGAAAAGAAAAACAATTGTTGCTGACAAACTTTTGATAATCCCCTCCCCTGTCGTTGTCAGCGAATAGAGAAAAAATCCGATGAGCGCAAAGGGGAGTAAGAGCAGATATCCATGGACCCAATCATTCTTGCTGTGATGCCGATAACGTCTGGGGACGTGTCTGAAGATATGGGTAAATTCTTTGGGTACATAGAGTGTATAGATAATAAATCCGGTAAAGAAGATGAGACCAAGCAGGGTATTGATAACTGCAGTAACTAATCCTTCGACAAAAAAACTCCAAAGGAAAATAAAACTCATCAGTATGGCACCGCTGGCCAGGATGATAGTCCGGAGTTCTTTTTTTGCCAATTTGCGTGTTTTGGGTACAAAGGATTTGTGCAGCCAATGCTTTGCTTCTTGTTCTTCCTGCATGTAGCGAACTGCGCGTTTGAGACTTTCGTCATTCTCTTTTTGTATCTCTTTATACAGGTACCAGCTGACAATGAGCATCAAAAGCAGCATGGGGAAGAGGAACACAAATGACGTGCTATTTTGCATTGTTAACAGGAGAAGCGCAATGATGATAAAGGCGATTGCAGTGAGACGGGCTTTATGCAATTGATCCAGCATATTTTTATTATACCTCTCTCATCGTATTATGTCTTGCAATCAGTTTGGGAAATAACTTGTTTTATAATGTGCGGGTCCTGTCCCGGGCTCCTCCCGTCAGTGCACCCGCATTAATCTATAGCGAAAAAAGTTATTCCTCGTTCACTTTTTTCTGTTTTATTTTTTATGAACAGCTTGCATTTCTTTTGATAAAGCGTTATATTATTTTTATGTTTGTTGTTTCCTCGTTATTCCTAAAATTGCTTCCTACCCAGACCGCCTATGCTCATTGTGATCTTCCTTGCGGTGTCTATGATCCGGCACAAGCGAGAATTGAGGCGGAAAGCGTAATGAAGATCATGGAGAAGTATTCGGGTTTTCATGAAGATGAACAGAAATGGCGTGCTATCTTTATTAAGGAAGAGCGTGCAGAACTAGTAAAGCATCATCTGTGGGTATTGTGGACTGATTATTTCAAGCCCGAGCATCTGGAAAAGTTTCCTAATCTGCATGACCTTTTTTGGCGAGCAACCAAAGCTGCAGGCCAAGCAAAAAAGTCGGTTGACCCTGCAGATGGACAAAAGCTCTTGGATCTCATCGCCGAGATTACAGAGATTTTTAATAAGACAAAACAAGTTAAATAATTACGTCATTGCATGGTCTCGCAATGGCGAAGCAGTCCCCAACGTTATGAGATTGCCGCGCTCCTTTCAGTCGCTCGCAATGACGAATGTTATACAAAAGAAAATTTTAAAAGTACTACTTTATTTCTCTCCTCTTTATAAATATAAAATTTCCGGTGACAGTATGTCTCCTACCCTTCATAATGGACAAATTGTTTTGGTTAACAGGTTCATCTATCTGTTTGCAGCTCCAAAAAAAAATGACATTATTGCAGTTCGGGATCCTCGAGATGGCAAAGTCTTGATCAAGCGGATTAAAAAGATTGAAGACAAGCGATATTTTGTGTTGGGAGATAACAAAAAAGCCAGTACGGACAGCAGAGTTTTTGGTATGATAGAAAGACAAGATATTGTGGGAAAAGTATGGTTGTCTTAATTCTCTGTTTGCTTGTTATTGTTATTCTACTGTTTCTTCTTTCCATGCTCTGGCCGCCGGATAGTCCGTGGTCGCCTTGGTGGCGGACTACGCCAAAGCTCGCACGGGTTGAATGTGATCTTGCCAAAGTAAAGAAAGGAGATGTCATTTATGATCTCGGGTCGGGTGAAGGAATTGCGCTTATTACCGCAGCAAAGGAATACGGAGCGCGGGGAGTAGGGATTGAGATTGACCCGCTCAGAGTGTTTATTGCAAAAATCAGGATTAAACTTGCGGGAGTTGCGGACAAAATTGAAATCAGACGGGATAATTTTTGGAATCAGGATATTTCGGAGGCGACTGTTATTTTTATGTATCTAATCCCCAGAACGCTAATCAAGCTTCGTCCAAAGTTTCTTAAGGAATTAAAACCAGGTACCCGAGTCGTGACCTTTGTCTACAAGATGGATCTGCCCATGATCGCAAAGGATGATGCAGCAGAGCTGTATGTGTACGAAATACCGAAGAAGAATAAGATTGGAGATTAAGGATTTAAGATTAAAGAGGTTATTTTTTCATCCTCAAATACAGCCACCTCAGTTTGTCTGCAACTTTGAACCCTTGATACAGGACAGGATTGATAACCAGGTCATAGCTGCCGATAAATTCAGTATGCTCCGGTCCGAATTTTCGTTTGAAATCATGGAATCCATACCACGGGTCTTTAGTATCAGGTTCTCCACCAAGTGCGCCCCACATATCAAATTTTTTTAGACCCAATTTTTTCCCAAACCGGATTCCTTCCCACATCGCGAGATTGGAGTGCATCACATTGCGGTGCTGATTGCTTGAAGCACCATAGGGATAATAGAGTGTGTCATGGAAGACAAAAAAGAGAAGAGCTGTCAGTACTTTGCCCTCATACGTTGCAGTGAAAAGGTGAGAACTAAGCTTGTTCGTATCAGTATCATGTGCAAACGTTTGAAATTGCAATTCGTGATAGTGTTTGGTGTGTGCGTAAAAGCCTTGCCTTAGGGTTGTTTCCTTAGTGAGTCTCCAATAGTCTTCAAACACTTTGTCGGAATTATCCTCGGCTACTTGCACTTTATGTCTCATTGCGACTTTGATATTGTATCGCCCTTTCGGATGCATATCTTTTAATAATTCGTCTTCGGATTTGGTAAGATCCAGGACAAAGGTGTATTTGGTGAATAAGGGATGAGCAGCAGGTTGGAGTTTTAAGCTCTTGATTTTTGTTTCTTCGTGCTTCGTCACATTTGGCTCCAGCTGGATAAATATGCAGTTTTCTTCTTTGCCAATTTTTCGCAGCTCTTGGATAAGTTCTGTATCCGGCATGTCCCCTTTCGGGAGGTAGCCTATCGTAAAATTAGTTTTTGGTATGTTATGGATAGTTAACTGAAAGCCGGATACAAGTTTGCCATTATTGAAAAAACCGCGGCGGATGACTTTGATCCCTTCTTTCTCTCGGAATTCTCCCCACTCATAACTCTGCAGCGGGTGAGTGACGGTGGTATTATACGCATCTTTTTGGTCCTGTGTAATTGGCAAGACGTTCATGGTTCTAGTTCTATATTAACAGATGCACTTGTTTTTATACAGAAAGTGCGGTATAAAGGTACAGTGAAAAACGGAGAAAGTAAAGCTACCAAACAAACCTCCACGTGGGAAGTAAAAAAAGGACTCGCCCAGATGCTTAAAGGCGGCGTCATCATGGATGTTGTTAATGTTGAGCATGCCAAGATTGCCGAAGATGCCGGTGCGTGTGCTGTCATGGCGCTTGAACGGGTTCCCGCAGATATAAGGCAAGCAGGCGGCGTTGCGCGGATGTCAGATCCTGAGATGATCGAGAAGATTATGAAAGCGGTATCTATTCCGGTTATGGCAAAATGCCGGATCGGTCATTTTGTTGAAGCACAGGTTCTGCAAGCGATGGGAATTGATTATATTGATGAATCAGAAGTGCTGACTCCAGCAGATGAGGAAGCACATGTTGACAAGCATCCATTCAAAGTTCCTTTCGTCTGTGGCTGCCGCAACTTGGGTGAAGCGCTCCGCCGGATTCATGAGGGAGTGGCAATGATCCGCACCAAAGGAGAAGCTGGAACTGGCAATATCGTTGAGGCGGTACGTCATCAAAAAGCAATCACCGGCGAGATCGCGCTGCTTCGAAAAATGAGTAAAAAAGAACGGGAGAAAAAAGCTGAAGAATACCGTGCTCCGGTGGAACTTGTTGAAGAAGTAGCGTCACTCGGACGGCTGCCTGTTGTGAATTTTGCGGCCGGTGGTATCGCAACACCTGCCGATGCGGCACTGATGATGCAGCTTGGCAGTGATGGCGTCTTTGTCGGATCAGGCATTTTTAAATCTAGTGATCCGCTGAAGCGGGCAAAAGCAATTGTTATTGCGACGACACAATATAATGATCCTGAGATTATTGCCAAGGTATCAAAAGGTCTTGGTGAACCAATGCAAAGTCTTGACGTCAGGACACTTCCCGAAGAACAACTGCTCGCAAAAAGAGGATGGTAAAGAATATTTCAATCGGTGTACTCGCTCTTCAAGGTGATTTTTGGGAACACGTACAAATTTTATCCCAACTTGGAATATCTGCAAAAGAGATCAGACTTCCTAAAGATCTCGAAAACATTGATGGTATTATTTTCCCCGGCGGTGAGAGTACGACCATCGCCCAGTTGATGGATGTTTTTCATTTGCGAAAACCACTTATAGAGCAGATTCAAAAAGGCATGCCAGTATGGGGAACATGCGCAGGAATGATTCTTCTCGCAAAAAAATTAGTACAAGCCCGTCCGACACCGCTTGGTGTAATGGATATTATTGTAGACCGTAATGCGTTCGGTAGACAAATTGACAGTTTTACCGTGCCACTATCAATAAAACCGTTGGGTCAAAAAACAATGGAGGCGACATTTATCAGAGCACCGATAATAAATGAAGTTGGATCGGGAGTTTCAATACTTTCTCAGCTTGATGACGGAACGATTGTTGCCGCTCAGCAAAACAATATGCTCGCGACGTCGTTCCATCCTGAGCTGACACAAGAAACACGAGTTCATGAATATTTTCTCTCTTTGGTGGAAAAGAGAAAAACCTTGTAGAAGTTTATATCAAACTATCCTGCTGCTTTGTCCAAATTTTTGCAGCACCTCAACGACTTCTTCTGGCGGAAGTTTGGCAATGTCAATATCTTCAGCTTTTGCAACAAGCACCCCTTTGAGAATATTTTTTGCCTGGAGAGCATCGGTCCGAGTCAAGTTGGGAATTTTTACCACAATCGGGTTATTCATTCCCGGACTTGCTGACTGCGGCATATAGCGTATCGTAATGGTTGCGAGGAAAAGAAACGTCTGTACATTGACGTCTGATAAATCTTTGAGCGGAATGGTTGTGATATATTCTGTGGCAAAAAGCTGCTTTTTGGCAATACTCACTTTTGTTGTATCAATACTGAGCGTATCAGTGAATATGGTAAACGGGAAAACAGACTGGACGTGCAGCATTTCAATATCATGACGGGCGGTGATCGTTTGGACACGCTGCCTGTTCTCTTCTGTTTCTTTTGCATGGATCTGTATCGCTTCTTCTTTTCCTTTTTGCCGAATTCCTTTATCTCTATTTTTATTTACTTTTTTTTCTAGCTCTCTCCGCTCATCTTTTCGTCCCTCTCGATAAGCTGCCTCGATGATTTTTCTGTATTCAATACGCGATAAAGTAAGGACATTTTTATTTACTGTTCTATATGCTGTTTCTTTTCTTTGCTCTTCAGAAAATATTACTGCATTTTTTATCATGCACATGAGCATAGCAAGGTTATGAAAGAACAAAAGCGTAATGCGGTAAGAGATCGTTAAGAATGACTACTCAGAACTGATATAATTGAAAAATGAAATTTTCAGTGAAACAGAAAGCAATTGCCGCAGTATGTATTGTTGCTTTGAGTTATGTTTTGCTTAATGTGGCAACCCGTTTTATGAATGCTGGTTTTGGACCGTTTACACAGGTCTATCTCCGGATCGGATTGGGACTCATGTTGACAGCTCTCTTTTTCATGAAAGAAATTCATCCAGCTAAATTTTTGAAAACCGGCACGAGAGACTGGTTATTACTTCTCTTGATGGGAACAGCGGGATATGGACTTGCTGTTGATTTCATAACACTTGGGATATTGCATACCAAGCTTCTTAATGTCTCCGTTATTACTGCAACAACGCCTCTTTTTGTTTTTCTTTTTACTATTTTCATGCTGCGAAAAAAAATCCGGTATTCTTTGCTGTTCTATTTAATTTTGTCGTTTTATGGCGTATATGTTATCGCGACGAAATCATTCCTCGCTGCTATTTCTAACTTCGGCATAGGTGATCTGTATGTACTGTTCTTTGCGATGGGATTGGGTGCGTATATTCTGGGAAGAAAATTTCTTTCCAAGCATCTTAATAATTCGGAAATAACGCTCATAGTTCTTGTTATTGCATTTGTGTGTTCACTCATTACTGCTTTGATTTTTGGAGAACAGTTATCTGCTTCAGGTTTTTTCAATTCGGCTGCTCTTTTTGGACTGATCTTGGCTGGAATGTTGATTCTTGTTGCGACAAAGCTGCAGAATTTTGGTTTTGACAAACTTGACTCTGTTGTTGGATCACAGATCATGCTCCTTCAGATTGTTGTAGCGCCTGTGTTGGGGTTTGTTTTATACAAAGAAACGATACTTCCGGTGGAATTTGCGGGAGCAGCGCTTGTCGTTATCGGTGTCTGGGCGTATATCAGGCAGGCGAAAGATTAGTGGTTTAGCATCTCGTGTTTAAACAGTTTGGTATATTCATTTTTTGTGACCCACTTCATTTGGTTAAATTTCGGGGTATTGCACTAGCACCACAAGTGTCTATTATCATGGCAAGGTGGCATTCGTCACTGCAAAATGCACACACAAAACTGGTTCTTTATTAAAAGATTAAAAGAGATCTTCTGTGGCTATTCGTTGTGTGATGACGTGTTCGGGAAGTTCTGTAATAAATCGAGAGACCGTATTGGCTGTCCGCTGTCCGAAAAAGAGCCGGCGTCTTGCATACGTCAGAAAAAGTTTTTCTTTTGCCCGGGTCATGCCAACATAACACAGTCTCCGTTCTTCTTCGAGCTCAGATTTATCCATAAGAGATCGTGAATGCGGGAAGAGTCCCTCTTCCATGCCGATGATAAAAACGATCGGGAATTCAAGCCCTTTTGCTGCGTGGAGAGTCATCAGCGTGATTGCGTTTTTCTTCTCACCGTCAGGTTGTTTATCCGAATGATATTCTTGTTCAACAAGTGCCACATTTTCCAGAAAATCCGTCAGATCGGGAAATTCGATCGCAACGGATCTTAATTCTTTAATATTTTCCAGACGTGCACGATCTTCTTCACTCTTTTCATCATAGAGGTCGAGATAGCCGGTTGCCTTGATAACTCCATCTAGGACATCTATGGTTTTGGGAAAACTCGGAGAATTCAGAGTTTCAGATAGCTCGGAATCTTCGATTTTCTGATCTTCAGATTTTTCTGGAGGCTGAGTATTCTGAGTTTTTAGGATTGTTTCCTGAAATTCCAGAAACCGCTGGAGTCTCCCCTTTCCGAGTTTTTCAATCCTTCTATATGACACCATGTCTTTGGGATTATTAATAACGCGGAGATAGGCGAGGATATCTTTGATTTCTTTCCGTTCGTAAAATCTCGTACCCCCTATCAAAAGATACGGCAATCCATGATGCAGTAATGCTTCTTCGAGGACGCGGGATTGGGCGTTGGTTCTGTACAAAACAGCTACGTGGTTGAGCCGTTTTAATCCAAGATTGGCGACAGTGCGTATGATGAAATCCGCTTCATCTTGTTCGTTCTCCGCTTCATACAGTTCAATTTCTTCTCCCAGTGGATTCTGGGTCCACAGTTTCAAAACAGGATGACTGGTGTTTCTTGCAATGACCGTTGACGCACCGTCAAGGATTTTTTGTGTCGAGCGATAGTTTTGTGAAAGTGAAAACGTTTTTGTTCCCGGGAAATCATCCTTGAACCGGCTGAGATTACGGTAATCAGCACCACGCCAGCTATAAATACTTTGTGAGAAATCACCGACGACACAGATATTGTTCCACTTTGCTGCTAAGAGTTTGGTCAGCACATATTGTGCGCGGTTGGTATCCTGGTATTCGTCAACCAGAATATATTGAAAATTATGTTGATAACGCTTGAGAATCTGATCATGCTCACGGAAAAGCCGGATTGTATGTAAAATCAGATCATCAAAATCCAGTGCGTCATTTTCTTTGAGGATTGCCTGATAGACAGGATAAATTTTTGCAACAGTATCCTGAAAATACCCGCGCGCAAAGTTTTTATAATCAGCTGCAGTTATGATCTCGTTTTTTGCCTGTGAGATAGTTGCATGGATTGAATGGGGTTTGAAATCTCTTGTTGAGATATCAAGTCGCTGCATTGCTTCTTTCACTGCATCCAGCTGGTCCTGTGAATCATAAATGATAAAATTGTGGGAAAATCCCAGATGATGGCTTTCCCGGCGGAGGATTTTTGCACACATAGCATGGAATGTTGCAATCCAGGGAAGCGGCTGGTCAGGCAAGAATTTCCTCATGCGCTCTTTCATTTCTGCGGCAGCTTTGTTGGTAAACGTGATCATGAGGATTGCTTCCGGCGCAATTTTTTTCTCAAGCATCAGATACATGACTTTATACGTGAGTACGCGAGTTTTGCCTGATCCCGCTCCTGCAAGAATGATCATCGGGCCGTCTGTTGTCAGGACTGCTTTTTGCTGCTCGGCATTTAAATCCTTGAGTAATATGTCTTTCATAGAGTATAATGAAACAATTATAGACTGTTCGGGGTGTCTCCCCTTGCACAAGAAAAAGGGTACATTTGATTGTAACACATGAAAAAAATTTATATTGTTGGTAATTGGAAATCCTATAAAACAGTTCAAGAAGCAAAAGCATGGCTTGAGAAATTCCAACAGTTACAGCTTCAGTTATCTCCGGATGAGAAGGAAGTAGTTATTTGTCCGTCATTCACCCTACTGCCGTTTATGAGATCTTTTATTGATGAGAATAAGCTTCTCTTAAAACTTGGCACACAGGATATCTCTCCATTTGATGAAGGAGCGTATACCGGTGCGATCTTTGCAAGAGAGGTGAAAGAATTCGTGACACATGCAATCGTCGGACATTCCGAACGAAGAAAGTATTTTCACGAAACAGACGCGGATGTCCTTGCAAAAATCAAACAGCTTTTGGCAAACGATATTACTCCGGTCCTCTGCATCAGTGACATGAAACAGCTTGAATTTTATCTGAAAGAAGATGATGTGCTGATTACCAATGCGGAAAAGATAATTTTTGTTTATGAGCCGCCGAGTGCTATCAGCGGCGGCGGAGCTTTCCACGCGGCATCTGCTCAAGATATCGATATAAACACTGCAAAGATAGGAAAGATGATTGGCAAGACAGTTATTACCCTTTACGGAGGGAGTGTCAATCCCGATAACGCGCATGAGATATTTGCTTTAGAACATGTATCAGGCGGACTTCCTGGACAGGCGAGTTTGGATCCAGAAAAATTCGCCGCGATCATTAAGGCAATCTAAAGATTAATTATTCTACTATTTGCTAACTCATGGATAATGATTATAGACCACAAACAAGGCGTCGGAGACCAGCCCGCAAGCGGGTGTTTTTTGCTTTATTGGTAGCATTTATTCTTATCTTCGGCGTTTTGATCTGGAAGAGCAGTACTATCATTGCGCTTCTCTGGAATACGGGGGTCAGTCAGGTAGCACACTTAGCTCCACATGCTCCTCCTCAGCCAATTAATTTACTCCTTCTGGGTGTTGGCGGAGCCAAGCATGATGGCCCTGATCTGACCGATACGATAATTTTTATGCATATCGATCCGGTACATAAAAAAGTAATGCTCGTGTCACTCCCGAGAGATCTCTGGATCCCCGACCTGCATGCCAAAGTCAACGCAGCATATACGTTTGCAAATGAAAAAAGTCCTGGAAGTGGCTTGCTTTATACCAAAACACAGATTGGCAATATACTCGGACAACATATTGATTATGCAATAAAGCTTGATTTCGGGGGGTTTGTGAAAGCGGTCGATATTATGGGCGGACTCGATATCGATGTTGCCCGGACGTTTGATGATTATGCATACCCAATCACCGGGAACGAAGATGCAACCTGCGGATTAACAGAAGAGCAAATCGCAAGTGATTCGGCTGCCATTGCTTCGGGAAGCGCGACAGAGCTTGAATCATTTCCCTGCCGGTATAAGCATATTCATTTTGATAAAGGGATATCGCATATGGACGGTGAGACAGCGCTTGAGTATGTACGGTCGCGTCATGCACTTGGTCCCGAGGGATCAGATTTCGCACGGTCCAAACGCCAAGAAAAAGTGATCAGTGCATTTAAAGCAAAACTGTTTTCATTAGGTACTCTTTCAAATCCGGTGAAAGTAATCGATCTGGTTAATACCCTTCAGGGAAGTTTTGAAACAGATATTCCTCAGAGCAAATATAGTGATTGGATTACGATAGCCCAGGATATGAAGGGTGCAAAGATATCCAGTGCAGTTATTGATACAGGTGACACGGAAAATGACCAATATGGGCTTCTTACCAATCCGCCAATAAGTGATGATTACGGCGGCGCATGGGTGCTCGTCCCTCGGGCTGGCCCGACAGATTATTCGGAGATTCAACAGTATGTGTCATGTCAGGTAGCGGGAAAGAATTGTATTGTGGGGCAGTACGGCATCGTTACACCGACGCTCGCTCCAAAGCCCACAAAGGCAGTTACGAAGCAATAGTAAGTTTTATTTAGAATTTCTTTTTTCGCTCGGTATACAAATTTTCTTGGACCCTCCTCTATTTGAAGCCGTACATTCGGGGTATTGCATTAGCATCACATTTGTTTATGATCATAGCAAGGTGGCATTCGTCCTAGCGAAATTTATATACCTCGCTTTTAAATATTGGTAAGAAAAAAACTAGTTCTAGTTTATCTTATAGATCCTCGTATTTCCATGTTCGTAGACAATGTGTCCGAGCGTCAGGAATTTTTGTTCACTCAAGTTGGGATATTTTTGGACTTCAAGTGTTCCGATATAGACATACTGGATATGATATTTGCTGATAAGCAGTTTGGCAGTTTGCAGGTCGGTTGTATTATAGAGCGTTTTGACTTCTTCGATTCTTGGTGCGGGTATATCATAGGTTCCCCTCCAAAGCCACTCATGGACAGTCCATCCAAGCACTGTCGGAAGTCCTGTATTTGCAGAAATTCTTGCATAGTCTGTATAAGAATCACCCTGCGCCTCAAGTATCACCGGCTGGCCTTTGATGTTTTTATTCAGCCATTGAATAGCGTCATAGTCATCCGGATATAATGTCTTTAAATAATTAATACCATCAAGCCCTTGATAATTTTTAAAATTACCATAATATGCATTGACTGCCAGGTACGGATAAGTCATCACGAGACATACAAGAACCGTCGATACAGCCAAGAAAAAGATAGTAATGATCCGCTGTTTTATTTGTTGATACATCAGGTTGGTTGCCATTCTGACAATAATATACGCGCTGCTAAGGGCGAGCATCATAAATGCCTGGAAGACGAGTTTGAACATTGTGTTGGCACGATAATAAGTCGGGTAAATATCCTTCAAATAGAAAAATTCCGGAATGAGGATAAGAAACGTTGAAAGGATGATCAGAAGAATAACAAATACATCGGTCTGGGTCTGACGCTTGGAACGAAAGATAAATATTGCAAAAGAGATGACAAAGAAATAAAAGAATCCATAAAGGGTGAGTAGTTCCCACCAATACGACCGCTCACAGTGACTTGGCTCAAAAAGAAATGGTCCGATTTTGCCGATATGCGTGAGAAAGTCCGGCGCACAGATAACGCCAATCCCTGACGCAAATGGTTTAAAAAAGATATTGTACGGCGTTGAGAAAAGGAAGACCGCCGCAGTCATGAGGATAATTAAGAGGAAATAATCACGTCCCCAGGCAATATGCCATTCATTCGGCAGCTTTAAAATACCGCTCTTTTTTTTGTTCTTCGTGATGATTTTATAAGCCGCTTCTTCTTTTCCGAATGCTTTTTTGTAGAGCGGCGTTCTCCGGGCCTGCACATACATGATTGTCATTGCTGCAAGCATCCAGTAGATAGCGCCGTCCCACGCGTTGGTCATATACATACAGGCAAGCAGAAGTCCGATAAAAAGGAGATACAGTGGATGTATTTTGAATGTCTGATCAACGGTAACTTTCTTTTCAAATTCTTGGTCGGTTTGCTTGATAAGTAGTGAGAAAAGAAATGCTATCGTCAATAGAACAAAAGGGATATCCAGCACGTGCCCGTGGAGATCAGCAACCGTCCATGAATAGATCGGGAACTCATGGATCGTATGATAGATAAAGCGAGTGGCATTAGGATACCAATAACTATTGGGGAATGAAAACGGTTTGAATGCCAGCTGCCACATCGGCACAACATTGTTCGTATCATATGGTTTGAAAAACGCATAAAGAATATGCAGATTGCCTCCCATTGTAACAAGACACGCGGTAAGAATACCCGAAAGGACGAGTTTTAATTTTAGCACTTTGTCGGTTTTGACAAGGTGATAATATAAATTTGCGCCGAGTGAAAAAGTCTGCGTAAAACAAAATGCGACAATCGATGAAAGCATAAGATTGAATGTAATATATGAAGGAAGGCCTGAGAGTTTGGTAAGCATCGCGGTTGCCAAATGACCAAAGTAATAATAATTTATGGTATATGGCGTGAACCACATGTCTTTAGGCGGAAAGTAATCGGAGCGGAGCAGTGAATTGACAAACCCAAAATCCATGAATTTTTCAAGACCATGGATATCAGGAGCAAACGAGTGGATATATGCCCAAACAAAAAGTACCGCGAGGAACAATGCTTCTTCAAAAGCAAATGTCAGCCATGAATGCTTCACTATATTCCAGAATTTCCACTTTTGCGGAAAAAGAAAGTACGATCCGAGAGCAAGGATAACTGCTATTGCGATAATTGTAGGATAAGTGAACGGCGCGATATGAAAGGTTCCGAGAACTAAAACTCCATAACCGACAAGAATGACACCGATTATTTTTGAAAATAGATAGCCTTTATCAAAAAAAAGTGAAAAAAGCCTGAATGTTACCGGCGTGAAAGCAATGCCCAAGATAACGAGCACCAGCCACCATTGTAATACCGCATAGATGTCGGAATGAAGCATAATAATAAGTTCTAATTCCTAGGTTCTAATTCCTAAAGTGTTATTATATTTTGATTATCAATAATTAAATTTTGGGTCTTGTTTAGCTATTTGGAATTAGGTATTAGGTTTTTTGTATTTGCAAAGATATCTGCCAAGTTTGAAATAGCACTGATATTATCCCCGATTTTGTCCGGTCGAGTATGTTCATCAAGCCAAAAAAATTTGGTCTGTGGATTATCTTTGGCAACATACCGAACAAGGGACAAGTCATCATCCACAAAAATATCAAGATTGAGCTTTTTCAAGATGTCATTTTTAAATTCATGCGGCTGCTTATTGTCATAGTTAAAATAGAGTTTATCAAAAATTTTATCCAAATGATATTTATTTATGAGCCGTTGTGTTTCTGGTTCTAGAAATTTAAATCTGCTTGAAATAAGAAAAAGTTGGTTGTTTTTATCTTTTGCAAGCTCTTTTAAGAAAGATAGGTTTTGTTTCATCGGCGGTCGAAGAAATGGGTGATGTGATGGCTTTCTCAGTATCAGTTGTTCTGCACGTGAAGGAATTCTGTACAAGAGTATGCCATTGTCCCGCTGCTTATAAAATTTGTTAATGATGGAAATGGGTACAAATGGCGGCGTGTTGATGAAAATTTTGTCCAGATCAAAACCTATTTTCATATGTGAACTTAAAATACAACTGTCCTTTATTATATACAAAATATGACTGTTAATGCCAGAGAAGTTTTAATAATAAATACGTATCGTACCGGAATAATTGAGCGGGCAGGTAAAATTATTACCTGTTGCGCATGAAATAGTATAGGTATGGTGTGTTGTTGTATAGGTATTTCCGTTGGAACATTGGCCTGACACTATGTATACTTCATTATTATGTATGGCTCTGTTTTTCATGTAATCGATCGTTGCGTTCGGCAAGAGGAATTGCTGCTGCTGAGAATACGCTTCATAATTGCTCATGTAATTTTGATAATTATCTGGTGATACAGCAAGACAGATATGAGAAAGGGAATTAGGAGACTGGAGAGACTGCTGCATATAGCGTAGGGACATTGTCGGTGAGAGCTGATATTGTTTTTCTTGCTGAAGAAAATAAAACATATGCATATCCAAATACCCTGGCATACCGACATTTTTATTTGCAGGCTGTTTGGTATAAAACGTAAGTAGTTGAATTAACAGATAACAGATCATAACAGTGATAAAGAGATAGCGTAGGTTTTTATGTCTAATTGCTGAGATACAATAAGTAATGCCGATGGCGACAAAAATTGAAGCAATAGCAAACAGCGGGCTTACTCTGTGGGAGGCATTTATCCAGTCAGTTATCGCACTGGTGAAGAACGGGAGAACAATAAGTAAAAACAACAGGATATTTAAGAAAGAATTTTTAAGAACAAAAAAAGCATACCCTATTCCCAATAGAAAGAATATTGCCAAAAACGGAGTGAAAATAGGTTTGACATCAGGATAGAAAAAGGTTGTGGGTTCATAAATATATACCATTATTGATCGTATATAGTTATTTTTTAATGTTGATATATTTTGTGCAGTAATAGGTGAGCTTTCTTGCATTTGATTCTCAAATACAAATCTGCTGCTGTGAAAGAAATCCTGCGTGCCGGTAAAAAGCAACCTTGGCCCAAATCCTACAAAGAAGAATATCAGCAAAACAGCAAGCTTGCCAAAACGGAGAGCACGTTTTTCTTCAAGCGCAAATTTTTTTACAATCATCTCCCGGAACTCAAGAAAGAAAAGGATAAGGAGGATGAGACAGGCAAATACTCTAATTGCTGCATGAAACCCGGAAGCAAACCCGAGCACAGTGCCAAAGAATGCATAATCAACAAAACGATGCCGTTTTAACAGGATAAATAATACGAGAAGAATTACTGGTACCCAAAAGAGGTTAAATGCAACAACGACCTGGGTATGCGCAAAATACATATGCAATGGGAGTGTGGCAAGAACCAAGGCACTCCAAAATGCAGTCGATCTATTGAGAACAAGCCGTATTAAGAAGTACAACAAGATAACATCTGCGGTTGATAACAGTGCGGCGGGAAATCTGTACGCTAAGGTGCTATTGCCAAAAAGATAATAGAAGGGTATCGTAAGTGTTGGAATGATCAGCCCATGGGCATCATAGCTGCCGTATCCGAAAATGTTCCCCAGGACACCGGAGGCAATTTTCATAGCATAAAGCCCCCCGTCCCGTAACTCATCAGCGATACTAACATATGGATAAATTGAGAGAAACAGAAAATTTGCCAGGACCGAGATCAGTACGATAATGATGAGAGGGTTAATTTCTTTCTCTGTAACTATTTTTTTTAAAGGTATTTTTGATACATTCTGTAAGATATAGAGAAAGAGTACGGCTAACAGTGAAATAATATGCAGTCCAAAAGAGAGCCAGCGGAAGTAAAAGTATGGATCGCTGCTGACTATTCTGAGTGAATATAAATAGGTTATAATGCTAACAATAACAACAATCCATGGGAAGTTTTTTGATTGTATTAGTTTGGTAAAGTTCATGGTAAAGAACACTTAGTATAATAATAACATTATCAGTTGATATGAATACATATAGAAAAAAACAGCGGGTTCTTTTGGTGACTGACTTTTTTTATCCACATTGGACAGGGATCGCAAAATCGGTTTTCTCCTTAACCAAAGCATTGCAGGATGTATTTGCTATCACGGTTCTTACCGTCCGTTTTGATAAAAATTTGAAACAAAAAGAAAAAGTTGACGATATTTCGATAATACGGAGTGATTATCTTTTGACGGTCAGCCGGTCCAAATATTCATTTATGATTATTGTGGATTTTCTCCGACTTGTCGGGAAGACTGATTGTGTTCTGATTAATTCACCATCAGCAAATATTGTTGTCTTTTCGATTTTAACAAAAATCTTTGGCAAACGGCTTATTATATTTCATCAGGGAGACTTGATCCTCCCTCATGGATTTCACAACAGGATCATTGAAAAGATATTTGATTTCTCTTGTTATGTTTCTTTTTCTCTTGCCGACAAAGTAGCTACGTATACATCCGATTATGCCAAACACTCCCGTGTGATCAAGCCGTTTCTTACTAAATTTACACCAGTACTTTTGCCTATCAGTATTGAGAAAAAAGAACAACGAATCCTGCCGGTGATTGAAAAATTTACGCGGCAAAATAAAATTGTTTTCGGATTCGCCGGAAGATTTGTCGAGGAAAAAGGATTTGATATCTTATTCCGTGCGATTCCTCTTGTGATGGAACAACTGCCAAATGCGCATTTTGTTATTGCAGGACAGGAAATGCAATACGAAGATTTTTTCGGAAAGAATAAAGCACTGTTTGAAAGTGTAAAAAATCATCTCACATTTCTTGGCCTCTTAAACGGAAAGGAGCTGCAGCAGTTTTATTCTGGTATTGATTGTATTGTTGTTCCTTCAAGATCTGATTGTTTCAATCTTGTCCAGGCAGAAGCAATGCTGTGCGGAACGCCGGCAATAGTTTCGGACATCCCGGGACTCCGGTATCTGGTGAAAGAATCAGGCTTTGGCATGACATTCAAATCCGAATCTTCTGAATCTCTGGCAGAAGCGATAGTGGCATGCAGCAACAAGAAGCAATCGATCATGAAAAATGAAAAGAAATTGCGAGAATTGTTGGATAACGAACAAATTATTTTGCACGCTAAAAAGTTTATTGCTTTCCCGAAATAATATATGCGATATTCCAGCCGTTATTGATGAGCATATGCGATTTTTGCTTTTTCATACACAGGTTTGTAGAATGTAATTGCTGCTGGTCATTTGGATCACTGATAAGCAAGATTTGTTTTCCATGCTCGGGAGTTTGACAAAGCAATTGCTGTGCTTGCCCGACTGTTTGGAAAAAGAATTCAAACGGATGATCTTTTTGTTGAAGGATTGGAATTCCTGCGACTTCGGGCTGCGCATACTGTCCCCATCCTGCGCCGACGATAAGGACTTTTGTACTTGCAGGATACGTGTCAATTGTCCGGGCAATGTTTTTTGCAAACGGTGTGTTGCCATTGGGAAGTGTTTTAGGATAGATAATAAAATAATTGTAGAAATTGAGCAGCAAAATAATAGAAAGAATTCCGCCATAAAGACAATAACGTATTATTTTTTTTACTCCCTGTTTTTGTATTTTTGATGCAGTTTTTTCTCCGAGGAGAAAGATACTATATGCAATACTCATATATATAAAAGGAATAACCCCAATCATCCGGCTGATATTTGGCTGTACGAAATAATTATGAATATCCAAAAAAGAAGGAACTTGGACAAAAAAGAACGGTAGAATAAAATACAGAAGAAATATTTTTTGTTTCTTTTTTATACTACGGTAGAGAATGAGTAAAAATCCGATATCAAAAAGAATGCCGCTGAGGGTATCAAGGTGGGGATGGCCGGGGATATTCATCCTGAATGTTTCATCACCTTTTATATTAAAGGAAAGAATATTGGCAACGATGTTGTGGACAATCGCCATGATTGCCTGAAGAAGCGGTGTATGGACTGCGAGTTTTTCTCCGAAGTATGACCCGTGTGAAAAGAAACTGACCGGATTATAGATAAATGAATAGACAAGCGGTATTGTGAGGACAAGCCCGATAAGAAGCGTGCGTATATTTCGCCAATAAGTAAAGATCATTCCCCAAATACTTGCCTGCGTATACATGCCAATCCCCAACAAAATACCTGCGATCGTATTTCTTTTTTTCAGCGTATAAATAAGCGTAAGACTGATAAAGAGCGGCACCAGTATCCTCGCGTGCGGTTGCCTTGCAAAGTCGATTGTCCAGAACGATATGGCACTGATTGTCGTTGCCAAAAGCGCGATCGTTTTGTTATGGAAAAATTCCTTAGTGAGAAAATACATTGACAGGACAAAAAAGAATCCGATGAATACGGCAGTGAGTTTTAAGCTATAGAAAGATAAGGGAACAAAATTGGTCAGAAAGACTGCTAAATAGGTGAAGACAGGACCGTCGCCACCGTATTCATAATCAAAGAACAGATGTCCGTGAAGCACTTTTTGCACGAGTCCATAATGAAAGATCGCGTCTCCCCAAATCGCACCGGGAATGGTGTCAAGCTGATAGAGCGCCAAAAAAAGATATATAAGAAGGATTGCGATGAGACTTAGATATGTACGGTTTTTCAATGTGCCGCTCAAACGGTTGACGTTACTCATTTTGTGGAGTGAGTGTTTCATTTATTTGCTTTCATTTTTGAATATGATGACTTTTGGATGGTCATAGACAGTGAATGCTTCCTCAGCGGCGTCATCTGAAGTAGTAAGCGGAATTCCCATATAGGTAAGTGACGGATAGGAAGTAAATACTGCGACTTCTTTATACTGTGTTTTTCCTGCCAATAAATCATGATAGAACTTCATCATTTTCGGATAGCGTTCAGGAACGGTTGGGATACTGCCATACCCGCGATTGGACGAAAGGATGAGATAGTTTCCTTTTTTCAACAGTGCATTCATGGTATTCCATTTTTGAGTAGTATCCGGATCAAAAACAGGAAGCTGTTTGGGGATATAGTTTCTGCTGGACATATCGAAGATCGGAAGCGGGAGGCCGTCATCCCAGCTTTCAGTCAGCAGAATACTATTTGCCGGGATGTGCTGATAGATCCATTCTGATGCGCTGACGCGGGTGACAGGTTTGGTATACAATGAAAAAAATAGCATCGGCCAGATGATGGTAAACAAAAGAAGCAGAGCTTGTATGAATGTTGGGATCCGTTTGGGAAAATAAGCAAAGCCGATGCCGGCAAAAAGAGCGAGGAACGGGTAAATGAAAATAAAGTACCGCATTGTTTGGACAGTCTGCATGCCCTGATAGATAAAAAATAATACCACCCAGGCCAATATGATGTACAGATCGGCATTTCGGATTTTTTTGAAAATAATGGAGATTCCTAGAAGTATGCAGAGCATATAGCCGATACCGACACCGAACAGTGTAAGATTTTTCCAAGCAAAAAGGATTGGTGTCTTATGGATCCACTGGACGCTAGGCGGGTACCAGGCCTGCGGACTACTCCAATATGAGAGCTCTTTGAGATTTTGTAAAAATAACTTGCTCGGGCTAGGGTCAAGAAAATTGTTTGATTGGAAGAGGTATGGATCGGCAATCCGTCCGACAATATAGGTGACGATGCCGAAAAGCAGCATATTACCAAAAAGCGGCACGAGGTCACTTCTTGCGATTTTCTTTTTTTCCGTATATGCGTTGACGAAAAAATATAAAAGAAGTGGCGCAAGAAAGATAGCTGTTGCTTTTGATGCAATACCGAGCCCCAAAAAAATCCCGCCGAAAATGATCCATTTGCTTTGTCTTGTAAAGGAAAAACGGAGCGAGAAATAAAAAGTAAGATAAACGAAGGCACTCATGAAGGTATCAACAGTAAAAAAATGTGAAAGCTGGATAGGTAAGACGGAAATTGCATAAAAAAATGCTGCCCAGTATTTGACCTTTTTGTTGAGTTTGTATCGCCTCTCAAAAAGCTCGCATGTTTTGAATACAATTGCTACTATCAGAAGATCCACAAAACCTGAGAGCATTCTTCCAAGCAGTGTGAAGTTGTTATACGTGTCATTGCCGGTTGCGATTGCAAGAAGCTTGTTCGCGATAACCGGAAATGTTCCGTAGACATAAAAGGAATGGCCGATATTTGCCGGATTCATCGGTGAGTTTTGCGGAGAAAGATAATTGATAATGGAATGAGGAATTTTCATATCTGTCCCGACCATGGTGAGGAACCGTTCATCAGGATGCAGATGTTGGTTTGCGTCCCAGTTAAGGTCATAAAATCTGAGGAATGCACCGAGGAGGATTATCGCAAGCAGCAACAATTTTTTCTTCATTCCTCTATTGTATAACACATTTCTATGATTTTGTTATTAAAATGATCAGTTGTGTTTATTAAGCATACGTATGAGTTCTGAAAGATTTGCGTAAATTTCATTGATTTATGAATCGGTAAATATTAGTATCCAAGATATGGAAAGTGGACAAATTTTTGGGCGGCTTGTACCAAACGGAGATCGACCTTTATCTGCAATTGCACGGAGAATTGAAGAGTCACATGGTATCCGTGACAAAAAGGAAAGGAGACCGCCAACTACAAAGGTTCATGTGAGAGGAATCCCGGCGAGATCAAGTGAAACACTAAGATTACCGGTCATGAGAGAAGTCAGAGAAGGGTATGCAATAGTTGAAGGAGGTCTCTCTCAACTGCTTTCAGTAGTGCAATCAGTAGTTGAATCGAAAAGAGGAGCAAATCCTAAATAAATCTCTGTTTTTCTCATGCTGCATTTGTAAATTTGTAACGTACATACGCAAAAAGACTAAATCGAAGATTTTTCAGTATCTACACCAAAGCTTTGCGATTCAGATAATAGTATTAAATAATTGTTATTTAAAAATAAATAACTAATAAATTATATTTAATATCTTGACATTTATATTAAATATGATTATATTAAATTATACATGCATCAGGCAATTAATTCAGGAGATACTGCTTGGCTACTTGCATCAACAGCACTTGTGATGTTGATGACTCCCGCACTCGGCTTTTTCTACGGTGGATTGGTAAGAAGGAAAAACGTACTAGCAACCATCATGCATAGTTTCTTCATTCTCTGCTTGATCAGTATTCAATGGGTATTGTGGGGATACAGTATTGCATTCGGTCCCGATGCCTACCATGGATTGATTGGTAATTTATCATGGATCGGGTTAAATAATGTAAGCAGTTTCACTGCCAATCCAGATTATGCTCCAACAGTCCCACATATGGCTTTTATGGTATTTCAGATGATGTTTGCGGTGATAACTCCTGCACTTATTACCGGCGCTTTTGCTGAACGAAAAAAATTTAAAGCATTTGTCTTATTTAGTATTCTTTGGGCGACACTCGTATATGATCCGGTTGCTCATTGGGTATGGAGTTCAGGCGGATGGCTGCACAAACTCGGCGCTTTGGATTTTGCAGGCGGTACGGTTGTGCATATTACCTCGGGTGCATCGGCATTGGTTTGCGCTATGCTGCTTGGTAAACGGATTGGTTTTGGTAAAGAAAAAATGGAAGCGCATGATATCACCATGTCGGTATTGGGTGCGGTTCTTTTATGGTTCGGGTGGTTTGGGTTCAACGCAGGGTCTGCTCTTTCTTCAGGGCAGCTTGCGACTATTGCTTTTGTCACAACCAATACTGCTGCCGCAATGGGTGCTTTGACATGGATGACGATGGATTGGCTGGTTCATAAACGGCCAACTGTTTTGGGAGCAGCAGCTGGGTCTGTCGCGGGGCTTGTTGCCATTACTCCTGCAGCCGGGTTTGTCACGGTTCCAGCAGCAATTTTGATCGGCTTTGCGGCAGGCGTATTGTGCTTTTTAGCAGTAAAACTGAAAGTCAAAACAGCCGTTGATGATGCACTTGATGTGTTCGCTGTTCACGGTATAGGCGGAACAGTTGGTGCCTTAGCAACAGGGCTTTTTGCAACAGTTGCAATCAATGCCGCAGGGAATAATGGTCTTTTTTATGGCAATCCTCATCAGTTGTTCGTTCAGTTCCTAGCTGTTGCGGTCGTGTGGATCTACTCATGCGGTGTCACTTTTATAATCTTTAAATTTGTTGATATGGTGATAGGCACACGCGTTCCCAAAAAAGAAGAGATGTTGGGACTTGATGAGTCGCAGCATGGAGAAAAAGCATATCAATTGTAAGGAGGTGATCCATATGACCGATTCGGCAGTGTTAATTTTATCCTTTGCCTCGTTTGCTTTGTTGCTTGTTGCATGGGTAGCCCTTCCTGCGGCAAGTGAATAGAATCTACTCTTGTAATTCAGCTACGACACGGGTCGGTGAACCATCAAGTGCCAGATTGAGTGGAAATGCAGAAATCTTGAATTGTTTGTCCTTCAACTCCTTCATGTTGGTAAGATTTTCCAGAATTAAAATATCTTGCTGTAGCAGTAGTTTGTGTGCGGTTAATTCATCATGGTCGACACTGCAGGTATCTACACCGACCATCTTCACTTTCTTTTGGATGAGATAGTTGGCAAGTTCTTCGGGGAGCGAGGGGTATTCCGAAAAATAATCTGGTTTATCATACCGGGCACTCATTTCTGTATGAAATAGTACAATATCACCTTCCTGAATAGCAACTGATGAGATTGCGGACAGATCAAACCGTTTGTTTTGCACTGGGATATACACACCCTTTCCGGTAAATTTTTCTAGCGGAAATTGATCAAGCGTTTTTGCTCCAAGAATCATATGACTTGGTGCGTCGATATGTGTTCCTGCATGTGTCCCTAGAGACAGATAATGATCTTCGCAACCGTCTTTTTGTATGATATTTCCTGTCTCAATTTTCGTGTGCTGGTCTCCCGGATATACCGGCATGTTTTCGGTAATCTGATGTGATAAATCAATTAATTGCATAAGTCATTCATTTTTTTCGAAAATAAATACTGTTGGTCGGTCAAAAACCGACACAGTTTGCTCCCACCAGTATACTGGATCTCCGAGATACGTGATCCGGCAAAAGATATCGCATGGTGTTTCATAAATCATATGAAAGTTTAATCTGCTACTCAGAAGTGCCGCATAAAACCTGTGCCCCTTTGGATAACGTTTGGGATTTTGCATGCGTGTCTGCAAAATGCGTTGACTCGGGATGAAAAAATATTGAGCGGTGGAGAGTTTTTGTTGCAATGTCATTTCTGTTATATCGGGTGAGTGATTATCCAAATCATAGAAATTAAACGTGTCGAAATGAGGAAACGCGTCCTGGAAGGGCAGAACACCGAGATCGGCAGGTTCGGATAACACAGATGCATTTGTCGGTAATTTTTTTGTTGCAAAAAGAAGTGCTTGGATTCGGGTGTCGGAATTGATGAACGCAGTTTTTAAATAGGAAAAAGCAAATAGGAGACAGGTTACTATAATAATTACGGAGAAAAGTTTTTTAATTCTAATGTTCCATTGTTTCGTTACCTCATTATTTGCTAATACTACAGCAATAATAAGATAGATGAATGGCAGGGTCGGCATCATATAGCGGGTCCATTTCACAAAAAGATATGCCTGCGACAAGGAGAGTATTAAGAAAAAAATAGTTAGTATGATGTATGCTGGGTTTTTTGTTTTTATTGTTTGGTATAAAAAGAAAATGAATGCCGGGATGAAAATGAGAGTCAGCAAAGGGTTGATGAGAAAGGGATAGACGTGGAGGAATTGATAGATAACAGGTGTCGTATTATAGAAATTACCAGTATAAAAAACAGGCTCCGTTCCGAGTGCTACACTGGATTCATAATTCATACTTGAGATAAAGTCTTTTTGGTCAAGGATTACGTAAGGATTAGTGAGAAGATACACGAGTATTGCCAAAACAGCAAATACAAAAGTTTTTCTCAGAAAACTCAGAAGACTCAGCAAACCGGCGTGTCCGATATTCAGAAAATTGGTTAGTCTGAATTTTTCGGACAGGTGCTTTTTCCATTTTTTCTTTAAAGAAAGCACTCCAAAAATTCCCAGTGGTATCGGTAACAAAATTAGCGATGATACTTTCACCGAGACAAGAATACCGAAAACAACTCCAAGCAGGATGAGGATTGAGGATTTCGGTTTATTACTATAATATAAACACAGCCAGAAGAGGAGTGTCCCAAAAAAAGTGAGCCACATTTCAAAAGTCCCGAAATGCGAGAATTGTATGAAGCCTGTACTTGCTGTTGCGAAAAAAGCCGTGAGAAGGCTTTCAGTATTGCTGTCTTTATTTTTGTGAGAGTATTTCTGTTTCAGATTTTTTGCAATGATGTAGAGAAGAGGAATGAGCAACGTTGCAAAAAGGGCTGAAAAAAATCTGCTTATGATAATTGCCTGACTAAAAGATACATTCAGGATTTGAGATTGCGAACTGGAACTAAAAAAAGGTGTCATATAATTTAGCAGTACACCAGCAAAGTAGATTGTATAGATTGGTAATGAACCGTATGCAAAAAAGTGAGGATTCATTTGGTATGGAAATTGTAATTGCGCGACGGCGCTTGCGATATTACGTTCATCAGGGTTGAAGAAAAAAGGAGAACCCCAGTTGAGATTGAAGAAGTGCAAATATGCTCCAATTGCTGTTAATAGGATTAATAAGAGAAGACTACGTTTTCGTTTGAGCATAAAAGATTTAAGATTTAGGAATAAAGATTTACAGAGAATTATTATATTATTTCATATTTAGTCAAAATCTTTAATCTTTGATCATCAATCGTTAATCAATGTAGCAATTTTTTCTCCCAACTCCACCGCATATGTGGTACCCCGATCCCAGGGATAGACCTGTTGCATATTTACTAAATAGACGTTCGGTAGCGGTGTGTCAAAGGGCGGGATCATCTTGGAATAATTTACCGGAATGATCGGCTGTGCGAAAGGAACAGTGAATTTTTTCAATCCGATGAGAGATTTTTTATAGTTCGGATTTAATGTTTTCAAAAAAGGATCAAATATTTGCAGCAATTCTTTTTCATTCATGGAGACGTCCAAGTATGGATGATCACTGGGAAGATAATGTCCTAAGTAAACAAGGTGTTCATTATGATAATGTTTGCTATCCATGAAATTAGTATGCTCAACAATTGCCAGTAGGGGCGCTTTGGTATTGCAGACACTCAGCCAATAAGTGTTGTCTTTGAAAAACGGTTTGGCAAGTCGCATGATGACAACAATCGCGCCAAGGCCTTTGAGTCTCATGAGTGATTTTTTATATGTCTCAGGAAGCTGGGGTGCAATCTTTAAAAATGCAAACGAAGGTAACGTGACAACAATTTTATCGTAATTTTCAGTTGTTAATTTTGCATTTCCGGTTTTATATTTGATTTGAGGTGTACCATTTGCAGTGAGTTCTTGTATTTCCGTATTGTAATAAATTTTTCCTCCTTTTTTTTCAACAACGTCTGCAATATGCTTCGCAAACCGGAGGAATCCACCTTCTGGATAGGCAAGATTGGTTGTCCTTTTTGCAACGCGTGACCAAAACCATGCAAGCGATATACTGTCGGCGTATTTGCCGAATTTACCGACAAGAAGCGGTTCCCAGAAAATCTCGTACGCTTTTTTACCGATCGTTTTTTTCAGAAATGCAGTTGCGGTGTACCGTTCAAGCGGTTTCCAGAATGGATTAAATCTCAGTGATGCAATTGTCAATCCCATCTGCAAGCGCTCTGCAATGGTAAGTTTTTTGAAGCTCAAAAGCGTACCTGGTGAATCAAGTTGCATGATTTTGCCGTCGACCAGATGCGCGGTTCGTGGTCTTTTGATAAGTACCGGGAAATCCAGCTCTTTTGCAAGATCAAGAATTGCTTTATCGTTGGTGAACCAATGATGGTAAAATGCTTCAAGCGTCCAGTCCCAGCCTTTTTCCTGATACCCAATAGCAAGCCCTCCGGGATTTGGGTCTTTTTCAAATATTGTGACAGCATGTCCTTCTTTTACCAACTGATACGCTGCTGATAAGCCGGTGAATCCGGCACCGATAATTGCAATTTTCATAATGCGAATTTCTACGAATTATTACTCCGAATGAATGCGAATGACAAGATATTCGGATTAATTTGTAACTATACTATAGAGAGAAAAATTAATAAAGCACCAATTCCTACGGCTGTTGCTGCTGCGAAAAATCCATTCATAATTGCTGAGCTTCCGGTATTGGGAACAGGCCCATGCGTTGGTGCTGGTGTTGTGTTAATAGTCGGTTTTGCAGTCGGTGTCGGCGCGGGAGTTTCTGTTGGCGAGATTGTTGGTGTCGGCACAGCTGTTGGTGATACTTTTGGAGAGGGAGATGGTGATATTGACGGTTCAACAAATTTACTGCCGGAAGCATAGACGGTGAATGATCTGCTCATCGTTTGGAGAATACCAGCGGCATTAATCGATTGAATCGTAATTGTATGTTTGCCTGGAGCAAGTGCTGTTGCGGGACGGTACTGCCACGATCCACTGTTGTCACTATTGAGTTTAACTAAAATTTCCTGTGTGGATCGTATCGTGATATCAACTTCCGTATTGGGAAGTGCTCGTCCTTCAAAAAGCGGCTGTTGATCTTTGAAAGCTTGTGCTTCTGTTGGCGAGGAAATTTCAGGTGAAGAAACCGGAGCTGGAGTGGCAAGAACAGGAAATGCCTGACCAGGTGAAATCTGTGCCGATTGTGACGATTGCTGTGTTGGACCAAGAGTAAAGTCATAATTTTGCGAGAGTACTATTTTGGGAACTTTGCTTGCTGCGCTGACAAGTACTTTTGCTGTTGACTGCTCCGAAGAAGTAACCGCCTGTACCTGTAGAACAGTATCGGGCGTAAGAGCTGCAGTATCTGACTGCGTACTGTTTCTCAGTTGATTGAGCGGAATTTGGTAGGTGCCGTCCGTGTTAATAAATGTTGCAAGTTGCGCAGAGCCGTCGGTAGAAACGTAAATAATACCTTCTGTCGGTATACTGCCGTCATTTAAAGACACTGTTCCCGAAAGTGTTGGTTGGTCAGCCGGTGTGTTCAAAAGCGGTGCAGCTGTTGTAACTTCAAACGGACTTCCGTTATTCTCCGCTTTTTGACTGCCTGAATCGATGACATAATAATATTTTGTTGAAGGATTAAGGTTTTTAACCGTGATAAAGTGTACTTGATGATCAGCAGATCCGCTCGCCTCTTGATCGCGGTCATCCAAAGCGATATTTGGTGTTGACGGATCTAGTCCATAGGAGATTGTTCCGACAACACTTGTGTCGGTAGTGAAGGAAATCGTAAATGACGAATCGGAAATATTACTTATCTGGATATTTTTCGGCTCACTTCCGACCGTTGCTTTTGTAATAAAGCTAACGGTATTTCCACTCAGGAGAATCGTGACACAGAGTGCAAAGAACAAGACGAGAAAGCCTACATACGAAGGTAACTGTTTGTTCAGTAACGTTTTTGGTGCATAGCTCATTGTCCTTGCCTGTATATCGGTGAATTAGTTGGTGCAAGCTGAGAAGAATCTGAAGCAATCGATGGGTTGTTTGCTGCTATTGTGGGTGTAGGTATCACAGCTGATTGTGAAGCACCAGTCTGCAGGTCATAGACCGGTACGATATTTTCTCTTGTTTTGAGTTGCTGAATTGTAGCAGGGTCAAACGTGGCAGTTATTGGTGCAAGCTGCAGTTGTATTGCTTCACTAATCGTTGAGGTGATATAGATATGATAAATATTAAACGCGATCCATGCAACAATCACGATAAATGATGAGATAAGGATAAAGAGAATATCTTTTTGTTTATTTTGTTTTTTTTGTTTCATATTTGACTTTCAGTATTACTGTTTGAAATATTGTCTGCCTCGCAGTGTCAATACCAAATTATTTGTTTGGCTGTTTCTTCCAATATCCATCGATTCAATGGTAATTACCCTGCTGACTTTCGCAAGTTCCGCAGTAAATGCGAGCATATCGTTATAGTTTCCATCCGCCTGCATAGTAAAAACAAATGATTGTGTTTTGGGGTTTTTGGTGATGGTTGCTAGCTGAATTTCGGCGATGCGGAAAGCGTTAAGTTGTAAATTATGTTTTTTGGCAAGTGCTGCTATTTGTGCGCTCAGAAGCGGTACATCTGCGTTTTGCGGGACTGCAGCATAGATATTTGTTAAGTTAGATCCAAGTTGATTATATTGCTGTTCGAGCGAACTCAGATTATTGATTTTTGTCTGAAGCTGCTGATCTGTCTGTTGATCATCTGCAAGCTGTTTTTGCAGATCGGCTATTGTTGATAATGTTGGGTTGATGGCAAAAATCCCGAAGAATGAAAGAGCGCCAAATGTCAGTGCTAAGGTGACAAAAGAACGGGTCGTTTCCTCCTGCATGTTGGGAAGGAGTTTGAGATACTCGCGATATTTAGTGGCTGATAAACTTTCAAAATAATTTTTCGGTAATTTCATACTTATTGTTGATTAAGAACTGCTGTGTTGACTGTATCTAGTGTTTTAGTTCCAGTGGACGCAAAAGCTTCCGGTTTGAGTGTTGCAGTTATATATACGGAAATTTGTGCGGTAGCAGTGTTATTTGCGACTTTATCAACCGAAACCCCAGTCACTGATGGACTATTTTTAAGCGCGTTAACAAAATCGGTAAGTGCACCGCCTGTTGGCGCTTCAACTTCAATTTTGGCGTTTTGTGTAGACACGGTGAGATCTTTGAACGTAATTTTATTCTGACCGAGTTTGGTGATTTCAATAAAAATATTGCTTGTTGTATTCCCAACTGTTGTATATTGTTTGCTTGTTGCAAGCCTGTCTTGAATATCACGGAATGTTTTCTCTGCATCTTGGAAATTATCAACAATAAAACTCTCTGATTTGATTTTGTCGTGGAGGTTGACAATCTGACTATCCAACCCAAAACGGTACACAAAGGTACCCAGTGCGACTATCTCGGTGAGGATGACAAGGAGCCTTCCTATGGTAAGCGCCCAATCAAGAAATTGCGTCAGTAAGTTTTCTTTTTCATGGGGAAGGAGATTAATTGATATATTTTTTTCAGCCATACCGAGAAAGCCACAGATCCAATGCGGCTTAATTTTAGTGTATGGTTTTTGCGAGGAATTGTCAAAGAAAATGTTTCTGGAAAAGCGGTAGTAAATATGGTATACTCGTTTTAGTTAAAAGTTCAAAGTTAAAAATTAAAAGTTGCAGTTTAAAGTTTTGAATTGCAATTTTGAACTTTTTCAGTAGGATCCTCTTTGGGGACATTTTGAATTTTTAACTTTTTTTATGGCAGATAATAGTTCAAAATCACGAGTCTATCCGCTCGACCGCATCCGAAATATCGGTATTATTGCGCACATTGATGCGGGAAAAACAACGACAACAGAGCGCATCTTATTTTACACAGGCCGCACGTATAAGATCGGCGACATTGATGAAGGAAATACCCAGATGGACTGGATGGAGCAGGAAAAAGAGCGAGGTATTACGATCGTATCTGCTGCGACGACAACCTTCTGGACGCCAAAGACTGGTATTTTTAAAGATCATGAACACCGCTTCAACATTATCGATACTCCCGGTCATGTAGACTTTACTGCTGAAGTAGAACGTTCACTTCGTGTTCTTGACGGAGGCGTAACTGTTTTGGATGCTGAAGAAGGTGTGCAGTCACAGTCAGAAACTGTCTGGCGCCAGGCAGACAAGTATAATGTTCCCCGTATTTGTTTTGTAAACAAAATGGATAAGTTAGGTGCAAATTTTCTTCAGACTGTACAAAGTGTTGAAGATAGACTTGGCGCAAATCCTGCTATTATGGTGCTTCCGATCGGTGCTGAAAATACGTACGTCGGTAATGTAGATCTTTTAACCAGGCAATCGTTTATCTGGGGATCTGATGAATTGGGTGCCAAATATGAAGTGAAAGACGAAGTGCCTGAGGATATGAAGGCGCAAGTTGAAGAATATCGCAGTAAATTGATTGAGAAAATTGCTGAGACTGATGACGTACTTCTTGAAAAATATTTGGGTGGTGAAGAACCATCTGTTGATGAACTTCGAAAAGCGCTCCGGGCAGCAGTTATTGCCTACAAATTAGTTCCTATGTATGCAGGTACATCTCTCAGAAATAAAGGAGTTCAACCGCTTCTTGATGCGATTGTTGATTATTTGCCATCGCCACAGGATTTAGAGGATGTCAAAGGTCTTAATCCAAAGACTGGTGCTGAAGAAACACGCAAACTCATTCCTGATGAAGATTTTTCAGGTCTTGCATTCAAAATCCAAAATGACCCGCACGTCGGCAAACTTGCCTATTTCCGTGTTTATTCAGGTAAATTAGCAGCAGGATCGTATGTCTACAATGCAAATAAGGGTGTTAAGGAGCGCATCGGACGACTTCTCTTGATGCACGCGAATGATCGTGAAGAGATAAAAGAAGCATATGCCGGAGAAATCGTCGCAATCGTTGGATTGAAGGATACAATAACAGGTGACACCCTATGCGATGAGGCGAAACCAATTGTACTTGAACAAATTACCTTTCCAGAACCAGTCATCTCACTTGCAATTGAGCCAAAGACCAAATCCGATCAGGAAAAGCTTGGTTATAGTTTGAAAAGACTTCAGGAAGAAGATCCGACATTTACTGTTAAGAGTAATCCAGACACCGGGCAAACAATCATTTCCGGTATTGGTGAGTTGCAGCTCGAAATTATGGTTGATCGCATGAAGCGGGAATTTGGCGTTGAAGCAAACGTCGGTGCCCCTCAAGTTGCATACAAAGAAGCTATCTCGCAAATGGCTGAAGCAGAAGGGAAATACATCAAGCAATCAGGTGGACGTGGACAATACGGTCATTGTTTCCTAAGACTCGAACCAAAACCACGAGGCGAAGGGTATGAATTTGTCAACGCGATTAAAGGTGGGGCAATACCTGCAGAATTTGTCAAAGCTGTTGAAAAAGGGGTAAAAGAAACGCTTGAGAACGGTGTGCTGCTTGGTTTCCCGCTCATTGATGTTAAAGTTACGTGTTATGACGGCTCATATCACGATGTTGATTCTTCTGAAATTGCCTTTAAGATCGCAGCGAGTCAGGCAATCCAGATAGGTGCGAAAAAGGCAGGAATCACGCTTCTTGAGCCGATCATGAAAGTTGAAGTCACAACGCCAAGTGAATATATGGGTGAAGTTATGGGTGATCTTTCATCAAAACGAGCACAAATCAGTGGTAATGAAGAGAGAAAAAATGCAACAATTATTTTGGCTCAAGTTCCTTTATCAGAACTTTCAGGGTATGCAACACAACTTCGGTCTTTGACCAAGGGTCGGGCAAGTTATTATATGGAACCATCTCACTATGAATACGTTCCAAAGAACATCGTCGACGGCCTCGTCGCCAAATCCACCTTTACGGGAAGAGTTGAGTAAGACGTTTCTTCTGGATTTTCACTCTATCTATCCGTTATAATAGCTTTTATGAAGCCTGTTGTCGGTATTTTTGCCCATCCTGATGATGAAGCCTTTTTTACCGGCGGTACGATGGCTACTCTTTCCAAAGAGCACGATGTCTTTACTATTTGTGTGACTAATGGAGACGCAGGAGAGAATAACAGCGACAAAACTGGTTCAATCGCCGATATTCGCAAAGAAGAACTTGAAGCATCTGCAAAAATTCTCGGGATTAAAAAAACGTATTTTCTTGATTATAAAGACGGTACGCTTTCCAACAGCGTCTATCATGAAATAGCTGCAAAGATACAAGATATTCTGGATGAAATTCAGCCGGAAATTGTCATAACATTTGAACCGCGCGGAATTTCCGGACATCTCGATCATGTAGCGGTTTCATTGATAACTTCGTATGTCTTTGAGCGTGTATCATGCGTAAAAGAATTGTGGTATTTTTGTAATACCAATGATCCAATTAATATAATAAAAGACTATTTTATCTATTGGCCGCCAGGTTATAAAAAAGACGAAATTTCCAAAGTAATTAATACCGAACCGGTATGGGATCAAAAAGTAGCTGCAATGAAACAACATGTATCTCAGCGGAAGGATGTTGATAATATTTTGGCACAATATCCCCCAAAGCCCAAAGAAGAGAATTTTATTATCCTTAGTCGATGAACACAAATAACTTACCCAAACTGACGTCTCTTTTTGGCGGAATTCTTCGTTACTGATTAGCTCAGGTATGTTTTCATACCATCGCTAATCATCGCCTTGAATTCCACTCAAAAATCCTTCGTGATTTTGTGAAACTTATTTTCGTTCGTCGACTTACAAAAGATACGGAATAAGGGCTTTTGTTTTTTTCATATAGTTCGTATATTCCTGGACCTTCAGTTTCATGGTATATTCTTCCCTGATAATTTTCAGTAGGATGGCAATCCCTAGAATGATAAGTGCAATAAGGCGCAAGAAAGTAAATTCGATCTCGACAAAACTGATCATGATTAAAAGATATCCTGCATAAACCGGATGGCGGATTATTTCATAAGGACCTGTGGTGATATGAAAATATCCTTTTGGGAGATGATGTTTGGATTTGTTTACTTTGATTGTTAATACTGCCCAGATGATCAGCAGTGCGCCAAATACCTGTACTAGTAGATAGACCAAAACCTGCGAGACAATCGCGCCACTCAAAAGGATAAAAATCGAAGCGAGTATTCCAAATCCGTTAAATATAAGTGCTCTCCGGTCAGTGTCCACAGGTTAAGTATATATCATGGCAGAGTCAGTGGAAAGATAGAGTATAATAGACGAAATGAAACGGCTATTTTTGGTTATATTGATCTTTTTGGTTACTATTTTTATTGCGTTTCGTGTGATTAGAGCAAAAGTCGGACGTGATTTCGCTCAGCCTGTTTATCAGGCCGCATTGACGCCGACACCTACAGTAGTTATAGATCCATTGCAGCATACCGATACTTCATTGTTTGTTCCGAATTGGACTTTGGATACTATAACCGGTGATTATGACCAATATATCTATTTTGGCGTTGCACCAACGAAGACTGGCATTGATACGGCTGGTGCGGCAAAAGAAATAAATGTTTTTCTTAATGCAGTGCCGCCGGAGAAAAAAACGCTTTTGACATTGGAGATGGAAAATACCGATATCAATGGTACAATTTTGCAGAATAAATCACTCACACAAAAGGTTGCCTCACAGACTGTTGCATTGGCAAAGGAAAACGGCTTCTCAGGCATTGTTCTTGATCTTGAAATGGGAGGAATCCCTTTTGATTCACTTATTAATGAGATAAATAGTTTTACCAAAGAACTTGATACACAGGCAAAAGCGCAACATCTACAGTTTGATGTAACACTTTACGGTGATACGTTTTACCGGCTGCGGCCGTTTGACGTCAAGACAATTTCGAAAAGTTCGGATATGGTGATGATCATGGCGTATGATTTTCATAAAGCACGGTCAAACCCGGGCCCCAATTTCCCATTGAACGGTAAGAATACGTATGGCTATGATATGGGACAAATGGCAGATGATTTTTTGCAGGCAGTGCCCAATCAAAAACTCGGTGTGATCTTCGGGATGTTTGGCTATGACTGGTCGGTTGATGATCAAGGTAATGCGGTAGGACAAGGTGTGGCACTGACAGAATCGCAGATTCAAAGCAAATTTCTGCATGGCTGTCAGTTTAAAGACTGTCAAATCTTGCGTGATCCCCTGTCATCCGAAATGGAAATTCACTATACGGATGATGCTAACCAAAAACATATTGTATGGTTTGAAGATATGCAGTCAGTGAGCATGAAGGAACAAATGTTACGGAAGAAGGGAATCGGCAACTTCTCTTTCTGGGCGAACTCATACTTTTGATAAGCATCTACTAGTAGCAGGCATTTGCTGTTGCAGCGACAGCTTTTTCAATAGTTTGACATACGGCAAACGTTTTAGTATCTGGCTTCATACCAAGTGCAGAACAGCGTGCATCGCCGAGTTTGGTACAGGCGGTGCTGCTTTTCCCCTGCAGTCTCAAGGATGCGAGTGTTGTTTTGAGAAAGAACGTATACTTCTGCGGATTTGAGCTACCTGTTCCCTGCAGAATGGCATATGTCACGGCAGGCTGTGATGACTCAGAAGCGCTTGTTTGTGCACCGAGGACGTTCTTGAAGTAGTTGCCCGGAAGGATCGTAATATACTGCATGAAGGGATCTTCAACCGAAACATACGATAGGTTATTATGGGCGTCAAGAACTGCCATTTGCGTGTAGGCATAAGCATACGTATTTCCCAGGTTACCCAAATTTGCCGCGGCGGTACTTTGAATGCCGATAAGTGTTTTATTTTCCGTTAATTGTGAAACATATCCATATGATGTCCCGTTCGCAAGCGGTAGAGACAGCTGCTTGTCCTGCAGCTTGCTTGGGTCATAGATATAGATACCCATCTGTTTGGCATCTGAAGAAAGCATTGAAAGAATAATATTGCCTGTCTGCTTGTCCCACTGGACATCCGAGTATGTGTTGGTATCGGGAAGATTGGGGAGTTTATACCTTTTGAGGGATTTCGTATCGAGTAGTTCGACGGTATTGGGAGTGAGGATTGCCTGCCGGTAGCCGTTTTTGATTTTCGTGCCGTCTCCATTAACACCATCATATCCTGCGAAGAGTAAGAATTTCCCATCGGGAGAAAGTGTCGGCTGTGATCCATATGTTCCATTTGTCATCGACGCTATATCTTGCTTGTTGGTCCCGTCTGCATCAACAAGACTCATCCCATAAGCCCACCCTGTACCGCCGTTGGTGTCATTTGGGATAAATTGATCGGTAAAGACTGTGCCGTCATTGAGAACGGCAACGGGATAATGGATTGGAATGGTCGTTGTTACGGATTCATCATAAAGAGGATTGACTACTGTCGGACTGTCAAGGTTAACAGCATAGATACGTGATTCCCCGCCTTGAAGGGTATTTGTGTCTGTTGAAAATTGCACTTCCCATATAACGAGGTATTTTTTATTTGGTGAAAGGACATAGTCGTCTATCCCGAATCCGTCATCTGCAGGGATGTTGGTGACAATTTGTTTTTCGTTGACATTATATATACTCATTCGTTGTCCATGATCATTGGTATCTGTTTGATCAATATAGAGTAGTGTGTTATTTGACAAGATACTTATTTTCTTGATGCTCAACGGTAACGTAGCAAGGGTTTTGGATTGGGAAGTTGTGGTATCAACAGCCCTGATGACGGATGTCTGACTAGTCCATGTTCCATAAACGAGTGTTTGAGATGGTTGTTTGGATGCTGCGGATTTCGGCTGCGCTGCCTTTTTGACAATATCGGAAGCAGGTGTTGGTGTTGGTTTTATTTCATTTTTGTTAGTTTTCCCGCCGGAGAACAGGAGAACAAAGAGAGGAATAAAGATCAAAAGAAAGATTATGATGCCGCCTGCAGCCAGTAGTTTTTTGTTACCAAGGTGTTTGGGATCTGCCAAACTACGAATTGTTTGTACGATATCTTTTTGCTGTTCGGTGGGTTGTTCCGGCTGCTGCCCGGCCTCAGGTGTAGTAGTATCCATACTATTTATAGTTTGCCAGTTAGGCAAAGGCGAGTCAAGCAAAAATACCCTCTTGACCTCTTCAAAATTCCTTGCTATAATCTTTCTTACGCTCATTGACTCTCAGTCGAGAGAAGAAATGGGATTTTTATTTTTATAACACTATGGCAACATATCAACGAACCAAACCACATGTAAATATCGGAACAATCGGTCACGTCGATCACGGCAAGACCACGACAACTGCTGCAATTACCACCGTTCTTGCAAAGAAGGGTATGGCAACAGCAAAGAAGTACGAAGATATCGATAACGCCCCAGAAGAAAGACAACGCGGAGTCACCATCAATATTTCCCACCAAGAATACGAAACAGAAAAGAGACACTATGCACACATCGATGCTCCAGGTCACGCAGATTATATCAAGAACATGATTACCGGTGCAGCGCAGATGGACGGAGCAATCCTTGTTGTTTCAGCACCTGATGGCCCTATGCCTCAGACTCGTGAACACATCCTTTTGGCTCGCCAAGTTGGTGTTCCTGCAATCGTTGTCTTCCTGAACAAATGTGACATGGTACAAGATGCAGAGCTTCTTGATCTTGTTGAAATGGAAGTCCGAGAACTGCTTACTAAATACCAATACCCAGGTGATAAGGTTACTATTGTTCGCGGATCAGCACTCAAAGCTCTCGAAGGCGATGCAGAAGCAGAGAAGCAGATTCTGGCACTTATGGATGCAGTTGATGCTGATATCCCGACACCAGAACGCGCTCTTGATAAGCCGTTCTTGATGCCTGTTGAAGATGTCTTCTCTATCAAAGGACGAGGAACTGTGGTTACTGGAAGAATTGAGAGAGGAATTGTCAAAGTAAACGAGCCTGTTTCAATTATCGGACTAGACAAGAACAAAGAGTCAGTTGTAACCGGAGTTGAAATGTTCAAGAAACAACTTGATGAAGGACAAGCAGGAGACAATGTTGGCCTTTTACTTCGAGGTCTTGAAAAGAACGATGTAGAGCGTGGTCAGGTTATTGCCAAACCTGGCAGTGTTACTCCACACACAGAATTTGAAGCAGAAGCATATGTTTTGACCAAAGAAGAAGGCGGACGTCATACTCCATTCTTCAAAGGGTACCGCCCGCAATTCTATATCAGAACAACTGATGTTACCGGAAATGTTACCTTGCCAGATGGTGTTGAGATGGTCATGCCTGGCGATACAACCAAGATGACGGTCAAGCTCATTGTTCCGGTCGCTCTTGAAGAAGGTCTTCGATATGCGATTCGTGAAGGTGGTAAGACAGTCGGAGCTGGTGTTATTACCAAAATAATCAAATAACCTCGCTTGAGCGGGGTTTTTTGCTTTTTGGATGAGATCTTTAACAGTCTGGAGGTTTAGAAATATATGGCAAAAGGAAGAATCAGAGTACGATTAAAAAGTTATGATGCAAGAGTTCTTGACTCTTGTTGTCAGCAAATTCTTGATTCGGTGATCAGAACCGGTGCGAAAGTCATTGGTCCTGTACCACTTCCTACAGACAGATCAGTCTATGCCGTAAATAAATCACCGTTTATTGATAAAGATGCGAGAGATCATTTCGAGATCAGAATTCATAAACGGCTTATTGATATTGTTTCGCCGACAGACAAAACAATTGATAGTTTGACAAATTTAGCATTACCAGCGGGAGTTGATGTAGAGTTGAAGATGTAGATCGGAGACTCTTTTTTACAATTTAGATGCCCTATATAATTAAACATGCTCAAAGTATGATTGATTAAAAATGCCTAGCTATGGCCACCCCGATTAGAGGGGATCAATTCACAAATGTGAAGTATAGAGATAGCCTAAGGCTATCTTTTTTTGTCGTCATATGGATGAGAATATTTTAAAAAATTTATATATAGTAAATAGTGACTAGGAAGTTTAAAAATTATCATTTCCTAAATCACTAACTATCTCGTCACTAATAACTGAAAAATATGATACAAGCATTAATCGGACAAAAAATTGACCAGAGGCAAACCTTCCTTGAGGATGGGAGAAGGATTCCTGTTACCGAAGTTTCAGTGACAGATAATGTTGTCGTGCAGGTCAAGACAATGGATGCGGATAAATATACTGCGGTGCAGCTCGGGTTTGGAACAAAAAAGAAACCGATCAAAGCACGCGTCGGGCACAGTAAAAAAGCAGGAGTTGCAGAGGTGCCGCAGCTTATTCGTGAAGTTGCCTGGACTGGCGATGAAGAACTGCCAAAATCGGGTGATGTCGTAACGGTTGAAACAGTATTCAAACCGGGTGATATTGTCAAAGTAACCGGTACATCCAAAGGAAAAGGATTCGCAGGCGGTGTGAAGCGATATGGATTCCGCGGTGGTCCCAAAACACACGGGCAGTCAGACCGTCATAGAGCACCGGGTTCTATCGGACAAGGAACAACACCTGGACGTGTTTATAGAGGGAAGAAGATGGCTGGACACATGGGTGTTGAAACGGTGACTGTCAGAAATTTGGTTATTGTTGATGTTGATTCCGAGAATAAAAAATTGTATGTCTTGGGACTCGTTCCGGGAAATAAAAAATCAATGCTGGTTGTTACCAAAATCGGAGAACAGAAGAAATTTGTACGGCTGCTTTCAGTAAAACAAAAAGAAGACGAAGAAGCAGCAAAGGAAGCAGAGCAGCTTGCAAAAGAACAGGAAAAGGCAGCAGCCGAAGCCGCAAAAGCTGAAGCAATTTCGGCAAGCTCAGTGCAAGAGCAACCGGCGGAACCGGAAGCAGTCGAAGAGGTAAAAGCTGAGGCAGCTGTGGAAGAAGCAAAAGTTGAAACAGCACCTGCTGAAGCTGCACAAACACAGACAGCTGAGGAAACAGTAAAAGTAGAGGAAGCAGTTTCGACACCTGAGGAAACGGCAGAGAAAAAAGATGAGTGAGTAGTGAATAGTAACTAGTGACTAGGAAGTTTAAAAATTATCATTTCCTAATCACTAACTATCTCGTCACTAATCACTGAACATTATGGCAAAAGAAGAAACAAAAAAGACAGTTAAGAAAACAGTTTCGAAACCTGTGAAACAAGAAGCAGCGAAGAAAGTTTCAAAACCTGTTGCAGCGCCAAAGGCTGTCACAGTAAAGAAACCTGCAGCAAACGTTTCAACAGAAAAAGTAACAGCAGAAGTTGCGGTTTCAAAAAAAACAAAAGAGAAAAAGTATGCGACAGTCAGTGTCGATGTTGTCGGCATTGATGGCAAAGTGACAGGAAAAATGACGCTGCCTGGAGAAATATTTGGTGAAACAGTCAATAAAGCGTTACTCGCACAAGCAGTACGGGTATATCTTGCTAATCAGCGGCAAGGCACTGTTTCGACAAAGACGCGGGGAGAAGTAGAAGGATCAACACGGAAGATCTATCGGCAAAAAGGAACAGGCCGGGCACGGCACGGATCCGTACGAGCACCAATATTTGTCAAAGGTGGTGTGGTCTTCGGACCAAAACCACGTGACTTTAGTCTGTCTCTTCCGCAGAAAATGAAGCAAAAAGCATTGTTCAGTGCTCTTTCTGCAAAGGTACATGATAAAGAAGTGACAGTTGTTGACGGTTTGAATGGTATTCAGTCAAAGACCAAAGTCTTTGCAGACGTACTGAAGAAGCTGGGAGTCGCGGGGAAAAAGCAAAAATTATTGTTTGTTACCGGCGGAGACGTGACAGCAGTACTTCGGGCAGGACGCAATGTGCCGGGAGTCAGTTTTGTTCCGTCAAAGCAAATCAATACCTATGAAGTGCTTGCGGCAACCAGACTGATCGTGATGAAAGACGCAATTGAGGAAATGACGAAACACTTTTTGAAAAAATGAGTAATATAATTGTCAAACCATTAGTTACAGAAAAATCGATGGCAGATGTCACAAAAGGCAAATACACATTTGTTGTCTCAATGGATGCCAGAAAGGCTGCAATAAAGTCGGCGATCAAACAGCAATTCAACGTAACAGTTGCAAGTGTTGCGATAAGTATCCAAAAAGGAAAGACGCAGCGGGTCGGTGTCAGAAGAGTTGAAGTTGACAGGTCGGCACTGAAGAAAGCAACAGTGACGCTTAAAAAAGGAGATAAGATTGGATTATTTGAACCGGGAGGAGAAGAAGAGGTTAAGAAAGAGAAGAAAAAGTAGCGTCTAGGGTCTAGCCGCTCAAAAAATATGAAACGATTAAAAACAATTAAAAAGAAACATTCGGGAAGAGATGCCAGCGGAAAAGTTGTGGTACGTCATCAGGGCGGAGCGCACAAGCGGTTTCTCAGACAGATTGATTTTAAACGGGATAAAGTAGGCGTCGCTGGGAAAGTCGTAGCGATAGAATACGATCCCAACAGGACCTGTGATATTGCTTTGGTACAGTATGCGGATGGGGAAAAGCGGTATATTTTGGTTCCCCAGGGACTTAAAGAAAATGATACAATCTCGAGTGGAAAAGGCTCTGATATAAAAATCGGAAATGCATTGCCACTTGGTGATGTCCCAGCAGGAACAGTCGTACACAACATTGAGTTGACGCCCGGCAAAGGCGGACAAATGGCACGGGGTGCAGGAACAGGAGCGGTTGTGTCTTCAAAAGAAGGAGGATTTGTCTTCCTTAAATTACCTTCCGGCGAAGTTCGCAGGGTTACGGAAAAAGCAATGGCAACGATTGGACAGGTTGGGAATGTTGAATGGAAGAACGAAGTAATTGGTAAGGCTGGACGAGCACGTCATATGGGAATAAGACCGACTGTCCGGGGAGTCGCACAGAATCCCCGCTCTCATCCTCACGGTGGAGGAGAGGCCCGATCAGGTGTGGGTATGAAATCGCCAAAGACCTATGCGGGACGCAAAGCTGTCGGAAAGACTCGGAGACCGAAGAAATATTCAGATAAATATATCGTATCAAGAAGAAAGGGAGGGAAACATAATCCTTCAAAATAAGTATGAGCAGAAGCAGTAAAAAAGGACCATATATTGATGAAAAATTGCTCCAGAAAATTCTGAGGCAGAAACAGATCGGCAAAAACGAACCAATTAAAACCTGGTCTCGGTCAAGCCAAATTGCGCCAGAATTTGTCGGACACACACTGATGATTCATAACGGAAAGCATTTTATTTCGGTTCTTATTGTTGAAGGAATGGTGGGCCATAGGCTTGGTGAATTCTCACCGACCCGGACCTTCAGAGGACACGGAAAAGTGGTAGCACGTGAGGTAAGTAAGACCTAGTAAGCGTTTAGTAAATTAGCGTCTAGCGTTTAGAAAAAGAGAACTAAACGCTAAAATTCTAGACGCTAAACACTAAAAAGAATATGGAAGTAAAAGCATTAGCAAAATCAGTACGAATAAGTCCAAGAAAATTGCGGTTGGTCGCATATGCGGTAAAGAATATGCCGATTGATGACGCATATCGAGTGCTCGAAGTGACACACAAGCGCGCTGCACGAATCGTTCAGAAGACGCTGAAAAGTGCGGTTGCCAATGCGGTCACCAATGCTAAATTGGACAGTAATAATTTACTGATAGCAAGTGTGACGGTCAACGAATCACAGCCGTTCAAACGGTTCCGGCCGTCAACGAGAGGGAGAATTCATCCTTACAAAAAACGGGGCAGCCATCTTACCATCATTTTAAAAGAGAAGGTTAATCCTGTACAGCCGGAAACAGTTAAGAAAGCAAAGGATGAGAAAGGGGGCAAGAAAGTTTAAAGTTCAAAATGCAAAGTGCAAAGTTAATAGGTAAGATTTTATAAACTTTTCACTTTTAACTTTAAATTTTTAACTATCATATGGGACAGAAAGTAAATCCACATGTTATTAGACTTGGTACCGTATATAGCTGGAGCAGCCGGTGGTTTAATGAACGGGCATACAAAGATGTCGTTCTTGAGGATTATGGTTTGCGGACTATGCTGATGCTGCGGCTAAAAGCTGCTGGGGTTGCAAGTGTTGAGCTCGAACGGTCGATTAACAGTTTGCGAATTATTATTCATGTATCCCGTCCCGGTATTGTCATTGGCCGCGGCGGTACAGGGTTGGAAGAACTGAAAAAAGCAATTACAGCATTCTTTTTCAAACAGCGCGGCAATAAGTCGATGCCAAAAATGGATATTAGAGTTGAACCTGTTAAAGAGCCAAATCTCAACGCGCAATTGGTCGCGACCAATATCGCAGATCAGCTCATCCGGAGACTACCGTTCAAACGGGTGTTGAATTCGACGGCAGAACGAGTCATGAGCTCGGGCGCGTTGGGTGTTAAAATTGCTTTATCAGGAAGGATTGGCGGGGCTGAAATCGGAAGACATGAGAAAATCCGTGTTGGTACCGTTCCTGTTTCAACGATCAGAGAAAATATCAGTTATGCGCAAGTTCCGGCACTGACGAAAAAAGGATATATCGGCATAAAAGTTTGGATTAATAGACCGGAAGGAAGGGAGATAATTTAGAGCGTATAGAAAGTTAGCGTATAGCGTTTAGAAAATAAGAACTAAACGCTAACTAACTAAACGCTTGACGCTAAAAATATGTTAATGCCAAAACGACAAAAATATCGGAAACAGCAACGGGGAAGCATGAAAGGTATTGCACAGCGTGGTACCAAGTTGTCTTTTGGTGAATTTGGTTTGCAGTCCTTGGATATAGGTTGGATCAGCAGCCGGCAGATCGAATCAGCACGGCGTGCGATCAGTAACTATACACAGCGCGGCGGGAGAATCTGGATTACTATTTTTCCGGACAAGCCAATTACCAAGAAACCGCCTGAGGTCAGAATGGGCGGTGGCAAAGGAGATATTGATGCATATGTCGCGCCGGTCAAACCGGGAAGAATTATGTTTGAGATGGCGGGAGTGACAGCAGAAGTTGCCAAAGAGGCACTTCGTCTTGCATCGCACAAACTGCCAGTTAAGACAAGAATAGTGATAAAAGGAGAGAGCTATTAAGGTATGAAAACGACTGATAAAAAAATAGTACATACAAAAAGTGTCAAAGAGCTTACAAAGCAGATCGAGGAAGTAAAAAAAACTCTCGCGCAGCTGAAGCTTGATCATGTGCAGAATAAATTGAAAAATACCCGCAGTATTTTCAATACAAGAAAAGAGGTCGCGGTGATGCAATCGGTATTGCATGTGAAATTGAAAGAACAGAAAGGGGGAGAGAGCGTATAGAAAGATAGCGTCCAGCGTTTAGAAAAGAGAACTAAACGCTAACTAACTAGACGCTATTCGCTTAAAGAATTATGGCCAAAATATTAACAGGAAAAGTTATTTCGGTAAAAATGCAGAATACGGCAGTGGTCGAAGTATCACGCCGGGTCCCGCATCCGTTATATAAAAAGCTTTTGAAAAAAGGCAAGCATTTCAATGTGGATACGGTAGGACAAACCGTTGCTGTTGGCAATGAAGTGAGAATTATTGAAACCAAACCAATATCAAAAACCAAATATTTTGCGATAAAGGAGGTTATTACTAAAAAGTAATAGAAGATTTCTATGTTACAACTAAGAAGTATTGTTAAAGCAGCTGACAATTCGGGAGCAAAAGAACTGTATATCATTCATGTGTTCGGGGGTTCCAAAAGAAAATTCGCACGGATCGGTGACGTGGTGAATGCTGTTGTGAAAGCAGCAATCCCCAATGGACAAGTCAAGGATTCGGAGATGGTAAAAGCTGTTGTTGTCAGAACACGCAAAGAATTCAGACGAGCAGACGGATCTTACGTACGATTTTCGGATAACGCGGTGGTCGTCATAGATAACCCGAAGGATAAAAATGTTCGGGGAACCCGTATCTTTGGACCGATTGCACGTGAAGTCCGGGACCGAGGATTTACAAAAATTGCCAGTATGGCAGTAGAAGTTGTATAAAAAGTGACGAGTGAATTAGTGACGAGTAAATAGTAATAAATAATTACTCCTATTCACTAATACACTAGTTACTATTTACTGAATATTATGAAATTGAAAAAAGGAGATTTAGTAACCGTTGTCAGAGGAAAAGATAACGGCAAAACAGAAAAAATCGTGAAAGTCTTTACCAAAGAGGCAAAAGTCCTTGTGGAAAGCGTGAATCAATACAAGCGCCATGTCAAGGCTCGCATGCAGGGTGAGAAATCAGAGATCATCACGATCACCAAACCGCTTGCTGTTGCAAACGTGCAGCTGGTTTGTCCGAAATGTAAAAAACTGACACGGGTTGGATACAAAATGCTTAAAGACGAGAAGGTCCGATATTGTAAGAAATGCAAAGCGGAAATTTAGGAGAAACTAGTGAATAGTAACTAGTGACTAGGAAATAGTTTAAAAAGTAATAATATATCCTAATCACTAATCTACTCGTCACTAATCACTGAAACTATGGATTTACAAAAGAAATTTACAGAAGAATTAGTACAAAAATTGGAAAAAGATCTGGGGATCAAGAATCCAATGGCTGTACCGCATCTTGAAAAGATCGTTGTCAATATGGGTGTGAAAGACGCCGTATCCGACAAGAAAATTATTGAAAAGATGAGTGCTGCTTTGGGTCAAGTCACCGGCCAAAAAGCAAAACCGACCAAAGCAAGAAAAGCGATCGCCGGATTTAAGATCCGCCAAGGTGACACCATCGGACTGGCAGTAACAATTCGCGGCAAACGGATGTATGCGTTCTATGATCGTTTGGTGAAGATTGTGCTTCCGAGGCTCAAGGATTTCCGAGGAGTGCCGCGTGGGAGTTTTGACGGACGCGGTAATTACACACTTGGATTCCATGAATACTCAACGTTTCCTGAGATTGATCCGGCAAGTGTCGAGCGGCTTCAGGGAATGGAAATGGTTTTTGTAACAACGGCAAAGGATAACGCCCAGGGATTTGCACTTCTTGAAGCAATGGGAATGCCTTTTGCAAAGGAAGCAAAGAAGTAATCGAGGCTGGAATGTGGTATAATTGCAAGGTTGATAATGAGAAAAGTGACAAGAGAATTAGTGACGAGTGAATAGTAACAAATAACTACTCCTAAGCACTAATATACTAGTCACTAATCACTGAATTTATGGCAAAAACATCAGACATTGTAAAATTTAAGAAAAAACAGAAATTTGCGGTTAGACAAGTAAACCGTTGTGGAATTTGTGGGCGGTCACGGGGATATATGCGCCGGTTCGGGCTTTGCAGGATTTGTTTCCGTGAACGGGCAATGAAAGGAGAATTACCAGGGGTATATAAAGCCAGCTGGTAAGTCAGTGACAAGAGAATTAGTGACGAGTGAATAGTAACAAATAACTACTCCTACTCACTAATACACTAGTCACTATTCACTAAAAATATGAATTACGTTATTGGAGATTTTGTTATTCAATTAAAAAATGCAGCACTTGCTCACCGTAAAGCGGTAGTAGCTCCATATGCAAATATGAGCAAAGAGGTCGCAAAGGTTTTGAAAAAAGAAGGCTTTGTGGATGCAATAGCAGAGGAAACCATTGAAGGCAAGCGGATGTTGAATGTCTCGCTTCGCTATCAGCGGCGCAAACCGGCAATTACCGATATTGATCTGATTTCCAAACCGTCTCTGCGGACCTATATAGCTGCTCATGAAATTGCCAGTAAGCAGGGGCGTGCTACAACAGCGGTATTATCCACAAATGTCGGCATACTAACAGGCAAAGACGCAATTAAAAAAGGAGTAGGTGGAGAATTACTATTTAAGATCTGGTAAATCAGTGATTAGTAAATTAGTGACGAGTGAATAGTAAAAAAATAATTTGTCCTAATCACTAATATACTAATTACTATTCACTAAATAATATGTCAAAGATTGGAAAATTACCGATTATAATTAAAAGTGGCGTTACTGTTACTGTCGCCGGTAATAATATTACTGTCAACGGTCCGAAAGGGAACGGTACATTACCATTGCCTGAAGGGATTTCGGTTGAGACAAAAGAAGATAAAGTATTTGTCAGCGCGAAAAACTTAGAAGACCGGCGGGTGAAAGCGATGTATGGTTTGACCCGGGCAAATCTTGCCAATCTGATGAAAGGTATGGATACTGGTTTTGAAAAGCAGCTGGAATTAAAAGGTGTTGGATACCGTGCGCAAATGCAGGGAATTGATTTGGTACTCTCTCTTGGCTTTGCACATCCGGTGAAATTTCATCCGAGAGACGGCGTCACTATTACAGTTGCCGATAATGTGATAACCGTCAGCAGCAATGATAGACAGCTTGTCGGCGAGGCAGCAGCAAATATCCGGAAGATCAAACCGCCGGAACCATATAAGGGAAAAGGGATACGATATAAAGATGAGCGGGTCCGTAGAAAAGCTGGAAAAGCAGCAAAAGCAGCGGGAGCAAAGTAACGAGCGTCTAGCACTTAGCGTTTAGTTTTAAAAGTATGAATGACAAACAAAAAAGATTACATAGACAAATCAGAAGTCGAAAGAAGACGTCAAATGTCACCAACCGTCTGCGGCTGAGTGTGTTCCGGTCAAATAATTATGTCTATGCACAGATTATCGATGGAAAAGGTGATACTATTGTCAGTGTTTCAGAAAAGAAGGTAAAGAAAGATACAAAGGTTTCACCAGTCGAGAGTGCTAAACAAGTAGGAGTAGAGATTGCCAAACTCGCAATTGCCAAAAAGATTAAAGAAGTGGCTTTTGATAAAGGTCGCTTTGCCTACCACGGAAGAGTAAAAGCAGTTGCTGAAGGCGCGCGAGAAGGAGGACTCTCACTTTAGTAATGAGGGACTAGAATAATTATATGAATAATCAGCAAAGTACACAAAATGCACAGCGAAGACAACGACAGTTCAATCAGACTCCAAGTGAGTTTGATGAGCAAGTGGTGCAGATCAATAGAGTTTCTAAGAAAACCAAAGGTGGCAATAAAATCGGATTCTCAGCACTCACTGTTGTTGGTGATAAAAAAGGCAAGGTCGGCGTTGGACTCGGGAAAGCACCTGATGTCTCCAATGCGATCCGAAAAGGTATTGCGCATGCCAAAAAGCATATGATTGCTGTACCGCTTGTTAATGGTACGATTCCTTTCAGGATTGATGTGAAGATCGGTGCGGCACGGATTATGCTGAAGCCTGCACCTCGAGGTAGCGGTATTATCGCAGGAGGCGCGGTCAGAAGTGTTGTGTCTGCAGCTGGAATTGAAAACATTTCTTCAAAAATGCTTGGTACAGAAAATAAGATAAGTAATATCTATGCGACACTGGAAGCACTCAAAAGAGTTAGCCAACAGGCAGAGAAGACAAAGGAAAGAAACGAGGCTGTAAAAGCAGCGAAATAAATTTTAGAATACTCAGAAAACTCTGACAGTCAGAAAGTCAGAGAGTCTGAGTATTCCGAGTTTTATGAATCTATCAAACATCACTAAAATAAAAGCGAGAAGCAAAAAGCGTGTCGGACAAGGACATGGATCCGGTCGTGGCAAAACCGCAGGACGGGGTACCAAGGGACAAAAGGCGCGTAATAAGGTAGCGATATATTTTGAAGGTGGAGCACTCCCTTTGACCAAGCGACTGCCGTTCTTGCGAGGAAAAGGCCGCAATAGATCACTGCAGGCAAAACCGTATGCGATTAATGTCGTCGCGCTTAACGTATTTCCCAAAGGATCAGTCATTACTATTGAATCATTGGCAAAGCAAGGAATAGTACAGCTTGAACTAGCCAAACAAAAAGGTGTTAAGATTCTTGGCGATGGAGATCTCCAAATTGCACTGACTGTCAAATTACCTGTTTCCAAGGGTGCTGAAGAAAAAATTAAAAAAGCTGGCGGAACGGTTGAAGTCAGTAGCTAGTAGTTAGTATTGAGTGTTTTGTATTGAAAGAACGTGATACCGCATACTAAAAACTAGATACAAAATAGCATATACTAAAAGAATGAATGGGATATTTGACACACTTCGTAACAGTTTTAAATCACCGGAAGTAAG
>DATLSZ010000030.1:0-30813 GCA_035533875.1 Candidatus Acidiferrales bacterium
GGTGCAGAGATCAGGTATACACGGCTTGGCTATCGGGTTAGGATTGCTCCATTTGGATATGTAAATGAAAAAATAGAAACACCTCACGGTAAACGTGTCGTTTTAAAACCTCATCCTGAAGAATCAAAATGGATCATCCGAATGTTTGAATTGCGAATTCGAGGAACTTTAAGTGATAGACAGATTGTAAAAGAAATAAACAGCATTGGATTCAAATCAAGAAAAATATACCTTAGAAATCCCAAAAACCGGACGCAAGTAATAGGATCAACAGGTGAAAAAAAATTACGACTGAAACAATTTTGGATATATATTCAAAATCCCATCTATGCAGGTATAAATATTGAAAAATGGACAAAGGATCAGCCAGTTAAATGCCAATTTAACGGGTTGGTAACAATCGATATGTTTAACAAGGCAAATAAAGGCAAAATTATTATTTCAGAGGAAAATGGACAGATTAAAATCTATAAAAATAAACCACCTGACTGGCTGATTAATAAAGGTGTGAGAAATGTTGATTTTCCCTATAAAAGATATGTTCATTGTTCAGAATGCAAACAACCACTTTATGGCAGTTCATCAAGAGGAAAACTTGGAAAAAGATACCCTGCGTATCATTGTCATTCCCGGGGTCATTATCTCCGTATCCCACAGAAGGATTTTGATACTACAATTAAAAATTTTGTAAAACAAATTCATATTTCAAAAGAGTACACAAAACAGCTTAAAGAATGGGCAACTGCTGAGTGGAAAAGAAGAATTGAAGATACAAAAAAAGATGCAGTAACAATTGATAAAAGAATAAACGAATTAAAAATTACGCATCAAGCTACAGCTGAAAAAGTCAAATTGATTAGTACTGATACGGCAATGAAAATTATTGAAGATGAACTGTTAAGACTTGAAAAAGAGATTAACGCATTGGAGAACGATAAGAATAATACAGATACTGAAGTCATTAATATGGAGATTGTCATGGACAACGTAACTTACTTTTTGGAACACCTTGAAGAACTCTTATTGGGAAGCTCCGACCCGCTCAAAGGTGCTGCATACTTTGGACTTCTGTTTGATGAGGCTCCAACCTACAAAGACTTACTTTTTGGAACACCTAAATTAGCGCCGTATATCAAGCTAAACGATGATTTTAAGGGACAATTAGTCCCTGTTGGTGAGCCCGAGAGGATTCGAACCTCCAACCAATTCCTTAAGAGGGAACTGCTCTACCACTGAGCTACGGGCCCTGACTAGTCATAATCTCATTAATTATTTACTATTAGCAAGAGTAACATTTACTCTCTTGTGGCTAAAAATAAACCATAACTAGCTAACAACCAGTACTATATTGTAGCAAAATTACCGCTTGATGTCATGCCTCCGCGCAATCTCTTGCGTCACCACAATAAAACATATACTATGAAATGAGGAGAATTATATAATGCACATGCTGAGAAAAAAACAAATTACTTCAAATTTTCATATCACCTATCCATTGTTACTGGTAGTTTTACTTACCATCGGCTTATTTATCACTATTAATCAGTCCCAAAAAAACCAATCACTTAACTCTCACGCTGCTTCTTTATCAAATTGTACGGTCGGTTCCTCACAGCTTGTAATAAAAACACAGGAACAAACACTTTTCGGTATGGTAAATCAATACCGCGTACAACACAATGTTGATCATTTGATATGGAATAACACGCTCAAACAATCAGCTTCATGGTTGAGTAATGATATGAGAGCACACAATACGCTCAGCCATGTAGACTCACTTGGACGGACGCCCGATATCAGACTCAAGAATTGCGGATATGACATCAATAACGGCTATGGAGAAAGTATCGCAAAAGGAAGCTCCACTGCAATTTTTGTTTTTGATAATTGGAAAAGTGATCCCGCGCATAACACAATTATGCTAGATCCGAAATATAATATTGCTGGTGTTGATATGGAAATTAACTCATCGGGAGTTGCATTCTGGACAATGGACTTCGGAGCAAGCTCAACAAACGGGGTGCCCACACCAACGACGCTTATCAACTATCCAACGCCAACGCCCCTCAAAATAGGAGCAGCAACACCAAAACCAACATCACCGCCAATATCTAATCCTCCTCTATCACCTAATACGCCTGCATCACCTGGTATCTCCGGCTCACCCAGTGTACCCATTGATAGTTCATCACCGATTGTATCACCAGTAACATCCGAATTGTCACCAACTATTGGACCGATTGCTCCCGATATGCTCATCGCTGTTTCTGTAAAAATAAACGGAATCGGATTAGATGGAAATCCTCACCCATTGCACCTCACCCGCAAAGTAACAGCATATGTATACGGAACGGCAGAAACACCGGTAACTTCAGGTACGGCATATCTTTCTTATGACGGTTCTAGTTATTTTACCGGCACAATCCATCTCGGCAAATTGAGTCAAGGTCCATACTTTATCAAACTCGTTAGTGACACGACCCTGCAAGTTCTGGCCAAACCCGAATTCCAAATGCTGCTTATCAATCACGTAAATAAAATTCCATCGGTGACCCTCTATCAAGGAGATATGAACGGCGATAATGTCCTAGACATTAATGATTATAATTTGGTACTTCCATGTTTTCAAAACAAACAATGTGATAGTGCCTTTACCATTGACTATAACGATGATGGGAAAACAAATGTTGCCGACTACAACCTGCTTCTCCAAAGTTTTGAAATATTACATGGTGATTAACAATTCCTATGGCCAAACGCAAACATAGCAAAAAACAAATTATACAACTCATCACCCAATATGGTATCCATATCTGGGCAATATTGATTATTGCCAACGCAGCGCTTGTATATGCATATCAATTTGCCACACACGCCGCAAGCAAATCCGACACGACGGTCCACTCACTGGACATCAGTCAGGCACCTTCACCATCCCCATCAGGTCAAATATCCCCTTCTAGTCCTTCAGTCAGCCAGACATCTCCTTCAACCGGACCATTGGGTCCGACGATCAATCTGACGTTTACCGTACCCGGTATTGGCAGCGGCGGCGGTGTACTGAAACCGAATCATCTGAAACGTAATGTGACTGTCTATCTCTTCGCTCCCGATGTTAATTCCCTCAACCCATCAGTCAAACCTCTTTATACAATTCAAAGTTATGCGACATTCGATTCCGATCCGTCAAGTCCAACCTATACAAGCTTTCTTAGTCCTGTCATTGATCTTGGCGGCGATGTGAAGGACGGTAACTATCAAATTGCCTTTCGGACTGATCTCTCACTCAGAACATTGATCAAACAATCCCCCACTGATTTGGGAGGAGAAATAGTCAGCTTGGCTAAAGATAACAATACATTTCCAATTCCTTCCCAAGCGATGCTTATGGGAGATGTTATCCCGGATAAAGGTGACAATAATATTGATGTTAACGATTACAATGCCTTTATCAATTGTTATGGTACCAAAAACATTTCTACTTTCTGTAAAGGACATAACTATGGAGACTTCAATGATGATGGAATTATTGATGGCATTGATTACAATATCCTGCTGCGGTCGTTAAATACGCTTGCACAAGAAGGGGTTGCCATTCCCAAACTCTCACCGACACCGTCAAGTCCCTACCGGGTCACCAAACTGAAAAAGCCGGTCACGCCCACTCCAGTTAAAAAAGTTAAAAAGGCAACTCCTACCATTGTGCCAGTAGCAAAGACAACTTCAAATAACGGTGGCTCTGCTTTAGGCGCGATACTCTTTATCTTTTTTCTATTGATTCTTGGTGCAGTCGGGGTTATTTTGTATTTTAAAAATGATACTGTCCGCAGCAAAGTAAACGCGCTCATCCACCTTTCTCCAACAGGTGAGCCGTCATCGACCGGACAGACAGAAGAACAAAATACGCAGCCAGAATCTGCGGGTAATACGTCTCCCAACCCTCCTACAGAACAGCCAACGGAAAAAGCGAATACAAATGCTACACCATCCGCACATACCGTTGGCGAAGTTATTGAAAAAGATTGTTACATCAAGAAAAAAGGACCCGATGAAACCGGCACAGGTGTCTGGCTTACCCTCACTGATGACAATGGAGCAACCGAAGCACATTACGCGAAAACTGATGCGGCCGACGGCTTTGCGAAAGTAAAAGGAGTAATGAAAACCGAAAAAGGCAAAACATATCTGGAAATCTCGGAATTATCTGCTGATGGATAATATTACGCTGCCTGAGGTACTGTAACTTTAGGGCCTTTAACAACTAACTGTACCTGTTTTTCATCAACTTTTTTTCCTTTACCCAATTGTACTGCCGGATACTCATCAATCGCATATTTTGCTGCAGCTTCTATTTCTTTTCTCGAAAGCCTTCTCAAACTGGCAATAAATCCTTTCACTGCCTCATAAGATCCGTCAACACTACCACCAAACCATAGCAAAATACCGCTAATTATAGATTTCGTGGGGTTTTCCATTCTGGATGCGACATCTATGCCGTCAATAGTTTCAGAGCCGTTTACTACGACGTTTTCAGCAGCCTGTCTAATTTCATCTATTCTTGCACTTTGTGCACTCGGATCAACTGAATATTCAGGCTCTTCCTCGAGAATTCTTTTTGAACGATATATATCTATTTCAACAACTCCATTTCCATTTTCTGGATGAGCACCTTGTCCATAGGTCGTTTCATGCGATGATACAACAGAAGTACTACTATTGGTCATGGATGGTGCAGCTTCTTGCGAATGCGGTAATGCATGCGCTCCAGTATCGGTTGACCTTCGTGGCAAAGACTGCGGCAAAGTGTGAAGTGTAGCGTTTGCAGCAGGAGGTACATCAGTCTTTAAACCAGGTTGCGCAATACCAGTTTCCGGCTGCGGAATCTGGTCTGGAACTACTAATGTTGGCAAGCGTAATATGTTTTGGTTTCTCTTTCTTCTTTCTTCCAAAAATGCCGTCAAATCAATTCCGCCTGACCGTCTAGCCCAAATAGCTCTTGCTGTTGCCACTTCGCCTATTTTTAGCAATATCTTTCCAATTCTCCCGTCTCTTTTTTCTCCTCGCAAATGACTATCTAATGCATTAATGAATTGTGCATCTTTTATCGTTACCTCCTGATCCCAATGAGGATCTGAATCATTGCCATTAAAAAACCATATTTTTAAACGCCTCCGTACGGAAATCCTATGACCACTTTGTATTGAAGGATTACTGTCAGTTGCATCAGTTACTTCTGTAACATCTGTACTCGTTTGTCCATGAGTTACCTGTAATCTTTTTAGAGCCAATGACAGTTGTTTTTGCTTCCATGTTTCTGCGTTGTGAATACCCTGAGGTAACTGGGAACTTGAGTGCTCGGATACCACGCCAGTAGCCTGTTTGGTCATACCATCAGGCTTAATACTTTCATCTTTAACTCTACTCGCTGTTTTTGAAGCAACTGTCTTTGCAATAGCACTCATCAATTCTTCATGCCGTGAACGTATTCCCGCAATCTCCTGACTGATTGCAATTCTTCTTTTTTCCGAGTCGCTTACGATTCTTTGAGTTGAGGCTGCCTCGCGTCTACGAGAACTGGTCCGGTCCCCATAGTGTATAGGCGCTTTATCAACGATTGCTCTCGCATATCTTTTTTCCACAAATGATTCCTTCTGCAGTTTTTCTATCGGATGATTTCCGGCTACTGCTTCAGGTCTTTCAACTCTTACCGCAGCATTCGGACGAGCATCTGGACTGCTTTGTGGTTTTGTCCTTGCCGGCATCCAAAAGATATCCACTGGATGACTTAAATCTTCCGGCCTTTGTGGTGACCCGGCAAATGGTTTGCTCTCAAGAAGGCCTTTTATTTGCGCAGGACTCGCTGATTTATTACTTCCTCCATTATCCGGTGCGGCATGACTGATATCGGCGATCAAAGGTTGTGATCTTGGTAATTCATTTGGAGAATTCAATCCTACTTTCCTACGGGTAGAAAATTCTCTTGCAGATGCATATACACCAGGGCTACGCTGCGGAGTTTGCACCCCAGGTACACGAAAATCTGATTTAACCAATTGCTGACCTACTGATTCTCCCGCTATCGTTGTGCTGACAGGCAAACCGACTGTCCTCACTGAGCCGATTGGCCGAGACAACGTCGATACAGCGGATGGTGATCTTTCACCACCGCCTAATCTAATTCCTCCCAGTGGAGCTCTTCCGGCCAAACCGATAGTAACTCCGCCCCTTGATGGTCCTCGTTCTGCCATAATAATTATCCTTTCATTTTCTGAAACACTCGGTAAACATATTGTTCAAATTCGCACTTCACTTACTGATTACTCAAGTGCTTATATACTGATGCGATTATAAATATGCAGGCATAAATGAGCTTGATATATTCCTTACATTTACATTACAAAAAAAGGGCAAAATTAGTGGTTTTGTAAGGCACTGTCAGGCTTTTATAACGTTCATATCAAGTGAATAGGAATAAAATCGATATACTGATAATCAGAAGGAGGAACAAACAATGTTTCAAAGATTCCAAAAAAACCACCAGTCCCAATACCTTGCCAAAACCTGGCAACAGACACTTCGGAAGAGAGAAATAGCAAAAAACAATTATCATGCAACTGGTGATATTAAAAAGGCAAAAGCGTTTGTTACTATGATTTCAAACTTTACGTTTCAAACAAATACGAGAGATTCTGAACATGTTATCTTTTCAAGTGATACAATTGCAGTCCCGCTCAGACCTGCTTATGTCTTTGCCGCGTTTTAAAAACCTAAATGCTATGATTGGAGAAATTTTGTGAGATCAAATGATGTTCGATGCAGCTCACATAGCCCATATTTCCCGATCGCATCTCGATGCTTTTTTGTCCCGTATCCTTTGTTGGTAAAAAAATCATAGACTTCATACTGAGGATGTAATTTTTGCATCAATTCATCACGGTATACTTTGGCGATGATTGATGCCGCGGCAATTGAGATACTGATACTGTCACCATGGATTATCGCTGTTTGGTTGGCTTTTTGCAAAGCCTGTATCATATACGCGTCAATGAGAATATGTTCTGGTTTGGTTTTCAAACTTACTATCGCGTTCACAAACGCCTGCTGTGCTGCTTTGCCAATTCCGATTTTATTAATAACTGAAACTGATATCTCAGCAATTGAAAAAGCTATTGCGTATTCTTTAATAATTACTGCGAGCTCTTCACGTACTTTTGCGGAAAGTTTTTTTGAGTCGTTAACTCTCTCTTTTTCAGGAAAGTTTGGCGTGAGGATTACAGCAGCTGCGACAACAGGTCCTGCAAAACAGCCGCGGCCTACCTCATCAACGCCTGCGATATACTGCAACCCCTGATTCCATAATTTAGATTCATAGTCGAATGTTGGCAGAACCATATGTTTGCTATGTTATTCCAAAAGGTTTTCCTGCTCTACTTCCGGCAGCATACCGCTGTCCAGACTCGGCAAAGACGGCAATGCCTCACCCATCACGCCTTGCAGTTCACCATACATTGTTGCAACACTACTCATAAGCCGTTTGATCTGCATCTCTCTTTTTTTCCACATCCTGATTGTTGACCGTTGTTCTGTTTCCAGATCACTCCGAAGCATTACAATACTTTCAACTTGTGCCTCGAAACGGTTTCGAAAGCCATCGCTTACTAGATAGGAAAATAACGCTTCGAGCTTTTCATCTTTATTAGCAGTTGCCGATTTAGCCACCGCCAGTTCAAATAATCCAATACGCAAGATATTAACAAGTGGCAGAGCGTATTGATATGAACAGACCCAAATATTTTCATACATACCGAAATTCTCAATGCCATTGGGCATCACATCGCTTACCAATATAGCCAAACTCGCGTTCATCCGTCTTTTGTCTTCACGCAGCTTTGCAGTCCAACTGCTGCTCCATGCCTTGGTCCTTTTAGTTTCCCAAAGAATCAATCCCGCAGTCTGCCCGTATTTATTTCTCACTTTTTGTGCGATATCTGCACCCTCTACGCCTTTTGGAACCGGTGTGATCTCATCTGCGGGGAACTGCTCTTGTAATTGCTGCTCCAAATCCAATTCTAAAACTTCACCCTGCGTTTGCTGCGAACCCTGTTGTAATTTTCGCCGCATTTCTTCATTGGCTTTGAGTGCATCCTGCAGCTGTTTATCTTTCTCCAAATTTTTCAACCGTTGCTCATCTTCGGCTTTTTTACGTTCTTCAATTCGGATTTTTTCTTCTTCCGCCATCAATTGCTTTTGCATCTCTATTTTTACTTCATCACGTTCTTGTTTGGATTTTCGGAGTTCCTGTGTCAATTCAGTTATTTGGTCAATCAATTTTTTAATGCGTGCTTCTTTTTCAACAGAGTCTTCCTGCGCTTGTTTGATCTGAAATTCAAACTGCTCACGCAGTTTTTTTGCGGAATCTTCAACGGCTTCTTGTTTTCCCGCCTCTAATTTTTTTTGGTACTCGGCTTCAATCTTTGCTCGCTGTTCTGATTCAAATTGATGTTTGAGGGCTTCTGAAATTTCAACAGTCTTTTTGCAATGAGGACATATGACGGTATTCATAACCCCCATCATACTATTGAAAACCCATTTGTGCAACAGAAAACATTGAATGATGTGATAAAATACTCTTACTATTTATGAAAACTGTCCTTCGGTCTATTGGCATCTATCTGTTGGCTCTTTATTTTATTCCGCAAATTGTTCCTGGTTTTACCATTGACGGTGGATTTATAACAATTCTCATTGGCGCAGTGATTCTGGCATTGATGTTTATGATCCTCAAACCAATACTCAATATCATCAGTTTCCCGGTCAATATGCTGACCCTTGGTCTATTTTCTATTATTACCAACGCTTTTATTCTCTATCTTCTTACGATCCTTGTGCCCAATATTACTGTCCAGCCGTTCACCTATCCCCACTCACATTTTTATGGGTTTATCACGCCAAGAATTCCTTTTGATACCTTTTTTGCCTATGTGTATTCAGCATTTATTTTATCTTGTATAAACTCAGGAATACGCTGGCTGATAAAATGATATAATAATCAAAAGTCAGGAGCATAATTATGAATAACCCAAAAAATATTGTCTGTTTGGGAGGAGGCATCGGATCGAGCAATTTGCTTAAAGGCCTCAAACATTTTCCTTTTCATTTGACTGTCGTTACGTCAATGGCCGATGATGGCGGTTCTTCCGGCAGACTGCGTAAAGCATACGGTATCATGCCGCCCGGTGATATTATTTCCTGCATCGCCGCGCTTATTCCGGACGACCAAAAAGAACTTGCTGATCTTTTGACCTACCGCTTTTCAGGACCGGATAAAGAAGACACTTCAATAGGCGGACAAAAATTTGGCAATTTATTAATGCTTGCTGAAATCCAACGAACAGGAGATTTTTACAAAGCTATTTCAGTGGTCAAAAAAATGTTTGGTGTGACAGCAGATTTTTTTCCTGCTACAGATGAACATACACACCTGAGTGCGATTACAAAAGATGGAAGACACATACACAGCGAGACAACCCTTGATCTGGCGATGTATAGTCAGCCACACGGGCTAGAAAGTATTTATATCTCACCAAAAAGTCCAAAAGTAAATCCGAAAGTTATTAATGCTCTATTTAATGCCGACTGTATTATCAGTGGACCTGGTGACTTGTATACTAACCAACTTCCGGTACTTGTTGTTCCGGAAATTAAAGATGCCCTTCTCAAAAGCTCTGCAAAAAAAATCTTTGTTCTGAACATTGCAAACAAACCATTTGAGACGAAAGACTTCACTTTACGGGATTTTATACATGCCTTTGCAGAACATCTTGATACATTTCCGTTTGACACGGTAATAGCAAATAGTAATCAAAAAAATCCGATACCCGAAAAATACGATTATGAATACATACGGATTGATGAGCAATACAGACAGGACAATTCATTTACTCTTCTTGAAAGTGATTTGGTTGATAATTCATTTCCGTTGTATCACGATCCGCAAAAACTTGCATCTCTGATAGTAAAACATATATAATTGGCTCTATGATTATTACAATTTTACAAATTGTTATTTCCGTCTTATTAATTGCATCTATTCTTTTGCAAGCGCCCGGTACGGGACTTTCACCGGTCTTTGGAGGCGGTGGTGAATCCTTCAGAACCAAACGCAGTGCGCAAAAATTTCTTTTGATCGGAACAATAGCGCTTTCGGCAATTCTTGGAATCCTCTCAATCGTACAATTATTTCTCCAAAGATAGATCGTGAATTATGAATAAAGAATTAAGAATTATGTTAGTACTTTCATAATTCCCACTTCCTAAACTATAATTCAAAACAGATATGGCAGTCATTCGTAAAAGACTCATTTTTTGGCTCATAAAAGCATATATTAAGAAATCCGGTAAAACGATTCTTTTTTCCTTTCTTTTTGGGCTGCTTATATTTGCTGCCATATTGTTCATCAGCAAATATTATTCATATATCATTCCGTTCACTCGTACACAGACACTTGGCATTGTAGGTGCGTATACCGAGGATACACTCCCTTCTGAGATTACCGAAAAATTGTCATCAGGACTTACAAAAGTAGCACCAGACGGATCAATCAAGCCAAGCCTTGCCTCTTCATGGGATGTTCTGGATAATGGGAAAATATACCGGTTCCATCTCAAACATGGTCTTTATTTTAGCGACGGTAAAGAAGTTACTTCAGATTCAATTAATTATAACTTTTCTGATGTATCGGAAGTAAAACAAGATAAATATACAGTTCTGTTCAAACTGAAATATTCGTATGCTCCATTTCTGGTTACGGTTTCAAAACCGATATTTGACAGAGGATTCAGTGGTATAGGAGATTATCATCTGGAAAAGATAGATACAAGTTCTAATTTTGTCCAAAGCTTAACACTCGTTTCCACAAAAAATAAAGAAGATATTATTAATTATATATTTTATCCGACTGAAGATGCGTTAAAGATGGCATTCCTTCTGGGTGAAGTTTCAAAAATTGAAGGAATCAGCAAAAGCACCTATGAAAGCATGAATCTGCAGCAGTTCAAAAATGTAACAGTCACAAAAATACCGGATTACACCCAGCTTGTGACGTTATTTTTCAACAATGATGATGGCGACCTTTCCAATAAAAAAACTCGTTTGGCCCTTTCTTATGCAGTACCTGACAGCTTTGCGGGCGGAAACCGGGCGTACTCGCTCTATTCACCACTTTCGCAGTATTATAATAATGATCTTGATAAACATACTCAGGATTTCGCGCAAGCAAAACTCCTTTTACTGCCCGATAAAACATCAAGTCTTAGCGGATCAGCTAATCCGCCTTCAAAAGTTACCATGCAAACATTAAAACGATACCTTCCGGCCGCTCAAAAAATAGCTGAGGCATGGAAACAGCTTGGTATAGATACCAAAATAGAAATCGTTGATGGAATTCCTAATAGTTATCAAATATTTTTAGGCGACTTTAATATTCCACAGGACCCTGATCAATATACCTTGTGGCATTCAGACGCTCCCGATAATATTACACATTATAAGAATCTGCGAATTGACAAACTACTTGAAGACGGAAGAAGAACCGTCGATGTCGGACAAAGACAGAAAATATATGCGGATTTTCAAAAATTCTTGCTGGATGATGCACCGGCAGTTTTTCTATATTATCCGGATGAATACACAATTACTAGAAATTAACTATCCCCATGTGTCTTGAGATACTCAAGCGTTCCTTCATCACAATGTCCCTTGGTAAACGTAATCGGAAATGATCTTTGTGTTTGCAGTTCCGACTGCTCACCAACATAAATAAATTCAAAATGTTTTTGCTGACGCTGCAATTCCTCACCCATTTCAAGATCTGTAGGGCTATCTCCAAAGACAATAAATTTCTCAGGTATATATTTTTTTTCACTAAGCCACTCCAGGTATTTATCGGTCGCGTATTTTTTATTTGCCCTTCTATATCGAATATTAATAGCTATACGATCTGTTTGTACTTCTATTTCTGGATGTGTTTTGAGTACTTCTTCAAAACTGGCAACTATCTCTTTCTTGTGCTCTTGAAAAACATCAAAATCAACGTCTAAATTAGCGCGAAGCGTAAATATGGTTTGCTTCTCCGTTTCCACAAAGACATAATCACTAAATTCTTGCGCATGTATCATCAATGCATTTTTAATCTCCGAGGGGATAATAAAAGCTTTATCGACTTTTTCGGTTCTTTGACCATCAATATGACAAGCAGTTACGACACCAAATTCACCGGAAACATAGAGTAGATCTAGTATATTTTTATTGAGTGTTTTGTGTTCGTTGACATATTTTTCAAGAACTTTTATAAATTTGGAACGCAGCCATAACATACCCCTACCGCTGATAAAACCCAGTGGAATGCCTTGCTGAAGATAAGTAATCAAAAAAAGAGTAAATTCTGGATTGATAACATCGGGTGTTTGTGTATTGGTTAGTACTCCATCTACATCAAAAAGATATGCTTCCATGTGAGTATTGTACTAAAGTAATTATATTTACGCTATGATGAATCCAAAGCACTGCCGCTTCGAAGTTTGCGGTGATAAGTGATCGCGAATCGGTGCGCCTCATCCCGGATACGCTGGATAAGATGAAGGGATGGAGAGTTCTTTGGCAAAACAACCTCATTAAAGTTCAAAGAATTCAAAGAATCGGAAACATCAAATTTTTTGGAATTCTGATTTTCTGAAACTCTGGTTTTCTGAGTTTTCTGAGTATTCTGAACTGGTATCACGATCGTCTCTTCCCGTTTGGCTAAACCTACCAATGGAATTTCAACGCCGCTTTCTGCAAGTGCTGCAATACCACTTGAGACTTGTCCTTTTCCGCCGTCGACAATTATCAGATCAGGAAAATGCCAGTCTTCATGACGGAGCCTTCTCTGCAATACTTCTTTCATCATCGCGAAATCGTTTGGTAGGTCTTTTTCATTTCTTTTATCCCACTTTCGCTTTATTTTGAACTTTCGGTACTGTGATTTGTCAATTTCACCATGAGTTAGGACTACCATAGAACCAGTCGCATTTGTTCCTTGGATATTGGAGATGTCGTAACACTCTATCCTTTCCAATTTTTTTATATGCATCTTGTTTGCATTCAAGGCATCCATCAATCCGTCAAGTTCTTTTTGCCTGATATCAATCCGCAAATTCGGATTGACTGCGTATTCAAATGGCTTATGAAATGGCGTAGTTATCAAGCTTAACGCGTTTATTTGTTTCTGAACCGTCAGTGCTTCTTCGTATTCTTCTTTTTTACTTAATACGTCCCGTTCTTTTTCCAATTCTTTCATTATTTTTCTTGACTCTCCCTCAAGAATCCTGATAATTCCTCTAATATTTTTTCGATAGCTGCGTTTTTTTACATCGGTTTGGAACATCGGCGGACACGGACATAACCCCAGATGATGATAGAGGCAAATCCTTTTTGGATGATTGAAAACGGATTGATACGGGAAGACCCGCCGTATGGTTTTTAGGACTGTACCCACTGCGGATGAACTCGGAAATGGCCCGAAATAGACAGATTTCGGATCGTCTTCACGACGTGCTAACAGTACCTTTGGGAACTCATCTTTAACCGTAATCCTGATACGCACATACGATTTATTGTCGGTGAGGCGAATGTTATATTTTGGCTTGAACTTTTTGATATAAAAAGCTTCAAGAAGTAAAGCTTCCAACTCTGACTCAACTATGGTAATGGTAATCTTTTCGACTTGCGAAACCATTACTACAGTCTTTGTACCGAGCTGCGCACTTTTTGCAAAATAGGAAGAAACGCGGGATTTTAAGTCATTTGCCTTCCCGACATACAGAACGTTTCCTTCTTTATCTGAATAAACGTAGACCCCAGACTTTGATGGCAGCGACAAATATGATGAACGCGAGTATTCCAATGCCTATCCCCCTTCCTAATGATGTTAAAAATATTAGTTTTGACTGAATTGTTTTTGTTTTTGAAATGCCGGCAATCCGTATTGTATAGTCACCTTTCGTGTTTGTCAAAGCATTTGTCGGGTTAAATGAAATGGGGATAGTAATCGAGCCAAAAGGCGGAACACCTGCAGTTTGCAATGTCTGGACCTCCGGAGAAAATGTCTTTGAGGTAAGATACAGTATCTGACTGGGAACATAAACCGATCCGTTATTTTTAATTGTTACAATCCCGTGAATTGGTAGTCCTGCCGTTGTAATCGAAGGAATCGTACTGTCCAGCGTAAAAGCTGGTGTTTCTTGCGGGATACTGGTCTCAAATCCGATCTGAACATCTTTTGAAATAGGATCATTGGTAAAATTATATCCGCCGGCAGGAACCGGATAGACACTGCTCTCGCCTTTAACAACAAATGCAAAATGGTCATAATCAAGTGTATCAAAATAATCAACACCACCTGTTGTACTTGCCCACGTAGGATCAACCATGATCCATGTCTTTTTTTGACTGTCATAATATTCCGGCCAAACATGGAGGATATCTTTTTCCTGTGTAAGCGGACGTTGTTTGGGATTATCTGTATAGGCAAAGCCATCTATCTCCCTCGCGGGAATATGAGCAGCTCTGGCAATGGCGATAAACAAATCGGTAAATTCACGGCACACAGCAGAATTCGGTGCTTTTAATGCACCGAGTGCGCCCAAGCGGGGTTTGTCACCGGTGACTCGCGAGAAGTCATAATGTAATTTATTGCTGACGTACTGATAAATCGCTTGAGGAGTTTGGAGCTGATTTGCCAATTGCGCAATCATAATATCATTTATTTCCCAATATTTTTGCGGCTTTATATAATCGCTTAAAGCCGCCGGTGACATAGGATCTGATTTGGGATCTAAATGGATCACCGCACTACCTTTTACGATTACATCCACATTTTGTACGGAAGAGAGGTTATATTGCGCAAGCCAATTGCCATCTTTATCTTCAATAACGTTCGTTGGCTGCGGGTCTATGTTGGTAATCGAAACATCCTGATAATTTGTTGACGGAGGGAGCGCGATCTGTGTTGTCATTGGATAAAGGTTGGGATTTCGTAAATGATATGTGAGTTGAAATGCATAAACCTGCGTTGTGCCATACGCAAGAGAAATACCCGATTTTCCAAGCGTTTGTTTGTCAAATACCAGGTCATTCCCCGCGTTGTTTGGTTTGATATATGCCGGTTTTCCAAAAGACGGTGGCGTCTTTAATTCTACGGCAAACGATGAAAAATCTTCAGGATTTGAAATACCCGGAATATCAATTTCCCAAATCCTCCCAAAATGATGTGCCAATGTCGGTGTATCAAAAGTTATGCTGAATTGTTGTTTATTGCCCAGCCCAACTGTTTTATTATTAAAATTCAGTGCGATAATATATCCTGTGCTGTTCTTAATGACTTGTGGTGTAATTGAACCGCCGGTGTCATGCGCTTGTACATTGGAGATCTTATCAAAACCTAATTGTATTTTATAAGAAGTCGCGTAATACTGTGATGTTGTATTGATAAGCGCTCCATTTACAACAGCATGGGCAACACCATTTTCATCAATGGTATATGTCACATGATAATCAGTGCTGAAATTTGAGGCTGCAGAAACACGCGAAGGAAAGATAAAAAATACCAAACTTAAAACAAAAAACAATAGTAATCTAAACCTCATTACAAAAAGTATCAAGGATATCAGAAGTATCAGGTGTATCAGGAGCTTTTAATTTTGTTAGCCCTTGATACCTTTGATACCCATGATACACTTGATACTCTATTTTAATACATTCTTCAAAAACTTTCCTGTCCAAGAATTCGGATTTGCAGCTATTTCTTGTGGTGTTCCCGTTGCAACTATCTGCCCACCTTTATCTCCCCCTTCGAGACCAAGATCAATGATATAATCGGCATTTTTAATGACATCCAGATTGTGTTCTATGACAATAACAGAATTTCCGACATCAACCAGCCGACGTAGCACATACAGCAGTTTTTCCAAATCCGCGAAATGCAGTCCTGTTGTCGGCTCATCAAGAAGGTATAATGCATTTCTCCCTTTCTTGGAGAGTTCGGTCGCGAGCTTAACCCGCTGAGCTTCACCTCCGGAAAGAGTTGGCGCCGGCTGTCCAAGTTTGATATACGTAAGTCCAACATCCTGCAACGTTGCCAAACGATGTGCAAGTCCGGGGATAAATGAAAAAAACGGAAGTGCTTCAGCAACACTCATGCCAAGAATATCGGCGATATTTTTATCATGAAATAGTATCTCCAGGGCTTCATTGTTATATTGCTTCCCCTGACAAACTTCACAGGTTATATAGACATCAGGCATGAACTGCATTTCAATTTTGATCTGGCCTTCTCCTTCACATGCTTCGCATCGTCCACCTTTGACATTAAATGAAAACCTACCCGGCCCGTAACCACGCATCTTTGCTTCTTTTGTTGTAGAAAACAGTTGTCTGATATAGGTAAATGCGCCTGTGTATGTCGCAGGGTTACTTCTCGGGGTTCTGCCGATTGGTGTTTGATCAATCGCGAAAACATTTTTTAGATACTCATGTCCCTGCAGTTCTGTAAATTTCCCCGGTTTTTGCGGATGGTACGGATTCTTTTTCTGCATCAATGCGTGATACAAAATATCATTAACCAGTGTTGATTTACCCGAACCAGAAACCCCAGTGACAACTACCAGTTTATTTAAAGGAAACTCTACTGTTATATTTTTTAAGTTATTTTCTTTGGCGCCAATAATTTTCAGAGAATTCGGAGTACTCAGAGAACTGAAAAACTCTGCCCCTCTCATACTCTCACTTGCAGCTATTTCGGAATTTTGAGTTTTCTGAATCTGTATCCGCTTTTTCCCTGACAGATATTTTCCTGTTATTGAGTTGGAATCTTTTTTAATTTCATCAATTGTTCCTGCCGATATAATATTCCCGCCTTGTTCACCTGCGCCGGGTCCAAAATCAAAGAGATAATCTGATGCCTCCATCGTTTCTTGATCATGTTCTACGACCAAAACCGTATTCCCTAAATCCCGCAATTTCTTCAGCGTATCAATCAGTTTGGAATTATCTCGTTGATGCAATCCAATTGATGGCTCATCCAAAACATACAATACACCTGTCAATCCGGATCCGATCTGCGATGCAAGACGGATCCGCTGCGCTTCACCACCGGAAAGCGTAGATGCACCTCGCTGCAATGTCAGGTATTCAAGACCAACATCGACAAGAAACTGCAGCCGTTCTCGTATTTCACGAAGAATCATTTTGGAAATTTCTCTTTCTCGCGAGGAAATGGAATCCGGCAAATCAATGATAAACGCAAGCGATTTTTCAATAGACATTCTTGACACATCGATAATCGATTTATCTTTTAGCGTTATCGAAAGTGCTTCTTTTTTCAGTCTGCCACCTTCACAGTCCGGACAGACATCAAACCGCATAAACTTATCAATTTGCGATTTGATGAAATTTGATTCTGATTCATTGTATTTCCGCTTTAATTCCCATGCGATGCCGCGGAATGATTCTTCAATGACAGTCTCGCGTCCGAATCGATTTTCTCCTTCAACCAAATATTTCTTCCCACCGGTTCCAAATAATAATAAATGTTTTTGTTCTTCGGTAAATTCACTTATCCGTTTATTTAACGGAATATCATTTTCATCACAAAAGGTCTTAAACGTCCGGGAAAACCACGTATCACTGGTACCGATATTGAAAAATGGAACGATCCCTCCTTCATTGATAGTTAAATTATTATTTAAAATCAAATCAGGATCCGCATTCAGAACTCTCCCCAAACCCGCACATGTCGGACATGCACCATGTGGTGTGTTAAAAGAAAAAATACGCGGTTCAATCTCCGGAAGAGAGATATTGCACACCGGACAAGCAAATTTCTCTGAAAAGAGCTGGTCTTCCATTTGCTCCGGTTTCTCTGGCAACGTAAAGGAAGCATCTTTAATAACCGATACTATCATTTCTCCATCACCAAACTGCAGAGCCTGTTCAACATCCGTCGCCAGTCGAGACCTCTCAGTATCTTTCTGTAAGACCATTGCGTCAATGACAAGCTCAATCGTATGTTTGTTTGTTTTAATAAGGATAAACTCATCAGTTAGTAGATAAATTTTTCCGTCAATCCGAACTTTGGTATATCCCCTCTTTTTTAAGCTAGCAAACAAATCAGAATATTCTCCTCTTCGGTCTTTGACCAACGGTGCAAGGATCAATACCCGAACATCTTTTTTTCCTGGCTCTTTATGAGTCTCCTCCATCTTAAGCACCGATGTAACTATCTGCTCTTTGGATTGCCGTGCTATTTCCCTGCCGCAATTGGGACAATGTGGATGACCGACTCTTGCAAAGAGAAGACGCATATAATCATAAATCTCAGTAACCGTTCCGACTGTTGAGCGGGGGTTGTGACTCGTTGATTTCTGGTCAATAGAGATTGCCGGCGAGAGGCCCTCGATCAAATCGACATCCGGTTTTTTCATTGTTCCGAGAAATTGTCTCGCGTACGACGATAAACTCTCAACATATCTCCGCTGTCCTTCGGCGTAGACCGTATCAAATGCCAATGAAGACTTGCCGCTTCCCGACAAACCGGTAAATACAACCAATTTATTTTTCGGTATTTCCAAATCGAGGTTTTTGAGGTTATGTTCTCTTGCTCCTTTAATCGTAATTTTATCCATATTGAAAAGCAATAAATTATAGCTGAAAACGCAAATAATGGCAAATGGCATCTGTGCTTGACTTATTATCTGTTCTCAAGAATAATTTATGTATGTTCAAGAAAAAATATTTCCTAACAGGCTTGACTGTCTTTGTTCTTCTGCAGCTTTTTTTCTATTCGTTTCTTATGGTTTTTTATCAAAAAGTTCCGTTCAATCAGTATCTCTACGATACGGGATTTCATTATATTGACGACAACAGGACACAAAATGGTTCATTTAATATCATTAACGCGCTAAGCGCATGGGATGGTCAATGGTATCTCAGAATCGCAGATGCCGGATATACAACAAAAGCTGAGGTAGACTCCCATCAAGGCGAAAAATTTTTAGATAAGTTTGCCTATGCATTTTTGCCATTATACCCAGCACTGGTATCAATAACCGATATTCCTATTCATAATATCCAAATATCCGCATTTATTCTCAGTAACAGTATCCTCCTAGCCATTTTTTTCAGTACCTATTATGTTGTAACCAAACTTTTTTCGCGGGAAGTCGCTATGCGGACCAATTTCCTCTTGTTATTCTTTCCACTCGGAATTTTTTATCGTTCGTATTATGCTGAATCGCTTTTTCTTCTGTTATTGATATGGTTTGGCTATTTTCTTATCAAACGAAAATGGTGGTTTGTCGGCATGTTGCTTGCCCTCTTGATGTTAACAAAACCCAACGGAACATTTCTCATGGTACCGTTGTTTCTCGTTCTGTTACAAGAAGTTCGCAAGAAAAAAATTGCGATCTGGAGAGCAGCAGGGATATTTCTCTTTCCGTTAGTTACATATGTTTATTTATATGTAACTAGCAAAATATATATGGATGACGGTTGGTATTGGTTATCGGCGCATAGTTATTGGGGACCAAAATCTCCTGTTTTACAAACTATTAATAGTAATCTTCAAACAATCTGGCGTTTTTCGTCATTGCCATGGCACGTCTATAAATCTTCAAAGTCGGAAATAATCGGCTTTTTTATTGGACTCTATTTATTATTTAAAAGCAGAAAAATGCCTCATCCGGAATTATGGTATATTTCATTAAGCTTATTACTCATCCCATTGCTGATAAAAAGCTTCACGTCATATGCCAGATATGAAATGGTCGCCTTTCCGTTATTTATTTATCTTGCGACAAAATTAAAAAGCTGGTGGTATGAAGTATTTATCTCTATCTCTTTTGTCCTCTTTCTCTATATTTCTCTGGTATTTATCAACTGGGGATGGGTAGAATAACAGACTCTTTTATTTTGCCAACAACTGGGCTTGACGGAACAGATCATAATCTTCTTTGTGAAACGCATTGAAATCCTTTTCAAAACTCGAGAGTTTCACTTCATGATTATTTTTGTGCTGATTGAGTTTCTCAATGCCATTTAACGGTATTTCTCGGGAAATTTGTCCCTCCGATAATAAAAGATTGTATAACGCATTGGTATACGCACTCAGTCGGTTTGTAACACCAACGAGTGTAAAATCCGTAAGGTCTTTGCCCGCAAGTGCTTTCATTTGATAATTTCTCATAACAGGCAACATCGCGTACTCTTCAAACGACAATGTGCTTTCATAGGGCACCATTACCCGCCACTGGGATCTTCCTTTTGCCCGTTTCCAATGATCGTATTGTGAATGCATCCGTTTGAGTGGATCCCGAATAACAACAGTTCGAATTGCATCCGGATATTCCTTATCAAAACGATCAGCAGTAAAGTGACCATGAACAATTGCAATATTATTCATCGATACTTTTTTTTGGTTTTTTTTGGAGTATAAGGAGTAATATGCGTTTTTTAATACAGGCCAAAAAGCATATGATTTCAACTGCAGTCTATCAACAAGATCGTTGGATGGAGACCATGGCAAATCCGAAACTTTTGTCAGACTATCGGTGATAGGGTCATAAAAAGCGATACGGTCTTTACCAACAGTCCTCTCAAAAAATTTCAGCAGGGATGTCCCCGCTGTTTTTTCAATGTGTACATTAACAACCACCCGTTTGTGTGTCACAGTATAATTTTAGCATATTCTTAGCAATCTTTAAAAATACTTAAAGTAAGAGTTAATCTTATTTAGATACAATACGTTTGTGTTCATTTATTGCTTCTGCCACAGGTAAGCAGTAAAATAGAGAATTATGACGAAACAAAAAAAAGAATCGTTCCCCGCACATGGAGGACTGTTAAAACAACTCGTCGTTACCAACACCAAAAGAAAAGCGTACCTGCAAAAGAAGATAGAAAATGCACCACGGATTCAACTCACCCAAAGACAATTGTGTGATCTTGAACTGCTTCTCAATGGCGGTTTTTCGCCGCTTGATGGTTTTATGGATGAAGAGACATATAATTCGGTTATCAATACTCTGCGACTTCCAAATGGCACGATATGGCCTATCCCGATCGTGCTGGATGTCCATGATACTTCGCAGTATGCGATTGGAACCGAAATCGTACTTTGTGATACGTTTAATGTCCCCTACGCAATGCTCACTATCTCCTCAATCTACAAACCCGATAAAATAAAAGAAGCAAAAAAAGTTTACGGCACAACAGATACGCATCATTTTGGTGTACAAAAGATATTTAATGGATCCGGGAAATATTACCTCGGCGGCACAATTGAGGGATTAAAAGATATTGTTCACTATGATTTTATCGAATACCGGCATACGCCGTATGAACTGCGGAAACACTTTCAAAAATTAGGATGGAAAAAAATTATCGGTTTTCAGACACGCAATCCGCTTCACAAAGTACACTATACACTGATCAAAGACGCTGCAGAAAGTATCAATGCAAAAGTTCTTCTCCACCCAAGTGTCGGGCAAACAAAAGATAATGATATCGACTATATCACCCGGACGAAATGCTATATTCACTTCAATAAGGAATACATGAAGGATTATACATTTCTGAGTCTGTTGCCACTCGCAATGCGGATGGCAGGCCCGAGAGAAGCACTGCTTCATGCAATCATTAGAAAAAATTACGGCTGCACGCATTTTATTGTAGGAAGAAACCATGCCAGTCCGGGAAAAAATAGACAAGGCAAACCTTACTACGGAGAATATGATGCGCATGATCTACTGAATAAATTCAAAGAAGAACTTGGTATCACACCGATCCTTTTCAAAGAAATGGTATATGTGCAGGAACTTAAAAAATATATGCCGATTGATAAAATTAAAAAAACTCATACGGTGATGCGTGTTTCTGGAACAGAACTTCGGGATAAATTGGAAAAAGATGAACCGCTACCGGAATGGCTCTCATTTCCGGAAATCGTCTCTGAACTGAGGGTGAACGCACAAAGAAAAAAACAAAAAGGCCTGACGATTTTTTTTACCGGCCTCCCGTCATCAGGAAAATCGACACTTGCCAGAATTTTATATTACAAACTTTTGGAAATACAGAACCGGGAAATCACGCTTCTAGATGGTGATGTTATCAGGAATAACTTATCAAAGGGACTTGGATTCAGTAAAGCTGACCGATTTACCAACATAACGAGGCTTGGTTTTGTTGCTAATGAAATTACCAAACACAAAGGAATCGCTATCTGCGCGGCAATTGCGCCATACGAGGATGCCAGAGAATATAATCGCAAAATTATTTCCCAGACTGGTAATTACGTTGAAATTTACTTATCAACTCCGCTTGATGTCTGTATGAAACGTGATGTGAAGAAGCTGTACAGTATGGCAAAAAAAAAGAAACTTGCGCATATGACCGGAATTGATGACCCCTATGAGCCGCCCGAAAATCCCGAGATTGCTCTTAATACGGCAGAGAAATCTGTGGATGAATGTATCGATATTATCCTCAACTATTTGGAAATGAACAAATTGTTGCAATTAAAACGCTAATCCTTCTCTTCAATTTTTTACCGTCTGAATAATCGATTTATTTGATCCACATCGACTGCAACTCTGGTCGGTCTGCCGTGAGGGCAAGAAGCATTATTGGGAGTCTTTTCTAGTTGTTCTACCAGTTCTTTTGCTTGTTTTTTTGTAACGGTATCTCCTGCTTTGATAGCGCTCCGGCAGGCAAGATACGCGATCATACGTTTTGTGAGAGTATCAAACTCCTGCGGTTTATGATCTGTTTTCAGATCTTCCAGAATCTCTTTGAGAAGCGACACATAATCTCTGTCTTGAAATAGAACTGGCAAACTCCGCAGGACAAAACTGTTATCTTTAAATTGTTCTATCTCCCAACCTAAATCCTGTAGAACAGCTATATGCTCAAGCAGTAATTCAGTTTCCGACAAACTGAGATCAAAAACGCTCGGTTTGGAAAAATGAAACACTACATGTTTCTTTTTCTCTTGGACAAACTCACGAAGCAATTGTTCATACAATATCCGTTCATGTGCTGCGTGTTGGTCAATAAGAAGAAATCCATTATCAGTAACAGCAAGCAAGTACAGTTGATGCATCTGCAATATCTCAACGTGATCCGTTGCTAATGCCGTCGATAGTGTCCACGGCAGCTTCTTTTCTTTCAACAGACGGCCTGCATAGGACTGAGTACTTCCTGTCGAGTCATGCAGAAAGAGTGAAGGGGAACTCATATCCGGTGTCAGATCATAGCGTGTGAGAGTCTGTTTTACCGCTCTTGTGATTGCATCAAAGAAAAGTGTTTGGTCACTGAACCGTACATATTCCTTCCGAGGATGGACATTGACATCTATCATTTCATACGGCAGTGTAAAAAATAACAAACAGATAGGATAGACATTGTGCGCAACGAGCGTGCCGTATGCGGATTTAACAGACAAAGAAATACCTTTATCACTTATCAATCGGTTATTAATAAATAAGAACTGTTTGCTCGGTGTCTGTGTCGTTACGGTTGGTTTGGCAAGAAACCCGGAAACAGTAATATACGAATCCTGAAAAAACACAGGAATGAGTGTTGAAACGATATCCTTTCCCAACAGTTTTTCAATTCGCTGCAACGTATCATCTGTCTTGGGGAGGTCAAGGATACTCTTATGATTATGTGTCAAAACGAAATGAACCTGTGGATACGAAAGCGCGTAACTGGTTATCAAGTCAATTATATGTCGGAATTCCGTTCTCGGTGACTTGAGAAATTTTTTTCGGGCGGGAAGATCATGAAATAAATAATCAATAGTAACGCTCGTACCCGCCGGCATACCGATTGGAGAAATTTTTTCCGGCTTACCGTTTTTAAGAAAAATGCTTGTTCCTGATGATGTGCTTTTCTCTCTACTGTTGATCGTTACCCTGCCGACTGACGCGATACTTGATAAGGCTTCTCCTCGAAAACCCAATGTCCGGATATGTGACAATTCATCAACCTGGGATAGCTTACTTGTTGTGTGGGATTTGAAAGATTCCTGTAGGTCTGCAGCACTCATCCCTTCGCCATTATCGATAACGGCGATGCGTTTGAGTCCACTTTCTTCGATATGAATATCGATAGCATCAGCTCCGGCGTCCAATGCATTATCAACTAATTCTTTTACTGCAAAAACCGGACGTTCGATAACTTCACCTGCGGCGATTTTCGCGACAACATCGTGCGGCAACTGATGAATCTTGTTCATATAACACGTTTATTAATGTAGTTATCATACCATAAATATTTTCTCTCAATCAGCTTTCATATAATCGTTATTTTCTTTCGTAAACAATTGTAATTTATCTTTTAACTCAGCCAGAACATTCAACGCTTCCAGTGGGGTCATTCTGGCAATATCTAACTGTTCAAGCTCTTTATGGATAAGATGATCCGCAAGATTGATTTGCTGCGGTAAATTTTGTTCAAAAGATTTTTCAGTATTACTGCTCTTACGATTTTCCAACTCTTCAAGCATTTCGTTAGCGCGTTTGACTACCTCATCCGGAACGCCTGCCATTTTCGCTACTGCCACACCAAAACTATGAGAAGCACCACCAGGCAATATCGTATGGAGAAATACCGGCTCACCTTTATCATTGCTGACAGACATATGATAATTACGGATTTGCTGTGGATAGCGTTCTTCAAGTGTCTGCATTTCATGATAGTGTGTTGCAAACAATGTCTTTGGCCTCATTTTATTGGATACTAAATACTCAGCAACTGCCCATGCAATACTTATCCCGTCATAGGTACTTGTGCCACGCCCTATCTCATCCATAACAATCAAACTGTTATTTGTCGCATGATGCAGGATATGTGCTGTCTCCACCATCTCGACCATAAATGTCGACAATCCGGAGGTAATGACATCGGAAGCACCGGAGCGAACAAATATTTGATCGACGATACTAATGTCCGCTTTTTCCGCAGGAACAAACGAACCCATTTGACTCATAAGGACGATCAATGCGTTTTGTCTGATAAATACAGATTTCCCTGCCATATTCGGCCCAGTAAGAAGAAGCAATTGCTGTTGCGTGTCGAGTAAAACGTCATTGGGTACGAATTGTCTGTCTCCCAACAAAGTCTCAACAACAGGATGCCTTCCACCTGTTATTTCCATCTTATTATCCAACGTGATGGTTGGCCGTACATACCTATTCTTCTCAGCAATATAAGCAAAAGTAACCAAACAATCCAATATCGCGATACTCTGAGAAGTCTCCTGCAATAAAGAAACATGCTCAAGAATTGTTGCCAATGTTTCCAGGAATATCCGGTATTCTATCTCATGTATCTTTTCTTCGGCAGTAAGGATAATTTCTTCCTGTTCTTTCAATTCGGCTGTTATAAATCGTTCCGCGTTCACTAGCGTTTGCTTACGTATATAGGTATCCGGCACGAGATCTAAATTCGCTTTACTGACTTCAATATAAAACCCAAAGACTTGATTGTATCGTACTTTCAGTGATCCGATACCTGTCTTATCGCGTTCCTCCTGTTCCATCGCGACTATCCAATCCCTGCTGCCATTAACAATCTTACGGAGTTTGTCCAGTTCGCGATCTACGCCTGACCGGATCATCCCACCTTCACGGACACTGATCGGTGGCTCGAGAACTATTATTGTATGTATCAAATCAATAATATTGTTTAATCCATTTATAGGCTTTGATACTCCTGATACCTCTGATACTTTTGATACCATAATCTTCTTTGCCAATTCTCTGATCAAACTACCTTCAAATTCACTCATTTTACTTTTTATCTGAAGTATTGTCTCCAATGAGCCTTTCAGGTTGACCAAATCTCTCGCGTTTCCCAAACCAACTGAACAGCGCGAAATTAGCCTCTCTATATCACTCACTGCTTTAATCATTTCTCGCAGTTCCTGCCGTTGAGATTGTTTCTCTTGTAACTCCGATACGGCATCGTGACGTGCCTCAATGTGTTTTCTGTCAATGAGTGGTTTACGCATCCATTCTTTCAAAAGTCTTCCGCCCATCGCCGTCTGGGTATGGTCCATAATTGAAAGCAGTGTTCCTTTACTATCATGTTCCCTGATCGTTGAGAAAAGCTCTAGATTTAATACTGTTGAGCGGTCAAGCAGTAAATAATCATGTGCTGTATAGGTATCAATTTTTTTAATATGCTGCACAGGACCTTTTTGTGTATGCTTAAGATATCCAAGCATCACCGCAGAGGTTTGCTGCGCCAACTTTTTAGAAACTAAACCAAACCCGGCTAGTGTCGTAATACCAAAATGGTTTCGTAATACCTCCTCAGCGTCAGATGCATAAATATCCCAATCCGTATAAAAAAAGATATTCATCCCCTTTTGTTTTTTAACCAGCTGTAAAAAGACCGGATCATTATATAGAGACTCTGGAAGAATGCATTCTTTCGGATGAATCCTTGCCAGTTCATCCATAATAATTTGATCTTTTGACTCGGTAGCTATCTCAGTTGTGGCAAAATACCCAGTAGAAACATCCGCAATGGTTATAGCAATGGTCTTAGCGTCGGTTGCCAAACTGATGAGATAATTGTGTTCTTTTTTCTCAAGCGCGTTCTCATCAAGCATTGTTCCTGGAGTTACAATACGCACGACATCACGTTTGACCAACCCCCTCTTATTTGGCGGAGATAATTGCTCACAAATTGCTACTTTGTATCCGGCATTGACGAGTTTAGCCAAATAGGTATCAACGGAATGATACGGAACACCTGCCATCGGAATTCTGCCGCCCTTACCGTTTGCTTTCCCTGTCAGCGTGATATTTAACACTTTGGCACCGATGTGTGCATCTTCAAGAAAGAGTTCGTAGAAGTCCCCCATCCGATAAAAAAGCAGACAGTCGGGATACTGCTTCTTGATGTCGCTATACTGCTGCATCATCGGGGTAGTAAAGGAATCCATGGTGTACTATATACTATACACGGATGGAGTTAAAAGTTCAAAATTAAAAGTTAAAAGTATTACCATATAGATAATAACTTTAGATTTTAAACTGTAACCTTGAACTTTGCACTTTGAATTTTGAACTGTTACGCTTCATGTCCGCTTATCAATTCTTTTGCTTCCGCTTTATCAAAATCAAACGCGTAATACTCCAGTTTGGACCGGATCTCATTTCTTAGCTGCTTGTACGCGTCAACCGAAAGAAAATAAATGCCCGGACGGAAAGGATGATCAAAGTCATCTACAATCAAGATAATTCCGTATGCCATTGAAGCAACAACAAGGGTAAAATAGTAGTTAAACATAAGATTGACAAAAGGCATAAACAGCGACCCGATAATAACAGAACCTGTTGCGAATAATAAAAAAACTCTGATAGGCATCGGCAGACGGTGAGCGCTGCTTTGTAATTTTATTTCACGGTATTCCATTGCTCGAGTCAGATAAGTAAACGCAAGCGTTCCGATATCCGGATACCGTTTGGAAGATGAAAACATCGTATCCTCAACCCGGATAAGTGCTTCATCAATTTTTTTTGACCGGAATGCCATATCTTTTCCTTTCGAATTCGTGTTTACTTTCACATACGTATCCAGATACCGATAGATATGATATCTGATATCATTCCGCTCTTTCACCGGATAATGATGAGCCACAATATACAGTTGCCTTAATGTACTCACTTCCCCGCGCGTGGCGTCCATAAGAATATCCCATTTACGCCATTGTACTTGGATAACAAAACCTGAAAGGATACTGAACAAAAAATTCCCGACGCCAAAGAGCGTAGGAATGGAGCGCATATCCTGATCAAGCCGGGACTGTGGAAGAATATTGGTCAGCCGCACAGTCCAAAATACCACTGAGAACGCGGCAACAAAAATAATTAACTTAATAACAACAGCTCGAGCATACATAATTTTTAAAATCAAACCAATCTCTTATTTGGTCATCAATACTATACCGCCAAATGTAACTCTAGCTTAACAGCAGGAGTATGTTTTTCTCTTGCAAAACGCGCAGCGTTATGTGAGGAGAAGAATTTATAAATTGGTGAGCCGGGCGGCCCTCTTCAAGGACTATCCACTTCGTGGTGTCGGATTCGAGGCGAACCAACCCAAGTCAGCTACGAAAAGATCTCAGATTTTCTCTGGGATTTTTTCGTAGTGAGCCGGGCGGGATTCGAACCCGCGACCAAGAGCTTAAAAGGCTCCTGCTCTACCGCTGAGCTACCGGCCCAAAATAGTTAATAAAACTAAAAACTTAAAACTCAGAACTAAGAAATCTAAAGAATCCTTAATTCAAAGTTCTAAGTTCAAAAGTGTAATTACATTATACCAACCTCATTGCCTATTGACAAGTTAACGGCACAGGTGTAAAACTCTAAGTAGTATGCAGCCCAATGTTGTCAATACATTGCTGGAATCCCTCAATCAAGGTCTTTCAACCACAGTGGCTTTTTTACCCAATCTTATCGTCGGTATTATTATCCTTCTTATCGGTATTGTCATAGCCTCATTTGTCAAACAACTGGTTATCAAAGTTTTGGAAGCATTGCATGTAGACCGATATTTGGAAAAATATAAGATACCAACTGCGGATAAAGGATTAGGCTGGGTAGAAATAGTTGCCGAGATTGCCCGGTGGTTTGTGATTATTCTTTTCCTCATTCCTACGGCAGACGTTTGGCAGCTGCCGCAAGTCGCGATTCTCCTTAATACATTTTTACTATATCTTCCCAACGTCTTTGTCGCAGCGATTATCGGTGTCGTCGGTCTGGTATTTGCCAGGCTTGCAGCCGAAGTCGTAGCTGCATCAACAAAAGGTTTTTCACCGGACGCATCACGTATTGTCACTTCTACCGTGAGGATTGCGATAACCATATTTGTTTTGCTAGCCGTACTGAATCAATTAGGAGTTGCGCAGGATCTTATCCGGATTCTCTTTACCGGATTTGTCGCTATGGTCGCACTCGCAGGCGGAATCGCGTTTGGCCTCGGCGGAAAAGATTTCGCCAAAGCACTTCTGGATAAGCTTCAGAAGAAACTAAAATAATATCACATGCCATTTACAATACTTATCATTATTTTTATCCTCTTTATTCTTAGTGTACGCGTCGTGACAGAATATGACCGCGGTGTTATATTCCGGCTCGGTAAATATGCAGGTGTACGCGGACCGGGACTTATTATATTGATTCCGCTTGTCGAACGGATGGTGAAAGTAACGCTGCGTATCATAACTATGGAAATTCCATCTCAAAAAATAATAACCAAAGATAATGTATCGATAGACATCGCAGCAGTCGCCTATTACAACGTAGTTGATCCAAAGAAGTCGGTTCTCGCGATCCAAAACGCCAATGTAGCAGTCAATCAGATCAGCCAAACGACCGTCCGCAATGTCGTCGGGCAGTTTGTCCTTGATCAACTCTTATCCGAAACAGCCAATATCAATAATAAAATAAAAGACGTCATTGATTCACACACCGAGCCGTGGGGTGTACAAGTTACGGCAGTTGAAATAAAAGATATTACTCTTCCTGACAATATGCAGCGGGCCATGGCAAAAGAGGCAGAGGCAGAACGGGAACGACGGGCAAAGATTGTCGCAGCTGAAGGAGAATTTCAAGCGGCAACAAAATTGGGAGAAGCATCCGATGTCATGACAAAACATCCGGTTGCCTTGCAATTAAGAACGTTACAAACAATGGCTGAGATAAGCACGGAGAAAAGCTCTACAATTATTTTCCCCGCGCAATTTATGACAACAGTACAGGAAGCAATAAATTTTTTCAAAGCAGACTCCAGTAAAAAGTAATTTCCTAAATCTCAAATAGTAACTTTTAATCACTTTAATTGTGCTCAAAACCTCTCATTATGCAGAAGATGAGAAACATCGGTTACACATTGCGGTAGAATAGAAGTCTGCCAAAAGGAGGTGAAACCGATGACAAAACCAACTGATTGGCATAAAACGAAATTCTTTTTTTTGGGGAATCCTGCACCAACGAAGCGAGATTGGAGTAAGACTCGGCTCCTTGCCCAAAAGAAACTCTCCGCTGATGCACTTCTGAAACTTGAATGGATTATTTTTTATCATACCATCGGCAAGAAAAACGCGACAGCTACAGCACACCAGTTTGGGATTACACGGAAAACGTTCCATAAATGGCTAGCTCGTTTTAAAAGGGAAGATCTCACAGGACTTGAAGAAGCATCACGGGCGCCACTGAAAACACGGAAACGGGACATTGTGCTGATGCAGCGTATTCGAGTGAAAAAATTGAGAACAAGGTATCCTCGCTATGGCAAGATGAAACTGGTTGGAATATACAAACAAGAGTATGGTGAAGGAATCTCCTCTTGGAAAATCCAAAAGATTATTGAAGAAGAGCAATTGTATTTTGACCGAGTCACCATACAGAAACAGTGGAAGAGAAGGCTAAGAAGCACGAAAAAACAGAAAATCACGAAGCTTGTGAAAGAAAACAAAGTCAACTTTCTCTGGCATGTAGATACGGTCATTCTGACTCTTGCCGGTGGTGGCTACCGGTATTTAATTACTGCCATTGATGATGTTTCAAAGCTAGCGTATGCAAGATTGTACACAACCCATACCTCACGAAATGCCAAAGACTTTCTTGAACGATTGGTCTATGTTACTGATCAAAAGATTATTAATATTCACCATGACAATGGATCTGAGTTCCAAAAAGAATTTG
>DATLSZ010000031.1:0-65198 GCA_035533875.1 Candidatus Acidiferrales bacterium
CAAGGTGATACTCACAGTGGTAAACACAATGTGCCTGTCTTTTATACCTCACCTCTCTATTATATCTCCACCTAGAAGATTCTGGAATCACTCCATCCCTGGGCTTACGCCCTCGAGGGAATTAAGTTAGGTGAGATTAAAAAAGAATCGAGTACCTTCTTCTTTTATGTATGACAAAAAATAATACATACATTATTTTTTGATAAAAGGAAGTATACAAATTGCCAGATGATAAAGATATTCCAAACGACAAAAATAATTGAGACAATAGTTATTTTTCTTTTTGCCATAGTAGCCAGAGTTTGCCTCTCACCAAAAATGAATGAAACGACATCATTAAAGCTACGACCAAACCAGGCAAACCGTCTAAAAAGCCTCCTTTGAAAAAATAATTCACTATGAATTTTGCTTTTGGATATGCTATGATTGAAAACCAATTTGATTTGGTTTTATTTTTAAACAGTTCTTCGGCACGCAGGTCGGTATAAAAATTTACCTCTTTTAGAAAGTCAGCTACAGTGCTATGGGGAAAATGATCAAGAGGATTTCTCAAGATCTGTGTTCTGCCTTGTATATTCCATCGTTCATGGACACGTCCTTCCCACTTCCCTGAGCCTTTTTTGGCAAGTCGAAGTAAAATCACATTTCCCGTCTCACCATGTTTTAATATCCTTCCCCACATTGTATCCTGACGCTTTACATAATAACCTATGGTATCAGCTATTGATTCACTCGTATGCTGCATAATTTCATACCATAACGCACTTGAAACCCTTTCATCCGCATCGATAAAGAGTATCCAGTCACCTTTCGCTTTTTCTAAACCAAAATTCCGTTGCTCAGAAAAATCATCATACATCGTATGCGTAAAAACACTCGCTCCTTTTTTCTTTGCAATATCAATGGTTTTATCTTGAGAATGATCATCAATAACGATCCATTCATCACACCAGGAGACACTGTCGAGACACCGACCGATATTCTTCTCTTCATTTTTTGTTATTATTACAGCAGATATCATAATTCTTCAATCTTATATCCTTAATCTTTAATCTCTTTTAGATAAATGTATTCCCTTATGATCTTCTCCAATAAAGAAAATTAACTTTTCTGGCTTATCGGACGGACCATGTCCAAGCCACCAGGTTAGATAATCATAGTTTAAATCAAAGTTTGGAAACCAGCTTCCAGGCCCTTTCGCTTTAATATTATAGTCTCTACCATTTGCTTCTTGGGTTACAATTTTAGCAATGTGCAGTCTCTGCGCATATGTAATATATTCAAAATAATTATTTTTTAAAAGTGAATATATATTCAGTATACCAATAGCGATGAGTAAAAGAATAGTTATAAAAAAATATCTTCTTTTGAATTTATCTACAACATAAGCTGTTAATAACAGAATGAATGGAAAAATTACCGGCACATAAGCACCCGAAGTTGTTTTATTCGCCAGATATCCTAGTATCAGTAACGCATTCATAACACCAACCAGTATCATACCGATATGATATTTTTTATGTTTAATAGTTTGATAGAAACGGTAGTAAAAAAATCCAAAGGTGGTGATTAGGATGATACAAGCAATGATGCCGCTCATCGCGAATATAAGCATCTGGTATTGTTGCAAAGCGAAGGCGAAAACTTCACTCCATCCTGTCGATTCAGTAATAGTATGAATACTAGGAAAACCAAAAATAAGCAGTATATGATAGATGATCCATGCGGTAAATTTCAATGTCTGAGGAAATCCATGATGGATATCATACAATAGCATTGGAGACATTGGAACAAACCAAGCAATTATAGATAATAAAATAACTTTTTTATCTCGCACTATTTTTATCCAGGATGTTTTCTTCCAAATCCCATAAAACAGAACAATAAAAAAAGATATACCGAGCGTGGTTGTTGCAAGTTCAAAATTATAAAGTACTGCAAGAAGAAATATACAGATAGAAAAATAATATCTGTTCCCTTTTACCCATTTTAAAAGTGCTAAGAGAAATAGAAGAGTAAAAAAGGGTATCGGACTCGTATGATAAGGCGTCCTGGCATTGATTATCACCAATGGAGAAGTTGCATAAAGAAAAGATGCAATAGTACCAACATTTTCTGAAAAATATAATTTTCCAACAAGATATATGAGATATACACTAATTACACCTAAAACTATAGTCATATAAGCACCACTGAGTGGTTCAAAATGAAATAGCCACAACATAAAAACGAGGATATATGTCCAATACGCACCCTGATGAAGCCACAGATGACTTGCCGTAATACCAACCAACGGATAACTTTTTCCAAAAACAACATCTCTTGCGGCTAAATAAAACCACCCTTGATCACCGATAAAAGGCATCAATTCATTAATCCTAAAAATGAGAAGAACTGCAGCGAGGAATAATATAGAAAATAATAATAATTTCCTCATGGAAATATTATACAGTACGTCTTTCATAATATATCAAATTTGTTCCGCAATATAATCTATTTACAAACGGCAGTCTTTCCATAACAGGCTGTATTACTTGTAAGATAGATACCGCAAAATCTGGGCAGAAATAAGGAACAATACCGAAAAACTGTTGGTCTTTCACAATAAATCCAGCATTGATGAACCAACTATTAAGTTTTGGTGGCCAAAAGGATTTTTCTTCATGCTGCTTATGATAGGGGGAAAGCTTCTCTATTAATTTTATAATAGGATTGTAACCATTTGGCTCCAACACAATTATCCTTTTTGATAAAGGACTTAGAACGTTAACCGCTCTTTCAGGATCATAAAGATGATGTAATACTCCACGGATCACGATGACATCAAAGGAATTTGTATCAAATACTTTATTTGCATCATATACATTAATGGTTTTAAATATAATATTCCTTTTATCTTTTTTTAGTACCAACCGTCGAGCCGCTTGTATAGCATTTTTTGCATAGTCAAAGCCTACTATTTTTTCAGGGTGTGCTCGCAGAAGAAGTTCAAGTGTAAAGGTACCATCACCACATCCGACATCAAGAACAGTGGTTTTTCTGCCAACCTTTGACTGTAAAATTTTGATAAGTTCATCGGATTGTCTTTTTGTCGCGCTATATGCCGAACTTTTTTCAAAATTTGTATACCGATATTTACCGGTAGCTTGAATATCATCATTAAATACATCAATGTTTTTTTCTTTTTTTCTTTTCATGAGAATAATTTATCTCTTTACCAAGATTCCGATATTGCCAGCACTGATAGTAATTGAGGCGTTATCCAACGATAATAGCTGAAGAACACTCGTTATAAAAATTTTTATACTATTATGTAATGGACTCATACGGATCCAATATCGTAATGGATATCTATTTTTAACCGTAAATGTTTCCAGGACAGTAAACCCGTTTTTTTCAAACAATTTTGCAAGACTTTTTTTATTGAATAGATAAATATGCTCTATATCAAAAATCGGAGACTTTTCGCCAAATATTTTTACTGATAATCCATCAGTATCATGGACAATAAATAACGCTTTTCCTTCTTTTTTCAAAACCATATGAACTGCTGATAAAAATCTATTTGGATCGATAATGTGATCAAGCGTTTGAAAACAACACACAATATCAAATAAATTTTTTTTAAAGATATCTTTTTTAAACATGTTCACTTTTATATTTTTTTGTAACCATTTCGGTGCCTTTTTAACAGATGCTTCTCCTGGTTCTATCCCCCATACATTCTTTACTCCCATTGTTATTGCTTCTTCAAGAAAAAACCCATTACCGCAACCAATATCAAGAAGAGAAATGTTGCTCCGCTTTTTTTTGTTTAAAACTTTTTTTAAATAATACCCATATGTTTTCTTTAGATAATCTGATTCAACTGTATAAGTAAACTTACTCTTTGCATACAATTTCGTAATCTCTCCCGCGGACAAAATAGGATTTGAAAATAGTAAACCGCATCTTATACATTTTACGAATCGAAAATGTATTCTGTCCGGTATTCTTCTTGCAGAAAATGTTTCTGAAGTGATTTTTTCTGGAAGAAAATTTGCTTTAAATAATTCTTGTATTTCCTGATCTTTTCCGCAAATTGCACATTGAAGTGTCGTCATAATTTCTCTATAGTAGTAACCACAAGTATACCGTATGACTTTTCAGAAAAAAAGCCGTGTTTTTATAACAGGAGCCAATGGATTTGTCGGTGCCAACATTACCCGAAAACTGATTCAAAATAATTATGAAGTACATGTCCTCAATCGTTCAAAAATACCTACCTGGAGACTAAAAGATATACAACGTATGATAACTATTCATCACGGTGACATAACAAATTTTCCCCAACTTAAAAAAATTCTCAAAAAAATCCAACCTGAATATATTATCCATCTTGCCGTATACGGCGCATATCACTATCAATCTGAACTTGAAAAAATGATACAGGTTAATATTGAAGGAACTAAAAATCTCCTTGAGGCTTCAAAGGATATTCCTTATCGGTGTTTTATCAATACGGGCAGCTCCTCAGAATATGGTTATAAAGATACATCGATGAAAGAAACAGATTATTGTGAGCCAGTAAGCTATTATGCGTCTACAAAACTTGCTGCAACACACCTTTGCAAAGTATTTGCACTCGTCAATAATAAACCAATAATGACATTCCGTTTATTCTCCGTGTATGGTCCTTATGAAGCGCCGACTCGGCTAATTCCAGTTATTATGAAAACACTTATTCAAAAGAATACAATAAAACTTACTCCGGGCACTCAGCGCAGGGATTTTATTTATGTAGAAGACGTTTGCAATGCTTACCTCAGTGCTTTAAAGCTAGGGAAAAAACTGCAGGGAGAGATATGTAATCTCGGCACAGGGAAAGAATATACGAACGATGAAATAGTGAATACGTTATTTAAAGTAACAAACAAAAGTACAGTTGTTGAAAAAGGCGCGTACCCAAAAAGATCATGGGATACACCCCATTGGAAAGCGAACATTATTCATACGAAAAAAGTATTGTCATGGAAGCCAACCTATACTATTGACAAAGGATTGAATAGCACTTATTCTTGGTTTGAACAAAACGCTCATTTTTATCAATAAAAACCAATCATGCAGCACTTTTCGCTAAAGAAACTTACTCGGGATCAAAAAAAACTGAGGAAACGTATTCTTAAAATAAGTCATGAATCCCGTCTTTCACATCTTGGTTCCTGTCTCAGCGCTATAGATCTCATCGATACAATTTATAAAGTTAAAAAGAAAGATGAAAAATTTATTCTTTCAAACGGCCATGCAGGAATCGCCTGGTATGCAGTCTTGGAAAAATATGGTTATATTCAAGATGCAAATAGTATTAAAAATTTACACGTCCATCCAGATAGAAATACCCAGCTCGATATTCACGTCTCAACAGGGAGTTTGGGACAAGGACTTCCTATTGCGTTAGGTATGGCTCTTGCAGATAGAAAACGACAGGTGTACTGTATGCTTTCGGACGGAGAGTGCGCGGAAGGGAGCATTTGGGAAGCTCTTCGTATTGCTGTTGAAAAAAAAGTTACCAATTTAAAAATTATTATTAATGCTAACGGCTGGTCAGCATATGATAAAGTAAATCTCACCTATCTTTCAAAAAGAATTAAAGCATTTGGTTTTATTATCCATAAAGTGAATGGACATGATAATAATCATATTTTAAAAAAAATTACTATAGGACAGACAAGTCCCACAGTTTTATATGCTTATACTACTGTTGAACAGTTCCCTTTTCTTACCGGTCAAGATGCTCATTATTACACAATGACCGATGAAGATTATACAAAAGCAAAAAAGTTACTTTCATGAAAATAATCCCGCTACACAAAAAAATTATGAGGGCAGCATTTTCTTATGAAATTCATAAGCAAATGAAGAAAAATAAAGATATTTGGGTGATTGTTGGTGATTTCGGCTACAAAATGTGGGATGCCGTCCGCAAGGATTATCCCGACAGATATATCAATGTTGGTGCTTCCGAACAGGCAATGCTTGGCATTGCAATTGGTTTGGCATTGGAAGAGAAAATTCCTATCGTCTATACGGCAACAACCTTTCTTCTCTATCGTCCATTTGAAGCAATTAGAAATTATCTTCATTATGAAAAAATACCGGTTAAATTAATTGGGTCCGGGCGTGATAAAGATTATTTTCATGATGGTATTTCACACTGGGCTGAGGACGATAAAGATATTATGGCTGTACTCAGTAATATTCAATCTTATTGGCCAAACGAAATAAACGAAATGCCGGTTCTTATCAATAAGATGCTGAAGAGTAATGAGCCGTGGTATATTAATTTAAGAAGATAATGAAGAAAAAAATCTCCGCTATTATAGCCTGCTATAAAGATGCACAAGCAATACCGATAATGTATAGACGCATTACAAAAACTTTCCAAAAGCTAAAAATCGATTACGAAATTATTTTTGTAAATGATGGGAGTCCGGATGATACGGAAAAAAAACTGCTTATCATAACATCTAAAGACAAACATGTTATCGCCGTAAATCATTCGAGGAATTTTGGTTCACAAATGGCGTTTACTAGCGGTATGGAAATAGCCAAAGGAGATAGCATTGTTTTTCTTGATGGTGATTTACAGGATCCCCCTGAATTGATTGAAAAATTTTATCAAAAATGGATCAAAGGCTATGATGTCGTGTATGGAATTAGAACAAAACGTGAAGCACCATTACTAATGGCAATTGCGTACAAATTATTTTATCGAATATTCCATAAAATTTCTTATATTCAGATACCTCTTGACGCTGGCGATTTTTCGCTCATTGATAGAAAAGTAGTCGATGTGCTCAAGCAATTTCCGGAAAGAGACCGTTTTCTTCGTGGACTCAGAGCATGGGTCGGATTCAAACAAACAGGAATACCGTATGTGAGACCGGAAAGGATGTTTGGTAAAACAACAAACAGTCTTTTGAAAAACTTTCAGTGGGCAACAAAAGGAATTTTTTCATTCTCGTATGTCCCGCTGCAACTGATGACAATACTTTCACTTTTTGTCTTTCTTATAGCACTAATAGGTATGATCATACAAATTATTCTTAGATTTCTGTTGCCGAATACTCCTGTCGGAGTCACAACAATACTCGTTGTTGTCCTTTTTATTGGAGCAATCCAACTCTTGGGAATAAGTATACTAGGAGAATATATAGCAAAGATATTTGAAGAAGTAAAACAGCGTCCAAAATTCGTAGTAAAAAGTATATTTAGATATCCATCATCAAAAAAATAACTAATAATTTTCAACTAAGTCACATTCGTATATGTTGCATCAGTCAAGATTCCAATTATTCTTTTGCTTATTGTAACGATATTATAATTCTTTAAAGCCTTCTTATAACCATTTTCAGCAAACAGCTCTCTTTTTTTGCTGTCTTTGTATAAAGAAATTACAGCTTTTGCTAACTCTTTCTCATCCCCTGTCTTAAAAAGCAAACCCGATTTTTGATCGTCGATAATTTCTGGTACCGGCCCCATTTCACTACCAACGGTCGGCAATCGATGCATCATCGCTTCTATAAGAACAACCCCAAACCCTTCCATATCCCAAACAGTCGGAAATACAAAAAGATCCATACTGTCATAATACCGCTGTGTATCTTTAACAAAGCCTGTGAAATAGACATACTTTTCAAGTCCTAGATTCGTAACCAGCTGGCGATAATAATTCAAATCAGGACCGTCGCCAACGATAAGTAATCTTGCCAAAGGTGCTTTTTTAATCACATAAGGCATAGCTTTTATGAGAATATCTTGCCCTTTTTCTCTTGTCTGTCGGGATATATTGCCGATGACAATACAATTGCTCCATTCGGGTATTAATGCTTTTTTAGTACTCTTTTGTTTATTTACAACTTTTGTGCCGCACGGAATAATATGAAGTTTTGCAAGAGAAACTCTAGCATCAGTAATGAGACTCTGCTGTGTATTTCTCGTTGGGACAATGACTGCCGCCGGAAGATGTTTTGTGAGTCGATACGCAACTTTTGGAAATTTCATCAGCTTATTAAATACCGTCTGTAACGGCCCATATTCAATCCAGACAACAGGTATATCAAAAAATGATGCAATCCATGTCACTAGTAATTTTTCGGAATATCCGCTCATTAGAATGACACCTACATGATTTTTTTTATACGTTCTAAGTAGTTTGGAATAAAATAGCAATGCGTACGGAAGAAATAATATACTTTTTATCAGTCCTCGGTAATTTCCTATAATATCGAAGATAAATGGTATCTCGGTTGTTTTGACGGGAAATTTTTTCGCTCTGTCAAAAAATTTCCCTTTATTGCTAGCAATGAACACTTTTGAGTCCGCTTTGAGAAAGTTTTCGACCAAAGAAAGCATATATGTCTCAGCCCCACCCAAATCCGGCGATTGCATAACTATACCAAGGTTGAGTTGTTTTTTGGAACCTATTTTATTCATATTAACCACAAGCGTATTCTAGCACATATCACCAAATCACCATTTGAAAAGTTAAGAATATCTTATAGATATTTATATCTTTATTTTGTAAAATAAATTAATTCATATGAATCTATTTAGTAAAGTTATAGCAAATCTACAAATCTACAAAAAAGATCTTAAGACAAAAGGAATTTATTGGTCAATTGTCCATAGACTTTATAAAGTCCCATCACTAAAAAAACAACTTGTACCAATCGTCAACAAGTTGAAACCGGATTTTGTAATCGCGCAAAACCATAAGATTTATATTGATAAAAAGGATTCAATAGTATCTGAAGTTTTATTGTCAGAAAAAATATGGGAACCGTACGAGACAAAAATTATCAAAAGGAAAATAAAAAAAGGAGATATCGTTGTTGATATCGGTGCCCATATCGGATATTATACATTGATTGCAGCGAGTATCGTTGGTGATAAAGGAAAAGTTTACGCATTTGAACCGGATCCGAGTAATTTCCACCTATTAAAGAAAAACATTAATGTAAACGGCTATACAAATGTTGTCACGGTTAATAAAGCCGTCTCAAACAAAAACGGCAACAAACGCCTTTATTTAAATGATGAAAACAGAGGAGATCATAGAGTATTTGATTCAGGGGACAAAAGAAAATCTATTGCAATTGCTGTAGTGACACTTGATGATTTTTTCAAAGATAAAAAAGAAACCATAGACTTTATGAAAATGGACATTCAAGGTTCTGAAGTATTTGCAATGAAAGGTGCAAGGAAAATAGTAGATAAGAGTAAAAAAATAAAATTCATCACTGAATTTATGCCGTTCGAACTGGATCAAAGTGGCAGTAGCGCAGAAGAATATCTTAGGCTACTTAAGAATAATAAATTCAAAATATACCGGCTTGATGAAGTGAGAGAGAAACTAATACCGATAAATCCCGAAAAACTACTCAGGTTGTATAATGACAATAAACATTACCTTACTAATTTATTATGCTATCGATAATTGCTTTTTCTTTTCCTCAAAAGTAAAACAAGGAAACCCCATATACCTATTGAAATGAATGTCGTTACAGCACCGACTACAAACCGAGATGAGTTAAATGTTAATACATACGTATGAATTCCTTTAACTGCATTAAACTCTAGAAACCGCGAAGAGAATAATTTTGCTGATTTTCCATCTATTGTAATTTGCCAGCCTGGATAATAACTTTCAAGCATTACTATTTTATTCAGATTATCATTGCTTTTCGCTTTTATAGTAAATGTATTCAAACCGATTTCTGTAGTTAAGATATTATTCGTAATCTTCTTTTTATTTAACTCTGAGTAAACAAAAGGCGTATCACTGGTCACGCGAAAAACCGTAGTATCTTTATAGGTAAAATATTTTTTGATGTTAAATACAAACGGTTCGGATAATTTAACGCTACTGTCAATAATAAAGTATTTCGGTGCTATGTCATTATATGTTTTAGTCTGGAAAAAATCGTATGGAGTAAAATGTTCTGCTGGACTATCTTTCATCTGCAATCCGTAATTATCTTCAAGAAGAAGCTGTTGATTATCAACTGCAACATTCTGTGGCAGGCCGCTTTGGTCAAGAAATGCTCCTATATAATATTTTGACGGATCTTTCTGTTTAAGCATCGATAACGTTACTTTATATGATGGGTTTATTATCTTAAGTTGTTTTCGGATAAGAATATATTCAGAAAAGACAAAAGTTATAAGCAGGTTGACAATAAGTAATGCCAGGACATAATTTTCAATTCCTATTCTTCTTGTCGTTTTTTTTAACTGTGTAAATTTTTGAAAACCTATCCCTGCCATAATAATAACGATTACTGACATGAACGCAAATATATTCGAGGGAACATGGAAGAGTTGGAGCTTCGAAAATACAATAAGCAAATAATGATACGGATTGAGATTCCAAGCTGGCATAGATACCAGAGCAAATGTCATCAATAATATATACAATAAATGCTTATAATCATTGGAGATTTTCTTAAAATAGTAAAAGAAAAAGAAAATACCTATGAGAAGCAATGGACCTATAAAAGTAATCTTCCCCCACCATGCAAAATCAGTCGTTATGAATTGTTTGGTGCCGGTTAAGATAAACGGAAGTTTTATAGGTAAAAAAATATAATAAAGCATGCTGATCGGATTTTGCGATCCAGTGTATGGTTCGATGACATGGTAAATATAACTTGGTAATTCCGTAAATGGAAATAATTTTATTGCTGAAAAAAAAGGAATCAATAAAATAGTTACTAAAACGATAAAACTTTTTTTACGGCCTAAAACAAGATAGTAAAGAAAAGTTATCCCAAGCGCAATACAACCATAAAGAAAATTATAAAAATCTCCCGAGAAATAAATCAATGTTAGTACCAAAGAAGTTAACCCGGACCACAATATCGAAAACTTTTGGACTGAACGGAAAAGACAATATAAAAATAAGGGTAATAAAGGATATGATAGAATTTTTTCTGAATGGCCTGCAGTTATTCTTGAAACAAAATACCCACTGCTTGCATAAATTAGTCCCAAAAGAAACGAGATATTCTTATTTATTACAAAATAGCGGCAGAGGATATAAATTGTAAAAATTGCAAATATTAGTGAAATAGTGTAAATAACTTTGAAAGCAACATCTATTGGAAAACTCAATACCGACAAAGCGACAAGAGGGTTGTAAAAAGAATAAGTTGGATCAGCTATCATTGGCAGACCTTGATCAATATATGGAACCCACTGTGGAAAACTGTGACTTTGATAAATTACGTTTTTGGTATAAACAAGAGGAGTGATATTATCATTAATATCATTGCTTCTTAGTATATGTGAATCTAAAATTAAAGGAGCTAAAAAAATAAGTACAAATATTATTGAAGCAATTATATATTTCATTATTTATAATTTATAAATAGCATAAAAACTTATATGAATAATAAAATAACAAACTTTACAATGCAAGTCACTTCTCGATATTCCCTTTACTGAAAAAAATTCCAACGAACATACCTAGGTCATAGATAAACTTAAAAACCATATATTGTAGTGGAGCTCCCATTATAATTTTTCTCAACGCGTTTCTTAAAGAATTAATAAAACAATAACGGAACAAATTCGTAAAAGTCTTTTTAGACATCGCCCCCCTCCCTATCCAACGGGAAGAATAATACACTTCACTTAATGATTCAGGATTATAATGATATGATATCGCTCCAGTAGCGCAGAGTGCTTGCTCATGCAATTTATCCGCAATTGTACCGTCATCAAAATAACCTTTCTTCGGATCAAAACCTCCGACTCTTATGAAAGAACTTTTCAAAATCGCACGAAAGACAACAATTTTATCGGGTAAAATTTCGGGTGCATGTCTGCCAGGTGGTAAATCTGAATTGATTCTCCAGCAATCTGCCCAGATATTATCAGGATTTGCAATTAGCTCATCTTTATTAAAGGTACCTACTACGCCTTTTTTTATTATTGGATCTATAAGTTTTTCTATATACTTTTTGTCATATTTCATATCTGCATCAAGAAACGCCAATATCTCACCTTTTGCCAGTCCAGCCCCATAATTTCTTGCAATTCCTGGTCCTTGATGTTTTTGCCGAAATAACTGAATATCATATTTATTTGCAATATCCAGACTTTTATCCGTCGAGCCGTCATCAATAATAATTATTTCAGTATATTTATACGTTTGGTTTATTAAAGAAGATAGACAATAAGTAAGATATCTTTCTTCGTTATAGACAGGGATAATTATTGATACCAGAGGAGACTTTTTCATACTATCTTTTTAGCAACACAAACAAAACTCCATTGTTTGATACAAGGAGTAAGTTTAATAATTTTGAAACCACCTATCGTTTCAAGCATGTTTTTAAAACTTTCTTTTGTAAATGCATGTTTGTGTGTCGGATCCAATTTTATTGTATCGAGAGCTCCTTCATCAGGAATTACAATCCCAAGTATACCTCCTTTTTTTAGAACACGCTTCCATTCTTTTAAAGTTTTCACCGGATCTACATAGTGTTCTAGATTGTGTCTTGCTACCACATAATCTAGCGTACCATCGACAAACATATACAAATTATCACCAGATGCGCAAATATCTGCCTGACTGAATTGTCTTCTTTCCGATCCATGCTTTCCTGGTACACCCTTTGGTGTAAGATCTACACCCAAGGCATTAGGGTGAGTTTTCCTTGAACCACAACCCACATCAATGCCTAATCCTATGCAATATGGATAAAGAGACATTCTTTCGGGATCATCCGGCAACTGCGTATTTTGTTGAGGAAACGCATCAGAATAAAAATAAAGAATAATACGTTTTATAGCGCCATTTATTTTATGTAATAAATTTTTCATTGCTCTATTGTAACAAATTTACGTTCTTTTATTACAAGCACTGCTGAATATAAAGATGTTAAGAAAATTATTAGTTGCGTCACGACTGTCACCCAGCTAGCGCCAATGAAGGAGTACTTGGGAATCAATATAAGATTAAGTCCGATATTGATAATTGCAGCGATAACAGCGAATTTGAATAAAAGAAACTGTTTGTGTCCTACGACACCGATATTAAGAAAAAAGCCAGACAAAATGCTCACTGTTAATGCAAAAGATAATATCTGTAGTGATGGAATTGCGGGATAATATTTTTCCCCACCCAAAAAATAGAGAAACGGCTTGGCAAGAAAAAATAAACCGATATTACCAATTACGGCGATTATAAATGTATAGAATATATACTTACGAAAATCTCTTTTAAATTCGGCCTTACTTCTATGTGCTGAAAAAAGTGGAAAGAGCGTCTGCGTATATAATCCGCCAAAAACCATAAGTACTTCAAATATTTTATATGAAATGCCATAATACCCGACATCGGGAAATTGATTTGGATTATAAAAATATGGCAGGATAAGTGAATCAATTTTAAAAAAAATAACACTTGCTAATACTCCTGCACCGAGAGGCCATGATTCATTAGCAATACCGATCATTCGTTTTTTATCAAACAGATACTGTATCTTCTTATGTAAAAAAGATTTTGAAACAAAAAAACCAACAACCATCCCGATACTTGTCGCAAAAATAAACGAAAGAAATGGTAAATGGAAATAAGCAGCAGATACCAATAAAACAGTATTAATTACTGCAATGGTAATTTGTGCAACAACAACTTTACTGAATAGAAATTTTGCTTGAAATACTGACCAGATAAGAGCAGATAGCATAGAAAAAATATTCACAATCGCATAAATAATTACTCCGATTTTGACTTCTTCAGAATAAGGAAATATAAATATAGACAAACTCCCAAATCCAATAAAAATAATGCTCAACAATAATCTCAATCCAAAAACATAAGATATCAACGTATTATCTGCTTTTTTAGCAGCGATATCCCGCAGCAAAACAGTTCCCAACCCAAAGTCAGCTAATATCGTCAAAAAGCTAACAAAATTCAAAACCAGGTTATATTCCCCCATGTGCTCTACATCAAAATAATGAGCTAACACACCAAAACTAACAACTCCAAGTCCAGATGTAACAATTTTACCAATAGATAAATAAAAGGTATTGAGAAAGACTTTTTTTTCGTTATTCATATTTCTTAGTCCTCAATTCTTTCCATACAAATATCCCGGTAAACGGTAAAGCGATAACAGAACTTATCAACGCGGCAATTGCTGCACCAACAATTCCGTAAAGAGAGACAAGAGGAATAATTAAGAGGACTAATCCCAAACTGGTAATAAATGTTGTGATCATTGGTATTTTTTGTTTTTTCATACTATAAAAAAGTGCCGATGATGTACCAGTAAGTGCGCGTAATAATCCAACACCTGCCAGAAAAGGCAATACTATTTCAATACCTGACCATTTATTACCCAGTAACCAAACGAAAAGTCCCGGAAACAAAATAATGATAAGCACAAACGGAATGGTCAGCGTTAAACTGATAAAGATTGACTTCGAAAATTCGTTGCGCAAATGGAACATATCATCTGAAATCTTTACAAGAATTGGCATGCCGACATACTGAAAAACTTTCCCAACTTCAGTCAGCGGCATAACAGCTAATGAATATGCAAGCTGATAAATACCTAAAGAAGAGGCCCCCAACAACCGCCCAACAACGATATTATCTGCATTCTCAAAAAGGTAATCAAAAATACCCCCAAAGGTAATCCATTTGCCGCCATGAAATATTTTTTTGATATATTCTTTTTTGAAAGATAGCCAGGGACGTGGTGAAATTACGGCAAAGGATAAAATTACCTCAACTATAACACCTGACAGTAATCCGACAACGATTCCGATCGGATTTTTCGTCAGGTAAGTAACGATAACAGAGGTTACCGTATCAACAACAAGAACTGTAAACCGATACGAGAAATCTTTTCCGAACTGTAAGTTTTTTTGCAATTTTACAACAGCAGGATTGATAAACCCTCTTAAAAGCGGCACTATACTCATAAACTGCAACAATATCAAAGCTTGCGGTGAATGAAAAAAACCAGCAATAAATGGAGAAGAAAAATATAACGCAAATGTTATCACAATTCCTCTTGCGATGGAAACAATCCACGCAGATGAAATAAAATCTTCAATCTCTTTTTCCTGAACAAGTACGATATTGACACCTGTTTCAGTGATTACCTCTAGTAAGCCGAGAGTCAAAAGCGCTATCCCATATGCACCAAATTGTGAAGGAGCAAGGATGCGAGCAAGGATTATCGTTTCTAAAAATCCTATACCTTTTGTTGAAAACCGCAAAAACCCAATAAGTGAGATCCCTTTAATAACATCTTTTGTATGACTCATATTTTTTTATCAATCGGTATATCCCTAGAAAGGGTATATTTTCAACATACCCAAAATCGTTCCTTTAATAACTGCACTATCAGCAATAAGCTGCAATGATGGCAAAAAATATATTGCTTGCCATTCTTTTATGTATTTATAATTTTTAACTATTGACCAATAGAGATATCCAATTATGAGAACAGACAAACAGACGAGCGGCAAAACTGATTTCATTATTATAGCCGATAAGAGAAGTAAAAGCGCGACTGTATAGCGAAAGAAGAGGAAAACTACTTTTGGACGGTAAATTCCTGCTTCCGCGTCTCCATAAGCAAACCTGAAGAACATAATAAATGCTTGTTTGTAACTGCTTCTTGGTATCCAATAGACAACTGCATCTTTTCGAAATATGATTTTTACATTTTCCTTTTCCAGTCTTTTAGCAAATGCATAGTCTTCATTGTGTGATAATTTCTCATTAAATCCCCCTATCTTTTTCCATATATCTTTGGTAAAAGCAACCGAGCGTGTTGCTGGTAAAAAGTGGTCTGGATCGACACGGTCCGGCATCACAAGAACATAGGGAATAAGACATTTTTGAAATACATTTTTTGCGAGCCCTTTATAATATCCAGCAACAACATCTACGGTAACATCTTTAAACGGCTCTGTTATATTCTTTACCCAGTCCTTATCCAGAACATTACCTGCATCAGTACATATTATAATATCACCAGTTGCATTTTTGATCGCTTCATTTCTTCCTACTGCCCTATTCCCCTTTTTAACTAAAATAATAAACTTACCCTTATATTCCCTGACTTTCGATCTAAAATCTTTAACCTTAGTTACTGTCGAGTCAATACTCCCTCCATCGGTAATAATAATTTCGTCCGGCGGCTTTGTTTGCGACAAAATGGAATCAAGAAACCTGTCAATAGTTTTTGCTTCGTTAAATACCGTAGTAATAAAAGATATTTTCATTTCACCAGGATAAGATAATCATCGATTTTTTTCTCTACATGATAGTGCGCGATAATATATTTTGAAAGAAGATCTTTGTTCACGTAAATAGATTTATTAGCAATAACAAGAGGAGTATTTTTTACTTTAATTTCTTGTATCATTTCCGTCTGAACATCTTTAGTAAATATTTGTCCGGAGAAAAAGATGAACTTCGTCGGATTTCTTTTATCTGTCACAAGATAAAATGATGGGGAAAATGAATCAACAAACAAATAATTATTTGATACTGGATATTTATCAATATAATTATCAATTCCTGCAAGCAGTTCATGAGTCTTTTGATCAGTTAAGATACCCAACTTTGGATTTTGTGTATAAATATTCTGTTGTATTAACGGTGTATACCATCGATAATAATTACTAAATAGTGCTGTATAAAAACCTAAGATGAATAATATAATAAAGAAACTAAAACTCACAATTTTAATATACTTATTGTTATTTAAAACAAGTATTACTAGTAAAGGAACACCAATGATAGATAACAGTGGTACGAGATGGACATAATCGGTCGTCGGTCGGATGCCGATCATATAATAGAGTGCAGTAAATGATGCGAGAAAGATAATTTTTTTGTTCTTCTTAAATGCCAACCATACTGCATAAAGTGATACCAATAATGGAGACAGATAAAACAATGTTTTAACAATTTGTTTATACCAAACGCCAGGATAAATAAATGGCGTATTTTGATTGCCTTGAAGAATGATTTGCTGAATCATGAAATAATACATATCATTGACAAACGGAATAAACGTGTTGGTAAAAGCAAAATAAACAACCATAACCATAGGAAACATGCATATTCCAAAAATATGAGCTACTATGAATTTCTTTTTCTGTGCATTTTTCTCAAAGAAAAAGAATATTAAATTATTCAGAAGTAATGCGACACCAAAATTCTGCTTGAATAATATTGTAAGTCCTGTTGTTACACCAGCAATAAAATAGAGTTTGGAATTTTTTTTACTAATCAAGAGGAGAAGCACTGTCAGTATACCACTCCATAAGGTATACATGACCGGCCAGGCAAAGTTCACATGCATCGGTCCCCAGACAACAAAAAGCAAAACAGGAATCAAATAAGCAAATACACTCTTACTATTACTAATAGTATTTGAAATCTTGTATAAAATATAAACTGTTAATAATGAAAAACCCATTGTTATCAATCTTGCAGAATTAAAACTTACCCCAATCAATTTGAAACCAATGGCAATGATATAAATAAGACCTGGCGTATAGATAAAGTGAAAATCACGGTATGGTAACTGCCCATCCAGAATCCGTTGTGCAGGACTGAGAATCCATCCTTCATCATCGATAATAAATCCTCTGGTAAAGACATATCCCAAACACAAAATTATAATAAGAAAAATACAATAAGTAAGAACGGAAGCTACTTTTTTGGAAGAAATGAACTGTATCACTCTATTTACAAACATGGTTAATCTCTCTATAATTCTACCATATCTGAACTAAATGACGAAAAAAATTGTAACAGTAATCGGAATTGGAAGAGTGGGATTGCCTCTGGCATTGGTAATTGCGAATGAAGGATATACAGTATATGGCATCGGTAGAGACAAAACAAAAATCGAACAGCTGAAAAATCAAAAGATGCCATTTCTCGAAGAAGGAAAGGAACTGCTCAAACTGTATGTCAATAAAACTTTTTTCCCCACAACTTCCTTTGATAGTATTAATAAATCTCATGTTATCATTCTGACTCTCGGAACGCCAATCGATGAGAACATGAATCCGGTTCTTGATCAGATCAATGCTGTCATAGATAAAATTATTCCTTACTTAAAAACGAACCAATTAATAATCCTGAGAAGTACGCTTTCCCCAAACACCACAAAATACGTTAAAGATATCATTGAGATGAAAACAAAACTAAAAGTAGGCAAAGATTTATTTATCGCGTTCTGTCCGGAACGGATAGCGCAAGGAAAATCGGTACAGGAGATCAAAGAAATCCCGCAAATTATCGGTGGTATCGATATAAAATCATCCAAACACGCTCGTCTCTTTTTTGAAAGCCTCGGCATTCAGTGTCTGACAACCGATGCGACAAGTGCCGAACTTGCCAAACTCTTTACCAATATGTACCGCTACATCTCGTTTGCCATTGCCAACGAATTTTTTGTTATCGCAGAAAATTTTAATAGAAACATCAGTGAAATCGTAACATTGGTAAATGATGGGTATAAAAGAAATGGACTTGCGCTACCAGGATTTACCGCTGGACCGTGTCTCTTCAAAGATGGCTTTTTTCTTATCAATGACAATCCGTATCTTGATCTCATAACAGCGAGCTGGAAAATAAATGAAGCAATGCCGCTGTTTTTGGTAAAAAAGCTCAAAGAAAGGATAAAACTCAAAGGCAAACGAGTCGTGATTCTCGGACTCGCATTCAAACCCGAAATCGACGACACTCGGGAGTCTCTGAGTTTCAAACTCCGAAAATCCCTCTTGCGTGAACACGCTGATGTGATTCTTCACGACCCGTATGTCAAACAGTATTCGCGACAAAAAATTCATCATTCTTTGGAAGAAGCATTGGAAGGAGCACACGCGGTCATCATCGCAACCAAACATAATGAATATGTAAAGAAGCGGTCTGAAATTTTGGAAGCTGTCAAAGGACAAACTTATATATGCGATGTTTGGAATATGTTTGAAAGCAACAAACTTCTTTTTCGCGCAAGACAACTAAAATAATATGAAAGTACTCGTCACAGGTTCCCAAGGATTTATTGGCGGCTATCTTGTTGAGGAACTTATTAATCAAGGACACAGTGTCGTTGGAATCGATAATTATTCAAAGTATGGACGCGTTGATAAAAACTATGATAAAAATCCAAATTATCAATTCGTCAAAGGTGATGTCAAAGATATCGAACTCTTAAAAAAGTTACTGAAAGACTGTGATCACGTAATCGCCGGCGCAGCAAGAATTGGCGGTATCAGCTATTTTCATGAATTTGCGTATGATCTTATCGCTGAAAACGAAAGAATTACCGCTTCCACCTTTGATGCAGCTATCGACGCATTTCTTCATCATAAACTCAAAAAAATAACTATTATTTCATCAAGCATGGTCTATGAATCAACAGATGTCTACCCTACTCCTGAAGACATATTGAAAAAAACGCCTCCACCGCAATCTACCTATGGTTTTCAAAAATTGTCATGTGAATATTTTGCCAAAGGTGCTTGGGAACAGTACAAACTCCCGTATACAATTGTCCGGCCGTTCAATTGTGTTGGTATTGGAGAAATGCGTGCAAAATCTGACAAACAGATTAAAAGCAGCAATGTCAAACTCGCAATGAGCCATGTCATACCAGATCTTGTACAAAAAGTTTTAAAAGGCCAAAAGCCGCTTCATATTTTGGGTCAAGGGAATCAGATCCGCTGTTATACGTATGGCGGAGATATTGCAAAAGGTATTATACTTGCAATGAATTCTACAAAAGCAAAAAATGAAGATTTTAACATCTCTTCACCCGAAGAAACGACTGTCCTAAAACTTGCAAAACTTATCTGGAAAAAAATCAATGGAGACAAACCGTTCAGCTATGTCAGCGACAAACCCTTTGTTTATGATGTCCAGAAGAGAATACCGGATACAACAAAAGCAAAAAGGATTCTTGGTTTTGAGGCGACAACATCACTTGATGCAATGCTTGATGAAGTAATACCATGGATCAGAAAGCAAATTGAGTTAGGAACAATCTAATGAAATTATCAATAATTATTCCTGTTTATCATGAAGAAAAAAATATAGAAAAAGTGATCAAGCAGCTTTCTTTAAAGGTCAAAACTCCACATGAGACACTGATTGTCTATGATACAAAAAAAGACCCGACTTATGCGGTAGCGAAAAAGATTCTTCCTAAATACAAACTTGTAAAGCTTGTTGAAAATAAAATCGGAAACAAAAGAGGTGTCATAAATGCTATAAAAACCGGCATACAAAAAGCGAAAGGATCTGCATTGGTTATTGTCATGGCTGATCTTTCCGATGATTTAAAAATCATTGATCCCATGATCTCTCTAACAGAAAAAGGTTATGACATCGTCTGCGGTTCGCGGTATATGAAGCAAGGGAAAAAAATCGGTGGACCCTTTTTTAAAACACTCCTCTCCAAAATTGCCGGGTTAACATTATTTTATTTCTTTCAAATTCCTACTCATGATGCAACAAATGCTTTCAAAATGTATAAAAAAAATATTTTTGAAACTATTCACATTAAAAGCACTGGTGGTTTTGAATATTCCCTTGAGATAATAATTAAAGCACATAAATTAGGTTATAGAATAACCGAAATCCCATCAATCTGGAAAGACAGAGAAGCAGGAAAATCAAATTTCAAACTTTTCCGATGGCTTCCGAAATATATCATGACTTACGCGCTTATTTTCAAACATATTGAGAAATGATGAGGTATGCAAAAATTAACTATTGAAAAAAAACTATATAAAAATAGATTTGGCAAAGAATTCAAAAAAAGAAACGCTCTATGGAGTATTTTGTGCAAACAATTTTTTCAACAATTTATTTTCACAAATGATATCGTTCTTGATGTGGCAACAGGATACGGCGAATTTATCAATAATATTACCTGCAAGAAAAAATTTGCGCTTGATATTAATCCTGATTCAAAAAAATATATGCAGTCCACTGTCACTTTTTTACTTTGTCCTTCAACTAAGATCAAACTCAAAGAAAAGTCAGTCGATAAAATATTTCTCAGCAATTTTTTCGAGCATATAACCCGTGAAGAAATTTTACAAACGATAACAGAATTTCATCGAATACTCAAGCCTTCTGGGAAAATTCTTATTTTACAACCCAATATCCGGTTTTGTTCCAAAGATTATTGGATGTTTTTTGATCATATCACTCCTATTGATGATCGTGCACTTGAAGAAGCATTTTCGTATGCAGGATTCAAAACTGATTTGAGAATAGAAAGATTTTTACCGTTTACTACCAAAAGTGCGATGCCGCAACACCCTTTTTTTGTTCACCTCTATTTATCGCTGAAACCTGCATGGCGAATCTTTGGCAAACAGAGTTTTTTAATTTTTGAAAAAACATAGATGAGCATTGAATACAAAATTCTGTTCATCTATAATCAAAAACATGCTGAAAGAAATATCGGTTGTTTTTCCGGCGTTTAACGAAGAAGGAAATATCGTAAAAGCGGTAACCGATGCAGATAAATATCTGAAAAAAACTTTCAAGCATTACGAAATAATCGTTGTTAATAACGGAAGCCGTGATAAGACAAAGGCACACGTAGTAGATATTATTAAATTAAACAAGCATATAAAACTAATTAATTTGCCAATTAATAAAGGATATGGCGGAGGGCTGCGTGCAGGATTTGCAAAAGCCAAATATGAACTCATATTCTATACTGATGCAGATAATCAATTTGATATAAAAGAGATCAAACTTCTCCTTCCCTATATTCAAAAATATGATCTCATCTGCGGATATCGAAAAAAACGCAATGACCCATTGATGCGTGTTTTTACCGCCGGTGTATACAATATCATGATCAATGTACTTTTCAGACTCGGCATTCGCGATGTTGATTGTGCATTCAAAATATATAAAAAAAATGTGTTTGATACTCTCAAACTTCATTCCAATACCGGATTCATTGACGCAGAGATTCTTATCAAGGCAAAAAAAGCTGGCTTTACTTTTTCTCCCCAGGTCGGTGTATCACATTACCCAAGACTAGTCGGTGCAACAACATATGAACTAGGTCCACGAGGACAACTTTTTGCTTTTGTTAAACCACAAGTAGTAATTGATATCCTGAAAGAAATAAAGACGCTCTGGAGAGAACTATGAAAATTGTTGTAACAGGTGGAGCCGGATTTATCGGCTCACATATAACTGAGCTACTTTGTGATAAAAAACATTCAGTAAAAGTTATCGATAATTTATCTTTTGGATATGAACGCTTTATTGACAATCGAGCACAATTTATCAAAGGCGATATAAATGATGAAAAGCTTTTGAAACGCGTATTGAAAGGTGCAGATGCAGTTGTTCATCTTGCAGCATCAAGCATCATTAAATTCTCTTATGACAATCCCCTATCGTATTTTGAAAATAACCTCATAAATGGTGTTAAGCTTTTGGATGCAATGAGAATTAACAGAGTAAGCAAAATTATAAATTCATCAACAGCAGCAGTATATGGAAATCCTCGAACTATTCCGGTTAAAGAGGACGACTTTAAAGAACCGATGAATACATATGGTGCATCCAAACTCGCATTCGAAGAAGCACTTTGCGCATACTATCATGCGTATGGCATCGATAGTGTTTCTCTCAGATATTTTAATGCTTATGGACCTCGTGATGAACAAAAACCCGCTACCCGCGCAGTACCTATGTGGATGAAAGCAATTATCACAAACAAGCCGGTTGAAATGTATTGGAACGGTAAACAAATCAGAGATTATATCTTTGTTAAAGATATTGCAAAAGCGCATATCGATGTTCTAAAATTGCGAGGATTACACTATTATAATATCGGATCAGGTAACGGTATTATGATGAAAAATATCATCACAACTATAGAGAAAATAGCCGGAAAAAAACTAAAAACAATTGATAAAGGAGAAAGAAAAGGAGATCCAGCCAAACTCGTTGCTGATATTTCAAAAATCAAGCGCGAAGTCAGCTGGGAACCGCGGACTACACTATTTGAAGGCTTACAAAAAACATTTGAATATTACAATCAGACATTATCTAATAAAATATGATCATTTCCAAAACTCCACTTCGTATCAGTTTTGTCGGCGGCGGATCCGATATGGCTTCGTTTTATCAACATGAACCGGGAGCTGTAGTCTCGACTACAATTAACAAATACGTATACATAGCTGTTAATAAAAAATTCGATGATGCAATCCGGTTGAGTTATAAGGAAACAGAGAATGTACCTGATATTTCAAAACTTAAACATAACATCGCTCGAGAGACTTTGCGATTTCTCAAAATAAAGCAAGGGATTGAAATTTCTTCAATTGGCGATATTCCGGCAGAAACAGGGCTTGCAACTTCAGGTGCCTATACTGTTGGCTTGCTTAATGCTCTTATTACCTATCAAGGAAAAAGGATGACAGCGGAAGAATTAGCAAGAAACGCTTCAATCATTGAGATAGAAAAAGTAGGCCGTCCAATCGGCAAACAGGATCAGTATGTAGAAGCATATGGAGGGTTGAATTATATACAATTTAACCCGAACGGGTCTGTAAAAGTAGTGCCGATAAAACTTACTCCTGCAAAAAAAAAGAAACTCCAGTCACATCTCTTGCTTTTTTACACTGGATACGTTGCCTCTTCAGCAAAAGTTTTATCTAAGCAAAAGCAAATCATGGCAAAACAAATAGACAAACGGGCAATTATGTCTCAAATGGTAGGCTTGGCAAAAACATTAAAAAAAGAATTGCAGAAAGGAAATATAGATTCTTTTGGAAAACTGCTTCATGAAAATTGGCTACTTAAGAAAAAAATGGCAGGAGGAATAACAAATCGTAAAATAGATGAATGGTATGAGCAAGCGATAAAAAACGGTGCAATAGGTGGAAAAATTTGTGGTTCAGGCGGGAGAGGATTTCTGCTCCTCTATGCACCCCCACTTTCGCATAAAAAAATTAATGCAGCTTTATCAGAATTACAACAAGTAGACTTTTCATTTGAAGAAAAAGGGAGTACAATAATATACAATCAAGCATGAAAAAAAAGAAATCAGAAATAAATGCTTTTATTCAAGAATACCTCAACGAAGTTAAAAACGCTCTTACAACTCTTGATACCAACACAATTCAAAACGCACTGAACATGATTATTAACGCGCATCAAAAGGGAAAAAGAGTATTTATTTTCGGCAACGGAGGAAGTGCATCAACAGCTTCTCATATGGCTTGTGATTTGGGAAAGGGTACGCTTTCAAGATTTTATGACAATAAAGAAAAACGACTTCGCGTCATGTCACTCAATGATAATATGGCACTTCTGACAGCGTATGCCAATGATCTTTCTTTTGAACACGCATTCGTTCAGCAACTGAAAAACTTGGTGGAAAAAGGAGATCTTGTTATCGTTCTTTCAGGCAGCGGCAACAGTAAAAATCTTATCAAAGCAATAAAATACGCAAAAGATAGAGGAGCGAAAACGATCGGCATACTTGGTTTTAAACACGGCGGCAAACTCGCTGAAATGGTTGACTGCGGCATCATTGTGCAAAGTAGCCATTATGGACCAGTCGAGGACATTCATCTGGTATTGAATCATCTCCTGGCGTCTTGTTTTGCAAAAATCAAACGTGAGTATGAAATAGATAAACCGGCAAAAAATAAAGCAGTTCCCTACCCAAATAATTTTCTTGTTGAAGATGTAAAAATAAAAGATACAAAAAAACAGGATAAAAGAAATGCTACAGTACTCTAATTCTACATGCGAAAGATAAAACAGGCAGTTATTCTGGCAGGCGGTCAAGGAACCCGACTTCGTCCTCTGACGAATAACACACCCAAACCCCTAATTCCAATCAACGGTAAACCATTTGTTCAATACATACTAGAAAACTTAAAAGAAAATAATATAAGAGAAGTTGTGTTTCTTGTCGGGTATCTAGGTGACAAAATAGAAGAATATTTTGGTGACGGAAGTAAATTTGGGTTAAAAATATCCTATTCTTATTCACCTATTGAATTCGATACCGGATCACGTATCAGAGAAGCGAGAAAACTTTTTGATGATACGTTTTTGCTTCTTTTTTGCGATAATTACTGGCCGCTTGACCTAAAAGAGTTATTAAAATTTTATAATAACGTGGGTACTCCGGCTTCTGTAACTATTTATAAGAACTTTTATAATTATACAATTAACAAAATAAAAGTTACTGATAAAAATTTGGTCGAAATTTATGATAAAACAGGCAAGTCAGCGGGATTAAACGGAGTTGATATCGGATATTTTATTCTAAAAAAGAATTTATTACGAAATCTACCCAAAGAAAACTTCTCTTTTGAAAAAGTGATAATGCAAAAATTAATTACCGAGAAACAACTCGCAGGCTTTATGTCAAGTCATAAATACTATGGTTTAAGTAATTTGGAAAGGATACAGGATATAGAAAATTATTTCAAACCGAAGAATGTAATCTTCCTGGATCGGGATGGTATTATTAATAAGAAGCCTCCGAGGGCTGATTATGTCAAATCTTGGGATGAATTTCATCTGTTGCCACATGCACTTGAAGCGCTCAAACTATTGACGAAACAAAATTATGATATTTATATTGTGACCAATCAAGCTGGCATCGGCAGAGGTATGATGACAGAAAAGGATTTACAAACTATCCATAAGAATTTTCTAAAAATATGTAATGATAACGGAATCACGATAAAACAAATCTACTTTTGCCCTCATGATTGGAATACAAATTGTGAATGCAGGAAACCCAAACCAGGTATGTTCTTTCAAGCAGCCGCCGAACATAATTTTGATCTCACAAAAGCCCTCTTTATCGGCGATGACGATAGAGATAAGATCGCAGGAGAAGTAGCAGGATGTAAAACATATCTCATGAAACCAAATTCCAGTCTCTTAAAAAAAGTAAAAAGTATTGTTGATCCTAGAATTCTTATTTAATTTAGTATAGAATATAAAAAATCTTGATGATAAGATCTCTTTGAACATAATTCATATTATTCTTTAATTTATGAAAGTAATTATACTCTGCGGTGGAATAGGAACACGACTTAAAGAAGAAACAGAATTCAAACCCAAGCCAATGGTCTATGTCGGGAACAAGCCGATCATCTGGCACATAATGAAGCATTATGCGCTTTTCGGACATAATGAATTCATACTCGCATTGGGCTACAAAGCAGATTATATAAAAGAGTTTTTTCTCAATCAAAAAGCGTTTACTACAGATTTTACTCTCGATACAGTAACACATAAAACTAAATTTTACCTCAAAAACAGATCTGAGAATGAAATAGATGATTTTAAAATTACGTTTGTTGATACCGGTTTGGATTCATTAATTGGAGAGCGTTTACTCAGGTGTAAAGAATATGTTAAAGATGAAGATACATTTATGGTAACGTATGGTGACGGTGTAAGTGATCTTAATATCAATAAACTAATAAATTTTCATAAAAAACAAGGTACAATCGGCACAGTTACTGGAGTACATCCTCGTACCAAATACGGTTTAATAAAAATCGCAAATAACAATATTGTAGAAAAGTTTCAAGAGAAACCCGTGCTTTCAGATTGGGTAAGTGGCGGCTATATGGTATTTAATAAAAAAATCTTTTCGTATATACGTTCCGATGAAATGGAAATTGAAGCACTTAAAAAATTGATTAAGAAAAAGCAATTATCAATCTACAAACACCAAGGATTCTGGTTCGCCGTTGACACGTATAAAGAATTAGAGGATCTCAATAAAATCTGGAACGAAAATCCTCCATGGAAATTATGGTAAAAATGCTCAAAAATGAAAATATATTAGTTACAGGCGGAACTGGTTTTGTTGGATCACATCTCATCGAGGAACTTATTAAACAAAAAGCAAGTATTGTGACTACATATCAATTTCAGAATCCGAAATCATATTTTTTTACACAAAAAATGGATAAAAAGGTCACTTTAGTTAATACTAACGTCTGTGATTATAACGCTCTTTTTCATATTGTAACAAAATACGACATACGCTACATTTTCCATTTAGCTGCACAGCCTTTGGTAGACGTTGCGTATTATAATCCTGCACAAACAATTAAAACTAATATTATCGGCACTCTTAATATTCTCGAAACCGCAAGACAATATCCTCATTTAAAAGGAATCATTATTACTTCTTCAGATAAAGCATATGGAAAAACAAAAAAGAATAAATATATGGAAGATGATTCACTTTCAGGAGACCATCCTTATGAAGTATCTAAATCAGCTGCGGATCTTTTATCAAATACATATTTCAAAACATATAATACTCCTTTAGCAATCGTCCGGTTTGGAAATATATATGGCGAGGGAGATATGAACTTTTCCAGATTAATTCCCGGCACATTAAAAGCCATAATAGATAAAGAAATACTTGAAATAAGAAGTGACGGTACATATATCAGAGATTATCTATACGTAAAAGATGTTATTAAAGGGTATATTGCGTTAATGACAGATATAGAGACACTCAAGGGCAATGCTTTTAATTTCGGATCTGAAGAAACGTTATCGGTATTGGAAGTCATAAATAAAATTGAATCAATACTAAAAAGAAAAGTCGATGTTAAAATTCTCAAATCAGCCAAGAACGAAATACCGCATCAATCCCTTGATTATGCAAAAGTACGTAAAATGCTTAACTGGAAACAAAAATATACATTTGATAAAACAATTCCAAATATATATAAATATTACAATAAGCTCTTAACGTAATTCCATTGTATTTACAAAAAGACATTTTATAACGCACTGTTATAATAAAAGGAATATTGAAAAAATAGAAGCTAACTGTTACACTGTTTGGACAAAATAAACAATAAAAATTATTATTAAAAATGAAACAAACGATCAGTATTGTTATACCAGCTTTTAATGAAGAACGCGTTATCCTCAAATTAACTACTGCACTTATCCATGCTATGAATGCTCTCCCCCAATTTGAATTTGAAACAATTATTGTTGAGCACGGATCAACAGACGATACATTTAATCAACTTCTAAAAGCGAGAAAGAAGGATAAAAGAATAAAGATTCTCAAACTTGCAAAAAATGTCGGCTGTGACGGTGGCATAATTGCGGGATTGACGTATGCAACAGGTGATGCAGCTATTGTAATGATGGCAGATTTACAGGATAATCCGAATGCAATTCCACAATTTATCAAAAAATGGCAGGAGGGATATCATGTTGTGTATGCCGTCGTTACTAAACGTCCTCATGTCAAATTCTACAAACAACTCGGTGCTCTTATTTTTTATAAAATTATGAATTATTTTTCAAATGGTTTAATGCCTGAAAATGTCAGTGATTTTCGACTCATGGATAAATCAGTTTATAGAGCACTGACAGCGATGCCAGAACATAATAAATTTTTTCGGGGACTAGTTGCTTGGAGCGGCTTTCGACAAACGGGAATACCGGTACCACGAGCAGAAAGAGCTGCTGGTGAACCAAAGTCAGATTTCAGAACTCTTTTCAAAGTAGCTTCAAATGGGATTATTTCTTTTTCAAATTTCCCATTACGAATTCCCTGGTTATTTTCAGTACTTTTTTTTCTTGGAGGAGTTATTGCATTACTGTTCACCAACACATTAATAAGTATTCTTTTATTTTCTTTTGCCTTTTTAATGATAGTAATGGGTATACAAGGAGAATATATTGCTAGAATATTTGAAGAAACCAGAAAAAGACCAAATTTTATTGTTCAAGAACTGCATGGTCTTAAAATATGAAAACAAAAAGAGTTAAAGTCGGTATCATCGGTACTGGGAATATCGGTAGTGATCTTTTAAAAAAAGTATTGCGGTCTCATTATTTAGAATGCGGGATATTTACCGGACAAAACCCGGATTCCGAAGGAATAAAACGGGCAAAAAAATTAGGAGTAACGACTTCATTTACTTCAATTAAAGCCATCACAGAAAATCCTGACTCATGTGATATCGTATTTGATGCTACAAACGCCGAATCACATCTAAAACATGCACCTATTCTGAAAAAAATGGGGAAATTTGTTATAGATTTAACACCTTCTCGAATAGGCAAAATGTGTGTACCTGTTATCAATATGACCGAATGTCTAAATGAACAAAATATTAATATGGTAACGTGCGGAGGACAGGTCACTATACCTATAATCTCAGCTATTATGTCAGTTCATCCGAATACCAAATATGTAGAGATTGTTGGAAGCATTGCATCTAAATCTGCAGGAATTGGTACAAGGAATAATATCGATAAATATACACAAACGACTAAAGATGCGATTGAAATGCTTGCTAAGGCACCTCTGGCAAAAGCAATTATTATACTTAATCCAGCTGATCCTCCAATAACAATGCATAATACGATCTATGCACAAATTGATAACCCTAATCTTGATTTACTAAAAAAGGCAATAGATGTAACTGCGAAAAAAGTCAAACAATATGTTCCTGGGTATCATGTTGTCGTTGGACCAATCGCTGACAATGATAAAGTAACGATTATGATAGAGGTCCGTGGTGCAGGAGATTTTCTTCCGGCATATGCTGGCAATTTAGATGTTATCAATGCAGCTGCGATAACGGCTGCAGAAGCATATGCACAAAAAAAACTTCTTGTTTAAGATATTATGGAAAATAATTTACTTATTGTCGATTCAACTCTCAGGGATGGCTCACACGCACTCGGTCATCAACTATCTGCTGAGATTATTACAACATACGCAAGGGGAGCTGAAGAAGCTAGACTTCCGTTAATTATAGTTGGTCATGGAAACGGTCTAGGCGCTTCCTCCCTTCAACTTGGCATTTCATTATTACCTGATAAAGAAATGCTATTGACTGCAAAAAAGCAGTTAAAAAAAACCAAACTAGGAGCTTTTATGATACCGGGTTTTGGTACTATTAAGAATGATTTACAACCAGCTATTAAAATCGGGATTGAAGTGCTAATGGTCGCAAGTCATTGTACTGAAGCAAACATTACAAAAGAGCATATCATGTATGCAACAAGTACTGGTATAGAAACATATGGTGTACTTATGATGTCTCATATGATATCAGCAGAAGAGCTCTTACAACAAGCATTATATATGCAATCATATGGCGCAAAAGGTGTATTGTTAATGGACTCTGCCGGTGCATATCTTCCCGAAGATGTAACAAAAAAAGTTTCTACTTTGGTGAAAGGATTAAAAATCGCTGTTGGATTTCACGCGCACAATAATCTCGGAATGGCCATTGCAAATTCTGTTGCAGCGGTAAAGGCTGGGGCTACAATTATTGATACGACATCTCGAGGATTGGGAGCGGGTGCTGGAAATTGTCAGCTTGAAGTATTTGTAGCGGTGATGGAAAAAATGGGTATCAAGACTGAACTTAATTTATATAAACTTATGGATAATAGTGAATATATTGCAACAATTATGAAAAAGCCGCAAGAGATAAGCAGCATTGGGTTAACGAGCGGACTTGCTGGTGTTTTTTCAGGTTTTGCACCTCATGCGCTGAAACATGCAAAGACATTCAACCTTGATCCTCGTGATATACTTATGGAATTGGGACGCAGAAAAGTCATCGCAGGACAGGAAGATATTATTATTGATGTAGCGGTATATTTGAAGAACAAAAATGATATAAAAGAAACAACAGATGAGATTGAGGCGTTATTATAATCTATGAATGTCGCAGACTTTATTATTAACTTTTTAAGCAGTAAAGGCGTTAATACTATTTTTATGGTAACCGGTGGTCAAGCAATGTTCTTAAATGATGCCGTCTTCAGGAATAAAAAAATAAAACCAATTTTTACTCATCATGAACAAGCTGCCAGTATGGCAGCAGAAGCGTATGGGAGAACAAAGGGAGATCTTGGCGTTGCAATGGTAACTGCCGGACCAGGAGCAATAAACGCGCTAAATGGCGTTGTCGGCGGATGGGTTGATTCTTCACCAATGATGATCATTTCGGGACAAACAAATACTTCAGTAAGTCAATATATGATAGACCATCCAATACGCCAGTACGGCGTTCAAGGGATAAATACAAAAGCACACGTAAGTGCATCAACGAAATATTTTAAAACTGTCGACGATCCTGCAAAAATATTATACTATCTGGAAAAAGCCTATTATCTTGCGACAACAGGTCGAACAGGTCCTGTTTGGTTAGAAGTTCCCCTGGACATGCAGCGTACAGAAGTGCCTCTCAAACTCTTAAAAAAGTTTGAAAACCCAAGAGATACTATAAATGAAGTTTTGCTGAAACGTTCCACTGAAAATGTCATATCATCATTTTCAAAAGCAAAAAGACCACTCATTGTTGCCGGACAAGGAATACATATTGCCAAAGCTGAAAAAGAATTTGTTAAGCTTTTAAAAACACTTAAGCCTGCAGTTGTAACAACGCGGCTAGGTATTGACCTTATTAACAGCAATAATCCCTTATTCGTTGGACGTCCCGGTCTCTATGGAGATAGATATGCAAATATAGCAGTACAAAATGCGGATCTTATCTTAATTTTGGGAGCCAGAATGGACACTGGTATTATCGGATATCATCCTCAAGACTGGGGAAGACATGCAAAAAAAATAGTAGTCGATAACGACGAAGAAGAATTAAAAAAACCTGGAATACGAATTGATCTTTCTATCAAAAACGATATCAGTGACTTTCTCCAGATATTAAATCAAAAACTGACTAAGAAAAAAATGCCAAGTTATACAAAATGGATTACTATTTGTAACAACTGGAAAAAGAGATATCCTACTGTACTGCCTTCTTATAAAAATGAACATCCTGTTAACAGTTATTATTTTACTGAGCAATTATCACTTGCGGCAGATAAAAAAGACATGATTCTTGTCGATACAAGTTCTCCTTTTCATGTCGTTTGTCAGGCATGGAATATAAAATTAGGTCAGCGTTTTTTAACTACCGGCGGAATTTCCACAATGGGATACTGGCCCGCGGGGATAGGGATGGCGATGACAGATCTTAAAAAAAGAACACTTATTCTTACAGGTGATGGTTGCTTGCAGATGAATCTTCAAGAATTGGCAACGATAAAACAAAATAACTTGCCAATCAAATTATTTATCTTTAATAACAATGGATATCTTCTCATCAGACATACACAAAAAACACATATGGAAGGTCGTTTCATGGGAGAAAGTCCTAAAACAGGTCTCTTTATTCCCGATTCAATCAAAATTGCAAAAGTGTATGGAATAAAAGGAGTAAGAATTCATAACACTAAAGAACTCGACAAAAAAATTAAAGAAGTTTTGGAATATCCAGGTCCGGTTATTTGTGACGTAATGACTCCGCAGTGGCAACTGATCATTCCACGAATCTCGTCTCAGAAAGCATCTGATGGAACACTGATTTCAAAACCTTATGAAGATCTGTTTCCTTTTTTAAGTACTGAAGAACTGAAAGCCAACATGGTTGCGGAAAAGAGTAAAAGTGAGGTCTCCATAATCGATGAAGAATAAATTGAAAGTTTTATTATTAGGAGGTTCTGGTTTTGTTGGTAAAAATATTTTGGAACAACTTTCTTCTAAATATATTATTCTCTCTCCTACACATCAAGAACTTGACCTTTTGAATGAAGAAGCAGTAGTAAAATTTTTTAGAAAGAATAAGCCTGATGTCGTTATTTATGCTATCAATCTCGGTGGAACTCGTAAAAAACAAGACACTGCCGATACGTTTAGTGATAACTTACAAATGTTCTTTAATGTTGTCAGATGCAAAAAATATTTTAAAAAAATGATCTTTCTTGGTTCTGGAGCAGAATACGATAAAAGAAATCCTCTTATCAAAGTAAAAGAAACCGATTTTGATAAAAGTATTCCTACGGATTATTATGGATTATATAAATATATTTGCTCTAAGTATATTGAGGGTTCTAAAAATATTATTAACTTAAGAATCTTTGGTCTATTCGGAAAGTATGAAGACCATACAATAAGGTTTATCTCAAATGCAATTCGAAATGTAATTGATAACGGTTCAATTCTGATGAACCAAAACGTATATTTTGATTATGTTTACATAAACGATTTTATTCGTATTCTCGATTATTTTATTTCTAATAAGCCAAAATATAAATTCTATAATATCGGAACTGGTAAACCTGTGGATCTTATCAAAATTGCTCAAATGATAAACAAACTGGATGGGAAAAACAAGAAAATTATTATCAAAAAAACCGGGTTAGGCAAAGACTATACCTGTGACAATTCCCGGTTGATAGAAGAACTACCTAATTTTTCATTCACACCTTTTCAAAAATCTTTGAAAATACTTTATCAATATTACTCTAAAAATAAGTAAGTATTATTTGTATATTTTTATAAACTTGTTAAATGTATCTTCTATTTTCTTGAGGTGCTTTTCTTCTAATCCTTGATGGCAACCAATTAAAAATCCTCGTTCCATTACTTCCTCTGTCATAGGAAAAGATTTCAAAAACGTTTTATGCTTTATGTTGCTAAACCCGGGTTGTTTGGTAATTACACCGGTAAATATCGGTCGAGTCTGAATGTTATTTTTTTCAAGAAATGTCAAAAGATCTACACGGCTGAAAGGAGCTAGTTTTTTTATTGTTAGCGGAAAAGCTAACCACTGTGTCTGAACAAGTGGATCTTGTTCCGGGAGTATAAATAGATTTTCATATTTCTTAAAGAATGAATGCAATTTTTTAAAATTAGTCTCTCTTATTTTTTTAAACTTATTCAGCTTTTTCAGCTGTGCATTACCAAAAGCAGAACCTATTTCCATTGGTAGAAAATTATACCCGATATCGGTGAAAATAAATTTAGCATCATACGGAAGTTGACCAATTTTAGTCTTATATCGAGATCCTATATCTTCTGTTTCCCCTATGAGAGCAGACCCTCTTCCCCACCCGCGTAATGTTTTTGCTTTATCTGCATACTTTTGTGAATCAACTAAAAGCATTCCGCCATTTCCCCCTGCAGTAATAATATGCGATCCATAAAAACTGGTTGTACATATGTCCCCAAATTCGCCAACCTTCTTTTTGTTAAATGTCGCTCCCAATGTATCACAAGAATCAAGAATAACAAACAAATTATGTTTTTTCGCGATCTTCTTAATTCTAACAAGATCCGGAACATTTCCGAGAAGAAATGGAATCATAAGAGCACGAGTCTTAGTGGTAATTGCTTTTTCAACTTGATCAAGATTGAGTATATAACTTCCCTTTTCGACATCAACAAATACTGGAATAAGATCTTTCATAATAAGAGGAGCAACAGTTGTTGAAAAGGTGAGAATCGGTGTTATTACTTCCGACCCCTTTTGAATATTAAGAATTTCAATAGCAAGTAAATTAGCAGATGACCCTGAATTGACTGTAATACCAATTGATTTCCCAAAGAGAGAGGCAACTTTTTTTTCAAATTCTGCCGTTTCTTTCCCCATGATGGTACGGTGTTCACGTAAAACAGCTAGCACTCGTTCTTCTTCTTCTTTACCGTGGACCGCTAACCCATATGGAACTCGAAGATTATCTTGTTGTTTCGGCATAAATAGATTATATGGTTAAGAATATAACTTTGCAAGTAGAAATAGCTAAATTTTTTCATTCAAGCGATGCAATTAATGCAGTATCATAGGTATTCCATCTGGCGATAGAGGTATAACCTTTGAATTTATGAATATCTTCGTTTTGAACCATAACAAGCGGTTTATAAGCATAAATATATTGAGAAAGTTTTTGATCAAATGGATACAAGCCTGAAGTAGCACCGCTGTAATTAACATAGAGAGGCAAAACATTAATCGAACTATCAGTAAAAGTCAAATAGAGTGGATCAGATGTATCTATTACAAAATGCTTATTTGGATGTTTTTTTAAGTAATCATTCATAGTTTTTGATACATCCGCATAATATAACGCTTCTTTTGATGATACGTGCATACCTTTAAGCACATAAGGATAGGTCATATAAACATTATTCTTCTTAACTTTATTTATGGCATCTGAGATTCCACTAAGGGAAACAATTATAATTGAACATACTGTTACTAGTAAAAAAAATAAAGATAGTATTTGTAGTAGCTTTTGTCTTTGTTTAATATAATTAAATTTCCTAAAAACGTCCGTTTGGTTGTAGGCTTTATTTAAGAAATATACGAATAAGCCAATTGCAGGAGTTATAGCCCAGTACTCATGAGAATCATCTACTGTCGGATATATTTGAATTAATGATGAGATACAAATAATACTGACGCCAAAATTTTTGATTGAATTTATATCTTTATTATTTTTTAGTGAAATAAATGATTTGATGAAAAATAGTAAAACGCATAAATTGATTAGTAAATACAATGGATGAGTATAAAAATAATAACCAGCAGTTATTAAAAATGAGTTCCCGATTATTCGACCCTCAATATAACCTTCACGGATATTTTGCAACCAATAATCCCACGTGGCATTATTTGCAATTAACCAAATAAAAAATGTGCTATAAGTTGTCAGGAATCCTGCGGTAAGTGTCCTAATGCTTTGTAAAGCAACTTTTTTATTCAAAATTTTAAAAAAGTATAATATGATAAAAAAAGTATTGAGTGCTAAAAAAAGTAGTAAATAAGGCTGTTTTGATAGAAATGCAAGACAAGCAACAATTCCCAAAACAAATATATCGAAAGATGATTTAAAAATTTTTCTATCTTTTATAAATTGAAATTTGTCTAAAAATATAAAGAGTGCAATGGTAGTAAATAACATTCCATAAACGGAAGCCCATGGGAATAGAATACTATAATAATAAGGCGCTAAAAATACCCAAAGAATTAATGAAACAACAGTAAGTTTAACCGAAAGATACTTCTCCCAAATCAGCCAAAGGAATAATCCGGTAATTGCATAAAGTATCGCAGTGGTTAACCGTATAACTAATACATATTGACCAAATAAATAAACCGAAATTCCTTGAATAAATGACGGTATTGGACCATAATGCGTATAGGTATCTCTAAAAAGTATTTTCCCCTGGGATATGTCAACCGCTGTTTTAAACATTATGCCGTCATGATGAGAATCGATATCAAATTGTGCGAAAAAAGAAGCAATTGCCAAAACAGAGAAAAATATCACTATCATTAACAAAATCCTGAATATATTACTGTTTCTAAAAGTCTGTTTCATAAAAAAATTTCATAGAGTCACATCAATAATCTATACATCGTTTAAACATATTTATCCAAATAGCCTATTTGACCAATCATTGACTCATCATTTATTATATCTCATCTGAAACGATCTTGAATCATCCATTCTATTTACTCACTACTATAATTTATAATATTTCCAAAAATATATTGATGTGTTATAGTTAGTGAGTAAATTGATATATATAATTAAACTATGGTAGATCCATATCACATGGTACTGGTAAATGTAATAGCAAGCATAATCCTATTAATTGGTATCGTTATTTATTATTACATTTACCCAAAAAAAAAGATTAATCTTCTTTTTTTATTAATTATTATTTCCCTTTTGCCTCTGATAAGCTTACTCAGGAAAGGAACATATGAGAGCGGACTTTTATCAGAAAATGTTGGTGTTGTAATTTCATTTTATAATTCACTCATGGATGGTATTTTGAAGCCGATGTGGTCTGCAAATGCTTGCTCAGGATACGGATGTCCGTTATTTATTTTTCAATACCCGCTTCCCTTTTATGTCGCATCTTTTTTCCATTACGTAGGATTTTCATTTATATCAAGTGTAAAATTAATGCTCGCTGTAGCATTTATTGCATCCGGCGTGGCAATGTATTTCTGGGCTAAAGACGAGTTAGGAAAAATCTCAGGATTCAGTGCCTCGATTTTTTATTTATTTGCACCATATCATCTCGCTTCGATGCATTTTAGAGTTTCAGTCGGTGAAGTCCTTTCATTTGTTTTTCCACCACTCGTACTTTTATTCTCAAAAAAAATAGTTGAAACTGGTAAATTCTATTGGATATTTTTAAGCGCTGCGGCTCTTGCTTTATTAGTACTCTCACATCAAGTAACGTCTTTTGCCACATTTCCTTTTATTATCGCTTATATTATTTTTATGTATTTCAGAAATAAAAATAAAGAAATCAAATATTTTCTTTACAGTTTTATGTCAATTTTATTAGGAATATTTCTATCTGCTTTTTACTGGATACCTGTACTGGCCGAAAGGAACTATATGAAATTAGCGTTAGCTAACGAAGTTGTGTTTCAACCCTTTTGGTATTATATTTATTCACCATTTCAATATCGTTTTGGCTTATTATTTCAAGGACAACATGGTGAGCTGTATACAAATGTTGGATATGCTTCTCTTATAATCTTAGCAATATCTTTATTTCTTCACTTTACAAACAGAATAAATAAATCAAATAGAAGTTTCTACTTATTTTTGCTCGTATCTTTTTTTATCTATTTCATCATGATGCAACAAATAACAAGTCCTATATGGTACTCAAATCACATTTTAATTGATATTGAATTTACTTGGCGTTTTTTAATTGAAATTTCTTTTATTATTGCTATGATTGCTGGAATTACTCTCAAATCTATTAACAAAAAATGGTTTACAATACTAGTTTGTATGTTTGCGATACTAGTCACAATCCTTAATTGGGGGAACAGAAAAATGCTTTCGCAGGTTACAGATACAAATTTTATAAATGCTCCTATGTATATTGAAAAACCATGTATAACAGAGCTATCAACTCCAATTTGGGTAGATAATTGTGCTTCTTGGATAGGTACATTTCCCAAAAATCATCTTCAAGTTTTAAAGGGTAATGCGACTGTCAAACAAATTTATCGGACATCGATAAAACATTCTTATGTTGTTGATGCAAATACACGTGTACTATTAAAAGAAAATACCTATTATTATCCGGGTTGGACTGTTTATGCAAATGATAAGGAAATTCCTATTATTAAAAATAATTCACAATACAAAGGAATAATCACGTTTAATCTTCCAAAGGGGTTATATAAAATTGATGTTGTATTTAAAAGAACTCTTGACCGTATAATCGGAGATACTATCAGCTTAATTACGTTTATTTTACTCATAATAATCGCTCTTTTAAAAAAAATATTACTTTTATTAAATAGTAAAAAGTTTAAAAAAAGTAAACGATTAATAATTAAACTATGATTGACTCATATAAAATGATTGAAATAAATATTTTGACAAGTTTGGTGGTCGGTATTGGAATTATTATTTACTATTATATATTTCCTAAAAAAAAACCAAAACCTCTGTATCTTCTTATTCTCATTTCTCTACTGCCATTAATTAGTATTCTTCGGAGAGGTACTTACGAAAGTGGAGATCTTTCATTTCATATAAAGTTAGCGATGCAATTTTTTGAAAACTTACAACAAGGAATTTTAATCCCTGAATGGATTCCGAGACACTGTAGCGGATATGGATGCCCAATATTTATCTATATGTTTTTTTTGCCATATTATGTCGTTTCTTTTTTTCATGTTATTGGGTTTTCATTTATTGCAAGCATGAAATCTTTGATAGCTCTTTCCTTTATTTCCTCTGGTGTTGGTATGTTTCTATGGATAAAAAAAGAACTCGGTGAAAAAGCCGGTTTTACTGCAGCAATATTTTATCTCTATGCACCTTATCATCTCATGGATATGCACTTTAGGGTTGATATCGGCGAATTATTATCAATAGCACTTCTTCCTTTTATATTTTTATTTACCAAACTTTTTATGGAAACATCCCGGCCTATCTATTTTATCAGCAATGCGGTAGTCTTGGCTCTTTTGATCCTTTCACATCAAGTAACTGCATATGTTACGTTCCCGCTCGCAATTCTCTATATCATATTTATCTTGAAAAGAAATAAAAAGATAAAATTATCAATTATATTATTTACTTTAACTTCATTTTTATTTGGACTTCTCTTATCAAGTTTCTACTGGATTCCGATATTATTTGAAAAGCAGTACATTTTATATAATGCCGATAACATAATTCAATTTATTCCTGTAAGCTACTTTTTTTATACTCCCGGCCGTTTTGGACTTCTCTATCAGGGACATCATGGAGAATTATATTATAGTATCGGATATACAGAGTGGTTCGTTATCATTTTAAGTATATATCTATTACTAAAAAAGAAAATACATGGAATTACCAAAACATTTCTTATAATTAACCTATTATTATTCACAGTATTCTTCTTCATGATGCTGTCAATTTCAAACCCTTTATGGCAGCATCTCCCTCTTCTGAAGAGTTTCCAATTCTCATGGAGATTACTTATAGAAGAAATCTTTTTCATCTCAATTATAGCTGGTATCCTTGTAAAAACAATTAATCAGAATACGTTTACTCTTTTTCTTTGTTCAATCACGGTTCTTTATACCATACTGAATTGGGGTAATAGAACTATGCTGCCTAATGTTACAGATAAAACCTTAAACAATGAGCTTGTCTTTAAAGAATATCCGGGACAAGTTGATATAACTACTCCAAAGTGGGTTGATCAATACAAGCCTTGGATTGGGACCGTACCCGAAAACCATATTGACATTTTATCTGGACAAGCAAAAATCAAAGAGCTTGAAAGAATTACTACCAAGCATAAATATATAATATCTACAAAAACGAATGTCAGTCTGAAAGAAAATACGTATTATTATCCAGGATGGGAGGTTTTTATAAATAATCAACAAGTGCCGATTAATTATAGAGATAAAAAATATCCTGGTGTTATAATGTTTAATCTTAAAAAAGGATTATATTATATAGATATCGTTTTCAGAGATACCCCAGACAGATTAATTAGTAAGTGGGTAAGCGGAATTACTGCAATATTTTTGCTTTTATACACAATTTATCTACTAACTATGAGCAATCTACCCAAACGGCTACGATTGTCTCCAAAGCGATAAATATATTGTAACCATTTTTTCCCATGTTTGGTTTTTGACCCACTGATGTCCTTTTTCGATCATTAGCTTTTCTTCCTTGGGATGTTTTAAATAATAGACAATTTTCTCTACCAACTTTCTCGGATCATTTTCAATAATAATCCACTTTGCGTACGGAGCCATTCGCAAATAATCTTCTTTTATAGGGTTGTCATAAACTGCAAAAACTAATCTACGAGCGGCTAAAGCTTCAAGTATTGAGAGATACCGTGATACAAAGGCATAGTGATAATTAACAAAATACTTTTCAGGATCATTTTGAAAACCAAGTACATTGAATTTTTTTACTAATTTGTCCTTATCTTTTCCATCACCGACAAATGTGAGATCGAATTTGGGATATTTCTTTCGCAAAATTTCAACAGTTTTTGCGTACATCATCGCACCTGTTTGATCATCAAGCCTCCCAATAAATACTGCAGAATAGTTATCTTTAATCTTAAATCTTAAATCCTTATTCTCATTTATATCCGTTGCTCCATACGATACAAACGCCGGCATCGTCCCATACCATTTCGGAATAAAATCCCCTATACAAATATTCCCCCAAGAAAGTTTCTCAGAAATTTTTCTCATCCAAATAGCTCTTTTTCTAATCGGAAAGCTCTCATATCCATGAAAGGTTGCATAGACTGGTTTGTGTGGGTAAAGAAAGCGAAATGGTAAATACCAAAAGAAAACATCATGACAATGTACAACATCTGCACCTTGTATCAATTTTCTCAACCGCAACATCTCTTTCCATATTCTAAATTTTTTAAACCAGTTGTTTTTACCAGCATTGATTCTAAAAATTTTAATTGTATCTTTCTCATCTGTTAAACGAGTCTTTTCCGATATCTCTGTAATGACAATCACTTCATGTTTGTCTTGTATCAATCTTTTTGATATTTCCATTACATGTTTCTCTACACCGCCGATATGAGGATAGAATCGTCTACACAAAAAAACAATTTTCATATTGTTTGCATTATACTAGAATAGACACGCAAGAAACAATTTTGTATACTTATCAACAATATGCGGAAGAAAAAAACAAAATTATATGAGAATTTTCATGATGACAGAAAACTGCAAAAGAGAATTATTAACGAGAATAACTTCACATACCGAGAATTAATAAAATTGTTAAATCCATATTTAAATAACGTACACAAAGTACTGGATATTGGCTCAGGGGTAGGTACGATCGATTTTTACCTGGCATCTAAAGGGAAAAAAGTCACTGGAATTGAAATTTCCGAAAACGCTGTTGAAATAGCGGGAGCAAATGCACAACTTTTTAATTTGGACAAAAAAATTGAATACATCACTGCGGAATTTCCCAACAAAGTTAAGAATAAAGATTATGATCTTGTGCTATTTTCAGAAGTAATAGAACATCTGGAAGATGACGCCAAAGCACTTAATGATATTTGGAAAGTATTAAAACCGGGAGGTATCTTAGTTATTACTACGCCTTCAAAAAATGCTCCGTTATATCGCATGGGATTGTTAAATAAATTTGATAAAGATGTCGGGCACTTACGACGATATACTTTACTTGAAATAGAAGCATTAGTGAAAAATAGTGGTTTTAATATTATTAAATCTGGAGTCCATGAAGGCATCTTGAGAAACTTTTTATTTACCAATCCAAGCGCAGGAAAACTACTTAAATTTGTAAAATGGCAAATTTCAGATATCGTAACGTTAATTGATTATGCAACAATTCAGCTATTTGGAGAATCAAATATCCACCTCATCGCAAAAAAATAATATAACTACTGTAAAAATATAACTCATCCATTTTGATATGTTTTGTATTCTTGACAAATTCTAACTCATCTATATAAGCTATTATAGATGAGCAAAAACTACTATAGATTTGACATAAGAACCATTTGTTTTCTTTTTACTTTGTTTTTACTATTTCTTTCTGCGGTTCCTAAAAGCTATGCAAGTGTTCTTTTTGAAGACGATTTTAATGATACAAATGGTACACAATTATCTGCACATAATCAAAAATGGCAAGGGTATCCGGGACTGAATTATGGAATTATTAATAATAATCAAGTTCAAAGTAGTAATAACTCTAATTCTAGATATTTTCTTTTTTCATATAATAATCTAACAGATTACTGTGTGCAAGCTAATTTCTCATATCCTTTACCTCAAACGCAAATTGGTGATTTCTTTGACCTTAATACTAGAATGAATACAACACAACCAACGCATGACTATAATTTAAGTATAAACACAAATAATAACTTATACTTCAGTATAGATTACAGTTTAACACTATTCTCTCAAACTATCAATCTTTCCAGCGGAACACATACTGCAAAGCTTTGTTCTGTTGGCTCCAAACATAGTATTTATATTGACAACAACATCATTACTACTGTCACTGATAGTACTTACTCATCAGGTGCTCCAGGATTTGACTTAGGCAATAATACTCCTATAGATAATTTCATAGTTACTTCTGCTACCCCAGCCTTTCTCTCCGTACCGTATTTCAATCAGAATTCATTACCCTGGGGAACGACTGAATACGATCATGCGAAAATGCTAGGAGCAAATGATTCGACTATGCAGCGTTGGGGATGTGCAGTGACATCTGTTGCTATGGTATTGAACTATCATGGAATCACGCAATTTGCTGATGGAACGCCAATTGATCCAGGATCACTGAATGAATGGCTGAACGATCCTAAAAACAATGGCTATTTATATGGATATGGCATGAATGGTTGGTATTCTTATCTCGATTGGGCTTCAATCGGCACATTAACCCAAAATTTATATGATGCAGGGAAATCACCAGTAAAGCTAGAGTATAATGCTATCGTTGGCTCGCCAACGCAACAAGCAAAAACAACTTTGGATAATGATTTGATGACAGGAAATGATCTTGGTTCATACCCAGATATTCTTTGGGTAAGCAACGCGTCTACTTCTGGACATTTTGTTGTTGCAAAAGGCGTAGAAGGCAATACTTATACAATAAACGATCCTGAATGGAACGTAACAGATCTTTCATCGTTTAATAATACCTATATGCAAATTGGCCGTTACATCCCCTCCCACAGTAATCTTAGTTATTTGAATCTTGTCGTAAATCCTGATGTAGAAATACTCGTAACAGATCCTCAAAATCGCAAAACCGGTAACATGATTCAGAACGGTCAAATGCAGAGTTTTAATGAGATACCTAATGCTTCTTATGAGTTTGCTCCTCCTATTAGCAATCCCGATAATCACGGAAAACTAGAACAATTAGGAACTGGAGTAAATGAGTTTTTGTTACCCAAACCAATAGATGGTAACTATATTATCACACTATCCAGTAAAACCAATCAGTATTACACTATTAATATTGCTTCTTTTGAACAAAATGGCATGAATAATCTCAACAAAATATATGGGTTGGTAGATCCGAATATGAATAATAACTTTACGATCGACTTCTCCCAAACCAATCAGTCTAGTGCGCATAAATCCGTTACTTTCGAAACTACTATACGAGATATTCAGGATGCTCAAAAATTACATCTTCTCAATAAAGTCATCGCGGACGGTCTCATAATTACTGTAAAGAATGCTCAAAGACAATTTGGAAAGCATAATGATGTAACTAAAAAACTGCTTGATCTGGGTATTAAACTCCTCAAGCAAAGCAATAATCATAGTTACGCTATCTCGCCAATTGCATATTCTATACTTCTAGACGACTTTACAACGCTTGAGAGTTCAATCCAATAAGGACTTTCCGTACTCGTTTCTCCGATAATACTATGCTATACTCTGTTAATATGGGTAGGTTATGATAAATAATTTGCCCTTTTTTTGTTATCCAGTCACATAAAATCCAACATAATGAAAGTATCAGCGATTGTTCCGGCATATAACGAGGAAAAAAAAATCGGTCATGTACTCGACACATTAACAAAGTGTAAATCAATCGATGAAGTAATATGCGTCAATGATGGATCAAGCGATAAGACTGCTGAAATTGCAAAATCCTACAAAAAAGTTGTCGTAATTGAGCTGCCAAAAAATTGCGGCAAGGCATATGCAGTCATGCAGGGTGTAATACAAGCAAAAGGAGATATAATTCTTTTTATCGACGCTGATCTTGTTGGATTAACAGCAAGTAAAATAAATTCTCTTATTGATCCACTCAAAGAAGATACGCATGATGCTGCAATTGGATATAAACTTGGCAGTAAATTTGACATATTTTTTATTCCGCTTGGCGGAGAGAGAGCTTATTTTAAAAAAGACATACTCCCTCTTGCCGAACACGCAAAAGATAAAGGATTTGGGCTAGAATTATATCTCAACTATGCGTTTAAGGAAAAAAGGGTTAAACTTTTGGGACTAAGAGGTGTATCACATACATTAAAACATGTAAAATATTCTTATAGAAAAGCAGCAACAAATACAGTAACTGAGATTGTTGATATAATTTCTGAAATTTTTAAACAAAGAAACCCAGTCAAATTTTTTATCCATGCCTATCTTTACCCTTTTTATATAAAACAACGAGTAAAATAACTCTTCAAATTTCTAAATGTTATCGCTATTGTAGTTTGACGCGCATCATAGTAAAATATACACTACATAGTATGAAAGATAGCTTCTTAAAAGTTTCTGTCGTAATCCCAGTGCACAACGAGGAAAAATATATCGGACGATGCCTGGACAGCCTCATGAAGCAAAATATCAAACCCGAAGAAATTATTATCGTTGATAATAATTCGACTGACAGTTCTGTAGAAATCGCAAAAAAATATCCTGTCAGAATAATCAGTGAAAAACAGCAAGGTATCACTCCCGCAAGGAACCGGGGATTTAATGAGGCAAGATTTGATATTATTGCTCGAACTGACGCTGATACGATACTTCCAATCAACTGGATAAAACGTATCAAAAATGCTTTTGCAGATGAACAACTAGTAGGTATTTCAGGTCCGGCTTCCTTTTATGATTTGCCCAAAATTTTTAAACGTTCATGGCAATCGAAAACTACCTCAATCCAGTTTATCAAATCTTATAATTCAATTGTGAGACAAATCCTCAAACATGATTGCCTGTACGGACCAAACCTAGCTATCCGAAAAAATGAGTGGAATAAAATTAAAAATTCGGTATGTCTTGATGACAGTAAAGTCCATGAGGATATTGACTTAGCAATTCACCTTGCTCCACTGGGAAAAATTAAATTTATCCGTACATTGACGGTAAAAACATCTGTTAGACGGTGGAAGAGGCCGGAAGCGTATATAGAATACCTCTACAGAGGCTTGAAGTCCATACAAAGGCATAAACAGCTTGCAGTGAAACAGCGAAGCAAGCAGTTCGTTAAAAAAGTTGTTGAGAAAGCATTCTTTTTTGACCAAATACCTTCAGATTTTAAGTGACGGGAATTTCAACTATATAACGAGTTATAATAAGAAAGCAATTTACTTCCTACCTCTTCAATAGAAAAATCTTTCGCAAGAGACAAGCTCAAGTCCTGTGCTTTATTATATTCTTTCTTGTCAGATTTTAATTTTTTAATTATTTCTACAAACTGAGCATTTGTTTGACAGGCATAATAACTCTTGTTATAGAGATAACGATATTCAGTCAGATCCCGTAAGATAAGGGGTAATCCACACGCCGCAGCCTCAATAATTACCAACCCTTGGGTTTCCTGATAGGAAGGAAAAAATAATATATCCGCTATATTAAAAAGCTCTGGCATTTCTTCATATGGAAAATTTCCTAACAAAGAAAGATTTTTAGGCAGCTTCTTTTTCAAAAAAGATTTTTCTATTCCAGCGTGGATGAGACTTGCCGAATTTCCTCCAACCCAAACGAATTTGTAAAATGGAAGTTCTTTTGCAACAGCAATAAAATCTTTTATTCCTTTTCGTTGTATTAATTGCCCCGCTCCCAATATAACAAATTCATCTTCTTTGATACCAAATCTTTTCCTTACTTTTTTTCTTAATTGTTTGTCTTGTTTAAAAAAATGAGTATCGACAGGATTTGCAACAATAGCCATATTTTTTGTAACTCCGAGTTTTTTCAATTCTTCCTCGATTAACGAACTAAACGGTAAAATTAAATCTGCTCTATTATAAAAAAATGTGAGATATTTTTTGAATATACCGCCCCAATATTGACTGCCTTTAAAGGTACCTACCATAGTCGCAGGAAGTGTATGTGAACTGACTACGGTACGTTTGCTGGTAAGTAATTTATATAACGCAAATAATCCAAGGCTGTGTATGTGCGTTATATCAGCTCCACCAAAAGAGTTAATTTTAACGGATATATTATTTTTGCGGAGAAGATTGACATGATTGGTAAACGCGATATGCATTCCCCGGAAGAAATTTGGGAAATATTTAGATTCAGAAATAACATTTATAGTCATAGATAGCGATTTATCAAAACCAACATTTGTGACGCATATGTTATTTTCCAAATATACTGGTTAATATACTTGGTAAGTGGCCATTGAGGGATTCGAACCTTCGACCTTTCGAATGTGAATCGAACGCTCTAACCAACTGAGCTAAATGGCCAGTAAAACTTATTCTACCATATTATCGTTGACAAATGAGGCTTCAAATTGAGATAATCAACAGATGGAATTCGCAAGGAAGGCATACTTTTTTACTCTTGATCTTCTCCAAACAGTTCTCCTTGCTGCTTCAATTTTTCTTGTTATCTATATCTTTTTGTTCAGACCGTTTCAAGTGAGTGGAGATTCAATGTATCCGACTTTTAAAAATGGAGAATATATTTTAACCAATCTTATTGCAGTCAAAACCAACGGCATCCAACGTGGCGATGTTATAGTCTTCCAAGCGCCGCCGGATCATGAAAAGGACTTTATCAAACGCGTTATCGGTCTTCCAGGCGATATTGTGGAACTCAAAAAAGGCAATGTCTATATAAATGGCAAAAGGCTCGATGAAAGTGCGTACCTCTCAAGCGATGTCAAAACATATGGGGGCGCTTTCTTAAAAGATGGCCAACCATTCACTGTTCCACTAGACAATTATATTGTATTCGGTGATAACAGACCATTTAGTTCTGACTCACGTGAGTGGGGGCTTCTTGCAACAAAGGCAATTATCGGCAAATCTTTCTTTGTTTACTGGCCGATCAACCATATGCGTCTCGTTCATAATCCATTCCCCGCATCCCTGCAGAAGTAGTAATAAATCAAAAAATCTTGCTGTACTTGAAGTTTTTGTAACCAATAGTTTTATTTCGTGAGGATATCGTGGATTTGCTTCAGTTTTTCTGTAGTTACTTCCGGATTTCCTTTTATGATCAAAGTCACGCGTGCGAGTTTGCTGGATTGGAATATCTGTACTTTATCAAATGTGTGCTTCTCTTCTATTTCCTTGGCCATTTGGTCTTGTTCAGGTACCCATAATTGATCTTTGGGGCCTGGAGGTTCTTTCTGCTGAACATCTCCTTTAACTTTTCTTGCCAGTTCTTCAGTCTGCCGTACTGTATAGTTATCACGAAGAATTGTCTTAAAGACATCCAACATCAATTTAACATCTCCAAGGGACAGTAAGGGCCTTACATGACCTTCTGTGATGACTCCAGCAACCAAAGCGTCTTTTATCGCATCTGGTAGTGATAGCAATCTAATCGTATTAGAGACGGCAGGCACACTTTTACCGACTCTTTTGGCAACTTCCGTTGTCCCAAGACCAAACTCATCAATAAGTCTTCGGTAAGCAAGTGCCTTTTCAATAGGATTCAAATCTTCTCGCTGGACATTTTCGACGATAGACATTTCAAGCATTCGCTGCGGTGTTGTTTCTTTTACTACGACAGGTACATATTGCAGTCCTAGGACCTTTGCTGCTCGCCATCGTCGTTCTCCAGCGATAATCTGATACCCGGCAGGAGTCTTTGCCACAACAATCGGCTCCAATATCCCTTGTTCACGGATTGATTCGACTAGGTCTGTCAAAGAATCGGGTGTGATAACTCCACGAGGTTGAAGTGGATTTGACTGTAGTTGATTTGTTTCCAGCTCGTAAATTCTTTCTCCTGTTGCGTTATCCATGAATTACCTCAACATATTTCTTGCCTTTTAGTGTTTTGAAGTTGACTTTGCCTTCCTGCATTGCAAAAAGGGTAAAGTCCTTCCCCATTGCTACGCCAGGACCTGCGTTGAATTTTGTGCCCTTTTGACGGACAATGATATTTCCAGTAGTTGCAGATTCGCCGCCATATAATTTAACTCCACGGCGTTTCGATCGAGAGTCTCTATTTCCTTTTACTGATCCTTGTGCTTTTGTATGTGCCATAGTATTCTTTCTAAAATTTTTCTATATGTGAAAATTTCTCTTATATTACGACAACTTTTCACAGTTGTCAAGCCCACTCGTTGTAAATGAATAATTTAATAGATCTTATATTTTATTTTAATTTTGAGGGACAGTCTTCTTATCAGGTTTGCCCGACAAACTCGTGATTTCGACTTTGGTCAATTGAGCTCGAAATCCTTGTACTTTCCGGTATCTGGCTTTTGCTTTAAATTTGGCAACACGCACTTTGTCACCTTTTACCTGCTCCAGCACTTTCGCTGTTACTGCAACATTTTCAAGATACGGAGTGCCAACTTGCACGGTTTCACCATCAACCGCCAGTAACACTTTATCAAGGGCATAGTTGGACCCCGGCTCTGCTTTTATTTTATCAAGTTCAAGAACCTGTCCTTCTGTGACTTTGTATTGTTTTCCCCCGCTTGTGATAACTGCATATTTCATAGTATGTATTATACCAAAGCTTCTATCTAATTTCCAGCACGTTTTTATGTTTCTCACCCGAACTCATCGCAGATAGTAATCCAAGAAAAATAAAGCTTGATAACAACGAACTCCCGCCAAACGAAACAAACGGCAAAGGGACACCTACAATAGGCATGATTCCCAGGTTCATGCCGATATTCACAAAGGCGGGGATAAGAAAAAATCCGAATGCACAGGCTGCAAAAATCCGATTAAACCGGTCACTGGTAGTACTAAATATCCGAAATATTCGATAGCAAAGAAATAACAAAGCTGCAATAACTATTAGTCCTCCGACAAAACCAAGCCCTTCAGCAATTGTTGCAAAAACAAAATCTGTCTGCCGCTCCGGAAGAAAGCGCAATCCTGATTGGGTTCCCTCAGAGAGACCTTTGCCAAAGAATGCTCCCGATCCAACAGCGATCAGTGCCTGGATGCTATTATATGAAACTCCGAGCGGATCGGATTGTGGATTCAAGAACGTCAAGATTCTATTTCTCTGATACGTATGTAATTTTGTCCAAATAATTGGCATAAGAATTAATACCGGCAAAAAAAGTAAGACAAACCAAAGAATCGGATAGCCATCAATGAGCAGGACAAATAACGCAACAAGCAGATAGAGCAACGCACTCCCCAAATCGGGCTGAAAATAGACGAGAAGAAAAACAGGGAGAATAAGAAAAACAGATAAAAGGAATGATTTTACCGATACTTTTTGTTGTTCTGCAAGCATTGAGGCAAAAATCAAAGCCAAAAACGGCTTAAGAATTTCAGAGAATTGCAACTGTACGCCGAAAATATCAAACCATCGTACAGCTCCATGACTCTCAATACCGATCGCAAGTGTAATTAAAAGTAAAATCAGAGACGTAATGTAAATTGGCCACTTGAGCTGCTTTATAAATTCGATATTGATTTGAGAAAAAAAGAAAAAAGCTCCTGCGGCTACAGCAAGCGACAGGAGTTGGTTTCTGAAGAAATCAAAATTCAACGATAATAATGTCACCAAACTTACCGAGACAAGAACGACAACAGGAAGTAATAACAAAAAATCAACTCGGAGAGCCTTTCTCATACAATACTAAACCATATCTAAAAAACTATTATTCAAATTCTTTTTACCGCAAATGTTCCTTTGGTTAACGATTTTACCAGCGCCTGCTGTTTTATATATGACTCAAATTCGGTAGGCCAACTTTCAAGTGAAACAGCAACCTGCTCATCGAGTGCTGTACCAATTTTCTTTCTTTCATCCTGAATCTTACGGACAATGTCTCGAGCTTCACCCTCGGCTTTTAATTCGGGGGTAATTGTTAAATCAAGATCAACAGCAAGTTCACCTTTTTTATAAGTAACCTTTTTAACATTTAATTCTTTAAGCAACAGTTCTTCCAAATCTTCGGACAGTTTATTTTTTAAAGAATAGGTAAGGTTGCGGAGTGGTTGGCGAACTTTAATTTGCGATTCTTTTCTCTTTGACAAAGCAATTTCAACAATTTTACGAACCATATCCATTTCCAGATTAATGTTTTCATCAATTGATTGCACTTTTTCAGGCCAATTTGCTAAATGAACTGATTCTTCTCCCGTTAGATTTCTATAAATTTCCTCAGCGATAAACGGCGTGATAGGAGCAATAAGTTTGCAAACAGTCGTTAAAACTTGATATGTCGTAGCATAAAAAGCATCTTTATCAGAGTTATTTTCAACTCTTGGTCCAACTCGTTCCCTGCTCCGGCGGATATACCAAGTCGATAAATCATCAACAAATACTTTTATCGCATCAATCGCGGAAACCGTATCATAACCATCAAGCGTTACAGTAACCATCCTCGTTGTCTCATGCAATCGTGCCAAAATCCATTGATCTAGTATATTATTACTTTCCTTATTTGAACCTTTCTTATTATCCCAGCCATCAAGAAGCGCGTTACTGACAAAAAAATTATAGACATTCCATAATATAAGCATTGTGGAACGAACTTGCATTTTGTACTGTTCTTCGGAAATAAGAATATCTTCCCCATGCATCACAGGACTGCCAAGAAGGTACAAGCGCAGTGCGTCGCCTCCGTATTTCTCAAGCATTTCTCTCGGATCAGGATAATTTTTAAAATTCTTACTCATCTTCCGCCCATCTGATCCAAGAATGACTCCCTCAACCAGTACATTTCGGGCAAGAATATTTTTCCTGTCAGGATTGAGCTCCAACGCATTTGCGATCACGTGCAATACATAAAACCATGCACGGATTTGCCCTGTATATTCACCGATAAAGTCAGGCGGATAAAAACTCTCAAGAGGCGGCTGTTTCCCAAATGGATAATGCCGTTCACCAAATGACGCTGATCCTGCTTCAATCCAGCTGTCCAAAACTTCCGGTACTCTATGCGCCTTCTTGCCGCACTTATCACATGTTACAATCACTTCATCAATATCAGGCTTATGCAATTCTACTATCTTTTGCCCTGATTTCTCTTCCAATTCCTTAATCGATCCGGGAACGAATCGTTCACCACATTCACATTCCCATACGGGCACAGGACTCCCCCAGTAGCGGTTGCGTGAGATATTCCAATCAGGTGCATTTTCCAAACTTTTCAAGAAACGACCATGTTTGAAATGCTTGGGGAACCAATTGACCAATTCATTGGTCTCTTTCATCTGTTTTTTGAGCTTCTGGACATTGACATACCATGCGGTAATCGGCGCATAGTACAATCGCGTATGACATCTCCAGCAGAGAGGTACACGATGTGGACGCTTTTCGTTTTCGTAAACTAATCCTCGTTTTGTAAGATCCTCGTCAACGACCTTGTTCGCTTTGAGATAATACAAGCCGCCGAATTGCGGGACATCGGATTTGATTTGCCCTTCTTCATCTACATGCAGCTCAATATGAATATTATGCTCCTGCATGACTTTCAAATCCTCTTCACCATAAGCTGCAATTGTCACAATGCCAGTTCCTTCATCATCAGTGACAAAATCACCAGGGACGACGACAAATGCTTTTTCTCCATCTTTGATCTTGTCTTTATAATAGTCATAATGAGGCTCAAAAGCTTTCCCTACCAACTCTGATCCTTTATATTCCTGAACAATCTTATATGGCCTTTTGTTACCCAACTCTTTTACTGTCGACTTTGCCAAGATATAAAACTCGTCTTCTTGCTGTACTTTGACATAAATAAATTTCGGATTGACCGCAAGTGCTGGGGTAACAATCTTATTCCATGGTGTTGTTGACCAAGCTAAAAAATATGTATTAGCTTCATTAATAACTTTATATTTATATGTTGTCCCATCTTCTTCGATCTCTTTATAATTATCAGCGTCCATAGCAACTTCAAAATTAGAAATCGGTGTGGCGCAATGGGGACAATAGAGAGAAACTTTCAATCCTTTATAGATATAATCCTTATCGTACATCTGCTTGAATACCCACATGACCGATTCCATATAGGGTGTATCCCACGTTTTGTAAGCATTTTTGAAATCTACCCAGCGGCCAATACGGTCAACATACCATTCCCAATCAGATGAAATAATATTGACATAATGCTTGCATTCATCAATAAATTTTTTAATACCGACTACTTCTTCAATATCTTTTTTGCGTGCGATTTCAAGCTCATTTTCAACCTTATTTTCAATCGGCAATCCATGTCCATCCCAGCCCCAGACACGACGAACTCGATAGCCTTTCATCGTCCAATATCGACCGAAAACATCTTTTGGAAGACTTGAAAGAAGCGATCCATAATGCGGCATCCCGGTCACAAACGGCGGCCCATCAAGAAATGTCCAATCACCATTCGGTGCGTCTTTTTCAACGGACTTTTCAAATGTTTTATTTTTCTTCCAATACTTGGTGATTTCCTCTTCTACTTTTGCAAAATCAACTTTTGGAGATACGGATTTTAGCATAGGTCTAATTGTAGTTGAAAAACAAAGCTAATTCAAGAGAAGCTCTGATATTCTGAAAATCTGACTTTCTGATAATCCGAGTATTCCGAGTTTTCTAAAAACGATATATCTAGAGAATAAATGGAGGTTTATTGTGCACACCAGTAGCATTTCGTTGACCCGCCTTGTGAGATACAACTTGAATTCCCTGTCGTTGAGCCAGCATCATCGACATATTTTGTATTTGAATCGACTTGCTGCGCATGTGATTGCGGCAGAAAGCATGCCATGGTATCGTTGGCATCTCCGGTAGTATTGGTAACATAAATTTTACCTAAGTTTGATGCATTAATAAATGAACTCTTTAACTCACCCTCTGGAATAAGAACATTCGAGAGACACCCTTTTAAGCTTGTTAGGGATACTGCTGAAAACGTTGTGCCACCCGAGTAGCACCCACTGCTCGTCCATGGGAGCTCATTATGAGCGGAGTAATATTGAACCGTTGAGCTGATAAATTCTGAGGCAGTATTTTTAAGACTTGTATCCTGAGCCTTATTGAGCTGTTCAACAGGATTGATAGCTGCAAGGAGAGCAGCAGCCAATATGCCGAGAATTCCGAGTACGACAAGAAGCTCAATAAGCGTAAAACCTTTTTGATATGATTTTTTCAATAACTTAGACAGCGTTCCCAACATATATAGAAATTTAACTTATACTCATTACAACACAGACGGGCAAAAATTGTCAATAGCAAGAAAAGTATGAATTCTGTGAGAATCATTAGCTCTTAGCTTTCTTTGTCAGAATAAAGGAACTGTTCTTTCCCAAACACATAATAGCTCACCAAAAGTATACATAATTGTAAGACACTAATAATGTCAAAACCGGTTGTCTCCGACTGCGGTTGCGGAAAAATCATTCCGAACATGATTGATCCGCTGTAGAGGATTGCGTTTGCAATAAGCGTCGTTCTCCACCAATTCCACTTGTATTGTTTAAACCCTAAAAGCACCCACAGCCAAAAAATGAGCAATGGCGAAACCATCATGATGAAAAATGGGTTAACAGACTGTTTTGTATCAACAGCGTCACCTTGCGGGAAAAAAGCTAAGACAAAAAAGCAAAATGTAAGAATACTTGAATATCCCCACAATGCCATTTGTATCATCCCCCAATGAAATCTGGTATTTTTTTTCGTTTTCTTTTTTGCTTTTGGTTCATATAATTCTCCTTTGGATAGTTTGAAAAGTGCATAAAGAAACGGAATATCTATCGCGGTATCAATCAGTGCATCAGGCACTGAATAATCTGGATACACCAATAAATACGCTACGTATTTGAGATATGCTGGAGGCAAAAAACCAATCAGAAAATATACTGCGTCGAAAATAAGATAGTATAAAAAAACATATTTCCATATCGTTTTTGAAAGATTATGTTTTTTAAATGCGTACGAATATAATCCAAACAGCGCAGGAACAGTGGCGAGAATTAAAAAACAATGAAGAAAAATATTTTGTTTGGCATGATCAAAGAGACTTAAGATTGATAAACAGTCAAGAATGACTATAATCCAAAAATAAATTTTCCACCACATAAGCGTGCGTAGATTATACCAGAGAAACGCGCTTTATGTTTATAGTTTATTTGATGCAGTTTGCAGTAATTTGATTGAGCTCAGTAGACCAATACGCTGGTAAGGTATTGTAGGGGTTACCACTGTTGGAATTGTCAGTAATATATACAGTTCCTGCATTTCGCTGTTTTGCAAGATTAAGAGCCGATGTTACGTTATTCGCAGAGGTTGCATAGACAACTACCGACATTTTACTGGCAGCAGTGGTCTTAACATAGCCTGGCACGCTATCATTTACGAAACTTGTATAAGGCCCTTCAAAAACATTAAATGTCGCATCTAAATTCATATATGCCTGATCAGGATACGTCCCTGGATTGAGAATAACTTTTGAACCGGTTGCGCTATTGTGTACATAATTAATAAGAGTCTGATAGTAAGAAAGCCCAGTTGCATTTGAAGACATTTCATCAAACATAATACTTGTCAGGCCATATAATTTTTTGTAACCTGCAACAGCTGTCTCTACAGATGAGATACTCTTTTTCCCATACGCTGTATCTACATATGCATACATGCTCATTTTTGCTGCCTTTGCTTTTTGCACCTGCGCTAAAAGATTCTGATCGACATTCGTTCCTGGACCGGAGGCTGGATTAAAAATAAAGCCGACGGTTGAAGGCATATCTTTACTACTCAATAATTCAGGCCAATAAGATGGTGGATAGAAATAGGCAGGATCAACCACGTTGGGACAAGCTGCAGTATTTGTTCCTACTTGGGTCCCGGAGGGTACTGTTTGCACTATAGTCGGTTTGGTCGCAGAATTTGTTACTGGTATAGGTGAGGTGGATGCACCCGATGTTGGATGGGTAGTATTAGTAGGTTGAGGACAGGGTGTCGTGGTAACTGGGAAATTGACACCCAATTGCTGGAATAGCAACTGCAGAATGAGCAGGAGTAATTGAATAAACTGTTGTAAAATTCCCCTCTTCGTTGCTGCATGATGTTTGTAATGATACGATTGAATTTTTCCAATATTTTGCGAATTCAAGGATTTTGCTTGTGTTGTTGTACACGGATTAATCGTGATTGACGGAAACTGTACTCCTGAAGGGCTACCTGGCACTGAACTTACTGAAGGATTATCAGATGGGGTAGTCGAAATTTTCTTTGTAGGTGATGGAGATGGACACGAACCAAGACAGACAAAGTTGGAGGGTATGGGATTTCCAGGAGTTGCTTTCGCAACTGTTGGCGTATTATTTGGAACTGCAAATGCTGTTAAATTATTATTATCAAGTGCAAAAATATGTCCGTTAACAACTGCCGGGCTTTGCCAATGCATACTACCGATTTGCCCAGTCCATAATATCGTCCCCTTCGTAGGATCAATCGCTTTAACTGCTCCGTTTGATTGCGTGAACAGAATGCCATTCACCATAAGTGGGGAGGTATTCCCTGTACCGTTTTTTGTATAGACTTGCTGTAAACGATTATTTGAAACTTTGTAAGCGTAGAGATTGTTACACATATCAGTCACAAAAACCCATGTAGTATTGCTGCTGTCTGCCCAGGAAATTGGATGAGAAAAAATATTACAGTTAACGGAAAGTGTCTGTAATTCACCACCAGTATGATCCGGACCGCCTTTCCCGGAAAGATTTTTAAGATTGAGAACGCGTACTTTATTATCTTTCCCTCCCTGAATACCCAGTTCCAAACCCGGAATTATCCCAACAACGGCACTTCCAAGATCTGCATCATCGTCCTGCAATTGTTGGAAATTTGTTGGGGTGTATGTATCAATAATTTTAGAAAGGTCTGAATTAAGCTCAACAATTGAGTCACCCAAATTATTTGGAGGCGCATATATGCCGTTTCCACTAGAAATAAATACATTGCCGGTATTCACATCAACTACAGTACCGGGCCTTGCCCATACTCCGGATTGATGATTAGAACAATTTCCGCTTAGTAATGATTTATTATTGGTACATAACGTATTAAAAACTGTGACTGCACCGGTTGACAGATTTTTCGAGACAATATGGCCCACATATTGTCCTGCATCTCCGACGTAAGCACTGATAGCCACATATAAACGGCCGTTTCCAATAGCAAGGGCTGATGATCCTTTTTCAACATTTGGGATAACCGTTGCAGTGAGTGGCCAGCCGCCTGAGGTATCTTCTATACCAGTGCCAACACGATATTTATGCACTTTTCCATCTTTTCCATAATTGTAAATAAACTGATCGCCAGGATCGATTGCCGGAGAGCTTGTGGTAATCCCTCCACCTCCTGATGTCGACACACTCCAGACCTGCTTGCCTGATGCATCATCAATAGCAACCAGTCCGCCATTTTTTGTTGTCACAAAGACAAGATTTTTTACCCCCTGCCCTGTTGATACTCCAGAAAGATACACAGGTGAACCATCTGATGAAACCGGCGCCTGCCAGACCTTTCGCAATGATGACAGTGTTGATCTATTGATATATGGATCATTGCTGATTCCGCTTTTTTCTGCGTTACCATCAAATTGCTGCCACGCGACTGAACCTGCTGCACTTGCATTGTAGGTTGTGTCATTTTGGTTTGTTTGCTGCTGAGGATTTGTAAATAAAATAATTATAATCAAACTTAACATGAGGACAAAAAATGCGACGATATAATGAGGTCTTTTCAACTTTTTTCTTTTCATGTATTCTCAGAATAGGAATACCTGAACTATTTGTCAATGCTATTCGTCGAGGCTTGATATTCTTTGTTCTTAAGAGTTTATGACAAGAAAAATATTTTTTTTTATTTTTGGAATAATTCTTACTATTATCCTTATTATTATCGGCACTGTATTTTTTGGCAGGAGACAGACACTCTCTCCAAGTCCCAAAATGCAAAAAACTCCGCAAATAGCAAACAGTCCATCATATACAATAGTAGACTCTTCCTCATCACCGAAATCAGCCAAAACAGTTACCCAGGATAAAATTTTCAGGGAAGCTGGTACCTCAGATAATTCACTGCAAAGATTTGTTATTAAAAGCTCTGTTGATGGGTCAATCAGGGAAATTTTTGGAGTGAATGAATCAGATATTACCTTTGAAAAAATCCAGCCGGAAAACTGGTCACCGACAAATAAATTTCTTTTTGTGTTTATCGATTATTCAAACAGACGGGATGTGATTTTTCTTAAAACGGATGGAAAATTTACCAATGGAAACTATTATCTTCACTCAACTGGTCTATATCCGAATATGAATGTCCTGAGCGCGACATGGATTGATACCCAAACGTTGGAGCTGCAGACAAAAGATATAAACACAAATCTTCCTCAAAAATATCTGGTCAATTTTGATGATGACACAGGAATTGTAACACCGGAGTCGAAGTAATACTATCTCAATTTAGAGACAAGAATAGTCGTAGTCAAAATTTGTGGAGTATTGCGTCATGACTACAAATCCGCCGGTTGTAAGTGGAGTTAAAGAACAATTCGATTGTGCGCTGCTGAGATCCGTTGCACCTGGCCGCCAATTTCGTAAACCGTTAAGATTGCTGTTTGATGGGACAGACCCTACGATTGTTCCCCACTGAAAATTTGTCGAGTAGATACCAACCACTATCCCTTTTGACTGGAAATATGTAACCATTGCTTCCAGATCAACACGGTTTCTATTCAACGCATCACTCGAGCCGGAGTCCCAACTGTTTGTCGTCTCAACATCAAGCCACCATGGATAATCTGATGGTATCGCATCTACTCCTGCTGCTATTGCGGCAGGAATGAATTTTTGCTGTACATCTGCAACCGCACGATTCCACCCATACTGCCATGCACAAGCAGTTGAGTCGGTTCCGTCACATGTACCATATGGATTTGGTGATGTATCACCCAATGGATCTGTATTATTTACCGGCCATGTCCCTAACAATCCCGGATTGCCTGTATTAACGTACAATTGAACCTTGGCCTGATTTGCTGTACCAAGTGATTGCCCTGCCCACAATAATTCAGTGCTGAGACATGGATTGGTAGTCGTGGCAATTCCGCCATTAATGCCAACAATGCCAAACCCCTGTCCTGTCGGGAATGTATTCCCGCATTGGGGATAAGAGATATCATTGCCTACTTTTGTAATTGTCGGTGTGGGGGTAGGAATAGTTGTTGGAGTCGGCGTAGCGGTTGCTGTAGGTGTGGGAGTCAAAGTCATTGTCGGTGTGGGGGTAGCAGTTGGTGTCGGTGTCAATGTCATCGTCGGTGTTGGGGTAGCTGTTGGCGTTATTGTAAGAGTCGGCGTAGGGGTATCCATTACAGAAGGAGCGGGTATAGCGGTTGGTGTAATAGTATTAGTTGGCGTTGGTGATGGCATGGCGGTTGGCGAAGCTGTTGGTGTAAGCTCATCGGTTGGTGTCGGCGTATCATTTGGAGTTGGGGTTGGAGTGGGCGTAAATGAAGTTGTTGGTGTGGGGGCTGCTGTAGCGGTTGGTGTCGGTGTCAATGTCATCGTCGGAGTTGGGGTAGCTGTTGGTATTACCGTAGGGGTAGTAATCTCACTTGTCGGTATAGGGGTATCGGTAGGTGTAACCGATATAGCAATAGTGGGGGTAGGAGTAATTTTCACAGTATTGGCGGATATAAGAAAAGGGAAAGGAGAAGCAAAATAAAGAGTTAAAAAATGAAGGCAGGCGAGCAGAATACCGAACATAGTAAAATTAAACCATAAAAAATCCTATCCTGTCAACCCGAATATTGCGTTCGTAAAAACTACACTAAATACAATTACCAATTTTCGCGTTATCACTAAAAGCTTAATACGTAGACATTGATTGAATTACTGGAACTGCTATATTTACACTTGTCGTTAAATTCCCTGAACTGTCAGGACTAATTTCAAACCAATATCCATCAGTTGTACTGAAAGTACGGTTTATCTCATCTATTAAATCTTGAGAAGTTAGTCCATTTGTTTTTGCTCTAATTTCCAATAATATAATAGCTTTATTGTTTGCACTTCGTGCTAAAAATATAACTTGTTGTGCAAATTGATAATATTCAGCTGACGAAGGTGCATTTTCTGCATGTATATCAAATATATCAGAATATTGCGCCAAACTCGCTATTTGTGCTTGAAGATACCCAGTATATTTATCGGGAGCGGAAGGTTCAAGTACATTTGAAAGATCTGCTGCAGGCGAATTCATAAAGAGTAACCCATGCTGATGTACCAACTGTTCTGCTTGAGGAACATATGTAAAGGGATGTTGTTGTTCATCAGGAGGTGTTCCTGCCCAATTCTCGTTATCATAAAGTATCACTTTTATATTTGCTGGTATTTGATTTTGTGCAAAAGCATTCATTATTTCTTGGTAACTCTGAAAACTTTCAACATGAGTTGCGTTTGGTAATGGATCAACACCAGATTGTCCTTTAATAATAACCTCATATGTTTTTGGTGTATTTATCGACTGTATAAAATGTGAGCCGACAGGCGTTGCATTCAACGCAGTTGCAGCATTTTGTTCTATTACCCAATATTTTGTTTGCGCAGTAGGCTGAACTGTTATTTGAGGTAACGGTTGCGACGAGCACCATCCACCTAGCGGTGCAACGGGTAAAGTACAGAAACCAGGCTTACAGGCAGGTCGAGGGGTACAAGTAGGCGTGGGAGTTTCAGCTGTAGTCTGTGAAGGGGATGGTGTTCCTTCTTTTTGTTCTATTACCCACCGTAACCGCGAAGATCCGTCATCCTGCCACTGCTCTATAGGCGCTCCCCTGCCTTGGGTACAAGATGTAATACCAATTGCCATTCCGCTCTTCTTATTAATCACCGTATAAGTATTATTACCATTTGAAGAAGGCACAATCTCCCACTCTTCACTTAGCGACGGAGAAGTAAGATTTCGTTGTATAATAGGTATTCCTTGCTGCGGAACATTTTTTTCAAGAGATAAATACATAAAACTACTCATTGGTCGAATTGTATAATTTCCATCACTTAACTGAGTAATCTCCCATCTTCTATCTTTATTCCAACCATTATCTGTCCACGGCCATTGGATGATAGGTGCACCATCTTTCATCGAGTTATCGCTTACATCAAGTGTCTGACCACTACACTTATTTAAAAACCGATAGACATTACCTGATACAATTCCTGAATACGATGCATGACTGGCTGCATTGTGTTGTTGTAATGCCCCGTTAACAGTGACAAAAAGTGTTATTAATAAGACTACTCCACCAAGCATAGACAATTTGGTGAATAATGATTTTTTCGGACCAATCGATTTTATCGGTTCATAAGAATGGTCATTGGAATGAGGTGTAGAAAACGAAGGCGGAGGAGTACTCTCAAAATTTTGTTCCATATTGTCAACTATTATAGTAGAGCATACCGTGATAATCATGTCAATACAGTTTTTATAATTGGCAACTAATTTCTTTTATAAAAAAGGGTTTCTGGAATAATTGTTATTGAAAACCAAAAAAACGTAAATGTGGTGAGTGAAGTTATTCTGCCAGATTATTCCAGTCTTCTGAAAATTTCTGCAGGCCTTTATCTGTGAGCTGATGTGAGATATCGAATGTGCTCCAATCTTTTGACAAATCTAAGGATGTATACATAATTGGGGTAAGATTATCAGATTTATATTCAAACTGTGTATCAGGAACCGGCATGCCTTTTTCAGCCCATTCTATATAAATTTTCAACGGCGCAGTCACCATATCTGTCCCATAGGCAAAACAAGCCATCAAATGTTCATAGGTACGGATACTTGCCGCCAAAACAGCCACATGATGATCCGAATCCTGATACATCTGCATTAAATTTCTAATAAGATCCATCCCGTTCTCTCCTCTGTCATCAAGTCGCCCGATAAACGGTGAAACAAAAACGTTCTTAAGTCCTGAAAGAGATTGAGATTGCGTTTTGTGTGTTGCAGCATAGACGGCAGCTGCCTGCTCCTGACTAAAAACAAGTGTCATATTGACACGAATACCTTCTTGTATAGCCCGCTCTGCAGCCTCAAGTCCTGCCGCAGTTGTCGGATATTTAATATGTGCATTGGGAATCCAGGTATACATGTCTTTTCCTTGAGCAAATAATTCATCTGCATCGGACTGTGCATTGGCATCGACTTCTATTGAAACTGAACCATCAGGGATCATTGCGGAGATCTCGCTCACGACATCTTTATAGAATGACATAACCTCTTCTTTTGAGAACTTTTTCCCATTTGCTAATCGTTCCTGCGCCTGAGGATTTTTCGCAATTAGAGAAGGATTGGTGGTCTGTCCGTCCAAAAAACCAAGTATCGATAATAACTCACGAGTCTCCTTCGGATCGCCACTGTCTAAAAGTATTTTCGTTTGCAGATTCGCAGGCCTCATATCAAAATATATTGTACCACAAATAAGAAATTTTATTGGCAGTTGAAGAAGAATGTTTAACTAATTCCTCTGTCTTAAGAATACGAAGATTCTTTAGCACTATTTTTTAAGATCAATAAAGTGTCAATTTTTATTTATTTCTCTCGCCTCTCGTGTATACCAACCCAAACAAAACCATCCCATCCCAAAAACAGTAGAAACGATAAATATAAGAAGAATAAAAAGTAATGGTATGTAATAGAACTCACCGTACTTCACTCACGCTTCTATATTACATACATTCCTTTGGATGTATACGAATAGTAGTATATAAAAATCAAGCTCATATGTATATGATTCGCATCACATACTTGTTGATGTATATATAATGCTCACAAACGTTTGCAAGGAACAGCTGTTATGAGGTAACAAAAGGGAAAATAATAAATACTACTTCAAAACTAATTCCTCTGACGTAAAAAAATGAAGCTTTACTGACCGGCTGCTTTGAAAGCAACTACTTGCATAACCTCATCACCGCTTTGTGCTGCAGTGGCACTTGATAGTGAGAGTGACGGACACAAAGAACATGCAGAAAAACTTTTAACCCTTGTCGGTCTTGAAGACAGATTGCATTATTATCCAAATGAATTATCAGGAGGACAACAACAACGAGTCGCTTTTGCACACGCGTTGATTAATCATCCAAAAATACTTTTTGCAGATGAACCAACAGCAAATCTTGATACCACTTCTTCCAAAACAGTGCTTGATATTTTTTTGAAGTTAAATAGGGAGGAAAAATTAACAATCATCATGGTAACGCATGAGCCTGACTATGCAAAATTGGCAAAACGGAATATAGAACTTCTCGATGGTTTAATTGTTATAGATGCTAAAATAAAAAATAAGTAGTTATATTAAAATATCCTGTCAAGAAATATTACCTTGCTTTTGTTGTATAACTTTCATTACTTCGCTTATCTGCATCCATAAAAATGTCCAAATCCACACAAACCCTATCTCCCCAAGTGTTAATCTACCCGACATCAGAAAACCAGTAAATGCCAATCCAGTGGCAATAAGCTGTGTTATTGATGTTGCCCAAATGACTTGTTTACTTGGCAGAAATTTCCACCACCTTTGTTTCGTGTGTGCCACATAAATAAGCATGTGTCCTGAGACGGTAAGTTTTAAGAAGTACATAGTCTGAATAACTGTCCAATCCAGATGCCAGATATTTCGTACAATAAAAAATAAGAGAAGACTATTTACAACGCCAACCATTCCAAAAAGTGAACTCAAAGTAAACCGCTTTTTTACATCTATCTTTGATGGACTGTTGGTAATTTTGACATTATCATAAGCAAGAGAAATAATTGGAATATCATTAAGAAGTGCTATGAGGATAATTTGCAACGCTGTCATAGGATACACACCATACAAAATACCCAAAACAGCAATGGTAATAATAAGCCTGAGGCTTTCTGAGATGCGGTAAAGTGAGTAGGTATAAATGCGCTCAAATATCTTTCGGCTTTCAATAATAGCGTCCCGAATAACGCTGATGCCGTCCGATAACAGAACTATGTCTGCTGTGGCTTTAAGCGCTGTCACAGCATTTTTAACGGCTATGCCGACATTTGCTGCTTTCAGTGCTGGCAAATCATTGATGCCATCACCATTGGAAGCGACAATAAAAAACTTCTTTGCTTGTTGGACAAGTCTGAATTTATCTTCCGGCAATATCTCGGCAAACGCTCCGGTACTTTGGAAAAATGTGACATTGACGGTGTCCCAGTTGGTTTTATCCAATACTTCTTTTGTGACAATCTTGCCATCAGTAAGAGCAAGTTGTTTGGCAATATTTTCTGCAATGGCTCTGTTATCTCCTGTTACCATCGCAACGCCAATACCGTTTTCTTTCAAAAATTGTACGACAGATTTGGCGTCTGGGCGTAACGTATCCGACAAGGCAAGTAACCCTACCATCTTCATTTGCTTTTCTTCTTTGCTATTTACAGCAAGAGCAATAGCAAGAGTTCGGTCCCCGTTATGTGCCAGAGTATCAACTTCTTTATTAAACTTTTCCAGCGTCGGTTTATCCTGTATGCAAAGCCTTGCAATAATCTGTGGTGCGCCAACAGAAATAACCATGTCCTTGTTGTCTTTGTTAATAACAATAGTGCTTCGTTTTCTTTCCGCATCGGCAGGAATAAAATCAGCTTTGGTGAATGCCGCAATAGTCAGGTTGAATTCTTTTGTCTTCTGAATGATTGCCGCATCAATAGGATTGTCGCTTTCTGATGTCGCAAGCATTGAGGCATACCTCAACACATCGTTATTGGTGAAACCATCATACGCATGGATGTCTTGGATAGTAATTTTATTTTCTGTGAGCGTTCCTGTTTTATCGGTAAGTAAAAAGTTGACATTTGCCAAATCCTCAAGAGCAGAAAGACGACGAACAATGACATTTTTTGTCGCAAGTGCTAATACACCAAATTCAATAATAAGCGTCATCACTGTTGGTAGACTGATAGGAATACCTGCGATAAGAAGGCTTAAATCGAGCGTGAGGAGTTCTAAAAAAGATGCTTTTTTCAAAAGAAACACAACGGTTAAAATGACGACTGCAATAAGGCTAAGTACGGTGAGAAATCTGGAAATGCTGATGATGTCTTTTTCTAGTAAGCTCTTTTTCTTAACCAGCTCAACTGAGAAGAGTGTTTTCCCGAAATTAGTCTTTGCCCCTGTGGCTGTAACTTCAATTACAGCAATACCACTTGCGATAAATGAACCTGAGGACACGGTATCGTTTACTTTTTTATCTTTTGGTAAAGATTCCCCCGTTAGGGCAGATTCATTCGCTGATACGTGATTCGCTTCGACAATCTTTCCATCAGCAGGAATGACTTCCCCTGAGGCAAGTTTAATGACATCACCAATGACAAGCATGCGTGAAGCGATATCTTGCCATTTATTATCTCGGAATACTTTCGTTTTTTGTTCCAATGTTTCGTTGAGCTTTTTTATGGCGCTGTCTGCTTTATTTTCCTGCCACAATGTTATGAGTATATTGAGAACAAGTAAAACTAATATGAAGTATCCGTCAAATGTTTTGCCGAGAACAAATGATAATCCTGAGGCAAGAAGAAGCATGAGAGCAATAGGAGATATGAGATTTTTGAAAATTTTGTGAAGCAAGCTGACATGCTTTTCTGGAATTTCATTATATCCGTTTTTTTGAAGGAGTATGCTAGCTTGAGAGGTGGACAATCCTGAATACATGGTTATCTTAAGTATACAGCAGTTACCTACACTTGTTATATATAATTATATTGTGAAAGACTATTAAAAGGCAGTTTTTAGATTGATTTGACGTACTAAATTCTAGTTTCTTTGCCTCAAAAAAGCGGGG
>DATLSZ010000032.1:0-15257 GCA_035533875.1 Candidatus Acidiferrales bacterium
TTCTTCAAGACTAACTGTTCTCATAATTGTCCCCTTAAACGTCCATCTGATTCTGCTTACGCAGAGGGAATCAGTTCAGATGTGTAAGATAGAAGTATTATACTATAAAATTGTAACATGATGCAACCTGCAAGATGTTCCCACTTGACAGAAGATCAAAGACAGAGCTACTCTAGAATAAGCCTACTTTCATGAAAAAAATAAAGAAACATTCACTACCGACACTACCGAAAAAAAAGAAAACGCTTCTAACAAAAGGAAAACGATTTAAGGGTGTCATTGACGCAGGAACTGTTTATGGAGTACTTCTTCTCGCTATTATCCTTGGCGGCGCGTATATGATGCTTGGGAATATCTCGCCAAATACAGCATCCCCCGACCAAAATCAGCCAGTCATTCCAAAAAAAGCCGGAGACACATCCACACATTCCAATCTACAGCTGAAAGATTTTGGGGGGATCACATTGACACCTTCACCAACTCCTTCACCGACACCTACTCCGACGCCTACTACACCTCCAATTAACACTGGTGGGGGCAGCGGCCAGGGAGGAGGAAGCACCTGTCTCGTAGCAGGTACAAAAATTCTCTTAGCTGATGGAAAAACCAAAAAGAATATCGAAGATATAAAACCAGGAGATAAGGTCATGGGATACGATACTGTACATAAAAAATTAGCAGCCGAAACTGTGCTGGCAACTGATCACCCCATCCGTGATCACCATTATACTGTCAAACTTGCCGATGGTACGGTAATTGGTCTGACACGTGAACATCCATTGTATAGCGAAAAAGGCTGGGCATCAATTGACCCGGCGAGTACGCTTGCTGAAAATCCGAAATTGGTTGTGGCGCAACTCAATGTAGGAGACAAACTTTTAGAATCTTCAGGTAAGTATGTCACAATTGTTTCAATGCAATTTATTCCAGGAAACGTACAAACTTACAATCTTAAAGATGTCACAGGATATAATGATTTCATTGCCAACGGTATAGTCACCCACAACAAAGGTGGCGGCGGTGGTGGTGGCGGTTCGAGCGGTGGCAGCGCCATGTAATCTAATTAATTAATGCTTCTTATGAGTGATGAACCCAGAAAAGATATTGCGCCAAGAAAAGATATCGCTCCTCGAAAAGATCTAGCACCCAGAAAAGATTTAGAAAAAGGTTCGCGTCCACCTCCGAACAAGCGTCCAAGTACCAGCTCTCTCTCTGTGCTTTTTGTCATGGGATTGGTTGTTGTGGGAGCATTTATTGCTTCAGGTAGTCTTGTCCCTGTTGATCCGAACGGTCCCGGTGGCCCACCTACCCTTGAACCGTATTATAATTCTACGGATTATCCTGCCCAGCATATCATTACACCGACTGGTGGATTTCAGAGCGGAAAAAAGAATTTACAGCTTGAGACATTTCAGGTTGATAACTGTGGACAGAATACCGCGATATTATTTGTCATTGATACTTCCGGATCAATGAAATTCTTTGGAAAAATGGATAATACAAAAAACGCGCTTACCTATTTTACCAACAATATGGGAGGCAAGTCGGTTATCGGTGTTGATATCTTTAGTAAAGATGTAACAGAAGAAGTACCCCTTAATTATTACAAAGATGTTAAAGGTCAGGTAAAGCAAGTTATTGGTCTTATGAATCCAGATGGCTGGACAAGAACAAAAGACGCGATGCAAATGGCATATGAACAACTCTCCAAAGCAATAAAAGAAGAAGATTACCCTGGTTACTCATATAATCTTGTTCTGATGACCGACGGTGTGCCTGAAGTTCCACCGGACCAGCCGAGGCACTGTTACGTGACAGCAGCTGATCCAAACACAGCACCTGCTCTCAGATGTTTTGCTCAAGAACAAGACCCTACCGTGCCGGTCAATATACCTAATGAAATTAAAAATTTAGGAGTCGATGTTTATACGATTAACGTCTATAGTCCCAGATACCACAGTGACGCGGTACTATTCCCTTACCTGCAAACATTGCTACAAAAAATTGCCTCAGCGCCGATCAGTTCTCATTATTTCGTCAGTACGGATGCGAGTAATTTAAGTACGATTTTACACAATATCAACAATAGTATCTGTTATAAAAATTTTAATTGAGGAAAATCTGATTTGAAGAAAATGAACGCTGGTTCCGTTGTCTAAAACTCTACAGGGAACTTAGCACAAAGGGCTTTTACTTCTTCACTGATCTTAATAAGATTTTTATTTTTTGTAATTACAGCTCGGTGCTTTCTCCATACCTCCCGGCGTTCTTCTTTATCTGCAGGCAAACTTAAATCACTTACTTCATCAACAACCTGATTCATCCATGCTGCAATTTTCTTCATCTCTTTTTCTTTCATGCCGCGTGTCGTTATGGCAGGTGTTCCCAGTCTGATACCGGACGGATAAAAAGGCGGCATAGTATCAAACGGTACTCCATTCTTATTGACGACAATACCGGCAATCTCAAGCGCGAGCGCTGCGACAGCACCATTTACGCCTTTGTTCTTCAAATCAATAAGTATCAAATGATTATCAGACCCACCGCTTACCAGATCAAATCCATATTTATTTAAATCCGCAGCCAGTGCTTTGCTGTTCTTAACGATCTGCGCTCCGTATTTCTTAAATGACGGCTTGCTTGCTTCGAGAAGCGAAACAGCAATTGCAGCTGTCTGGTTATCATGCGGGCCACCCTGCAGTCCGGGAATAATTGCTCTTTCCAAACTTACAGGCAGATCGGGATTTTTTTTCAATCCTTTTTCAGTCACCAAAATTATTGCACCTCGGGGACCTCTGAGACTTTTATGTGTTGTTGTCATAATGACATGCGCGTATGGAACAGGACTTGGGTGCTCTCCTGCTACTATCAAGCCAGTAATATGCGAAATGTCAGCATGCAGATATGCACCGACTTTATCGGCGATCTGACCGAAGCGTTTGAAATCGATAATCCGTGGATATGCAGTAAAACCGCAGATGATGACTTTGGGCTTCTCTTTCATTGCCATTTTTTCAATGGCATCATAATCAAGACTGCCGTCTTTACCCAATTCATATTGTACTGATTTGAAGAAGGTACTTGAGTAACTCAGATGAGCACCGTGGGTTAAATGGCCACCGAAGGATAATTTAAGTCCCATTAATTTTTCTCCCGGTTTCATGAGCGCGAAATGGATTGCCGCGTTGGCAGGAGAACCCGAATATGGTTGGACATTGGCATATGGCACACCAAAAAGTTTTTTCGCCCGTTCTTCAGCGATAATCTCAACTTGATCAATAACAGCATTGCCCTGATAATATCGTTTCTTTGGAAATCCTTCAGAGTATTTATTGGTCAGTACTGTTCCGAGTGCCTCAATAACTGCTTGTGAAGCATAATTCTCAGAAGGGATCATTTCGAGTACGTCACGCTGCCTTTTTTCTTCAAGTTTGACGAGGTCGTAAATCTGTGGATCAGTCTTTTTTAAATTCTTCATCGGCTGATGAGATCAATATAAACTATGTTGTTCTGTTTTGCAATACCCAGTTTTATTTCGCAAGCGTTACAAATGAGTATTGATACCCGTCCGATTCTTTCTGTTTTTGTTCAATAACATTTGTAAAACCGAACTTTTCGTAGTCAGGAAAGAACGCATCCGCGTGATAGTCATCGTCAACTTTTGTTAGATATATTTTATCAACTAAATTTTCTTCCAAAGCAATTGTAAATATCTGTGCTCCACCAATAATAAAAATTTCTCTCGTGTCCTCTAAAAAATATGCATTCTCCCATTTCTCTGCTTCTTCGAGCGCTTGTTTCCAATTATCTCGAAAAGAGAGAGGAACATCCATTTCACCTTTCACTGTTTTGTTTGGATCGCGACTCAAAACAATATTCAATCGTCCCGGAAGAGGCTTGCCATTGTAGGAGATAATGGACTCATACGTCTTTCTTCCCATAATAACAGCATGTCCTTTTGTTATCTCTCTAAACCGTTTTAAATCTTCGGAGATCTTAAAAAGTAATTGATTATCTTTTCCAATCCCTCGTTTTTCATCTATTGCAACAATAATTGAAACTGGTATCTTCATTTTTTTTTCTTCCCTTCATAGTAACCGCCGGCGACGGTGAGTTCTGCTTTGATCGTCGGATATGGATCGTAGTCTTCAAGAACGACTTTGTCCGGGGTAAAATCCGACAGTGTTTTTATCTTACCGACTAATTTCACAGTCGGAAACGGACGCGGTTTTCTTGTTAATTGTTCTTTGAACTGGGCAATATGATTTTCATAAATATGCACATCGCCGTAATCATGGATGAATTCCCCAGGTTCCAGTCCCAGAACCTTTGCAAGTACAAGTGCCAGGAGAGAATAACTTGCAATGTTGAACGGAACACCCAAAAAAAGATCGCAGCTTCTTTGATACAGGATAAGTGAAAGCTTGCCGTCACGGTTGCTTATCTGGTACATGTTGTGACAGATTGGAAAACGTGAAGCATCTTCCTTATCTGCCATCGTATAAAGATATTCCGGATTCCAGGAATTGACGATCGCGTTATGGGCATTGGGATCTGCCCGCAGCTCATCAACTGCCCATTGGAGTTGATCGATGGTCTTACCTTTTTTGCGTGTTGGCCACTTGCGCCACATTTCTCCGTAAATTTTTGGCAACTCTCCCCACTTTTTGGCAAACGCGTTATCTTCTTTTATTTTTGTGATAAACTCGTCTTTCGTCAACTTGGTCTTTGGATTTTTTTCTTTATAAATTTTGTAAGGATAATCATCCCAGATGTGGACATTGTTATCGACTAAATATTTGATATTTGTCTGCCCGGAAAAGAACCAATAGAGTTCTTCAACAACACCTTTCCAATAGACCTTCTTTGTAGTCAGCAAAGGAAAACCTTGGGACAGATCATAGCGGCTTTGTCTGCCGAACAAACTATAATCCGAAACGCCTGTGCCGCGATCGGTTTGTTTGATACCGTCTTTGAGAATTTCTTTTGCGAGATCAAGATATTGCTGTTCGGGATGAGGTAATTTTGGCATACTATCTATAATATGTCCCAATATAGCAAACTGTCCGGATAAATCAAGAAGGAAACTATACTTGTTTCTCTTTTTTTGTAGCTGAAACTCTTCCGCCTTGCCACTGTCCGCGGTATTTGCTTCCTTCGCCTTTTATTTCGTGGAAGATGACGTGTGCAAATCGTGCTCCCATTTCAATTTGGACGGTAATGGGACCTTCGTTTTTCAGACCGAATGTTAACTCACCCGAATATCCCGGCTGGATCGGTCCTGTCCGGAGGAAGAGGCCTGAACGAAACGTAGTTGTTCTGGGTAAAATAACAGCAGACAAATTAATCGGCAAATTTATTTTTTCAATCGTTTTAACCAAAAAATACTCTCCCGGTTTTATTTTGATCGTCTGTTTTTTCTTTTCGTTATAAACCATTACCGATTCGATATCAGGTGTCTGTCGATGCGTCTCGCCCAGGAATGCTTTTCCTGAAATTTTAAACACCTCACCCAAGCGCAAATCAAACCCAGCGCCTTCAGGATTGGTCAGTTCTCGCTCGCTCAAATTCTCGACAAGCTTTATTTTCTTTACCAATTTGAGTAATTCTTTTGGACCCAATACCATATTTTAGACTTAGGATTTAAGATGTAAGATTTAAGAATTCTTTAATCCTTAATCTTCAATCTTTAATCTCTAATACAGAACGTATTCCCTTCGAAACTTCTCCCACCGACTGACTCGCGTCAATAGCGGTGAACTCATCCGGGAATTCTTTTAAGAGCCATTGATATCCTTCGATAGCGCGCTTTAATTTGGATCTATCCTCATAGATTTCATCCGCACCGTCGCCATTTGTAATCCGCTCTATCGCAGTATCAAGTGCGACATCCAGATAAAATGTTTTATCGGGGATCGTAAATTCATGATAAAACGACAAGATGCTTTGCGCTACCAACTTTTGCTGGATACTGTTTGCCTCGATCTGTTCTTCATAATCCAGCAAACCATACGGTATCGCAGACCAAAAACACCGATCCGAAACAACAACCTTACCTGCTTTCAGTGCCGGCAGGATCAACTCGTGATGCTGCATCTGTCGATCGGCAGTGAAGAGATATTGGAATGCGACTGGAGATATTTTTGTTTTTCCATGCAAGATATCCTCAATTAATTTACCGATGAGCCCCACGCCTTTGCGCGGTTCACGGGTCTTGATAACTTCCTTTCCTTCTTTTTGTAATGCTGCCACAAGTCGATCAACTTGTGTTGTTTTTCCGCTCCCATCAATCCCCTCAATGGCAATATACTGCCCTTTGGAATTATTGCGCTTGAAATCTATGTCAAAAGATACGTGGTATTTCATAAATCTAGCGTTTAGCGTCTAGTTAAAGAGCGTTTAGTACTTATTTCTAAACGCTAGACGCTCATTTTCTATACGCTATTTCTCCTCGTGTATCCGGCTTTCTTCCGGTGCATTTTGAAATTTATACTTAGCAAACTTTTTACTGGTATAAGGTATCGTTGCGGGTGATGATAATTCTTCAAACGTCATCGCGCATATCCGCATACCCACAGTTAATTTAATTGCCATCCGGCCGAGATTGCCAAGTTCCAGAACTGGCTTGCCATCCCATCCCGGATCAAAGACCGACGCGGTTGAATGGACGACCAACCCGAGACGACCGAGTGAGGACCGTCCTTCCAAACGTCCCATTAAATCGGCAGGAAGCTTCACGTGCTCAAGAGTAACTGCCAGAACAAAATCTCCCGGCTGCATGATAAAACTTCCGTCTTTTGGAACCTTTATCACTTTGGTTATCTCATTGCTGTAATCTTTCTTTGCAGGATCAATATAGGGATATTTACTGTAGTCAAAAACACGGAATGTATTCCCCAACCGCAGATCTACGGAGCAGGAACCGAGCTGGCGCTCAAGATCGGGAGTTGGCTTAATGACGATTCGTTTGGTAGCAAGCGCTTTTTTGATATCTTGATCAGAGAGAACCATGTGAAAAAGTGTAGCACGTCTTTATTAAAAGAACAAGAATTAAGATTAAAGATTTAAGATTAAAGATTAAAGACTTACTTTATGTTATGACAAAATAATTAGATACACTTCTTAAATCTTAAATCTACAAAGTGACTCACTTCTTGACACGTTCTCAGTTCTTCTATACGATAAATGTGGCGTATTATTTATACTATGAATACAGGCAACAAAAAAAAAGTAATCATTGCAGGAATATTGTTTGCGCTTCTTCTCAGTATCCCCTTGACTCTCTCCCTCGTTACGCAACAGCAACGGACCAAAAGTCATGCCTCCGGCGGCTCAACAATTCTTTCCTTCACCCCGGATTCCTCAGCAACAAACCCAATTCAAACCAGTGTCGGTAGCAATGTTGATCTTGACCTGTATGTCGATCCCGGCAACGATATGGTCACGTTTATTAAATACCAGGTCAAGTATGATCCCACCAAAGTACAACTAGTCGCATCAACTCCCGTAGACCTGAACTCAACGATCTTTACCAATGTCGAAGGCCCTGTCATAAATTCCGGAACAATAGCACAGGCTGTTTCAATCGGCTCTGACCCGACCAAAGTAATCACGAAGAAAACAAAAGTCGCAACGCTCCATTTCACGGCAGTCGGCGGAACAAACGGCGGAACAACGACTATTTCCTTTGGAACAATCAGCCAAGCACTCTCTTCAGGCGCCAATGAACAGGCAAGCCAAAATGTTCTTGCTTCAACCACACCAGCGGTTCTTTCGATCAGCGGAGCGGGAAGCCCGAGTCCTTCACAAATGCCGGTGCCATCGATTACCGGAACAGCAATTAACTTTAGCGTGTTACTTGATGGTGTTGGATCTGCGGGAGACAACCCCAATCCTGAAGGCAACAGCTTAAGCAATAAAAATCCACTGCACCCGCAGCGTGATCTGAAAGTTGAAGTCTTTAATACCAGTAATCAAATTGTTGCCAGCAGTTCGGCGCCAATTACATTTAGCAGCGACGCAGGTACTTTTGACGGCGCTGTCGGCTTACCTACTGTTCAATCAGGCGAATACAGTGTTAAAATTCAAACAAACAGATACTTGCGCAAACTGGTCCCCGGCATCCAGCAGATTGTGTCTGGACAAGTGACAAAAGTCACAGCTGTCCGGCTGGTATCAGGAGATACCAATAACGACAATGTACTCAATGTCCTTGACTACAATGCTCTTCTTGACTGCGGTTACGGACAACTCAATCCATTGCCGATGAACGACTCTAACTCCACGTTCCATGCTAATGCTTGCCAGGTACATTCCCCGCCAGAAGATGTAGACTTAAATGATGACGGCATTATTAACAGCACAGATTATAATCTCTTTTTGCGGGAACTTTCCGTTCAGAACGGAGATTAGATTTTTTTCATAACATCTCACCGCATACAAGTGAGGAGTAATGTTATTATAGAAAAAGTATATGAAACGGTTTCGAGATAAAAGAAAAGTAGTATCATTAACACTCGTAGGAGTCGCATATCTGTTGATTGTAATTCCTCTCATCGTCTCAAATCTGCAAAAACAGCAGTCATATAGCGGCCATGCACAAACAGCACAATCATCCCCCGTAAATGCGGCAGCAACATGCGGCATAGCAAATAGCAATACCATGATGATCATCGATAGATCAGGCAGTATGGGAGAGAAGGACTCGACAACAGGTACAAAAATGTCTAATGCAATTACTGCCGGAGATAATTTCGTTGATCTGACAGCAAAAAACTCAAAGAATGAAGTAGGACTTGTCTCTTTTGCAAACACCGCTACAACCGACAGTCTCCTCACCAGCAACTTCTCAAGTGTAAAAACACAAATTAACAAGCTCAAAGCATCCGGTACGACCTGTATCCAATGCGCCATTGATGCGGCGGATAAAGCGCTTACTTCAGGTAAAAGAAGTAATGTGAAAAACGTCATCGTACTTTTGACAGACGGTATAGCAAATTATATTGAGGGGACCAATAAACAAGTAAGCCAATCGGTAGCTGAACAAGCAGCACTTACCGCTGCGAAAAACACGCATAAAAACAATGATACACTTATTTTTGTGATAGGACTGGGGAAAGATGTCAATGCTACTTTTCTCAAACAACTCGCGACCTCAACCGGCGGTCAATACTACTTCCCTCCCTCATCCAATAACTTGAATGATATTTACAGCCAAATTTCTCAGATTATCGCACAGGGATCAATCAGCGGATTTGTCTTTAATGACACAAATAAAAACGGTCAATTTGACACAGGCGAACAAAAACTTTCCGGATGGACAATACAATTACAACAGGGCTCATCAACGCTTCAAACATTTACAACCGATAGCACAGGATCATTTATTATACCGAAATTGTGCAACGGTACGTATACTCTGAAAGAAGTCACTAAAACTGGTTGGATGGAAACGGTACCAACCAATCCTAACTCGTATACAATTAATATAACCACTGGTAATGCAATTACGGATAAAGATTTCGGCAATGTTATCGCTCCGCCGACTCCTACTCCAACACCAACTCCCAAACCGACGTCTACACCTACACCAAAACCAACACAAACACCCACACCTACTCCGGCAATTACAACAATGAGCATGACTGTCTATCTTGATGGTATCGGTAACCGCGGAGATAATACCAATCCAACTGAGAGCTCGCTCAGTAATAAAAATCCAAAACATACAACAATTGGTGCAGATATCCAAATCTTTACCCTAAGCAATCAGCAAATTGCCGGCGGAACGGGAACACTCACCTATAATCAAACCAATGGTGATTATACCGGTAATGTGCCAATCTCGGCAGGATTCCCGACCGGACAATATATCATAAAAGTGAAAACAAATACCCACCTGCGAAGACAAATTCAACAAATACAGAGTATTACTGCAGGAACCGTCAATACCATAACATCTGTTGCATTAGTAGCCGGCGACGTCGACAATAATAATGTTCTTAATATTCTTGACTACAATTTACTGCTCGGATGCTATAGTGATCTGACTGCCGCCACGAATTGCGCAGATTCGACAACTCAAACGAATTCCGATCTCAATGATGATGGTGCTGTTAATCAAATTGACTACAACCTCTTCATACGAGAACTCTCTACCCAACCTGGGCAATAAGTCTCCATTCTATAAAAACAAGGCGCACCTTGACAGAGAGTGTATCTTTTCTTTATTCTAAAGAAGAGCAGTTATTTATGAAATTTACCTTGGAATTACTTCGCAAAAAAAAGTTGCTTTTTGGCGGTTTTTTATTATTGGCTCTTGTCATCTTACCTGTCACTCTTTTCTTTTTTCAGCAGAATCAAATTACCAGCAGCCGGGCAGAAAAAACAGTAGATCTTTCATTTGAGCCGGGTTTTTCACAGACAGACAATGCTCTTCATATTCCGGCAGGCAGTACGTTCACCTTGGATGTCTATCTTGATCCCGGTGCCAATGCTGTCTCATTCGTTAAGCTGGAAATGCTTTATGACTCTACCAAATTTGAGCCTGCAGGAGGATTCATCCCGGACCAAAATGTATTTACTCAAATCGTCGAAGGCCCTGTTGACCAGCCCGGCAAAGTAACCGCTACGTTGTCCATTGGCTCGGATCTTTCAAAAGCACTCAAAGTAAGAACAAAGATCGGAACACTCGCTTTGAAAGCTCGTGATAATGCAACAAATGCAGACTCAGTTATCAGTTTTGGCAGCGGTACGCAGGCATTATCGATCAGCAATAATTCTTCGTATTCTGAGAACGTCATTGCGAACACAACACCGGTTACTATCAATATTAATAAATCACAACTTACCTGCGGTCAAACACCGAGTGATGTGATGCTCACTATGGATACCTCCGATAGCATGAAAGAAAGCGCGGGATCAACTTCCAAGTTATCTGCTGCAAAATCTGCCGCGAAGAATTTTATTGATCTGATAGCTGCGGAATCGGGTGTCCGAATAGGACTGGTGACGTTTGATATCGGTTCTGTATTGCGAAGCGGTCTTACGACAAATTATGCGAGTGTTAAAAGTACTATCGATGAAGATACCCACACAGGAAATCAAACCTGTATGCAGTGCGGAATTCTTACTACCAATCAAGAAATCAGTGCGCATAAGCGATCAGGTGTTAAGAATGTTGTAATTCTCATTACTGATGGTGATGCGCTCAATTATATAGGTCAAAAAAGCGGAACATATAATAAGACTCTTGGTGAAAAATATGCATTGCAGGCTGCGAAAGATGGTCACAAAGCAAATGGCACTATTTTTTATACCATTGGGCTGGGCAATGGCAGCAACTTCGATCCTGCGTTCTTAAAAACATTGGCTAGCGCCACAGGAGGACAATATTATTATAGTCCGGACGTGAGTCAATTAAATGGCATTTACAGTCAAATTTCAAAAACACTCTTAGGAGGATCTGTCACCGGTACTGTCTTTAATGATGCCAACGGCAATGGCGTTTATGAACCGCCAGAACCCGGGATGTCAGGTGTTCTTCTTTGGTTATATCCACTGAATTCCACCAAACCGCAGGCGCTTATTTCAACAAGCAGTGACGGCAGATATAACCTACAGCATCTTTGTGATGGTACCTATACGATAAAGCAAGATGTCCCCACAACATGGAAACAAACCCTTCCATCAGACATCAGAGGATATACATTCAATATGATCAACGGCAAAGCTGTGACCGATGAAAATTTTGGAGATAAAAAACTCCCCCGCTGTTCAGATAACCTAGATAATGATGGAAATGGTGCTGCGGACAGAGCAGATTCAACTTGCCATACCGATGGCAACCCGAATAACCCGGGTTCATATGACCCTAACAAAGACGGCGAGCATGGCAACAGTACCTGTTCTGATTCTAAAGATAACAATGGAAACGGACTCGTTGACGGAGAAGATCCAGTCTGTCATGTCGACGGAAATGCCAATAATCCCTCTTCCTATGATGAAACGCGAGACGAGGGTGCACTTCCGACAGTGACACCTGTACCGACAGAGACACCTGTACCGGCTGCTACAAGCACACCTGCTCCTTCTGCAACACCGACTCAGACGCCTAATGAATCACCCACTCCTCAACCTAATGGGAAACCACTCTCGCTTGATATTCTGCTGCATGGTATTGGGAACAGTGGTGACAACGCGAATCCCACAGAATCTTCATTGAGTAATAAAACACCAGTTCATCCTTCGCGCAACGCACATGCTGAGATCTTTGACATCAATAATAATTTAGTAGGGACTGCATCGGGCACAATCAAATACAGCAGTTCAAGCGGCAGTTTTACTGGGAATGTGTATCTTGATCATCAAATAACCGCAGGAAATTACTCGGTATATGTAGCTTCTGATTTTCATTTAGTCCGCCGAATTCCCAATATTCTCAACTTAACTCCTAATCAGGCCAACCAAGTTCCACAGGCGGCATTGGTTGCAGGAGATGTCAACAATGATAATCAGTTGAATATACTTGACTATAATCTGATTCTCGACTGTTATAGTGATCTCTCACCTGCAGCAAATTGTGATGATACCAAAAAAGTCATGACCGATCTCAATGATGACGGCAATGTCAATCAGTTCGATTACAACCTATTCCTTCGTGAAATTTCAACACAACCGGGCGACTAAAACAACTAATTTATTTATAATCTAAAGGGACAAACAAAAATATATTTCGTATAATGTAAATAATTTTGTATACTTAATACTTGATACTTTTCTATGTCCAAAACCACAGCCGTTCTACTTACGATACTAGTCATTGTCATTGGGATATTACTCTTTATCCTTTACGGGCCCAAAAAAAACCAAATCATCCGTTCATTAATACAGCCGGATGCTGCATCTTCAACTAGTGCTGATACTACCCTCTCGTTATCTACCAATACACAAATTGTCCATACAGGGCAAACAGTTATTGTCGCTGTTATTATCCATAGCCCTGATGTTCATCCGGATCTTACACAAATTGAACTTGCGTATGATCCATTGACAGTGACAGTAAATACCGTTTCACCAGGAACATTTTTCACCAATCCGACGGTTGCGCTTCAAAAAATAGATCCAGATGCCGGCAGGGTAACGTATGCACTGCGCTGCTCAACCAAAACAACTCATTGCGTGAATGACGCATCTTCGACAGTGGCAACACTGAGCATCAGTATCAACCCTTATTCTACAGAGAAAGCAACAACAATCTCATTTCTTCCCAAGTCAGTAGTCCGCATCGCAACCGGTAGAGATATTCTGAAAAGAACAAAAGGATTAGAGTTAACAATTAGCAAATCGCTCAACACAGATTCATCATCATCTGCAACAGCCTCACAAGCAGCGAATTACGTCCCCATCACACCGACACAATAAGTAACTATCAATATGATTTATGGACATTGAAATTAAACGCTAAACGCTAGTTGATCGTAGCGAGGAAATTTACTTGTGGCACATTCTTTTTGTATGAAACGGTGTATATCGGGAGACCTTTTGCGAGGTTATGGAGGGTTGCTTGAAGTTGGATATCGGCTTCTTTTTTCATGTCCTCAAAGGTGACGCCCGGTAAATCCATCTCTTTGACCAATTTTTTCATAAACGCGTCATCACGCTTTTTATCATAAATAAAATACATTGCACGCAATTTAGGGTCCCAAGCGTTGACTGTATGGTTGGCATCGTCAACTAATAAAACACCCCGTTCTTCATGTTCTCCATCCAAATTTACTACTTCGACACGATCGCTGATATCGGCAAGATTGCGAGCGTATGCTATGATTTTCTTAACATCACGGCTTTGAACATCGTAAGGATGGCGAATCCCCCATGAAGCTGCCTGAGAAAGGTGACCACAGCCAATCAGCGTCTGATGCATTTGATCATTTGTTACATCATGATCAGGATCCGCGTGGTGATCGGTATGAATACAAAAAGCTCCATTCATCTTACGGCTGATGACATTGTATACGGCATTGAAACACTGCTCGGGTGCCAATTGTAATTTTTTCTTTCTGTTGATTGCCATTAGTGCCATGACATATCCACAGTCACCACCAGCGCGTGCAAGCATTCCGCGAGCAGTATCTGGAGGATACCGCCCATCAACGCACTTTCTTCCTTCCCGCGCACTAACAGTATTCTTCCGTACATACTCAACGGTTTCCTGTATTTCTTCATCAGTTGGAACAACAGGAGCACGATTTAATCGTTTGATATGAAAACGGTTGATAACGGGGATATCGTTCTTAATTTGTCTGAGCGTAAGCATAGTATATAAAAAAATAAGGCTACCTGCGTAGCCTTACCTAAATAATTATCAGATTAACTGACAAAACAAAGCTTAAATTCTACTGAAAAACACATTCTTTTTTGCATTTCTGACACAATTATAACAAAACTCTTACAAAGATCAAGTAGTCAATTTGTCGAAATCCGACAACAGAATTATATCAAAGTAGATCAAAAAATTTCTAGGGGATTTTATGCTGGTCTTTCCCTTTTGCCCCCCAAGTGATTGACTCCCCTTTCAAATAAGTAATTACCGTAAGTATCGCGGTAAAAAGGAGAAACCGCGGAAAGAAACCTATCAATGTATCACTCACCGAATGCGATTTGAGATCTACTTGAAAAAAAGACTGCACAAGAAAAATAATATATAAGAGAAGGATAACCCACCCTTTCCAATTGGCAGGATGCCATCCATATCCTGATTTGTTAGCATTGAACCAATACTGCCGAGCCATATATCCAGTATACAAAATACTCGACACTATGCCAATAATAATACTAAGGAAAAATGGAGAAGAAGCACATGACCAACGACTAAAAGCTAATAGCAAACTGTGGGCGCACTTGGGATCGAACCAAGGACCTCGTTCTTATCAGGAACGCGCTCTACCACTGAGCCATGCGCCCGGCAAATCATAAAAGACGTTAGAGGATATTATACAATATTCTGAAGGTTATTTGTAGGTTTTAATGAAAATCAAACGCGCAGGCTCTCATACGAAGCGCATTCTCCGGTATTGTATACCTGTTTTCAATACTCTTTTCACCAAAGGATTTAAAATTTCACGGCCAATAAATTCTTTAACTATTCCTTCCACGCGATCATACAAATGAGAACCATATGCAGTCGCAGTTTCAGTTGCACTACGGAATATTTCTCCGCCTCTTTTAAATCCTTCTGTTACAAAATCATTTTCCAT
>DATLSZ010000033.1:0-58519 GCA_035533875.1 Candidatus Acidiferrales bacterium
ATACCCTACCCAGAGGTAGATTCCTACGCGTTACTCACCCGTCTGCCACTGTCTTGGTCTTGCGACCTCAACCGTTCGACTTGCATGCCTAAGGCACGCCGCCAGCGTTCATCCTGAGCCAGGATCAAACTCTCAATAAAAAGAAGTGATCCTCTGTAATAAATTACAGAATTGACTTCCGGATTCAGGTTTCTTTATTTACTCTTCATCATCTTTTGGATGAATCGGGGATTTAGGAATAACCTGAAAAATTCCTACCACATCTTGATCTTCGAGCGCTTTCGCGTGAAACGCGCTCGAAAAGTGTACTGTCAATTTGTCAAAGAGCTTTCTGCAAAACTAAAGCTCTGCAGACCCCACGCAGCTTTATGCGTAGTGGGGTAAAATATGTAATGGCCCCCAAAGATGAAAAAACCCCGCCGCAGGCGAGGTGAACTCGAAAAATCCTTGGCGAAAGACTTTACATACTGTCTACACATTATAGACTATTTTAGCTTCATGTCAAGCTGGAACTTTACCGCAGAAATTTTTTTAATTTCTCAAAATCTTCCTGCAGCAGAGGTTTATATTTATTTGGAAACCTGAGAGCCGCAGCAGGATGGAAGGTCAAAAAGTATTTTATTCCATCTTTTTCTTCAATAATTTGTCCATGCTCTTTGGCGACAGCTACTTTTTTTTCTAAAACACCTTCAGCTGCAACTCTACCTAGAAGCATGACAACCTTGGGTCGAATAACGGCAAATTGCTTCATCAGATGAATTCTGCCATGCGCGATATCTTGTGATGTCGGCGTTCCGCGGTCAGGCAAATATTTCACCGGACTGGTGATATAGACGTCGTCCTCTTGTAAACCAATCCCACGGATCAGACTCCTCAGGAGCTGTCCTGATCTGCCGATAAACGGCCGGCCTGTCGCTGCTTCTTGTTTCCCCGGTGCCTCACCGATAAAAATAACCGAGGAATCAGAATTGCCTTCTCCCGGTACAGCCATGCCACTCTTGCGTTCTTTACAAATTTTGCAGTTCTCAATTTCTCGAGCGATTTTATCCAGTTCTTTTTGCTTATTCATAAAATCTTTAATCTTTTCTAAACTCCATCACTTTATACAGCATAATCCCCAAACTCACCATAACATTGAGACTAATATTGATTCCCCACATCGGCATTTCGGCAATATAATCAGACGCCTCCATAGCTTCTTTGGAAACCCCATCCGTCTCATGACCAATAATTAGTGCCATTGGAAACGTATAGGGAATCGTGTCATAGGGAACACTCCTATCATTTTGTTCAACGGAAATAATTTGAATATCTTTAATCTTCAATCGTAAATCGTTAATCGCGTCAACAGCAGTGGGTCTGTACTCCCACGGTACCCATTCTGTCGTATTAATTGAAGCCTTTTTTATCCGGTGATGCGGCGGCGTTTCAGTCCCACCGCAGAGGTAAACTTTCTCAACAGCGACAGCATCAGCAAGCCGGAAGATCGCGCCGATATTGTACGTGTCGAGCACGTTGTCTACTATTATATAGATCGGATTGCGCTTGATCTTCTTCAACGCTTCCGGGTCATGTTCGCTTAAACGTAATTTCTTAGCATCCAGTTTCATAAAGATATTATACAACAGCTTATAAAAATAGCCACTGATCTGCTACAATCAGAACTATTGATGCAATCTAAATTCAGTGATAAACAACTGGCACTTTTTACGATAATCGATGCGATCATTCTCGGTGGAGCGCTTGCTCCGTCAACAAAGATTTCTTTACAAAGTATTCCCGTGTTCAGCTATAATTTGATTCGTTTTACCGGGGCAACACTTGTGCTTTTCCCCTTTTTTCTTAAGCATGCACCAAAAACGAGCAAACATTTTTATAAAGTTCTCTTTCTGTCTCTTTTTCTTACCGGCAATGTGATGCTTGCCCCAATCGGCATCGCATTAACAACAGCAACAATTTCACAGATGATCTATGTCTTCGTACCGATTATCGTTGCTGTTATTTCCTATTTTATTGGGGTAGAAGTATTCAACATGAGAAAAATAACAGGGCTTATCATCGGGTTTCTCGGTGCAATCGTCATCATCATACTTCCTGAGATTGAACATTTTTCACCATTCTCCGGCAATATTCAAGGCAATCTTATTATTTTTGCAGCAGCAATCACAATGGCTTTATACACAGTATTTTCAAAAAAGTATCATACCCACTATACGCCGCTGCAACTGACATCATTTTTTGTATTTATCACCTTTGCCATAACGCTTCCTTTTGCAGTGAGTGATATTGTGTATCATCCGCTTTGGTGGCATCATGTTACTTCCGCTGCACTTATCGCTGCTCTTTATAATGGTATCTTGGGGACTACAGGATACTATCTTCTCTATCAGTATGCCATCAAACACGGCTCTCCGGTCATCGCGTCTATGCTGCTTTATTTACAACCAGCAGCGACTTTTGTCTGGGCATCACTGCTGCTCGGCGAACAAATAACCGCGGGATTCTTGATTGGGACAACACTCGCCTTCATCGGAGTCTATCTGACAATAAACGCACGTATAACCCGCAAATAACCTCATTTCGAAGGACGATACGATCTCCGCACAACCTTCTTCACCATATTCCTCTTTTTGGTAGCCTTCAAACTTGTCCCAGCTGTTTTCTTTTTGGGATCGGCAACCCCGCTTGTTTTGATATCATCAAGCTTCCATGCGGCGAAGTTACAATTGGGATAATTGGAACAACCATAAAACTTGCGGCCTTTTCGGGTCTTTTTGATGATGATCTTCCCATTGTCTTTCGGACAAAGCACATTGGTTTCCTCAACAAACGGTTTGGTAAAATTGCAGTCGGGAAATGTGCTGCATGAAAAAAACTTTCCGAATCTACCGGTCCGGACAACGAGGTTACCTTTACCACATTGCGGACAAACCTCATCGGTTTCTTCAACAGGGATCTTTACCCGCTCTGCATTTTCAACTTCTGCAATCGATTTTTCAAATGGCTTGTAAAAATCTTTCATCATTGCCTTCCAGTCTTTTTCTCCATTTGCAATTGCATCCAATTCGTATTCCATAGAAGCGGTAAATGGAACATCATCAATCGTCGCAAAATTCTTGACGAGAAAATCATTAACGGCCATGCCGACAGAAGTCGGAAGAAACTTCCGCTCAACCCGTTCCACATATCCCCTGTCGGTAATTGTAGAGATAATTGACGCATACGTTGATGGTCTACCAATTTCTTTTTCTTCAAGGGTTTTGATGAGGGATGCGTCATTATACCGCGGCGGTGGTGTTGTTTCATGTTCTTCAGAACGCACCTCAACGAATGATAATGACTCACCGGTTGTGAACTTAGGCAGCCGGGTATCCTCAAGTGCCTGTGGTGTTAGTTTTAAGAATCCATCAAATAACAAAACTGATCCGTTTGCCTTTAACCGGTAGACTTGCTTGGCATCATTGGGGGTATCCACAAGTACCGTCGTTGATTCAACAAGCGCATCGCTCATCTGTGACGCGATTGCACGCCGCCAGATCATGTCATATAATTTCGCGTACGCATCTCCCAAATCCGCTTTGACCCGATCCGCCATATGGGCAATTTTTGTAGGACGGATGGCTTCATGCGCTTCCTGCGCGTTTTTTTGTTTGGTGAAATAGGACCGGGGCGCTTGAGGAATATATGTGTCGCCGTATTGCTTTTGTACATATTCACGGATCTGTACAATCGCTGTTTGGGATATGATCACTGAATCGGTTCTGTGATACGTAATATACCCTTCCTCATATAATTTTTGCGCAAGACTCATGGTCCGTTTGCCGGGCAAACCAAACCGCTGCGCAGCCTGCTGCTGAAGCGTTGATGTGGTAAATGGTGGATACGGACTCCTTTTTGCCTGTCTAGTTATGACATCACTAACGATATATGTATGACCACGCAAATCGATGACTATTTTCTCTCCCTTTGCCAGAGTATCAATTGTTGTTTTGGCAAAGGTATACTCACCATCATAAAGATTGAGCGTTTTTTTAATTTCTATTTTTTCTTTATTTATTTCAATCAGTTCAAATTCCGTATCTTGTCCTTTATTCGAAAGGATAACATGAATGGTAAAGTACGGCTCTTTGCCGAATTTTTCAATCTCACGCTCCCTTTCAACCAAAAGTCTGAGTGCCACACTTTGCACCCGTCCGGCTGATAATCCCCGTCTTACTTTCTTCCATAGAACCGGCGACAGCTGATAGCCAACGAGCCGATCCAGAACTCGTCTGGCTGTCTGCGCACTGACCAAATTATGATCGACACCACGCGGATGTGATAAGGCGTCTTTTATCGCGCCTTCAGTAATTTCATGAAAGACAATCCGTTTGAATTTATCCTTACCAATCTTCTTATCAAGCAGCACCTCTTGGATATTTGCCGATATTGCTTCTCCTTCCCGATCAGGGTCGGTTGCAAGAAGAATAGCGTCAGCTCCTTTGGCCGCAGCTCGTAATTCTGCTATCAGCTTTTTTTTATCTTCGATGATTTCATACTGCGGTGCGAAATCATGTTCGATATCAATTGCCAACTTATTTTTGGGAAGATCAATAATATGCCCCATGGAAAATTTGATATCATAATCTTTTCCTAAGAACCGTGAGATTGTCTTTGCTTTGGTTGGTGATTCAACAATAACTAAGTTTTTCATATGTATTTCATTCAAATACGTTAACGCGTTAACAAATAATAACTACGATTGTAGTCTACATTATACAAGGTGTGTCAAGGGGGTAGTTATTATAGTATACTTTATGTTATTGTAAGCTACTTCCAACTAATGCAATCATTGCAGTATCAATTTCGTCAGTTCTACCTTGCCATCGCCACCTATTTACATCAATGATACGATTAACACCAGTTCTGTCTATTATACAATTATAACCGTTTCCAGCATCATCGGCTGGCAGAAGTGATGTTTCTGTACGGACTTGTTCCAAGAGAGAGGGAAGTGAAGGACCACTTGATGACCCATATCCTTCATCAATATTTGCAACAACTAATGAAACTCTCCCATCCGGATTAACAATGAGCGCTTGAGGAATTTCAACAGGTATCCCATCTCTGTGTAACTCTGTTAACATTGCTGCCTCCCAAAATGTTTGCACCTCGACAAGCGGATCATGTATTGTCACAGGTTTAACTCCTGATCTATTCCCCTGCCACCAATATTGTCCTCTGGCAAGATCAGCTCTACTAGTAGTAAACCTTCTTTCTCCCTCTTTAACAACTATTTTAGGATTTTCTCCGGTAGATAATTCATCGACTGTATAAACAGGTCGCTGATTACCCATTCCTGTTCTTCTTGCCCACCGCGTAACATCTAAACTTTCTTCTGAAACAGTTCTGCTCGGTAGTAACAATACCTGATGTCCTTCTGCAGTTTCTCTTACCTCTATCGGACCATATGCAGTGATAGCCTCCAAAGGACCACGCACAAAAGGAGAGTCTATCTTAATAGATGAGTGTACATGATCTACTCCAACTTCTGCTGTTGCTGCTACAACCAGATCAGTAGTGACCCTTCGAAATCCATCTACTTGGACAGTCTCATCCGCTCCAGTTCTTGATAATGCTGAATGAAGTCCTCGTGGCATTACAGAACGGCCTACATTACCTCCTGTCCCTGTTCTTACAGCAACTGATGGACGTACTCGTGTTCTTGCATCAGATTTTTGTCTTTCAGATCCAGACAAGCCTGCAGAACCATGAATACTACTCGCTTCACCTGAAGCGAATGCCGAGCTTGAAATAGCTTTTGAATGTTCAGCCATATAAATCCATTCTTAAAACAAAAAAAACCTCCGCAATAGAGACGATTTTTTATAAAATTAATTCTCTAACGTATTTACTGCAAAATGCTGATGAAAAATTTTTTCCAGATATTCTTTATCAACATCATCAAATGAATCTTTCTCGGTACTATCCACATCAAATACGGCAATCAATTCTTTCTTACTATTAAAAACTGGCACAACTATCTCAGATTGTGATCTACTGTCACAGGCAATGTGACCGGGGAATTTGTTTACGTCTTTTACGATCTGTGTCTTTTTTTCTTGTGCCGACGTTCCACAAACGCCCTTACCAAACGCAATATGCAGACAGCCAAGTGTCCCTTGATATGGGCCGACAATAAGCTCTCCGTTGTGAACGAGATAAAATCCTGTCCAGAAATAATATGATAAGGTTTCCCGCAAAATACAATTTATCGTCGCCATCTTTACAATGATATGTGACTCACCTTCCAATACAGAATCAATTTGCTTGAGTGCAAGTTGATACTTTATTGTTTTATCTTTCATAACAACAAAAAAACCTCCCGGAAAGGAGGTCTTAAACAAAAAAATTGTTTTCCGTTTCTGCTCTCGCAGTTGGGACTAATCCTCCCCCGTAGGGATTGGGTGGAGCACCCATCTCGGAAGCTTCAAACTAACCGAAGGGTTGCTGGATGGGTCATCGAACCAATTCTCTCGCCATCTCTCTTGATTAATTACATTATATCACTAAATAAACTGCTCAGCAAGACGAGTGCCGCGTGTTTGGTTGACCAATTTTTGATGAGCGATATCCCATGTCCGTGTCCGCAAGCCGCAGTCAGGAGAAGGATTCACTAGTGCCGGATCACCAAGGACATTCACAGCATAAAGAATCCTGTCGCGGATCAGCTCAGGTGATTCGATAAAATCACTATGGATATCGGTAACTCCCAACCCGATACGTGATGGAATCTTATACTTTCGGAACCATTTCAAAATTTCATACCCCGGACGAGTCCCTTCTTTTGTCCCAAGTTCTTTTGAATCACGGTTTGAGAGTTCCAGATCGTACTGGCTACACTGCTCCATCTTCTGAATATGCGGAAAAAGGAGCGTATAGTCTGAAAAACAAATATGCACGCTGAATTCCCCTTTCAGACCTTTTACGGATTCATTAAATGACTCAACAAAAAGCGGCACTTCAGATGGAATTGTCGTTGCTGCAGGCTCATCAATCTGTATCCACTGCGCGCCATTCTCAATAAGTTTTTGGATATTCGGCCGGAGTAAATTGCGCGCCACATCAAGGATAAACTGCCTTCGTGCTTTCTCACGGGATGCAAGTGATTTGACACTCCCGAGTTCCTGCACATTCTTTGCGTAATATTCATCAAAAGACCACGCGGCGATTGTATACGCGCCGGTAATCGGTATTTTTATTTTCCGGTTGGTCAATTTCTGCAGGTTGAGGAACTCCTCGACATGCCAGGGTTTCTTGAGTTTTGGCTTGCTGACACAAGCGGCTTTTTGGTAGTATTTATTATCAAATGATCGAACAAGTCCTCGAAAAACAAAGCCGTCCGAAAGATTCACCGCATGCTGATACATCTCACTTCTGTTCTGCTCGCCGTCATAGACAACATCAACACCCGCATGCTCAATAAGCCGCAGCGCATACCGTGATGACCAGAGCATCACTTCTTCTTTTTCTTTTTGCGTCAGCGTCTTTTTCTTAAGAAGCGCAAGAAGCGGTTCATGATAGAGCCCGATGCGCTTGCCCCAATAGATCGCGTCATCAATATCTCTTTGCGTGAATGGCTTGCCACGACCGACCTTCACCCGCCATTCGGGTTTGGCAAGACTTCCTATTTCATGTGTCAATAAATATGCCATAATTTTATTTAAAACTCTTTGTAACGTCTCCCAAAAGTCGTACTTTTTCTTTTGCGACAGGTTCCGGCAATAAATCCAGATCAGAATTATTACTCAGATAAATGTCGGTATCACCGAAATGCTTTTTTGCATTAGTAACAAAACGGGTAATCACCGTTTTTTCTTCAATAAGCGAATTCCTTCCGTCAACAACGCCGGCAATAATAGCATGTGGCAATTTTTTGGGCAAAGCAGCAAGCGGTGTAAAAACAAAATCGATACCAAGAACGTCCACTGCCTTATTACCGGCAAGTGCTGTTACGAGATCAGTCGTATCGCCAAAATACCCATTCACTGCAAGGGCCGCTTTCCCTTTGGCTTTTTTCAATTGCAATAATGCTTTCCCGAGAAGCGCTATCTCTGATTTCTTAACTTTGTGATACGGAATAAACGGCTCATTCAATTGGATGAACGAAACGTTCTTTGCTGCAAGATAGATAAACAATTCTTCATAAAGTTTCGTTATCGCAGCCAGTGTTTTTTCAAATGAAGTTGTCGTAGTATCGTCAAGCAACTTTGCAAAAGTAAATGGCGATGCAAGTGTCACTTTCCACCGACCGGAAGTGGGTTTGATAAAATAGTCATCAAGCTTCTTTACCGATAGCTTCAATTTTCCGGTAATAATTGGCTGTCGGTAAAACGAATTGTTATCAAACCACCTTGTCAGTGAACCAACTTCCATGCCACTTGTTGCCGTAACAACCGGTCTAAAGATATCCTGCCAGTTAAGTTTACCATCTTCAAGAAATGCAAAGTTTGCCGTTTTCTGCACTGCCAATAATGCCGCACTATCTTTTGCTTGTTCTTTTTCTAATTCGGAAACCGTAACTCTCTTGCGGTCAAAGTCACGCGTTGTCTGGGCAAGAGATCGTGACCGCGGATAGACACCATGGATAAATGCAGAAACTTTAGACATACAATGCTTGTCTCCTTTCTGCAGAGGCAGATTTTTCATACAGTGTCGTCAGTCTTTCAAGCAATGAAAAAGATGATTCGTAATTGTGTCTGTTGATATGTTCAACATTCAGACCGATTGGAATTCCGATATGCCCTTTTTCAACGAAACCCAGAATGTCTTCAAGAATATCCTGGCAGATCTGCAGCGACCGCCAACCGAGTCCGAGCCAACCGGTAGTCAATAATTCTTGTGTTTCATTTGGGATTTCAACACCAAGCCACTTCAAAAGCTTGAGATCTGCGGCTGTCGTAAGCGGAGCAAAACTTAGAAAGATCATCTTTGGATCCACCTGTTCTTTCCGGCAGAGGTCCCAATAATCCTGTAAAAACTGCTTAGTTGACTGCGACTCATAGATAATTTGTGTTGTAAAGAATGTAACACCTGATAAGGATTTTCGCAAGACTCTTTTTTCTTCATGTAGTCTTGTAGGAATTACTATGCCACCCAAAACATCTCTCGGATATGCTGTACCCAGTGCTTTCGCCGTTTCTATGACGGACAAGCCAGGATATGTAACCTTACTTGATTCTCCGCCGACGAGAATAAAATTATGAATACCAAACTTCTGTTGTGTCTCTTCAAACCACTCTTTTTGTTCATCCCATGGAAGATATACAACTGGCCGGTTAATGATAAGTTCACAATCGGTATATTTCTGTAAATATGTACACACAGTACGAGGTTCTAATTTTTCAATTGCCGCATCCCGCGTACCGCTTCTTGTTTCTTCCCTGACTTCTGGAATATTCACCGCATCAACCGGAAAGTGTTTGATCGTTGCCGAGAAGAGTGAAAAAGAACTATGCAGATCTTCTTCGGGCAATGATTTCGGTAACGGTAGCAGTTCATACAAAATAGTCTTTTCGCCCCGTTCTATTTTCTGTTTTAACGTTAATTGTTTACTCTTTTTTTTCATAAAAAAACCTCCCTGGAAGGAGGTTCAGTAATGTATTTCCATCTGCCAACTGGCAATGGCTAATCCTCCCCCGTAGGGATTGGGTGGAGCACCCATCTCGGAAGTTTCAAACTAACCGAAGGGTTGCTGGATGGGTCATCGGAGCCAATTCTCCATTCGCCATCACTCTTGATTATTTTTAATAATACTCCTCTATTCTTTTGCTGTCAAGCCGAAAAAACCAGCATCCAAACTCTTCACAATTCCTTTCATCTCCATCAGTGACAACAATGTCCCCAGTTTGGCGGAATCCAAACCCGACTTCTTCACTATCTCGTCAAAATGTAATCTCTGATTCTGTAATAAATCAACAACCTTCGTTTCTTCCTTTGTTAAGCCTTTGATACTCCTAATACCTTTAATACCCTTGATATTGTAACTATTAATTCTTAATTCGCTGATAATATCTCCGGCTGTCGTTACCATTTTCGCACCGTTAGCAATGAGCGCAATCGGTCCTCTTGAAACTGATGAAGTGATCGGTCCTGGCACTGCAAAAACTTTTCGATTGTTATCAAATCCATCTTTTGCCGTAATCAAGCTTCCGCTATCCTGTGCCCCTTCGGTAACCAATACTCCGAGAGACAATCCAGCGATTATCCTGTTTCGTGCGGGAAAAGAGCCTTTCATAGGCATCATTCCAAGTGGCGTTTCAGAGACAATAGCACCTCCACTTTCCAAAATCTGATTGTACAAACTTGTATTTTCCTGCGGAGTACACACATCAACACCGCTTCCGAGAACTGCGATAGTCTTGCCTCCTGCTGAAATCGTCGCCCGATGTGCGCATGCGTCCACTCCTATCGCGAGTCCCGACACGATAACACAACCCGCTTGAACTAAGTCAGAAACGAGTAGTCCTGTTACCTCCTTCCCATAATCTGTAATCTTTCTTGTTCCGACAACAGAAACTAAGTTGTCATTTTCGTTAAATATATATGTTCCCTTTTTATACAATACAACTGGTGGTTTTTTGATCTTTTTTAAAAGAGTTGGATAATCGACGTCTTGTAACGTAAAAAAGGTAACCTGTAGTCGATGTAATCGCTCTTCATACTCCTCCAAAACAAACTTCTTTTTAAAATTCTCTACATCCTGGGCGAGCTTTTCTCCAATCCCCGACTCCTTGAGTTCACCCAGAGACGCATCCCACGCACGCTTTGCCGATCCGAAATATCGCAGTAACAGCTGAAACCGCACCGGCCCGATACCATTACATACAGACAACGCCAACCAATATCTTCGCTCATCCATAATCTCATCATACTTGGTTTTTATAAAATCTGCTACAATAATTATATGGGTAATAAAGTCACCAAACCAATCCTCCTCGTTAAAAAATCAGACTCTAAAAAAGGCAGTCTCTGGAACGACCTTACCAACAATCGGATCATAAAACAGCACGGTGGCCTTGATATTCCTGAAGGAGATCTCCATGCAATTAAGAGATTTGATGGTCCGGTTATTATTCCCGAAACATCCCCTGAAGAAACAAAAGAGGCCCTCTCGCATTTGGAAGAAGAGATCCAATCTCTTAAGGAAAAAATAACGATAAGGTAATTTCCGACAAGTCAAACTCTGATGATAACTAAACAAAGCTACTTCACTCGACTATTTTCCGGACGGCTTAATCGGCAAAACTATATCATCGGGTCGACATTGTTATCCATACCGCCGCTGATCTGCTTCATGATCGTCATTTTCACCATTATGCTTTCTCCCTCTGCGCTTGCCATGCCGGCACTTGATAATCCTGCAAATCCAACCTCGATAATCATTCCGCAGGTATCTTTGACTTCCCTCCTGTTAACACCTGCCAATGAATTCTGGATAGCACTCGGGATATTTTTTATCATTCTTTCAGTCCCCTATCTTTTTTCCCTGCAGATCCGCCGTCTCCACGATCTGGGTCTCAATGGATGGCTATGGATGATTAATTTCGTACCACTTATTTCTTTTTATACAACACCGATTCCGGGAATATATAATCCTCAACCAAACAGCTGGTTTCTTCTTTTAAATGTAATAGCGCTTCTTGCTACACTTTTTACTTTCTTTGTCACACTCTGGTCGGGAACAAACGGCCCGAATACCTATGGACCACAACCGCTTCCTCGTACCAGTCTTATGCATGACATTTTTGCGGCAAGATGACTGAGGAGAACTATTTATTGGCTTTTGCTTATTGATTTGCTATAAATAATCCTATGATAAAAGCGATTATTTTTGATTTTTTTGATGTGGTCAGAAATGATACCTATAATGCATGGCTGAAATCACGCGGATACGTGCGTACCGGTGAATTCCATAAAGTTACACAACGGCTGGATGCAGGCAAAATTACATTTGATGAATTCATGCAGACACTCACTCGGCTCAGCGGAGAAGAAATGACTCTTGAAAAACTTGAGGCGAACGCCAAAGTGAATTATGAGGTAATTGATATTATCAATGAACTGAGAAAAAAGTATCGAGTCGCTTTGCTTTCAAATGCTCCATCGGCATTCTTCCGTGATATCCTGAAAAAAAACAATCTTGAAAAATATTTTGATGAAATTGTCGTTTCAAGTGAAGTTGGCCATATAAAACCAAGCAGTGAAATCTTTGCAATAATGCTCAATCGGCTCGGGTTTGATGCGTCTGAAACCCTCTTTACCGATGATAATATCCACAATATCCATGGAGCTGAAAAAGCAGGTATTAAAGGCATTCACTTTACATCAGCTGCTAAATTACGACAGGATCTGAAAGAATTGGGAGTACAAATCACCGTACCCAAATCAATCTAAATTTAGATTACTTTATCTTTCACACTCGGTGCTCTCACGACGATAATTTCCAACTTCATATTTCCCTTATTGTTCATCTCAAACCTCTTTCGTGACAAATAATATATTATTTGCTTTATACACTGTGAGAACAAAATCGAATTTACTATATTCCAGCGCTAAATGAAAATCATCTTCACGGAATTCCGGCTGTAACGTATCAAAAAATTTCAAACCATGACTGTAGCTTCTCAAATGAGAGATAACTTTGGCAAAATCTATCTTATTTCCAAGAAGCAGATCTTTTATCGCCTGTGCGCACATCTCATCTTCATCGGTTTTTTCTAGCCCATTATCACCCATCGCTACGAGTGTAACAACTGGTGGATTTTTTTTCTTTATATGATTAACAATCGCCTGAAGACAGACAAAACTCCCAAGGATTATTTCGTCGGCACCTGTTGCGTTAACAACACCTTGCGTTCCTGCTGATGTTGTTTGGATTACCGTTTTATTTGAAAAATCAACATGCTCAACTTCAGCGGGAGAGTTGCCATAGTCAAACCCTTCAATTTTTATTCCATTCCTTTCCCCTATTAAAATATAGTCAAGATTTTCTCTTTTTAACTGGCGTGCTTCTTCCACAGATCCGACAGGAATAATTTTTTCCGCTCCATTATGCATGATATATGCTGCTGTGGAAAATGCACGGAAAACATCAATAATGACGACAACGCCTTTTGCTTTTTTTGAACCTTCAATGAGATGTTCAATTCTGATCTCCATAAATAATTTATAAAATCCTATCCGGATAGTCGCTGAATACCCCGTCAACGCCCATATCTTTCATTTTTGCAATTTCACTTTTATTATTTACTGTGTAAGCAAAGAGTTTTAAACCGTACTTGTGAGCTTTCTCTACAGCCGACTTTCTCACCAGCTTTGACCAGATATTGACTGAGTGAGCACCCAGAGCAACATATTTATCAAACTGAAGAATGATTCCTATAATAAGTACGCCGATTCTCACTTTGGGCAATAACTTTTTAAACACGAGTAATTCATGGAGATTAAAAGAAGAAACCATAAAGTCACTATACTTCCAGTTCTTCTTGCGGACATATTCATTTATCAATATCGATACGGGAAATGCGGTATTTTTCCCTTTTAATTCAATATTGACCTGCACCTTTCTGTTCACGAGATCCAGTACTTCCTGAAGCGTCGGTATTTTTTCTCCATTTCCGGCATCTAGTAATTTTATTTCCTCGATCGTTTTTTTCGATATATATCCATAACCGTTTGTGGTTCTGTTGACTTTCTTGTCATGGATGACTACCAGCGTTCCGTCTTTCAACGAATGCACATCAAGCTCTATTGCATCAACGCCCAGCTCGATTGCTTTTTTAAAAGATGCCAAGGTATTCTCCGGTTCATATCCCCCGGCACCCCGGTGACCAAACTTTTTCATACCTTAATTATATCAGGTGATAACTATAGAGGACTAATTTACTTCCCAAAATAGTTCTCCAGTATTTCCTTTGCTATCGGGCCTGCGATATTGGAGCCTTCACCTGATGACTCGTCAAGAACGGTTACGACAATCTGCGGCTTATAGGCGGGAGCAAACAGCGTAATCCACGCATGCGGCAATGTATCATTTCCCCCATGCTGCGCAGTGCCGGTTTTGCAGGCAATGGCAACATGCCGCATATCAGCAGAAACGGATGAAACTTGTGTAATATTCTTCCCGTCGATTGATAATTTCGGATTTTTTACCGCAAAGTTAAAGAGCGGCCATGCTACACCTCCGGTACTACACGCATCAATCATCCCCTGACGGATCAAATCTACCGTCTTCGCATCCAAAATGTCTTTTTCTTTCATGACCGGATCATTTGTCATCAAGAGATGCGGCGCATACAGCGAGCCACCATTGGCAACTATTTGCGTCCATGCGTTGACCTGCAGGGGTGTCGTCAGCAAATACCCCTGACCGATACCGTAATGGTATGTATCGCCCAAGTACCATTCCTGACCGAGCGTCTTTTGCTTCCATTGCGTTGTTGGTACCGTTCCCGAAGCCTCTCCTGCCAAATCGATCCCAAGGGGTACTCCAAGTCCCATCTTTTGCGCGAATGCGGATAATTTATCAACAGATATTTTTTCGGCAAGTTTGTAGAAAAAAATATCATTGGACCTGGCAAGCGCACTGATCACATTCAATGGCTTGGGTTCTTTGCGTCCGTAATCGGTGAAATACCAATTCGCGAATGTAAAATCACCGACCTTCAGTACTCCGGTATCTTCGACTGTATAATTCTGGTCTATGATATTATCTTGCAGACCTGCTGCCGCCGCGACTATCTTGAAGGTCGATCCGGGCGGATACAGTCCGCCTATCGCCCGGTCCAAAAGCGGCTGATTTTGCGAATCGGTCAGAATTGCCGATACCGATGTATAGGCACTGTCTGTCGCAGGTTTATAGGTATTATCCAGCGTAAATAAATTCGGGTCATACGAGGGCTTGGAGACCATTGCGAGAATTTCACCGTCCGGTTTGGATACAATAACCGCACCTTTTTGAATTCCTTTCGCAGCAAGGTAGACTGCCTGCTGCAATTTCTGATCGATTGTCAGTGTGATATTTTGTCCCGGCACCGGATCCGTCTGACCGAGCGAGCGGACTTTTTGCCCCATCGCGTTTACTTCAATCAGCGCCTTACCGTTCTGACCATGTAATACCTGCTCATATTCCCGCTCAATGCCGCTTTGACCCACCCACTCATCGGGTTGATATCCGGCATATTGTCCCGATGCCATTTCATCTAACGAAATTTGGCCGATATACCCGATAACATGGCTTAATTCATCATTGTACGGATATTCCCGAAGCGAGTCCACCTGAACATTTTTGTCGCCTTTGGCAAGGAGACTCAGTGCTTCATCACGAGAAAGATGCGTAGTCTTGCATTTCGTCGGATCACCATTTGCACAATTTTGCACCAAACGGAATCCCGGGATGTTATAGACAAGCGGTGTACCGTTCCGGTCAAAAATTACTCCGCGCTGGGCAGGAATGATTTGGGTCCGGATACGGTTTGAGTCGGATAATTGCTGAAAATAATTGCCTTGAACAATTTGTATGAAGAAAAGATTGAAGAATAACACAGCTCCTACCAAAACAAGCACAACTGGAAGTAAATACCAGCGTAATTGAAGCGGTTTCGCATCTTCTTCATAATGCCGCCGCTTTATTTTCTCAGTCTTTATGTGGTCACCAAATGCAAATCCAACTTTCATTGATAAGAGTGTAAACAGAATCTGCAAAACCCACAGCGATAGCCTCTATAAGGCTTTAAATTGTAGATTCGCATTCTGGGTTTGACGGCTTGTCATTCTGCTTACTGAATAAATGAGCACCGAAAAAACCGAAGAAATACCTGCTTGAACTATCACAGCTTGATAGCCAAACACAATCAAATAAACAATCGATCCAATAAATGAAGCGATGAAAACAAACGGATAGGTATTGATCTCATATTTCCTCTGGTAAAGCAGCACCAACAAAATCGAGACAAGAAAAAAGATACTCGTTCCACCAATCGGACGAAGCGCAAAAGCATCCAGCAGAACGCCCGTAAGAAAGGCAAGGGAAAAAACAAACGGGTTTCTCATAAGTATTGTCAGACAAAGAAGACAAACGAAGACTAAGGGCAGCGCAGTAACCGTGCCCTCGAGGAATAAGGAAATAAATAAAAGAAAAAGTAAAAAGAAAAGCATATAAATGATATTCTAAGATCTAAAATCTGCGCTCTTTAGCATTAATTCGCTCCTGTCATCACAAACACCATCCGCAGCTGCCCAACAGAAACAAGACTCTGCACCTTTGCCGATTGGAAAAGACTGCTTGCTTGTTTGTCGATTGAAATAATTTTCCCGACAATCAGCTCTGGCGGAAATCCATTTCCTTGCATGTCGAGATTACCCTTTGTTATGACAATATCATTTTTCTCGAGTTTGTCTGTCAAAACGACATTATCAAGAACAATGCTTCCTCCGTCCTGCGCTTTGACAATGCCAGATGCGGAAGTCTTGACTGTTTCTGCGGTAAAAGATGTTGACGGATCGGTCAAAAGAGTCACGAGAGAAATATGTGGTGTTGTGCTGGCAACTTTACCGACAATATTATTTTTATACACTACGACATCACCCTTATGGATGGCGTCCTGATCTCCTTTATCAATAAGAAGAGCGTTTTGTTGTGTTCCGACAACATTCGCTGGTAATAATTTTTGAGGCGTTGGTGTCGTTGTCTGGAATTGGTCATGCAGCGCCTGGTTATCTTTCTGCACTTCCTGCATCTGAGCAAGCTGCACACGCAGCTGACTGTTTTCTTCTTGGAGCTGCTGCTGTGATGCTGGTATATCTGTTGGTTTTGAACGTATACCGAACGTCCACTGTTGGATCGGCAAGGTAATCATTTGCAAACCTGCAGTCAATGGATTTTGAAAAAAGAAAAGGATGAGGATAGAAAGAAAGAGAAAAATTGAAAAAATTGGAAAAACAGCCTTGACACCTTTCATACCTGCTATTGTAGCCGCTTTGGATCCAAGAGGCAACCCACCGATGGTATTAATAAGCCATCGAATAATTAAATACCTTTGAAGAATGAGTAAGCGCCCCAATAGAAATGACATCAACTCCTGTTGCTGCCCAATCGGTAAGGTTGGTCTGATTAATTTCCCCCGATGCTTCAATGAGAACGAGATCATAAATCGGAAGTTTCCGCAGAGACTCTACAAAGTTTTGAGCTGCTGCCGGCTTAAAATTATCAAGTAAGATGGCCATCATTTTTGGCTTTTGTTGTTTTGCATTCTCCCGAGTAAAAGTATGAAGAACTGCATTCGCCTGAGAAAGGGTATCAACTTCAATTTCAAAATAATCCATCGCCGAACGCATACATCGTGTCACTGCTTCTGCTGCTGCCTTTTCACTAGATTCTAACCCTAATTCTTTTTGCAGCATGCCGAGATGATTGTCTTTTATAAGAATTTCATCAGCCAAACTCAACCGGTGCGTCAATCCCCCGCCGACTGCTACAGCTTTTTTATCAACAAACATCAGAGGTGTTTTTCTAAGCGTTGCGATGAAAGGAGCTCCCGGAATGTTTTTAATAGAAGCAATAAGATTATTCGTTCCGGTCGCGATGCCGGACATTCTGCCGAGAATATTTAGAATCGTTCTTTCATATGCAAGTATTTCTGTATTCTCTCCTGAAACTTCTGCGAGGACATCATCTTGGACAAGATGCGCGCCGTCGATAACTTTTGGTTTGAAAACCAAAGTGGTATGTTTGGCAAGCAACTCGGTGAGTTCTTCTATCCCTGCTGCAATGCCCTCTTGTCTGCTGACAATTTTTGTTCTGCCTTTCCCTTTAAGTGCGAGTGTCTGTGAGGTGATATCATCATGCACTGCGTCAGCCTGTATCATCCAAAGAAAAAGTTCGGTGATATGATCTCGATAGAATGTTTTTGAGACAGACAGCTCGCCGGATTTTTGAAAATATTTCTGTATTGCGTCAATTCTTTTCATGTTAACTAATAGCAAACATCCGCTCAATCGGAAGCCTTGCCCTGTCTGCGATTTCTTTCTCAACTTTCACTTCGTATTCTAGATTGATCAAACTATTGAGCAGTTTCTCTGTTGTTATCATCTTCATATACTCACATACCATATCTTTTCTCAATGGATAAAATTTCTTCTTGGGATTTTGCTTTTTTAATTGATGGATAATTCCAGTCTCAGTCGCAACAACAAACGAATCTTTGGGAGATTCTTTTGCGTGCTTGAGCATACCACTTGTTGAAAGAATATGAGTTTTCTCCTCGGGGATCTGTTTTGTCGCGACGTAATGCATGCAATCCGAGACACACCCGCATTCCGGATGGATCAGAAATTCTGCAGCCGGATACCTGCCTAATTTCTTTATAACATCTTGTGCTTTGACCCGTGCATGCACGTGGCACTCGCCAGGATAGACATAAAAATTCTTCCGTCCTGTTTTGCGAGCAACGTAATCTCCCAAAAAAAGATCGGGAAGGAAAATAATCTCCCGGTCATCAGGAATTGACTGGACCACCTGTACGGCATTTGTTGATGTGACGCAATAATCGCTTTCCGCTTTGACTTCTGCAGTTGTGTTGACATAACTGACGACAAGCGCCTTTGGATAACGGCGTTTCCACTTCCTCAGTTCATCCGCGTCAATTGATGCAGCCAGACTGCAGCCCGCATTGGGATCGGGGATCAATACTGTTTTTTCAGGCGAGAAAATCGCGGCACTTTCCGCCATAAAATGCACACCACAAAAGACAATCAATTTTTGAGGAGCTTGGGCTGCTTTTTTGGCGATACCCAATGAATCTCCGACAAAATCTGCAATATCCTGAATATCCGGTATTTGATAATTGTGTGCGATGATCAAGGCGTTACGTTTTTCTTTCCATGCGAGGATTTGCTTCATCAGTTCGCGGCGTCTTTTTGGCGATGGTTCTTCAGGCTGAGCTCCCGGTACTTGCATTATCGCTTGCATGTAGTTAGTGTATAATATACACCATCAACATGCAACCCACAAAAACAGTTGATTTTATTGTCATTGGCTCAGGTATCGCAGGGCTCAACACGGCTCGTATTCTCTCTTCATATGGCAATGTTCTCATCGTTACTAAAAGTAACATAACTGATTCCTCAACTTCTCTTGCACAGGGAGGAATTGCCGCTGTTGTAAAGAATGATGACTCAGCAGCATCTCATATACAAGACACCCTCGATGCCGGATATCAGCATAATAATAAACGTGCGGTAGAATTTTTGGTGAAAGGCGGCAGACAGGCGGTTACGACGCTAACAAAACTTGGTGTGCAGTTTGACCGGAACTCGCAAGGTGATTTCATCTCGTCTTTTGAAGCCGCTCATTCCTCCCCTCGTATTCTTCACGCAACAGATTTCACCGGACAGGAAATAGAAAAAGTTCTTGTTGCCGATGTTTTAAAAAAACAATCAATAGAAGTCTGGACAAATACTTCGGCAGTTGATCTTATCGTACAAGATAACATTTGTTATGGCATACAAGTTCTCAAAAACGGAATTTTCTCTTCAATTTTTGCAAGAGCAGTAGTTATCGCGACAGGCGGCGTCGGATACCTCTATCAATGGACAGCTAATCCGAGTGTCGCAACAGGAGACGGTATCGCTATTGCCCTTCGAGCTGGAGCAGCAATGAAAGATCTGGAATTTATCCAGTTCCACCCCACAGCGCTTGCGGAAAACGCATCACCGCTCCTGCTTCTCTCAGAAGCGCTCAGAGGCGACGGTGCGGTGTTGATAAATGCCAAACACGAACGCTTTATGCCACAGATCCATCCGCTTGCCGAACTCGCACCGCGAGATGTTGTCGCACGCGCAATTTTCCAAGAACAGAAAAATGGCACTGTTTATCTGGACATCAGCCACCGAAAAAAAGATTTTATTATGATGCGTTTTCCCAATATCACCAAAGAACTGAAAAAAAGAGGCTGGGATCTTACCCGTGAACCCATCCCGGTAACTCCTGCTGCTCATTTTCTTTGCGGCGGCATTAAAACCGATCGGCATGGACGAACATCAATTAAAAATCTTTTTGCATATGGCGAGACCGCCGCAACAGGAGTGCACGGAGCAAACCGCCTTGCTTCAAATTCCCTATTGGAAGGCATGGTATTTTCGGATCAAATTCAGTATTGTATCGCTGATTTACCACAAACACCACACATAATCCCGGTACAAAAAGTCAGTATTACCAAACAAAACCGTGAAGATATCGACAAGCAAGTCCGGAAAATTATGTGGCAATATGTGGGAATCATACGAACTTCTCAAGGATTGGCAATTGCTCGTAAAAAACTTGAAGCGTTACAATTGGAAATGCACCAAGTGGATGGAATAAATGCATCGATCATGCAGACAAAAAATATACTGGCTACAGCTCTTCTTATAACAAAAGCTGCTCAAAAACGGAAAAAAAGTCTTGGTACACATTTTATAACGAATTCTCAAACTGATTTGCTACAATACACTGGAGTTATGCAACAGATCTCTATAAAAGTATCACTCGTTATTTTCCGGATTGAATCGGATTCTCTCTGTGTATATATACCCAACGGCAAACTTCCTTCTGAAAATATTTCACAGACAGTATCCCTGGATGATCAGGTAAAAGAAATTTTTCATGCTAGTCTCGGATTCCTGCTTGGCACTAATTATGCCGAACAGCTTTATACGGTTTCAGAAAAGAAAAATGAGATAACAATCGCGTATTATATTTTGCTATCTGATAGTGACAAAGTGAAAGCAAGAACAGAGCATTGGAAAAAAATTTCAGGCAAAGATCAACAGCAAATCATTGCATACGCAATCCAGCGGTTGCGATGGAAAATAGAATATACCAATGTCGTATACAGTCTGCTCCCAAAAACGTTTACTTTAGGTGATCTGCAAAAGACGTATGAAATTATCCTTGGCAAAAAACTTGATAAACGGAATTTCAGGAAAAAAATTCTTTCGCTGCAATTTCTCAAGCAAACCGGAGAAAAAAGGACAGACAATGCCCGTCCTGCGCAGATGTATACCTTCACCAAACGCTCCCCGATGCTTGTCAAAGTGTTTTCTTAAAGAATTATTACCGCAGTCCACCGATTACCTTAACCCGTTCAAGGAGTAAATCATCTTCAAGAACTTTTCCTGTACCGCGGACAACTGACGTCAAAGAATCGTTGGAAACAACCACCGGCATATGGATACGTTCTGCCAACAATAAATCCAAACCGGAAAGCTGTGCTCCTCCTCCGGTTAATAAAACTCCCTGTTCCAAGATATCGGGGAGCAGTTCCGGCGGTGTCTCTTCCAGAACGTCAGCAACTGTTTGGGTAATCTGCGTAAGAATTGGTGATAACGCTTCGCGAATCTCAGCTTCGGTAATCTTAAGACTTCGCGGCAAACCGGTCTCAATATCCCGTCCCCGGATTATCATCATTTTCTCAAGATGCGGATTGCCTTCAATAACTTTATCTTTTTCATCTTTGCTATCAATCTGTTCCTTCAATTTTGAATTTTGTCGCGAGGATTCCCCTTGAGGGGAAACTTTGAACTTTACATTTTTTTTATACGCACTGCCAATTCTCATTTTTATTTCCTCTGATGTTCTCTCTCCAATAATCAAGCCATGCCGCAGGCGGATATAATGCAGGATTGATTGATCCATATCATCTCCGGCGAGCTTGATTGACCGGCCGACAACAATACCGCCGAGTGAGATAACTGCGATTTCGGTTGTTCCTCCGCCAATATCAACGACCATTGAACCTTTTGACTGAAATATCGAGACGCCTTCCCCAATCGCAGCTGCCATAGGCTCTTCGATAAGGTATGCTTCCCGTGCTCCTGCGGAAAGCGCAGCTTCCCATACCGCCCGCCTTTCGACTTCAGTGACAGCGGAAGGAATACCGATCACGACTTTAGGTCTTGCCAAAAGACGCGGCAGCGCACTTCCCATCTCATGAACTTGCTTTATATAATGGGCTATCATCGCTTCGGTCGCGTCAAAATCAGCGATCACACCGCCGCGGAGCGGCCTGATGGTCAGAATTGATGCCGGCGTTTTGCCAAGCATCTTTTTTGCATCAGTACCAATTGCGATAATCCGCTTTGTTTTTTTGTGTTTGGCAACAACAGACGGTTCGCGTATCACGATTCCTTTATCTTTGACAAACACTAGTGTATTGGCTGTCCCCAAATCAATGCCGATGTCATGGGAGAAGAGACTGAAGAATTTATTGACGGGAGAAAAGTTCATACTTAATGAGCGTTTAGCGTCTAGCTGCTAGCGTTTAGTAAAAAAATTTATTTTAAACATAAAAACTAGATGCTCGATGCTATACCCTAGACGCTTCCGTCATTCTACCAGCTTGCTCAAGTTTTGCCAATATGATAGGATGAAAAAGAGTTAAAAAATGAAGCTGCTGACTTACTGCAATAAGGTTATCGAGTATTCCTTCTATGCTCTTTTCTTCCTCGTACCGCTTGTGTTCTCAGGCGATACGTCGGAACTCTTTGAACTGAACAAAATGTGGCTGACTTTCGCCATAACGGCAATTATTGGAGCTGCGTGGGCCTCAAAAATGGTTCTTCAGAAAAAGATGGTAATCCAACGGACGCCAATAGATATCCTGCTGCTGCTGTTTCTTGTATCGCAAATCATCTCCAGTATTTTTTCACTTGATCAGTATGTATCCTGGTGGGGGTATTATTCAAGGTTTAACGGCGGACTGCTTTCAACAATCTGTTATATCATCCTGTACTATGCCTTTGTCAGCAACATGGAAGCCAAACAAGTCTTCAGGACAATACTTGTCAGCCTTATCTCCGGACTGTTTGTTTCGCTCTGGGGATTTCCTTCCCATTTTGGTGCCGATCCGACTTGTCTTGTGTTCCGTGGGACGCTAGATACTTCCTGCTGGACCGATGCATTCAAACCCACGATTCGCGCCTTTTCAACATTGGGACAACCGGCATGGCTTGCAGCATATATGGCATTTCTTATACCAGTATCAATGGCCTATACAGTGAAGAATAGTACAAACAAAGTCACATATATCAGTTATTTGCTCTTAACAATCTTCTTTTATCTCCTGCTTCTTTTTTCCGATACAAGAGCCGGTTATATAGCGTTTTGGGCGGCAAATATTTTATTTTGGGCAGCGATCTTCTTCAAAAAAATGTACCCCAAGAAACAATTCTTCAAGCAGCTGCTTATCATCAATATTTTCCTAATTCTCTCAAGTTTCGTTTTCGGTCATGGGCTTGATTCATTTAGAAATTATGCCAGTCCGTTGTTCCCCAAACCCGCACCCACTGCAGCTCCCGCGCAAACACAAACTGCCCAAACCGGAAGCAACACCACGGCACCGGCATCTACTGCATCAATTCCCAATAGTATAAATATAACTGATTCCGGAAAAATCCGGCTTCTGGTTTGGAAAGGAGCCATCAACGCATGGGAAAATAATCCTCTTTTTGGTACTGGTGTTGAGACATATGCGTTTGCGTACTATAAATACAAACTCCCTGCGCACAATCTCACATCCGAATGGGATTATCTGTATAACAAAGCACACAACGAATATCTTAATTACCTCGCGACAACCGGAATTTTCGGTTTGGGAACCTATCTTGGATTCATCGGGGTCTTTCTATTTATGACAGGTAAGTGGTACATCAATAAAAGCTCCCAGAAAGATAAAGAGGCGTTTAAGGAAATTGATAAGCCCCTGGCGACTACATTGCTCGTCATCAGTATGATCGCAGGATATTTCACAATACTCATTTCCAACTTCTTTGGATTCTCTGTTGTTATTATTAATCTGTATGTCTTTTTGGTGCCGGGATTTGTTTTTATCCTTTTAGGAATGTTAAAGAGTAGACACCCACTCGTATTACCCGCAAGCGCAGCGCATGAGAAGACAACGCAGCATGTTGAAAAAATAAAACCGTTTCAATGGACAATGATTGTAATTTTTGTCGGTATTGCCTGCTGGATGATTATCGGACTGATTTGGTTCCGTCAAGCAGATATCTCATATGCACTTGGAAATAATCTTGACAAAGTTGGAGATTACAAACAAGCATATCCTCAGTTATTGCAAGCGGTACAAATGGAACCAAACGAACCAACCTATAAAGATGAACTTGCAATTAATCTTGCAGCACTAGGTGCTATACTTTATAGTCAAAATGATGCTGCACAAGCATCGCAAGTGGCACAAAACGCGGTCGGTTTAAGTACCGATGTCGTAACCAATCATCCAAATAATGTTGTCTTTTGGAAAGACCGAGTACGAGTCTTTTATACACTCTCTGCAGGAGATACCAAAGACGCAGGAACGTATCTTCACGGTGCTGTCCAAGCGATCGATATAGCTCAAAACTTAGCACCAACTGATGCAAAAATTGCTTACAATCAAGGTGTCTTGTATGGGCAGATTGGAGAATTACCACAGGCAATTCAAATGCTGAATAATACCATCAAACTCAGACCATACTATCTTGATGCCTATATTGCGCTTGGATTGTTCTATCATGAAGCTGCAATTGATAAAAACGGTAAAGTCATCAATCCTGATATGCAGCAAAAAGCAATCGATGCATATAATTTTATTCTCCAGCACCTTGACCCGAATAACGCTACCGCTAAAAAAAGCTTAGAACAGTGGCGCACTGGCAAATAAGTCAAGTATTTTATTTCACGTACCAGATGAGGTATAATAGGCAGCAATGAAGATTGTTCAAGCACCCGATCAAGTACTTTCACAAGTTGCAAAACCTGTCGAAAGAGTAGATAAAACAATAAAAAAACTGCTGAAAGATATGGAACAAACATTGACCAGCCAAACCGACCCTGAAGGCGTTGGTCTGGCAGCACCGCAAGTCGGTATATCGTCTCAGATTTTTATTGTCAAACAAGAACCCGATTCCCCTTTTATGACCTTTATCAATCCAGTCATTGAAAAAACATTTGAAAAACCGGTCGAAAAATCAACAGCTATAAAACAAAGCATAAAAACAACAGCCGCAAAAAAGAAAGCAAAAATAGATAAAGGAGTCCAACTAGAAGGCTGCCTCTCACTTAAAGATGTCTGGGGCGTTGTCAAACGTCCTTATGGAGTCATCCTTTCCTATGTGGATGAACAGGGAGTCAAACACAAAAAAACATTTGATGGTTTTCTTGCGACTATTATACAACATGAAGTTGACCATCTGCAGGGAATTCTGTTCCCAAAAAGAGTACTTGAACAACATAATCACCTCTACCACTCAGTAAAAAATAAGAAGGGTGAAGTGGAATTTGAGGAAATAGAAATCTAAACGAGATGTAAGATATAAGATTTAGGATTAAAGAATACTTAAATCTTCAATCTTTAATCTTTAATCTAATTACATGAAAGTCATATTCTTTGGTACTCCAAAAGAAGTTGTTCCGGTCTTAGAAAATATATCCAAACAGTATGACGTTATCGCCGTAGTCACAGCTCCAGACCAAAAAGCAGGACGCAAACAGCTACTGACAGCACCCCCTGTCAAAACCGCAGCGCAAAAGTTAGGAATTCCAGTCATCCAACCCGAAAATAATAATTCTCTTAAATCTTCACTCTTTAATCTTACATCTGATTTATATGTTGTCGCAGCATACGGAGCGATAATCTCGGATTCGATTTTGCATCTGCCAAAATATGGTGCGATAAATATTCACCCGTCGCTTCTTCCAAAATATCGGGGCCCAACACCGATCCAGACTACCTTACTTAATGGTGATCAAACATCAGGTGTTACGTTTATCAAAATGGATAAACAAATGGATCACGGTCCGATTTTACATCAAATTCCATTTACTTTGGAAAAAACAGATACATTTGACTGGCTCATGCAGAGCATGTTTGCCCAAGCTGCGGTAATCTTGCCGAATGTGATTCACGACTTTGTCTCCGGTAAAATCACACCTCAGCAGCAAGATGAAACCAAAGCAACATATACAAAAATAATCACCAAACAAGATGGATATATTGATCTATCAGATTTAGAAACTCTTAAACCAGTGGAAATTGAAAATTGGAAATTGAAAAATGAGCGAAAAATTCGCGCCTATTATCCATGGCCGACAGTATGGACAAAAGCGAAAATAAACGACCGGGAGACGCGAATTAATTTTCTTCCACAAAAAAAACTACAGGTCGAAGGAAAAAATCCGATAAGTCTTAAAGACTTTCTTAACGGCTATCCGTATATGGAAAAATCCGTAGGGAAACTTTATTAATATTTTAACTACAGGCCTAAATATATTGACAAGTTCCTTGTTTTTTGCTATGATATAGCAACTTATGAGTGACCCATTTACCGGCGCAACAGGTGATGCCATGGCCGACGCGATAGGCGGACTATTTGAGCTCCCTGAAGTAGATCTTGACAACCAACTTGTAGAAATTGCTAGTGGAGAAGGCTCTACAAGTGATTCAAGTTCTGATACTGAAGATACCAATGCTATAGAGGGCGATGGCAGCCTCGATGCTGCCCTTATTGACTTAATCCCTACACCGTAAGAATAATACCGCACAAGACACCCTTACGCAAGACTGTCTTTTAGATTGATCTTTTAAGAGAATACTTAGAAACTAATCTTACTGTTCTTTCCTTAATTTTATTACGCGGCTGTCTGTGGAACTGTTTCTGTGGGAATTTCAACAGGCTCTTCTACCCGAATTTTCTTAAGTGTTCGCAGACATTTTGTGCACAGCTTAAGACGGACAAAACCGGTCGTGGTTTTGACGCGTGCACTGTGCAAATTTGGTTTGAATACTCGTGGTGTGCGGCGTTTGGAATGAGACACATTGTGCCCATACATTACACCTTTGCCGCAATACATACATTTCATTGCCATAGAATAGTATGATATCATATAACCGAGCTTATCTCAAGCCCAGAAAACTCAGACAACTCAGTTGACCAGAATTTTTGATAATCAGATTTTCTGAAATTCAGACATTCCGGCTCTCCGAGTTTTCCGAAATTATATATGGATATTATTTTAGTTCTATTCATTCTTCTCTACTCAGCAATCCTTCATGAAATCATGCATGGATTTATTGCCTATCGTTTGGGAGATCCTACCGCAAAATTGTTAGGGAGGCTTACATTAAATCCCGTCAAACATCTTGATATCTTCTATAGTTTACTTCTCCCGCTTGGGTTATTCCTCAGTCATTTACCGATTATCGGAGGCGCCAAACCAGTTCCTGTAGATCCATTCAATCTCCGCGACGGAATGAAAGATTTCGCGCTTGTCTCTGTTGCTGGCCCTCTGACCAATATCTCTTTGGCGATCATCGCAAGTCTTATCGCCCATCTCGTTTTTCCGCATATGTCGTTTGCAGAATTAGGCACAGTAAATTTTTTTGGTGTAATTCTTTACTACGTTATTCAAATTAATCTTGCGTTAGGAATCTTTAATTTAGTTCCGATCCCGCCGCTTGACGGTTCCAAACTCGTTGCGCTGCTGCTTCCGGAAAGAATTGCAGCATCGTATCTTGCGCTTGGTAATGGTGGATTGGGGCTAATCTTAATTGTTGTACTCTTCTACATGCTGGGGTTTGGCAGTCTTCTTTATTCCCTTATATATGGCGCGATCAGGATTCTCGGGTTCTAATAAATTATTTACTAGCTTCACAGAGCATCTGTCTCTTTTGTCAAGATCTTGACTTTTCACAAGTCCGGAAATATACTGTATTTGCTCTTTGATATTGGATATTGGTTGTCTTAATTTTTCTCTACTTCTACATTCCTGAGGTACTGTCTGGAGTGTGAACTCTTGATGGGACGAGGTCGTTTTTGTAGCTTACTGAGGTAAGATGCATAACCTTCCTAATTGTAACTTTGGGAAAAATGCCAACCAAGTCCGTATCTAAGAGCACTGAACTTATCTTTTTTATCTCGTTAACTTTTTGGAAACTGATAAAAAATCTCCTTTGCCCGGAGCGGCAAATTGTTTCTTCGTAAGTAAGCCTTGCTCAAGTTCCTCCACTTTGATAAAATTGCATATACCTTTTCCATTCTGCTATGCAGAATGCCGTCTTAGCTCAGTGGTAGAGCAGCTGTTTTGTAAACAGCAGGTCGTCGGTCCGAATCCGACAGACGGCTCAGAGAACTGCACGAACGTGCAGAGTTAAGAGATAACGATTCGAGTTATAATAGAAGTTGATAGCAGAATAAAATAATTGCGCGTCGCGGCGACGCAACACGATCAAATGCCGCCGCGCTTCTCTAAAGGGAAAATCGTTGGGACAAAACCGTGAGGTTTTGTCCCATAGACCGCTGGGTTGGCGGAGTAGTCAATCGCACCTCGCTGTAGACGAGGCGGCCGTACGGCCTACGGGAGTGCAAATCTCTCACCCAGCACAAGAATAGCTTTTAGCTAACTGCCAAAAGCCAACAGCTAAGTTGCCGACATGGCTCAGTGGTAGAGCAAGTCATTGGTAATGACTAGATCATGGGTCCGATTCCCATTGTCGGCTCAGAAAATAAACGGTTAATACATCAACTCTTCCCTTCACGGCTCTTATATGATAAAATATGTGGACGTTATGAGCTTTGATCTATAAACTAGACGCTCAGTGATAAACGCTAAAAAGATATGGCAAAAAAAGGAGAACATCGCATAACAATCGGACTCGTGTGCCAGGTTTGCAAAAACCGGAATTATGTTACACAAAAAAATAAAATGGAAACACCTGAGAAATTGGTACTGAAGAAATTCTGCAAACACTGCCGCAAAGTAACTGATCACAAAGAAGTAGAGAAATTGAAATAGATATATTTTCAAACTTTTTACTGAGGCGTATGGTAAGATAGCTTACGATACGCTTTTTTTGTATAATACGAAGGCAATTAGTTATTACTAATTGCGCCTAGGGGTATCGGTTAACGGTAAACCAGCGGTCTCCAAAACCGCGACTGGGGGTTCGATTCCCTCTACCCCTGCTGCACAGACTCGAACCTTTTTTATTTTATAAAGTATTGGAGAATTTCAAGAAGTCCATTTTCATCTACGGAACCCTTACTTACAAAATATTTTCCTTCACCTTTTGATTTTATATTTTCTTTTAATTCCTCCGTTCCATTTGAAAGGGTTGCACCGTAACCGCATAACTGGATAAAATTCCAATCACTCGTGCTGTCACCGATACCCAAAACATCATCGAAAGAAATTCCTAGACTTTTAACGATCGCTTCTGCTCCTTCTTTTTTCGAACTTTCGGGCGCTGTAATGATGCCAAATTGCAGCGGCAACGCGACCGGATGCACTCCCCAACTGATTGATGCTTTTGCGTTAAACTTCTCCAAAACATCTGAAATCCGCTTTTTATCCTCGTTATCAGCCCCAATTGGCATGATCTTCGTAATCTCGTAATCGCCACTTTCTTCAACAATATCGGTAAGCAAAACCGGATCTCGCTGGAGAATGTGTGTATGCTTTATTGTTGTTTCTGATACACTATCTTTTTGAATAAAGTAATCTTCTACTGTGTAGAACTCCACATAAACATCTGCCTCCCGCAATGTGTGTAAAATTTCTTTGACCAAGCCTTTATCAAGCACATGTTTCTCAACGATGATCTTATCGATCGGATCAATAATTACGGCTCCTGCATCTGCAATATGCGGGTTATGCAAATTCGGCTGATTTATTTCTTCTGCTATCGAATAGTGAGGCTTCGCAGTACAAAGACAGACGGCAATTCCTTTTTCTCTGACCTTTTTTAAGGCCACGACTACATCTGGATGTGGATGAGGAGAATTGTATCCGATCTTTTCACCTATAATAACGCCGTCGACATCAAGAATTATTGCTTTTATCATTACATGAGTATTTTATCAAAGATCAGGCAAAAGATGGAATATAAAACTCACCATTTCGTGCGTAAAAAGTTCTAACGTTGTACCCAAGCCTCTGCAGATAACTTTTTTCTTCAAACTAAAAAATACGCCAGCAAACACATATCAGTATAAGAAGATTTATTTGAAAAACAGCATTTTAATTGCAATCAGTAAAACCGAAAAGCCGAAAATTCTCTCCAGCCATAATGAAGATAAGTTAGTAGCAAACTTAGCACCCAACCATCCTCCGACCAGAAAACCAATAGCTAAAAACAAAGCTATCTTAATATCAACATACCCTTGCTTATAATAAGCTAATACGGCAAGTAAGCCCACAGGTGGTAAAAGAAGAGCTAGTGTAGTTCCCTGCGCAACTTTTTGAGTGAGACCGAAAAGATAAATTAGAGCCGGTACAATAATAATGCCTCCACCGATTCCTACTAACCCACTAGCTACACCTGCAAGTAATCCTAAAAGTAAAATGCCAACGATAACCATAGTATGTATACTTTACCTGAAACAGAAGATACTGTATAATTATCGTCGGATATGTCCGATAAATTAGATAAAATTCAGCATAGATTAGCAGAAAAACTTAGTGCTTTTGGACTAAGTGATGTTGAAGCAAAAATTTATCTTCATTTACTCAATAAAGAGCCGAAAACAACAACTGAGATTGCAAAAGAGCTTGAGCTTCCGCGAACATCCGTCTATGATAATTCACAAAAATTGCTAACAAAAGGTCTTGTTACGAGTGTTAAAAAATATAAAAGTCAGAAGTTGCAAGCTTTGTCTATCGATATATTGCAGACAATTATCACAAAAGAAAAAGAGAATATTGAACGTTTGGAAGAGAACTTCATTCAGTTAAAAGAAAACATCCAGCTTTCTTTTAACCCTTCATACAATACAGAAATCAAGTATTATCATGGCAAGCAAGGACTTATGCAAATGATGTGGAATACCCTTTCAGCTAAAGATGAAATTGTCCGGTATCCTGAATACGGCAGAATTGAAGTTGTAGGGAAAAAATTTTTCTTATCATGGGCTCATGAAATAATTGAAAAAAAGATTATTGAGAAAGCACTTATTAACCCAAAACCTGAATCACTTCGTCATTTTTTAGAAACAGATCAACATGCTTTAAGAATGGTCTATCAATATACCCGAACATTGCCCGAGGATACGTTATATGTCTCTGGAGACACAACGATTTATAATAATACCTTTGCAGTTAGTTATTGGAAACAAGGAGAAATAGTAGGTGTGGAGATAGAGAATCCCGAACTGGTAAAAACACAAAAATCTATTTTTGAAACATTATGGAAAATCTCAAAACCCGTCGATTATTCCAATTTTGGAACAAATTGAGAAAATAAAAAATTTGGAATATAAAACTTACCATTTTGTGCGTAAAAGGTTCTAACGTCGTACACGAGCCCCTGCTGATGACTTTTTAGCTTCAATTTGTGCCTAAAAAATCCCCTATCCACAACTATACGTTAGCACCTCTGGTATAATTCTCTTATGAAACTCATGTCCTACAATATCCTTGATGGCGGAGTTGATCGCCTCCCTCTCATTATTGATGCTATTAAAAAAGAAGCTCCTGATTATCTCACCATAAACGAAGCAAATACGTTTGCGCAAGATGATAATAAGATTTTGAAAGAATTGACTCAACAGATTGATCTTCCCTATTTCGATGTTGCTTTATCAGAGGAATATGATTACCATGTTGCCGCTTTTTCTAAATATCCTTTTAAGCATACCACCAAACCCCACCCGTTGACGAGAGCTTGCCTAATAACGCTCATTGATACAGACTTGGGAGAGCTTTCGGTCGCCAGTCTACATCTTACTCCTTATGCAGAAGATCTACGACACCCAGAAATAGACTTAATTATCAAAGCCCAAAAACAATATGAAAACCGAATTTTAATGGGAGATATGAATTCTCTTTCACAAAGTGACAACTATGATTCGCAAATAATACAACAGTTTACTGTGGCTCAGCTTAAAAAATTTACAACCGACACACAAATACGTTTTGATGCGATAAATAAAATACTCTCAGTTGGTTATTATGACGTTGCAAAGGAACTGGAGAAAAATAAAGAAAATACTGTTCCTACACCTACTAGTAAAGATACTTCTCATTCTCAGATGAGATTGGATTACATATTTATTTCTGACTCACTTCTTCCTCATCTGAAAGATTATTCAGTAGTAAAAAATAAAATAACTGATAAAGCATCAGATCACTATCCAATCATCGCAGAATTGAAGTAATAGATCCCATTCGCTACGACTTATCCCCTGCTGACAATTTTTAGCTTTGAATACCCTACTCTACGTGATTCGTATCATTGTAAAATTATTCTTATTGAATTACCATTGGTATACATTTATGCAATATAAATTGCTCAGGCAGAGTCATCTAATACTCGTAGCACGCTTAATAGGGTTGGATATAATAATAACCATTCTTTATCTTTTTTTCAGAATTTCCATTACTGTCCTTCAGTTGTTACAGGTAAGTACTGCGGGTTTTTATGGAGTCAGCATCATCGATATTGTTTATTTTATCATTATAACTGTTGCTGAATTAACTTTAGGCACCTGGATTGTGCTTTCATGGGCTAATGAAGAATGGGAAATTAAAGAAGGGGTAATCTTTCATCGAAGAGGAATTTTTCATATGAAAGAAGATGCTTACTCTCTCAAACAGATTGGTTCAACGACATTAAATCAAGGTTTATTAGGTAAATTATTTAATTATGGCACCATTAAGATCTTTAGCCCCCTTTTAAAACAAGATTATTATCTGATGAATATTCATAATCCAAGAGAGATTGCCAAAACACTTGAAGATGAGGTTGCTGGTACAAACCAAAAACATGGAACAAATATTTTCTTTAAAAAAAGCTGATTATCAAAATATATTAACCCTCTACTGTGCATCAGAATTTCTGTTATAATTTATTTGGGAGGTCATCATGAAATCTCAACACCTTATCACTTGGATTAGCTTAGCAGGAATAATAGGAGCACTCTTTGGTATCTTTTATGCATTCTTCGGACTTAATGGCCTACCGGTGTATCAAAAATTAGTACCTGCTACTGTCTATACATCTTGGAGCAACGGACTTTACGGAGCTGTTTTTATCGGTTTTAGTGTGTTGCTTTTCTTAATCGGCAGACATGCATTCAAGAATAAGGATAAATTTCTTATGAAAGCACTTCTTTATGGATTGGCATCTTGGTTGATTGTTGAAGCATCCTTTTCTTTCTATTATGGTATTTATTTCAATATAGGTGTCGACGTATTTCTCATGATTTTCATAGGCTTCCCACTCGTAGTTGGCATACGTTCAAAAAAAACCTAACTATAGTGGAACTTCTTGAAAGAAGAAATAGGTTCCTACAAAGTTGTCCTTCGATACTTCAGGACCCTCGACTTAGCCCCTGCAGATATTTTAACTGGATTCGAATTTTCTAGTAGAATAGGTGCTATGACGAAACGAGATCAAAATATATCTGAAGTCTACATTAAAGAAGTAAGGTGGTCCAGTACTTCCTGATAATCACACATTGCAAGACATATTCCTTGGTCGCCTGATCCGTAGTATACATAAAGGTTTTCTCCAAATACCACAGCTCCTTCCGGGAAAGCAACATGATTTACCACCCCGTGCCTTTCACGTTCTGTTTCAGGTCTGAGAACATGGTCAACATTTGCCAGGATCTTTCGTGGGTCATGCAGATCAAGAAGCGCTGCGCTGATTGACCACTCTGTATGGTCATTGACCGTACTGAGCGCGCTATAAATAAAAAGCCATCCATGAGGCGTCTTGATAGGCACCGCTCCTACTTCATTTCCCCTGCCATCACTTGGCCGGAATACTACTTGATCCTCATATTCTTCATTCACGATCCGGTTCATTTTTTCTTGTGAGGGATAAAACAAGTCATAAAGATCATCAAATTGAGCCATCATAATGGTCGCTTTTGGACTTTCCAGCTCAAAGGTAAAGAGCATTGTGTATTTCCCATTAATCTTTTCAGGAAAAAGGCATGCTGCTTTTGAAAAAAGATCCGGTCCTACTATTCCGTGTTTGTTCCAGTGAATAAAATCCTTACTGGTGGCCAAAGCAATTCTCACCTTTTGTTCATGTCCCGAGCCTCCCACAGCTGTATAATAGCAGTAATATACTCCATCAATTTTGGTTATCCGGGGATCTTCACATCCCATACCGTTCTCATAACTTTCTGTAGGGGCAATAAGGGGTTCTTCAAATCTTTCAAAATGCATACCATCAACACTTTCCGCATATCCGAGAGACGATATATATGCGCCTTCCTGGTCAGGATGGACGTCATTGGTTGCTCGATACATCATTCGAAAAAATCCATTTTCATAAATTACCCCAGGATTCAGAACAGATCCTCTTTCCCAATCATGGTTGGGATTCAATTCAAGAATTGGATCCCCCCGAAAACGTTTTAGTTTCATATAATTATTGTAACACTATCACTAATTTAATTGTCAAGTAAATAAAGTACCACTTGATTCCTTATTCCTCTGAGAAAGAATATATATAGTGATCTTAATCACACTTTTTCTTATGATAAAATTGTATCATGAACATATGAAGAAAAGTCGTTTTTTTATTATTATTTTCACAATACTTCTTATTGGTGCAGCCAGCATTGCATTTATCCTCTATAACAGGGTGCAAGCTCAACAAAAAATCCATTATCATGCTGGTTTTGTGGTGTTTAAGAACAATACAAAGCTTAGTTTTTCCGATAAGAAATACATGTATACGAAACCTTGCACGCTTAATGGAAAAGAAGATACGACAAATGAAAATGACCAACTGGAAAAAGCACATTTGCACGATAATGTCGGGGATGTCGTCCATATTGAAAGAAGTGGTGCAGTTTGGCAAGATTTATTCACAAACATTAAATTCCCTCTTGATTACAGCAAAACTGAAGGATTTATCAACGGACAAAAAGTAACAAACTATCAAACACAACCGATCAAACCAGATGATAGTCTTGTTGTTTTTATGGGAAATAATGATATTACAAAAGACTTAAAACAAGCTCCTACAAAAGATTACATGGAGCGAATGGCAAAGAAAAGTGGTACTTGTAGTGACTGATTACCTATAAATTGGAATATAAAATCAGCATTTTGTGCGTAATAAGTTCTAACGTCATACACGAGCCCCTTCATTAAAACTTAGTTTCAAATAACTATATCAAACTATACTACCCTGAGCCGATTCGAACTTTAACCTCAGAAATCTTGACAATAGCACTTCCCTCGTGAGATAATTTACCTACAAGCGATGAAGTTCGCTTCTAAATGCCTCAAAAGCTAATGACTTCTACCATACGTGGTAGGAGTTTTTTTATTTTTAACTCCCATCTATTTTATGTCAATTTTCTTAGTTGCGACTATTTTTTTTGGTTTAGTTTTCTTTGCCAGTCTCATCTCAATTGAGTACGGAATTGCGGCGGCAATATCGGAAATTTTCTTTGGTGTTATTGCTGGGAATTTTCTTCATGTACCAACACATCTTGCTGTTCTTTCATTCCTTGCCTCTTTTGGCAGTATTTATCTTACCTTTCAAGCTGGAACAGAAGTTGATGTTAAGCTATTCAAAAAGCATTGGATGGAGGCGTTTCTCATTGGTGGAGGTTCTTTTGTTGTTCCTTTTATCGCAGAATTTTTAGCTGCTTACTATTGGCTTCACTGGACGTTCGGTGCATCGGAGATCGCTGCTCTTGCTCTTTCAACAACATCACTTGCGGTAGTATACTCGGTTCTTGTCGAAACTGGACTGTCATCAACCAATTTTGGTAAGAGATTAATGGCTGCAACCTTTGTAGAAGATGCTTTAACGGCTGTATTCTTAACGCTTCTTTTCCTTCATGTGAATTGGTATACGTTTTTCTTCATCATTGCATCAATCGTTATTTTGATCGGGTTGCCAAAATTATATCCGATGATTGTGAAGAAATTTGGTAACAAAGTGGTTGAGCCAGAGTTGAAATTTTTATTCTTTTGTCTTTTTATTCTGTTGTGGCTTGGAAGTGCAGGTAATAATCAGCCGGGACTTCCAGTATTTTTCTTGGGTCTTTTGCTTTCGCCTTTCCTAACAAAAAATGAAGCATTACGAAAAAAGATGAGAACCATTGCCTTTGCAATGATAACACCCTTCTTTTTCTTTCAAGGTGGACTGAATGTTGATTTACGTTTTGTCTTAGCAGGCTTAGGAGTTTTTATCGCACTTCTTCTTATAAAGCTTATAACGAAATTTATCGGTGTCTGGCCATTTGCCAAAAAGTATCATGGAGCAAATAGCATGTTTACCACACTGCTTATGAGTACCGGGCTTACCTTTGGAACGATTTCTTCATTGTATGGATTAAATAATCATATTATTTCTGTCCAACAATTCTCCCTTTTGATTACTGCCGTTATTATATCTGCTATTCTTCCTACTATTGTTGCTTTGAAATTCTATCCACCGAAAACAGAAAAATTAAAAGATATTATTACAACTGAAGGCGCAGAGGGATAATGATAACTAATTATAAATTATAAAAATACGTCCATCCAATTCACTCTGCCCCTGCTGATCACTTTTATATTCAAATTCTCTTTTTCTTAACCTCGACGGCGGAAGGACTCTAACCTTATATCTGATGCTATAATGATAAAGTGCAAGCACTGTTGGGTTTTTCAGCTTTAGTTTTAAACGTAATAGGATATATTCCCTATATTCGCGATATCTTTCGAAAAAAAGTAAAACCTCATCCATATACCTGGGTTATTTGGACAATTCTTACAACTATTTTAGCATTTAACCAAATAATAAATGGAGGAGGTTATTCTTCACTTTTCTTTATTAGTACAGCTATTCTGGTAGGATTTGTTTTTATCCTCTCACTCCATTTTGGCATGGGAGATACTTCAAAAATTGATCGCATTTGCCTTATCTTAGCCTCCATTCTTTTATTTTATTGGTTAACTACTCATGATACACGGATTAGCACGATTTATGCAGTCATCATTGATGGAATTGGAGCTGTACCTACTCTGATAAAAACATATAATCATCCAACGAGTGAAACATATATTCAATGGGTATTATCATCACTTGCCGGTTTATTAACCTTGCTCTCGGTGCCTATGTCTGATTGGATACTGTTAATCTATCCTTTCTATGTCTTTTTAATGGATGGTGCTATTGTAAGTATCAAATATTTCCGAGAACGATGAAACTAACTTTTAAATGTATTTCAAAAAAAACGTTCTGACAACGTTGTTCATCTCCTGCTGCATTTTTTAGCCTCAATTTATGCCCTAAAACCCTCGCCCGCAATAGTACGTCCGCACTTCTGATATAATTACGTTATGGGAAGTTTTGTTGAACTTAACGATACTCTTCAAATAACAAAAGAACAGGGATTCCCCCCTGAACTCGATTTAGAGAAACATGTACAGACTCCTTTTACTGCAGAAGATTTCAAAGATACCATTTTTGAATTTCATGACAAACCCGGAGTGAGGATATATCATTTGCCTCCTGTACGAAATTTCTTTGCAGAAAATAGAGATGGAAAGTGGATTTATTGGGGTCTTGTCCATATCGTGGAGACGACGTGTGATTATATTGCAAAGACAACTTCAGGGAAATTTAAAATAATCTATATCAATACACCAGATGAAATGAAAAAAGCTCACGAGCTTATCGATAGAAGATCTGAAACACAATACTTCAAATAAAATTCTTTTCGGTAAATTCTCCTGATATAATAAATACGTGTTCAAAAATCGTATCGAATCATTTGCCAAATACGCTGGCGTAGCAACAGTCTGTGTCGAATGGCTGGCCTTACTTCTCTACTACCTCCAAATGCCGGCATACTTTGGTGGGCAATATCCCATCAGTTATTTTGCTTCATTGCCACAGACTCGACTTGTGTTCAACATCTGCTACACGCTCGCAGGGATCTTTTTCTGGATCTTTATCAGACACCATCTTCATAAGTTCTATCCGGCACCTATTAAAATTATCGGTTTGTCTATGATCCTATTTATTGGATTGGCATTGGTACCGTTCAATCCGAACAATCCTACCAGCGATCACATTCATAGTACTTTGGGATTGACATCGGCTATTCTGCTCACCGTTGGTTTATACGTTATGGCAAAAAAATCCCATAACCGCTCGGTTTATCGTACAACGATTTTTGCACTCATTGTGAGCTTATTACTTTTTATTGCGTTTGTCGTATCACCCAAAAACAGCCATCTGATTTTCACTTTTGAGGCAAGTTCTTGGCTTGTTATACAAGCATGGGTACTCTGGATATCATTTTACAGTTATAAAAATGCTCGTTAAAAAAGGTTCCAGCACCTGTCCTGAGCATGCTGAAGGAACGCAGCTTATCCCCTTCTTTACTTTTTCATATATCTCTTATACGCTTTAAGAGTGGATATCGTGCCCGTAGAAGCATCTGTTTGGTCAAGACTCAGGCATCATGAAAAATGGGCGGCTTTCATGGTCAGTCTTGAAGGAATCCTTACGGTTCTTCTTCTTGCAAATATTGTCTATTTGAATCTCTATATCTTTGATAATGGGCTATTTGCAAAATCAGCTGATAATAAAAGTATACAATCCCCTGTTGGGGCTTCTCCTTCACCCACAGCGCTTCCTACAACCTGTCCAAGCTGCGTAACGGCAAGTATCACGCCAAAAAGCACAGCACAGACCGCAACTGTTATACAGGATTCTGTAAAAGATTTTTACGTTTCACTCGGATCAGGGACAAATCAGACAAGTGACTGGACTGATGTACCGGGAGTGCAGGCTGTTATCGATTTTGGTCAGTATCCGCGTATCAAAGAAATCCATTTTGAAGTATCTCTTTATGTGCCAAGTGCAAACGAATGGGTATCTGTCAGACTTTACAACGTAACAGACAAACATCCGGTATGGTATTCGGAAATGACGATGAACGCAAACACCACTGCGTATCTGACTTCACCGGCACTCAGTTATGATACCGGCTCCAAGTTATATCAAGTCCAGATGAAGACCCAGCTGCAGGCTCCCGCGACGCTCGTTCAAGCAAGAATCCATATAGCACTGCAATAAAATCATTTAAAATATTGCAATACTATGAGTTCTTTGTTAGAATACACGCTATGTCGACCCCATTTAGAGAAATTCCAAGTAGAGGTGGTTTGGGTAATGAGGCTGGGAATAGTCGCCTTCCAATAGGAGGACCCATTGAGCCTAGACTCTCAACCTCAGTCCATGTCCGTAGGCCTGCTCAGGATCTAGGAGGAGTTTCGTTCCCTACCTTAACGGGGATTGTCCGAAGAGGTCTCACTGGTATCGCAACACCGATTACAGACGGACAGGCTGCCATTACTGCTGCACGCAGGGTAGCTGCCCTTCCCGGTGCAAATCAACATGGACATGATGAGAGAGGCCGCTCTTCTCTTGCACAAGTAAGAACTGCAAACAGTGGTGTTGCTGATAGCGACGGGAGAGATCTCCCTTCGGCAACACACGCTCTGGTTAATGAAGCTCATACTATGTTAGGCCCGTATACCGAGCTCCCAAGAACGCATGGACTAACTGAAGACGATAGATATTCCACAGATCCTGAACGGTCAAGACTTTATTTACTCCATAACACTGCAAAGCTTCTGCAACATGTTGTGGATCGTGCTCAGCAGTTCCGCTCACAATTGCCAGAAAATATCAGAGCTGTTTTGAGAACAGGTAGATTAGCTTCTGGGACAATCGTAGAAACATATTTTGGAATGATAACAAGTGATATCCCACCTCATCAGGAGCAACTCGGGGATGCGATATCGGAAGTGAGCGATATCATGACGACAAAAGGATTTCAAGATCCACAGTTTGTACTTACCCCACGCGAACATGAACAAATCCACAGCAGCGGATTTGCCGGTATTTATGCAGAGACAGACCCTGATGTACCGGTCCCTGTCCTCCGCGCTCAGTTAATAAGAGATGGACTGATTGAACCTGACCGTGGGGCGACTCTTACCTTGGAAGAGGCTGACCGTGCCCGCAGGCTTTTGGGAAAGACCCGGCTTGACTTAAATACAGGGAGAGTTACTGACGAAAGAGACGAGGCAGCAGCCAGAGACTCCTATCATTTTCTCTCAGCGGAAGAGGAAAATATTGTGAGAGATCGAGAACAGCGTGTCCTTGCGGAGATTGATGCTATTGCCGCATCATCTGTCTCGGAACTTCCACAAGCAGCCCTTTTTGTATCTGCGCTTGATCAATATAGCAGAGGGGAATTATCGCTGGAAGCATTACAGGAAACTCGTCAAAGTATGATTAATTTGATAGGACAAAGAAGTAACATTGATTGGAACACATATATTCAAGAAATGCGAACGATAGCTTTCCAATCCGGTGCCTGGGACCGCATACTTTCACCGCAAGAAATCCTGTTAAGAGACAACGTTACTCCTGACGATTTGGATCCGCGGTATCGAGAACATCCATATACGCCTCTTGCTATTCAAGACGGAGAGCCAATCGAAGCTATTGCACGTCTCAGAGAAAGCGAAGGGTATATGGATGTATCAACTGGAATTTTACAATATAGACCGCTATGGCGGTTTGGGCTAGCATCACTAAATCCTGAAGGATCTACTGAACACAGCCCGGCTATTCTGGACCAAAGAAGTAATGAACCTATTGGGGAAGATGTCAGAGAATATTTTGGTCCGAGAATTGATGTGCCATTTGCCCGACGAGGTGAATGGTATTTTAAGGAACATTGGGAACGAGAGTTGCCTGGCCTGGATACGTCCTTGGAAAGATACCTGGAAAATCAAAGAGGAGAAAGTGGGCTTTTCGGAACAGCACTTGATCTCCAGACCCCCTACTCGGCACTTGTTGCAACACTTGGGAGAGAGGTGCTCCATGCACGAGAACCTGAGCCCAAAAGTGTTATCTGTATGGACGGCGGTGTTGAGTCACCTACCGATATGGCAGTCCGCGTGGCAGGACCGGTGACGCTTTTTCAACGGACGCTTGCAATACTTACGCAGCGGATTGCCAACGGCGAATTAACTGTCAGTCAAGTCTGCAATCATAAAGGCTGCGGCGCATTGGGATTGGATTTGGAAGCGAGAGACATGGCACATGCAGATAAGGTCAGTATCGGAGAAAAACAAACAAAGAGATTTGCAAACAATTTGCCAGGTAACGTTCCTTATGGAGGAGCACTCGAACTTACGCGACGTCCTGAAGATCTTCATTCCGAACAAATCATTATTGTTGACGGCAGAGCAAATGGACTCGATCCGTCCCGATTCCTGCCGCCTTCAGTACCGGCATTTGGCATCACTGACTTGGACCGGGATGCGACGAGAGAATATACAGGTGTTGCGATAGCTATTGCATTCGGTGGACATGGACTTGGTGAGCAATTAACAAAAGACAATCCGCTGCATTTGGTGGGTATTGCCGAAAACGAAGCTGCAAGGGCGGATCTTGAAAGAAGACTTGAGACTATCAGAACAGCAAGCGGTGAAGAATTTAAAGACCGGATAAAGGTAACCGTTATTACAGATGCTGGTGGCCCCACCAACTAAAACCCCCATCACTGCTGCAGTAAAAAACCAACGCCTCTAATATAATGACGGCATGAAGATAAAAGGATTTGCAGATACCGTTGCATGGTAGAATCAGCATTCAGAGACCAATGCCAATCAGGGGAATATCATTACCAACTACTTACCCAACCGCTTCAATAGTATCTTCTTTATAGAACCGTAATCACTTGACGAGTTGACAACTCGCTTCTCTTTCTTCCGTAGAGTATTGAGTACTTCCCTATTATCAACAGCAAGTCCTGTCTCCTCTTTCATTTCTTTGGCAAACTTCACCGGTGAGGCTGTCGAAACAATAATTGTTTCTAACCCAGAAACGTGAAGTTTTTCTGCGGCACAATACGCAACAGCCGTATGAAAATCCATGAGATACGTTCCTTCTCCGTAAACTTTTTTAATAGTCTCTCTTGTTTCTGTATCGGTTACTTTCACAGCTGTAATCAACTTACAGAACTCATCATGGTTGTTTTGAAAGAGTTCCAAAATCCGCTCGAAATTACTTGGATTACCGATATCCATGGCTGTTGAAAGTGTCTGAACCGACTGTTTGCTTTGATATATTCCGGTCTTGTAATACTGCACGGCGACATCATTCTCATTTGTCGCAATGATAAGTGACGCAATCGGTATTCCCATTCTTTGTGCAAGAAGTGCAGCAGTCGCATTCCCCATATTCCCGGATGGTACTACAAAACGCAATGTTTTTTCCCTCGACTGTACATATGCCCAAACATAATAAATTACTTGCGGAAGGAGACGCCCGATATTGATTGAATTCGCGGTTGTCAGATGAAATTTCTCCAGATCAGGTTCACGGAATGCGTGTTTGACAAACGATTGGCAATCATCATATGCGCCGTCAATTGCGATTGATAATACATTTTCATCAACCCGTGTCAGTTGATCTTCCTGGAGTTCACTTACTTTCCCGGTAGGATACAACACCACTACTCTCACCCGTGATATGCCTGAAAATGCCTGCGCGATCGCTCCCCCCGTATCACCTGAGGTTGAGACCAAAATCGTTATGTTTTTCTTTTCTTTCTCCAGATAGAATTCAAACAATCTCGCCAGCATTCGTGCCGGTATATCTTTGAATGCCATTGTCGGCCCATGGAACAGTTCAAGAATCGAATAATCGCCGACACGGACAAGAGGGATTGGAAAGGTAAAAGCCTCTTGAATAAGAGGCTTTAAATTATCATTAGATATATCATCGGAATCCATCCACTTCCGCATGACCATACAAGCAACATCTTCCAATGTTGCCGCAGTTGCTAATTCTTTTTGAGAAAACTGAGGTATCATTCGTGGCATATAGAGCCCGCCGTCTGGAGCAAGGCCTTGAAAGATAGCGGTTTTGAAATCAACCTCCGGCGTTTTTTTTCTGGTACTATAGAATTTCATAACCAAGGTATTTTATCAGATCAGCTATATATGATAAAGTGGAGATATGAAGATCGATTCACTCGCAGAAATTAAAGAGCAATTTCCCCCGCTACACAACACCAATCAAACGCACAGAAGCCGCCTGTCACCACTTGAAAAATTGGGACTACTTGTGACCGATCACGTCGGGACAATGGGATTCTTTTTTATTATCTTGCTGTGGACTATTCTTTGGCTCGGATGGAATATCGCGGCTCCGCAAAAACTCAGATTTGATCCGTATCCGGCATTTGTCCTATGGCTATTTATCTCAAATCTTATCCAACTGCATTTACTGCCGCTTCTTATGGTCGGACAAAATATTCAAAGCAAACATGCTGAGCTTCGTTCAGACCATGACTATCAAACCAACAGAAAAGCGGAAAAAGAAATAGAGACGATTATTCTACATTTGGAAAATCAAAAAGAGCTTATGAATGAACTATTAAAACGCGTTGAAAATTTGGAGAAGAAAAAATAACAGCAAACTCACTTTTTCGCTTTGTAGAGTCCCCAACCGTAGGAGATAAATGCGAGGATAAAAGCAACTGCCATAATATACGAATAGACATCTTGTTGCGTCGGGACAAACCGAGCTCCTGCAATACCTGCTACAAGCATACTAAACAATCCCACACTTGCAGCAATAATCCACTGTTTATCCTTTCTCCGAATTGTACGGATAAGAAATACAATGCCACCGATAACTAATAATGCCCCAAGGATAATATGTGTCATAACCGGCCATTGACCTTTGGCAAACTCCCAAAGCTTTACCTCATTGGTTGTATCGGGAAACTGCACAAACATATTGGCAAACATGCCCAACAGATATTGCAAAATCAAAAAACCAAGAAGAAAATGTGAATGTATTCGTATTGGATCTTTTTTCATAAAAGACAAAGACATTGCAACCCTAATAACTACAAATTATATACTAATCATTTCAAATAAATCGTAAATATTTTGTAAAAATTTGCATTAACTTTTTGCGTGTTTCTTCAACACAGCAAGCCTCTTCTCGTACTCTTTTTCATCAATCTCCCCGTGTGCAAAACGATCTGCCAATACTTCTTCAGCTGTCATATCTTTTCGCGAGTCGTTGTGATATCTGTCCCATCGGTGGTGGCGTCCCCAACGACCGAAAATCAAAAAAATAATGATAAGCCAAAAAGCTACCCAAATGAGTGGTTCGAAAGGAAATCCCCACCCGCCAAATCCGTAATGATACATAATTTGTCACCTGCCTCTCTTTGTCATCTTACACCTATACATACCTTTAGACAAGTGCATTTGCTATACTCATAAGGAATATGTTTGGTATCATAGCATCTTGGAAAAAAATTCCCCGTACGGTAATTTTCTTAGGTCTGGTCAGCTGCTTTAATGACCTTTCATCCGAGATGATCTATCCGATCGTCCCGATCTTCCTCACCTCGGTTCTTCATGCATCTGTTCCTATCTTAGGACTCATCGAAGGCATCGCTGAAGCAACCGCTGCGGTCGGCAAATTCGTCTTCGGATCGTATTCGGATTATCTCCAGAAAAGAAAACCATTTGTTGTCGCAGGCTATTCCTTTGGCGCAGCCTCCAAACTTTTGATCGGGCTTGCGGCAACGTGGCACTTTGTCCTCTTCGCACGCTTCATCGACCGGCTCGGTAAAGGACTGCGGACATCAGCCCGCGATAGTATTCTCCTTGAAAATACAGAATCCAGAAATAAAGGCTTTATCTTCGGATTCCACCGCGCGTTTGACAGTCTCGGTGCAGTACTCGGCCCACTTGTCGCATTATTCTTTATCGCGGTCATGCATGATAATCTCCGGCTCGTATTCATTATCGCGTTTGTTCCCTCGGTGGTTGCCGTCCTGCTACTCTATTTTTTTGTGAAAGAGCAAAAACGACACAATGTCGTCAAAAAATTCCGCTTGCAATCCCTTCGCTGGAGTATGATAAATTCCAAACTCAAACTCTTTATCCTCATCAGTTTTCTTTTTTCCGCGGGCAATAGTTCTGATGCTTTTCTGTTGTTGCGGGCAAAATATCTAGGCTTGTCGGTAGCGCTGGTCATCATTGTCTATGTTCTCTATAATCTGATGCAGACGGTTTTTGCAACACCCTTGGGCAAACTCGCAGACAGGATAGGAGCCAAACACGTCTTTTCGCTCGGACTTGTTATCTTTGCAGTTGTCTATTTCTTCTTTGGATTAACGCAAACATCGTTCTGGCTTTGGTTGCTGTTCCCTATCTACGGCATCTACATCGCCGCAACGGACGGTGTATCCAAAGCGTACATCGGTGAATTTATATCGCATGATATATCGGGAACTTTTTATGGCTTTTATTATTTCATCACGGCAATCGGGACATTTCTTGCATCTTTCATCGGCGGACTGTTGTGGCAAATGATAAATCCCTCCGCGACATTCTATTTCGGCAGCATCATGGCATTTGCGGCATTCCTGATCTTTACGATGTTCCCAAAAAAGCTGCCTTCTACAATGCAATCAAAGCACTAAGCATCCATTATTTATATAAGCCTACCGGTAAAACGAGGAACAAATTTTTTCGCAGAATGGATGACGAAGTATGTATTCAAGAAAAAATTTCGTTCCGAGCGATTTATGTGAAATGAGAGTTTTTTAACATAAACCTTATGCTGGAATATCTTGACAAAAACGCACTTTTCAGGTAAAGTGAATTATGGACGCGCATATTTTCCCTACGGGCATCACCTTTGACGACGTTCTATTAATCCCCGGTTATTCTGGTTTTTCTCGTTCCGATATTGACCTTTCAACACAGCTTACAAAAAAAATAAAACTCACACTTCCATTGATTTCGGCACCCATGGACACAGTAACGGAAAGCAGACTTGCTATCCAGCTTGCCGAGCAAGGTGGCATCGGCATCATCCATAGAAATTTAACAATCGAAGACCAAGCAGATCACGTCGCGGAAGTAGTGAAACACAATCTCTTGGTCGGCGCAGCAATTGGAGCAAACGTCGGATTTGAAGACCGAGCCAAAGCGCTGGTGTCGGCAGGTGTATCGGTTATCGTTATTGATTCCGCCCACGGCAATGCCAAACCTATCATAGATACGATTCATTATGTTAAAAGTACCTTCCCCGATGTGGAAGTTATCGCCGGCAATATCGCCACAAAAGAAGGTGCCGAGAACTTGATAAAGGCCGGTGCTGATGGTCTCCGGGTTGGTATGGGACCGGGTGCTATTTGTACAACCAGAATTATATCGGGCATGGGTGTCCCCCAACTCACCGCGATTATGGATACATTTTCAGTTGCGAAAAAACACAATGTCCCCGTTATCGCCGACGGCGGGATTAAATATTCGGGAGATATGGTCAAAGCATTTGCCGCCGGCGCATCAAGTGTCATGATGGGAAGTTATTTTGCAGGAGCTTTGGAAGCGCCGGGCAGAGTGCACGAATTAACACCAGAACAAGTTCCTTCACGATTCAAGAGTATCTTGAGTAAAAAGCAAGATACATATACCTTTAAAGAATATCGTGGTATGGGATCTGTCGCAGCGATGCAGGAAGGAGCACGGATCAAATCCGAAGACGAATTCCACGGTAAAAGTTACAAAGACCGCGTGTTGGTCGCCGAAGGCGTTGAATCATTAACGCCTGTCAAAGGGACACTGAAACAAATTGTCGATCAAACTGTCGGCGGCATCCGCTCGGGACTCTACTATGTCGGTGTACGAACGATACATGAGCTCCAGGAAAAAGGCAGATTTATCCAGATCACCCAAGCATCACTCACCGAGAGTCACCCGCATGATATCCTCATCACCAACCCCGGAGAAAACTACTAATCCTTTAGTCACAAATATGTTCTATTCAAGCCGTGGCCGGTTGCGCTGTCCAAGAGACTCTCTATGGGACGGCAGTGCTGACTCTCTTCTTGAAGGAGTCCACGTGATAAGTGGTCTCCCGGGATCATGCATTGCCGGATAGTGTGTTGGCTGGACGGCTCTGGGATCATAGAGAACGCGAACAGTACGCCGATCCTGCGATTGACGATAAAGATCGGGACGATGCGCGCGCAGCGTCCGCGTTGCTCTGAGAAAGGCGTCTGCATAACGTTCTGAAATGTAATCTGACCGATCATCATATCCTAATACTGTCGCTTTTCCTGCAGATAAGGGTAAATGAAAGACAGCTGCAAACCGTACGTCATTTGCGATCTGAACCGGAAGTGGCGCTGTAAGAGAATAATCTTTTCCCAGTCGATCCCACAACGTTACTTCTGCCATAAATTTTGCCCATTGTCTTTCGATATATGGACCCATCCTATTTCCGTATGGGTACTGCGTTGGTGCAAAATTAGCATTGGCAAAAGCGACGATAGCTTCACGTGACATCGTTTGTGCTTGATCTGCGCCTTGTGCAATACCGGTTCCAAATATGCTATATTTTGCTTTCAGGAGATTATTACCCTGAATAGATACGGCATACAGCTCTTCTACTGTAGGTGTTCCGGCAGCTGTATTTGCGCATGCTCGCTCAAACCACTCACCACCAAGTCGTCTGCTCGCAACTTCTCGTACTGTTCTATATGCCCTTTGCTCCTGTTGAAATACATCATAGCCTGCTTCGTTTTTGGAAATATATGCTGCGGCTTGGGCGCGCAAACTCCACGCCATCCAAATTCCGGCTAGTTGATCATCTGTCGTGAATGAAGAATATAGAATATGAGGAGTCAAAGCCTTATCAGAACTTAGTGCATCTTCTACTGATGCAGGGAGTTTTTCCCGAACAAATTCAGGTCCTGTCCCTGCCATTTCACGAGGTGATCGACGCACAACACTTCCATCTGTAGCCACTTCAAATACTTCTGCTCTTTCGCTTACTCTTCTTGCTAATGCTCGTGATGGTACTTCTGCGCCTGATGCCGCTACATCAGTATGCCCACTGCGGCCTGGAGCACTTTGGTCACTTTGTCTACCATCGTTGCCTGCGCCTGGCAGCGAGCTACTTACTGTACTTCTTCCCCTCTCTTGGTCAGATGCAGGCGTGGTTCCTGCCAAAGGAGCGCTTTGCCTTTCCGGTGTACCCATCGCTCCTCTTACTCTCGCAATAATAGCTGCTATACCCCTTGTATGTACTCCCCTATTCCCTGGATTATGATCGCTAGAAGAGGCACTTTCTCTGACAACTACCGAATCTGAAGCTCTTTCAGACCTTCCACCAATAGGCAGAGAAAGGGCGCGTAGTTTATCACTCAGGGAACGCCCTTTTCCATTTTCACCGCCAGCCTCTCTCGGTTGCATACTTATAGGATTATAACACAACTATAAGTTGTGTTATAATTGTTCTCTGCAGGGATAATGACTTACATTATATCTTTTTAGTGCAATACATACTTCACACCAATCAATGCTCTATGTAGAATCACTCACAGCAGGGGTCTTTGAAACCGCAGTTATGGCAGACAGCATCGCGACTCCCCGGCATATCGCCCATCGGCTCGCCGCATACAGGACAGTTCTGTGTCCGGAGCATTATATAGATAAACTCCTCTTTTGCCATAATCCAAGTATAGCAATTCTCTCAATATCAAACTACTAGAAAGCATCTGATACCCTTGATACTCCTGATACTTTTGACACTTTTAAATTTCCTCCTTGTATTCTGCTCACCCACTCTTTATAATGAAAACCGTTTTATGCGTGCCTCGTTCATCATAGGCTCTCAATGGGGCGATGAAGGAAAAGGAAAGATTATTGATTTCCTTTCTGACAAAGCAGACTACGTCGTACGCTTCAATGGAGGCAACAACGCAGGTCACACCGTCATCAACAAATACGGCAAATTCCCTCTTCATCTTATCCCGTCCGGTATTTTTTCAAACGCTACCGCATGTATAGCCAACGGTACCGTCCTTGATCTGGAAGTGCTTGCTGATGAAATAGCCCTTCTTGAAAAAGCCGGGATCCAGCTCAAAGGCCGCCTTTTTATCTCTCCCCGCTGCCATGTCATCATGCCGTATCACAAAATTCTGGAAAGCCTGCATGAAAAAGCAAAGGGGAAAAATAAGATCGGCACAACGGGACGTGGGATCAGTCCTGTGTATGCAGATAAAGTGATGCATGACGGGATCCGACTCTTTGATCTCATGGATAAAAAACAACTATCGGAAAAACTTGCCGTGCAGCTTTTGGTAAAAAATAAGATCATCACCGCACTCAGTGACACTGAAAATCTTTTTCCTTACCGCAAGCATGCCGGTGTTAAAAACAAAGTCATGAAAGCAATTGCCGCAAAACCGCTTGATCAGAAAGAAATTGAAAAAAATCTGCTAAAAGCCTTCGCAAAAATAAAACCGTTCATCAAAGAACCCCATCCGGTACTGATGCAAGCGATAAAATCCAATAAATATATTTTATTCGAAGGAGCACAAGCGGTATTTCTTGACAATGATTGGGGTACCTATCCCTTCGTCACCAGCTCGACTATCTTAACCGGCGGCATCAATGCCGGCGCGAGTGTGCCGGTTGGGGGTCTGACGGATGTTATCGGTGTTGTAAAAGCATATACGACTAGAGTCGGCGCAGGACCTTTTCCGACAGAACTTTTTGATAAAGACGGCGATACACTACGGAATGAAGGTGGCGAATACGGCACAACAACCGGCAGACCGAGACGATGCGGATGGTTTGATGCCGAGCTGATCAAATTTGCCGCTGAGCTCAACGGATTTTCAAGCATCGCGATCACCAAACTTGATGTCCTGGATACGTTCAAAACAATAAAAATCTGTACCGGCTACACCTATAAAGGCAAAGCGGTAAGATATTATGATGGTGGCGCGGAATTTTTGAGCAAGGTAAAACCGGTGTACAAAACGCTACCCGGTTGGCAGAAATCAACCAAAGGAGTTACATCATTTGCCAAACTTCCTGCAAATGCGCAGAAATATATCAAAGAAATGGAGCGGCTCACCGGAGTTAAAGCATCTCTCATCTCAACCGGACCCGAACGCGAAGCAACAATCAGTAGATAACAATTAGTCTAAAAATTTCAGCTGTCATTCTTCAATTTTCCAAGTAGGTCATGAATCATTGCTCTCATACCGGAATGAGCGCCTGAAGAGTCACTGCTTATTGTACCTAACACATCAAAAAGCATAACTGTCGTTTGTGCTTTTAATTCTGGGGTTAATAGATCATACTGTTTGGCTATCGTATGAATTGCTGAAGAGATAAATGCGGTGCTTGTTGCTGTATTCGCAATCGAGATAAGTACTGGAATCCCTTCCGGATGCTGACCTAACTGTGCGTAATAATTATGCTGAAAATAGTGCGCCCAAGCAAAACTTCCTTTTCCTTCAAGCAGTGATACTAATTGTTTAATCTGACCGATCGTCGGTTCTTGCCCTTCCGGTGTTTTCATCGCCTGTGCCACAGCAAAGCCAAATGCGTCTCCCATTACATATTCTTCAATTATTCTCTCTGACAAAATCTCAGCTTTCTTCCTTGCTGCCTTAAAATCTTCATCTTGAAAATGGAACATTGTGCTTCTTGTTGCAACGGCTCCCAGTGCACTTCTAATCGCCAATAATTCTTCTTGTGTCATCGTACTATGATGCATATATAAAATAAGTTCTGTTGTGTTGATACTCGATAAAACATCTTTAAACCTAAATAACGCGCCATCCGGTGTGCCTGAAATAACCTGTAAGAGCGCTGGCAACGCCTCTTTCGGATACATACGCACTATCTCGTACAGAGTAAAATAAGAAATACTGGCATCAATCTGGTTTGCAAAATCTGCTACCAATTGCGCTTGTTCTTCCTGAAATGCCTGAGTAATCCCACTTGGCTCGATACCAATATATCTCCCCAACCATCTCGATTGCTCAAAAGGAACCACTTGCAACAGCGCTTCAGCTTTTCCTTCAGTTATCTCTTCTCCAACAACAGGTTCTCCATTCAACTTAGCGGTAAGCCAGTTCGTTTCCTGTCTTCTAAGATTTGCTGCTAGCCATTGATATACTCTCACTTGACCTAAATATTTCGCAAAAGCATCCTTATAGACTCCATAGACTGCTGCTTTATCCTCTGGTGACATAACAACAGCATCTACTTCTTGAAGATAATCCTTTATAGCCGTTAAATCTCCAAGAAAATATTTACCACCCAAATGCGTTATGGGATGACGGTAATATTCACTTTTCACTCCGTGACCAAATAAATAAGCGAGCGCTTCGTTTTTTGCACGATCAGTAAATTGCTCGAGCAATTCTCTTGCATGCTGCCGATGCCCTCGCAAATCCAGCTTCTGTCCTCTTTCGCCGGAAGCTGCTTGAGCTTGTATCTCACCTACTCTTTTTACTACTTCTTTCGCCGCAACTAAACTTTCTCTCCCTTGAAATGCATGCGAGAAGAGCATATGTCTCTCTTCATGAGCTCTTAAATCTCTTAACCAAAACGGATCAAACCCATTTGCTCCTCTATTAACAACACCTATACGATCATCTAACTCAGGCCTTGATTGCAGACTTATGACGCTACCACTTGACTCTTTGTTTAATGTTGCTTTGTAATCTCTATCACTGAGATAAAACATAAGACCGTAAGGGGTCGCTTCTCCATATACAGGCATGGCAAAACTTCTTTGGAAGATTGCTTGTGCAATACCATCTCTTACGTCAGGATTAAATTGATTTACATACGAAGTAACGATTGCCTGTCCTTCGATAAAATTAGAAATCCCTAATTTTACTCCTCTTCGTAGCTCTCTTGAATATCTTTGTTCTATCTCATCTTGTTCACTTGTTCCAAAAGCAACATGGATCAGTCTTTGATACATATCCTCAGGCGGCAACTGCCAAAACGCATCTTGACGTTTTGCAGCTATTTCAGCAGGTGATAAATCCCCGAATTCATGTTTGCCAACCGAGCGACTTGCTATAAATCTTGTTAATTTATATACAATATCTGCTGATGCATCTATTTCATCTCGTTTGACTCGCAACCTGTCGCCACGAGAAAGTTGCCGTATGTGCCTATCGCGTTCACCAGCAGGCTCTGCAAGGATAACTGCCCTCGCAATAGCTGGAGTATATTCATGACGAGGAGAATATGCTGTAAACGCTTGTCTTGCGTGAGGAGAATATGGATTCGCGAGCATTGTTCTAAAAACTTGTTGGTCTATGTTTGCAAGTGCTTCTCCAGCCCTTATAAGCTTATCTGTTGAAGTACGCAACAGACCTGGATGACGAGCAAGAACTCTCTCTCTTGGTGTTAAACTGAGTGTTTGTCTGGGACGTTTTGCCAAAGCGCCATCACGTCTCCTCGAACCAACTGTATCATCTCTTGTAATAAGCGTTTGGTCAGCACCCCTGGGTCGCAACTGTGGTGCTGTTGGGGTAAGTGAGCCACCAGGAGTACTCCTTACATTAACGCTTCTTCGTACAGGAGTTGTACGAAGAACAGGCACGGTCCGCCCTTCACTCGTAAATTCTCCTAAAATCTTTCTTCTTATTACAGAAGGTCGCTCACCTTGGGGTAATCCTCCCCCACTTGATTCGCCATGTTCTGAGGGTTTCATTAAGAAAAGATTATAACAAAAAAAACGAAAATCAACTATAGGCCAATTCAAGCCTTAATTCATTCCTTATGAAGAGAAAAAAATTAGAGGTAGACTTCATCGACATAGCACCACGTGAATTCCTCCCCAGGAGTAACTGATTTCATAATCGGATGTCCGGTCTCTTTAAAATGCTTGGTCGCGTGCTTATTCTTCGAATCGTCACAACAACCAACATGGCCGCATGTCAGGCATTGCCTAAGCATTACCCAATCATCTCCGATTTTTATACAATCTTCACAGACAGTGGTATCATGTGGTGGAAAATCTTTAATCTGCTCCCGATGTGTACAAACTTTATCCGCCATATCTAGACTATACCATTTTTTATGCGGTTTGTTAAACTATCTATCCCCACAATCCGTCTTTATTTTTTGCGGCTATGGCGTCCAGATCCAAGCGCTTTGTTTTGGACCTTGTCCTGGCATCGAAACGATAGCGGATCAATTTGGCCGGCACACCACCAACAATCGCATAGGGCTTTACATCTTTGGTCACGACAGCTCCTGCCGCAACCATCGATCCACGTCCTATTGTTACCCCGCCGAGAACCGTCACATTGGCACCGATCCAGACATCATCCTCAATGGTAATTGGTGATTCGGAAACCGGTTGAAAGATCATCGGCTTTTTCCAATCGGCAAATCCATGATGCACTGTTGCAAAAAGACAATATGGCCCAATCATCACATAACTACCGATCTTCATCCCGTGCGGTGTAGAAAAGACCGTATTGTGATTGATAAAAATGTATTTACCAAACTGCATATCCCGGACATTTTCAAATTTGCACCCAGGCATAAGATAAATTTTTCTCTGGTAATTTTTTATATTAAACCCAATCAGTACCGACCGGAGCCGCGCAAAAAAATATTTTGACCCAACATAAGTATCAATCAATTTAGTAAGAACCACCCTTTTAGTAGAAGCTCCTCCGATTGCGATAATATACAGAATATTTTTCGCAAGATGCCCAATGAGCCACGCAAACCCGATACCTGTCAGCGCATAATTCCGCAGTACATAACTCAGACCCAAAATAATGATCGTACCGACGATGTTAATAGCAAACAATGCCTTCATCCGACGCTGGACGTTCATGATTGTCAGACCAAGATAATTAATCGAAACAGGAATCCCCGCAAGAGCCAGTAACTGAAGGAATTGCACTCCTTCATCCGAATAACTTTTTCCGAAAAAGATGAGCACGTATTTTCCTATCAACGCAAGAACAAAAATCGAAGGAATAAGCAGCATAAAGATAAACCGCAACGACTTCCAAACGCTTTGCCAGAAATTTTTGATGTCATGGGATCCTTCGGCAAAGAGCGACTGTGAAGTCGCGTACGGAATCGTATAGAGCAGATTGGCGATCATAAATGAGACATAAAAATACGCAGAAGTTTGCGGATTGATTGTATTGGTAATCAGAACCGGCAGGAACAATCCTGGTGCAATACCCAAAAGTCCGACCAAAAAATTGATCATTGAAAAGCTCATCATCATCGAGAGTTTGTCACGGGGAAAAATCGAAGAGAACCGAAAAGAAAATCTCGTCATCAAGATATACGCACTTACGGTCAGCGCACTCGCGATCGCTAGTGCCCACGCGCTGAAAATGCCAACCGCGCCAAGTCCCACAAAAAATACCGGAAGCACTATCTTGCATACAGACACCAGAGTATTTTTCAAAAAAATGTATTTTCCTGAGCGTAGTGCGAGAAAAAGACCTTCGGTAAAAAAATCAGCAGAAATTGCTATCGTAAAGATGAGAAACAACCACCCGCTTGCTCCTTCGCGCAGAAATAGCAACCGGGGTGAAAAATATGGAAGGAATAATAAGAAGGTACCTGCACAGATTGCCGCTGCAGCACTAATAACAATCAAACTCCCCGAGATAACCTGATTTTTGTCTTTCATGCGGGTGTATTTAGGTAGAAAGCGGATGATACTGTAATTGAGCCCCAATATACTCAAATTCATAATGAAGGTCGCAACGGAGATAATTGCTGTTGCCAAACCGACCTGCACATCATGATAGAGATGCGCAACAATCAGCCAAAAGAAAAAGCCGCTGCCGGTGACAAGTGCGGTACTTGCCATCATAAAGAAGGAATTTTGATAGAGTAAGTCACGTCTCAGTGACCAAATATGTGATGTAACAGATCGTAATTTTTGCATGTATTCCTCGGATGAGCAGAGGCAGAAGTGAGGAACTTTAGTATACCATATTTTTTTGTCGCTCAAATGGGAATTTCGGATTTTCGCTTGACAGCATCCTGCCTTTTTCTCTACTGTTAATATAGGGATTGTATGGCACAAAAACTGCTTTCTAAAAAATATGTTTTTATCGGGTTAGGATTGATCGCGCTATTCGGCATTGCCTTTATCAGTTACAATGGCGCACAAATCAGCAAGACTCCTCCCACTGCTCCTTCATCAAGAACATTTCAACCAAAAACGGCTACAATGCCCAAACCGGTTAAAGACAAACCCGTCACCGGACAGATTATTGTAAAATTTAAGCCGCAATATACGTCAGCGCAAATCAATGATCACCTCAAGCAATATCACGCGAGTATCATCAAGACAATTGAAGGCATCAATCAGACCGTTGTGAAAGTTCCTGCAGGGCAAGAAGATACAATAATACAACAGTTGGCATCCGATCCGTATGTACAGACTTCTCAGCGGGATTATACCACTCATGCATTTTTTGTGCCCAATGATCCGCAATTTGGGACGCAATACGCATTTAACAATAATGGTCAATCAGTGCAGGGACAAAATGGATCGCCGCATGCAGACATTGGTATTGAATCTGCATGGGATGTTACCCGCGGCAACGGGGTAAAAGTCGCCATTCTTGATACCGGCATCAATCTCAATCATCCCGATCTTGCCGGCAAAGTAATCGTACAAAAATCATTTATCTCATCAAGTGTTGAAGACGGCAATGGACATGGTACCCATGTCGCAGGTATCCTTGCAGCGGATACAAATAATGGTATCGGCGTTGCTGGCACCTGCCCCGGATGCAAATTGATTATCGGAAAAATCCTCGATGATACCGGTACCGGGACAACATCAGACGCGACCGCAGGCATCACATGGGCAGCGGATCAGGGAGCAAAAATAATCAATTTGAGCCTCGGAACAAATGATGTCCAAACCGCATCCCTTTACAATCAAGCAGTTGCGTATGCAATGCAGAAAGGAGCTGTTGTCGTTGCTGCCGCGGGAAACGATGGTTCAACGCAGTTCTCCTACCCCGCCGCTGCCAATGGTGTGGTATCAGTTGCCGGAACAGATAATAACGACAAAAAAGCCAGCTGGTCTGATTTCGGCTCGTGGGTAAAGATTGCCGCTCCTGGGAAAAATATTCTTTCAACAGCCCCAACTCATACGTTTCAGCTTGAACCGTTTGGCTATAACACCTCAGTGCCCTATATGTATCTTTCAGGAACTTCAATGTCCGGACCGTATGTCGCAGGCGTAGCCGCACTTGTTTCAACAACACAATATGGAACAACTCCTCAAGCAATTATCAATCGCTTATACGCAACTGCAGATAAAATAGGCGGCACCGGCACATTCTGGGTAAATGGAAGGGTCGACGCAGCAAAAGCAGTAGGGCCTGCTCCTACCGCGGTTCCAAACACCAGTACGCTTATCACACCCACCCTTTTTTGTGTCGGCGGAGCCGGCGTACCACCTTGTGCAACAATCCCACCAGGAGTATCAACAGTACCTCCTGCCTCAGGAGGTAGCGGTGGGACAAACCCTTCGGGCACAGCTGCTTCTCCCGCAGTCAGCGGTGGAGCCAATCCGTCAGCATCACCGTTTCCTGAAACGAATACAAGCCCCAGTCCCGCAGTAAGCGGCACTCCAAGTAATGGCAGTAATCTCGCTTGTACAAATATCCAAATCAAAAATGCATTTTATAATCTTGCCAATCAACAGACAAAATCCAAAACCAAAAGCGCAGAAAAGGTACATATAAAATGTCACTCCGGCAGCAAGAAAGGCAAAGGCGGAGGCGGCGACAATGACGATAATCCAAATCCCAATGGAGGATGGCTAAGTAAATTTATTGGCTTCCTGCTCCAGCTTCTGCAGCAGCTCCTGCAGTTGATCCAGCAGTGCACGGGGCAAACGCCAGGAGGTACCCCAGCACCATCAGTAAGTCCATCGGTGTCGAACTCACCGTCTGGGGTTTCTCCATCAGTGGCGGTACCGTCGGTCTCTCAAACCCCTTCTACAAACCCTTCAAATCCTGCACCGACGAGCTCAACGACTTCTTCTTCCTGTACGAATCCCACTCATGTCATCCCGATGAATCCATCCAATCCGCAGGACGGCATCACCATCGGTAATTTTTATCTCACGAATGATACCTGGAATGCATCAAAATATCAGGTCTCGCAAACGCTCTCTATCTGTAACTATAATAACTGGTATGTGACTGCTACGATGAACAATAACAGTGGTGACGGAGCGGTCAAAACATATCCGAATGTCCACGAAGACTTTAACAATTCTCCCAAGATTAGTTCGTTCCACACAATAGCAAGTAGTTTTGCAGAAAGCGGTCCCCACGTCGGTATCTATGAATTCGCCTACGATATGTGGCTCAACGGCGTTGCGGGCGGCGGTTCAACAGAAGTCATGATATGGAATGATAACTTCGGACAAACCCCCAGTGGATCGCAACAGGCAACATTTACGGACAGCGGACAAACATATAAAGTATATAAATCAGGCAGTTATATTGCATTCGTTGATAACTCGAACGTTACTTCAGGAACGGTCAATCTTCTGAACTTTTTTAACTTTATCATCTCAAAGGGATGGATTCCTTCAACATCGACTATCGGGCAAATAGACTATGGCGCAGAACTGGTATCTACGAACAATACCCCTGCTACATTCAAAGTCACCAACTTCTCCCTCACTGCTAACTAAAACAAACATATAAGCATATGAAAAAGTGAGGAACAAATTTTTTTCGCAGGAAGAAAGGCCGGGTCCGGTTTCAAGAAAAAATTTTGTTCTGAACGCTTTCAAACCCCGAATTGTTACACAAACGTATTGACGAAATGCATTTTGCCTCTATAATATAAGTACATGATCCTCATAGTCGATTTTGGTTCGCAGACTGCTCACCTCATCGGCAGACGATTGCGGCAAATTGGCGCAAAAACAGCATACACAAACCCTGAAGACGCACTTTCCGAAATAAAGAAGCAAAAACCAAATGGTATCGTCTTATCCGGCGGACCGGATTCAGTATACGCAGAAGGCGCACCAACGGTCTCAAAAGATATTTTTAGCCTCGGTATCCCGATACTCGGTATCTGCTATGGCTGGCAGTTAATGGCGAAGCTTCTCGGTGCAAGTGTTAAAAATACCGCAAAAGAATACGGACCGGAAAAAGTTACTGTTGTAAAACCCCTCGGTATCCTGAGCAAACTCCCCAAAAAACAATTTACTGCCATCGTTTCTCACGGAGATACTGTTATGTCATTGCCTGAGGGATTTGTCAAAACCGCAACAACGCAGCAGGTCGAGTTTACTGGGGTACAAAATATTGCAAAACATTTATATGGCATTCAATTTCATCCGGAAGCACATCATACAGAATGTGGACTTTCGGTTTTACAAAACTTCGCAGCAATTTGTAAAGAAGAACTTGAACCAACAGTTCTCGATCCGGAAAAAATTATTGCGGATATTAAAAAAACTGTCGGCAATAAGAAAGTAATCTGCGCAGTTTCCGGCGGGGTTGATTCAACAGTCGCCGCTTTTCTTATCGGAAAAGCTATAGGGAAAAATCT
>DATLSZ010000034.1:0-23445 GCA_035533875.1 Candidatus Acidiferrales bacterium
GCACGAAGCGGAAGATCTGCCCTGCTCCATCATCTGGAGAGACTTGGATATAAACCGGAACAAAAGGACATGGACGCTATTTATGAAAAATTTCTCACGCTGGCAGATAAGAAAAAAGATATCAATGATGATGATTTGCGCTATGTTATGGGAGATAAGAGTAATGGCGCGAAAATCAAGCTCCAACTTCTTGAAGTTTTCTGCGGAACTCCTTTGAAACCGATGGCAACCGTCAAGCTCGCGGTGAATGGCAAGGAAGAAATCGCAACCTCCGGCGGCAATGGACCTGTTGATGCAGCACTCAGTGCAATTAATCATATCATTAAAAAGAAAATCGGTCTTGAAGAATATTTGGTACAGGCGATCACAGGTGGAACCGACGATCTAGGTAAAGTACACATCCAAATCAGCTATAAAGGCACTAGTTATTATGGTTTTGCGGCAGATACGGATATAGTTGCCGCATCAGTCAAAGCATATATTGATGGCGTGAATAAAATAATCTGAATTTTAATGGTATAATTTTTAGTAATTGAACTTTTGAAAATTGATTGAAAATTTCATTATGAATAAACCTCTAACTTTGTTCGAAAAGATCTGGAACTCGCATATTGTCTTTCAAAAAGAAGACTATCCCGCAGTTCTCTATATCGACGCGCATTTAATTCATGAGGTCACCAGTCCGCAGGCATTTACAGGACTGAAAAAACGAGGGATAAAAGTCTTTAGAACAAACAAGACGTGGGCAACGATGGATCACAATGTTCCGACCAAAGACCAGGATAAGCCAATTCAGGAAGAAATGTCCCGCAAGCAGGTTGAGATGCTCCAAAAAAACTGTGATGAATTCGGTGTACAGCTTTATGGACTCGGACATCCCAATCAAGGCATTGTACATATTATTGGCCCGGAACTCGGAATAACCAAACCCGGCATGACGATCGTCTGCGGCGACAGTCACACATCTACACACGGAGCATTTGGTGCGATCGCTTTTGGTATCGGAACAAGCGAAGTTGAACAAGTACTTGCGAGTCAGGCAATTTTGCAGTACAAACCCAAAACTATGAATATCCGTATTGACGGCAAGTTAGGAAAAGGCGTAACCTCAAAAGATATTATTCTGTATATTATTTCTAAAATCTCAACAGCCGGAGGGACGGGACACTTTGTTGAATATTCGGGAACTGCAATTGAGAATTTATCAATGGAAGCACGGATGACCATCTGCAATATGAGCATCGAGATGGGAGCACGGGGCGGCATGATCGCGCCTGATGAAATGACATTTGCATACATGAAGGGCCGCCCATTTGCACCTAAAGGAAAAGAATGGGATAAAGCACTCGCCTACTGGAAAACATTAAAAACAGATAAAGACGCGATCTATGATAAAGAATTATTTATCGATGCAAGGGATATCGAACCAATGATTACCTATGGAACAAACCCCGGCATGGGAATAAAAATTACCGAAACAATACCTGCCGAAGACAGTTTGGAAAATGAAAATCAACGGAACAACTTCCGATCCGCCATGGAATATATGGGATTATCAGGAGGCAAACCGCTGTTGGGTCAGAAAGTTGATTATGTCTTTTTGGGGAGCTGTACCAATTCACGGATTGAGGATTACCGTAATATATCAAAAATCGTCAAGGGTAAAAAAAAACCGGATTGGTTAACAGTTTATGTCGTCCCCGGATCGGCACATGTCGTCAAACAAATCGAGAAAGAAGGACTTGATAAAATTTTTATTGATGCAGGATTTGAGATGCGCGGTGCCGGCTGCTCTGCATGTCTTGGGATGAATGAGGATAAAATCCCTGCGGGCAAATATTGTGTCTCAACATCAAATAGAAATTTCCAGGGACGTCAAGGACCAGGCGCTCGGACATTTCTTGCAAGTCCAATCACAGCAGCTGCAGCAGCGATAACAGGAGTTGTGAGCGACGTAAGGAATTTTATCTAAACTATGAAAAAGCAAAAAGTAACAAAAATTGAATCAACAGCAATTCCATTACAAATCGAAAATGTCGATACTGATCAAATAATTCCTGCGAGATTTTTAAAATCGACAACCCGTGAAGGATTTGGGCTCAATGTCTTCCGCGATTGGCGCTATGACTCGGAAGGAAATCCGAAGCAGCATTTTATTCTCAATCATCCGAATTACAAAGGCGAAATTTTACTGGCAGGTCATAACTTCGGCTGCGGGTCATCTCGTGAACACGCCGCATGGGCATTGTCGGATTATGGTTTCAAAGCGGTTGTCTCGAGTTTTTTTGCCGATATTTTTAAAAATAATGCTTTGAATAACAGTCTCCTCCCCGTCCAGGTAACTCCGGATTTTTTGAAACTATTATTTGAAATAGTTAATGAAAACCACCAAACAAAAATCGTCATTGATGTTGCCAAACAAACGATCAGTGTCCCGAGTAAAAAGATTTCCGAAACATTTGATATCAATCCGTATAAAAAAATTTGTGTCATGAACGGCTATGATGATGTAGATTATGTGGTAAATATGCGAGGAGAAATCGCAAACTTTGAAAAAAAGAGAAAGGACGATTATTCCCTCTCGTTTTAATCCTATGAAAAAAACAATTGCAGTTCTCCCAGGAGACGGAGTCGGACCGGAAGTAACCGAAGAAGCAAAACAAATTCTAAACGCTATTGCAGAAAAATTTGGACATGCATTTACATTTCAGGAAGGCCTGATCGGTGCAGTTGCTATCGATAAAATAGGTAATCCGTATCCTGATGAAACGCATACGTTGTGTATTAACTCCGATGCTATTTTATTCGGCGCTATCGGTGATCCGAAATATGATAATGACCCACAGGCAAAAATCCGCCCCGAACAAGGGCTCTTAAAAATGAGAAAAGTTTTGGGACTCTATGCCAACGTCCGCCCGATTTTTATTTTTAAAAACTTACTTAATGCTTCTCCATTGAAAGAAGAAATTATTAAAGGAACTGATTTTATCGTTATCCGAGAGCTGATCGGCGGCATTTATTTCGGCAAACGAGGGAGAGATAAAACACATACATCAGCCTTTGATACGAGTGAATACTCGAAAAAAGAAATTGAACGGGTGGCGAAGTATGCGTTTCAGTTGGCACAAAAAAGAAAGAAGAAACTCACTGTTGTCGATAAAGCAAATGTCCTTGAAACTTCCAGACTCTGGCGAGAGACAATCCAAGATATGGAAAAAAACTTTGCAGATGTCACAGTAAATTATATGTTTGTTGATAATGCATCAATGCAGATTATCAAACGCCCAAGCGTTTTTGATGTCATCGTCACTGAGAATATGTTTGGTGATATCCTGACTGACGAAGCATCGGTCATCACCGGTTCCCTCGGCATGCTGCCTTCTGCATCCATTGGAGAAAAAACAGCAATTTATGAACCGATTCATGGTTCGTACCCCAAAGCCGCAGGACAAAATACTGCCAATCCTATCGGCGCAATCCTCTCAGCAGCAATGATGCTTGAGTATAGTTTTGGGTTGAAAAACGAAAGTGATACAGTCTATAAAGCAGTTAAAAAAGTATTAAACCAGGGTTTCGGAACAAAAGATCTCAGTCCCAAAAAAATCCTCGGGACGAAAGAATTGGGGAAAAAAATTAGTGCTTTAATTTAATTCCCTTTTGCAGTGTTCTTAAAATAAGCAATGCGCATTTTGTACGAGCGGGTGTTAGCTCAATACCCAACAAATTCAAAACATCTTTTTCTTTTATCTTTTTTATTTCCTCCAAACTTGCACCTTTTATTTCCTCAGTAAACAGTGATGCCGAGGCTTTTGAAATCGCACACCCGTCGCCAGAAAATAACACTTCCTTAATTTTTTTATCTTCCAAACGGATCGTCAGCCGGATCGCATCACCGCACAGCGGATTGTTCTCCACCACATCAATATCCGCGTTCTTTAATACACCATAATTTTGCGGGTGTTGCCAATGTTCCAAAATAATTTCTCGATACAGTGGATCCATATTACACGTTAAACGTTTTTTTCACTTCTTCAATTCCTTCTTGCAACCGATCGATATCTTCTCTCGTATTGTATAAATAAAATGAGGCACGTGCTGTTCCGAAAACTCCCAAAACTTTCATCAATGGCATCGCGCAGTGATGGCCGGTTCTGACTGCGATATGAGATCTGTTGAGAATCTCTGCAACATCATGTGGATGCACATTAGCGATTGCAAAGGAAAAGACACCGATTCTGTTATCCGAAATTGCCGGGCCAAACAATCTTACGTCTTTTTGGCGTCCGAACATTTCCAACGCATAGCGAGTTATAGCTTCTTCCCGCTCCTGAATTTTCTTAAAACCAATCTGATGTAAATAATCAATTGCTGCCCCAAATCCTGCAACTCCTTCAGTGTTGCGTGTTCCTGCTTCAAATTTATCAGGAATTTCTGCCCAGGTCGCGTCTTCTTTGGTGACCTGCGTTATCATACTTCCGCCAAAAATCAAAGGGTCCATGACTTCCAGTAATTCTTTTCTTGCGTATAAAACGCCAACTCCTGCAGGACCGAGCATTTTATGAGAAGAAAATGTCAGAAAATCGCAGTCGAGTTGTTCAACGTTGAGTTGAAAATGAGGAACGCTTTGTGCAGCATCAATACAGACTTTTATTTCAGGATTTTTCTTTTTGAAAAAAGGAATAATTTCTTCAAGCGGATTTACTGTCCCTAAAACATTTGAAATATGTGAAAGAGAAAGAAGTTTTACTTTTTGGGCTGGCAGGTCTTCAACCTTTTTATAATCGAGCCGATATTCCTTATCTAACGGAAGAAAATACAATTCAACGCCGTTTGATTTTTTTAGCTGCTGCCAAGGAACAATATTGGCATGATGTTCCATTTCAGAAAGGACAATAATATCTCCTTTTTGTAAAATTTTTTTCGCCCATCCAAATGCAACCATATTGAGCGCTTCAGTTGCACCTGTGGTAAATATAATTTGGGATGAATCTTTCACTCCGATAAAACCTGCAGCCTTTTTGCGGGTATTTTCATAGAGATCGGTTGCCATTTGGCTGAGATCATAAATTCCTCGGTGGATGTTGGCGTTTTTTGAGCTATAAAATTGGGAAACAGCATCGATAACTGCCTGTGGTTTTTGGCTCGTTGCAGAAGAATCAAGATATACTAAATCAGGATATGTCTTAAAAATAGGAAAATCATTTTTCATGAGAATAAATAGGTCGCATCTACTTTTTTTGCCAACTTATCCGGAAATTGCTGCGTAATACTTTGCAAAAATCCTTCAACTATTAGTTGTTTTGCTTTTTCTTCCGGAAGACCTCGTGACATCAAATAAAATAATTCTAAATCATTGATTCGTCCGACCGTTGCTGCGTGTCCTGCTTTGATATCATTTTCGAGAATTTCCAGATTTGGCACTGCAGTCCATCGCGCTTTTTGTGAAAGTAACAATAAATGTGCAGCGAGCCAGGCATTTGTTCCTTTGGCACCTTTTTCTATTTTAATGAGTCCGTCGAAAAAAACATGTGATGAATCGCACAGTGCACTTTTGATGATCACTTCACTTTTGGTATTTTCTGCTTGATGTATGACGGTTATCTTTAATTTTAAGCCTTGATCCTGCTTGCCAAGTAACAAACCGAGGAATTTAATCGATGCACCTTTGCCAGCAAGTGCAATATTATAAACAAGTTCTGTCTCCTCCCCCGTCCACAACGCTGGCAAAACTAACTCCTCATTCTCTTTTACTATAATGTCATTCATTTTTAACTAGACGCTAGACGCTAACCGCTAGACGCTCATTACCCCACACTCCCTTCCATCGATAAATTTATCAAACGGTTTAATTCAACTGCATATTCAAGCGGCAATTCTTTTACAATCGGTTCAATAAATCCATTCACGATCATTGATGTCGCCTGCGCTTCGGATAATCCTCTGGACATCAGATAAAACAATTGCTGCTCCCCTACTTTACTGACCGATGCCTCATGTCCGAGCGTCACATCTTCTTCATTGATGATATTCACCGGATACGTATCGGATCGGGATAATTCATCAAGCAAAAGAGCATCACACCGGACAAATGATTTGCTGCCCTTTGCACCGTTGATCACTTTTACCATCCCGCGGTAACTACACCTGCCGCCGTTGAGGCTGACAGATTTTGACGTGATCGTACTGGTTGTGTACGGTGCGAAATGAAACGCTTTCCCACCTGCATCTTGATGCTGACCTTCACCAGCAAGCGCAAGTGATAATACTTCACCCTTTGCGCCTTTTCCATTTAAGTAAACAGATGGATATTTCATTGTTTTTTTGGAACCCAAATTACCGTCAATCCACTCACCAAACCCTTCTTCATCAACATACATCCGTTTTGTGACGAGATTGTAAACATTGTTGGACCAATTCTGAATGGTGGTATACCGGACACGAGCACCTTTCTTCACAATGATTTCAACAACCGCCGCATGCAAAGAATCAGTCGTATAAACGGGTGCTGTACATCCTTCAACATAGTGCACATAACTTCCTTCATCAGCGATGATGAGTGTCCGTTCAAACTGACCCATATTGGCAGCATTAATCCGGAAATATGCTTGTAAAGGGATTTCAACATGGACCCCTTTGGGGATATAGATAAACGAACCGCCGGACCAAACAGCAGAGTTGAGTGCTGCAAATTTATTATCCGCTGCAGGAATAACAGTACCGAAATAGTCGCGGAAAAGATCCGGATATTTCTGAAGCGCCGTATCTGTATCAACAAAAATCACACCCTTTTCTTCCCATTGTTTTTTCAAATTGTGATAGATAACTTCCGAATCATACTGCGCGCCGACACCCGCAAGAAATTTTTTCTCTGCTTCCGGAATTCCGATCTTATCATACGTATCTTTGATATCTGCCGGAACATCTTTCCAGTCGCGGAATTTTCTTTCAGAAGGGCTGACATAATAATACATGTTGTCAAAATCGATACCTGATAGATCCGCTCCCCATGGAGGCATCATTTTTTGTTCAAAGATCATAAGAGCCTGCAGCCTGAAATTCAGCATCCATTGCGGTTCTTTTTTATAATACGAAATCGCCTCGACAACCTGACGGTTCAACCCGCGGGGAGTTTTGAACACGGATGAGTCGGGCTTATGGAAACCGAATTGATAAGAGTCTTTGATGATTGGTTGTGGTTTATTCATAATATAAATCGTTAATAAGTACTGGCTTATTGGAGGTACTGTTCATACCCACCCTCTTCCGTTTCTTTGGCAAGACTGGCATCGCCTGACCTGACGATCTTGCCGTTTACCACAATGTGGACAAAATGCGGTTTTATGTAATGCAGGATTCTTTGGTAATGAGTGATTAATAATAACCCGAACGGATAATCCAGAGTATTTATCGCTTTTCCGATATAGCGCAGCGCATCCACATCAAGCCCGGAATCCGGCTCATCAAGAATGGCAAATTCAGGCTTCAACATCGACAACTGCAATATCTCTGCTTTTTTCTTTTCGCCGCCAGAGAATCCTTGATTGAGAAATCGCTTTACAATATCCTCGGAGAAACCGAGATTCTTTGCGATCGGCTCAACAGCATTTCGAAACGCAATTGGCGACAATTTCTTTATCCCTAAATCTTTGATTTTTAATCCTGAATCTCGCTGTTCATTCACCGCCATCCGCAAAAAATTCCCAAAATTTACCCCGGTAATCTCTACCGGATATTGGAATCCCAAAAATAAACCGTGTTTGGCCCGCTGATCAGGCGTCATTGCTGTAATGTCAGTACCGTTCAGGACAATTGATCCTTTCGTCACAACATAATCGGGATGACCCATAAGCACCTGTGCAAGAGTTGATTTTCCGCCGCCGTTGGGTCCCATGACCGCATGGATCTCACCCTTTTTGAGCGTCAACGAAATTCCGCGAAGTATCTCCTTGCCTTCCTTCGTCCCCGCAAATAAATTTTTTATTTCTAATGTATCTTTCATAAAACTAAACGCTAGACGCTTGACGCTTGTTTGCCTCCCTCCATTCTTTATCCAATTGCTCGTTAATTTCATCAATCATGTCGTCCACTTCCTCATCCGACATAGCATGCATTTCCGCACCAGTTGCGATTGTATCAAATTCATTCGCGAAACAGCTGACGCAGTGCAGGCCGTATTCAGCGAGTAATTCCGCAGCACGAGGGCATTCCTGCAGAATGACGCTTAGCGGATCAAATTTGGTTATGACATATGCGCCTTTTTTCATATTATTTTCCTTTCATCAATCTTTGTAAAATGTTCTGCTTATGAAGAAAAAGAAAATATATGGCACTTATATACACAAACATAACAATAAGCCTGGCAGCGCTGAAATGATTATCGACTCCAAAGAATCCCTGCAGCAGTGTTCCGACAAAACTATCTTCTTGAGGCAGAAAATTCATGTGAAACGAACCTACATTTGATAAGGAAAATGTAAAATGCGTATCCAAAAATTTTGTTATTCCGGTCTGAAATAACGATGCTCCCAACAACACAATCATATATTCTGTTACTTTATAAATTTTTCCTATAGAAAACTTCGTATACGCAAAATATGTTAACGCGCCGAGTATTGCTGCACCGACAAAACCTAATAACAGTCCAATTATGTTTTGAACAAACAGTGAAAACAGCGTAATACTTGAACTGAATAATGCAATTTCAAATCCTTCTCGCAGAACTAAAAAAATAATCGTAAAAAATAGGCTGATATCAAAAAATTCTTTTTTTATGTTCTCTTTTGCTTTTGTGAGCATTTCTTTTCTATTTTGATTCATCCGCTGATGGAGTGAAAATACTACATATACAAGAAATAGCCCAGAAAATATCTGCAGATAACTTTCTATTGCATCCGCATTTTGCTCGGTTATCATACTTCTCGTATGTTCTCCCAAAAAGAAGACGCCAATATTAAGCAGCAGTGCAAGAATCATCCCGACAACGGCAGCAAAACCAATTTCCATTTCTTTTTTAAGAGCTAGCTTTTGCGAAACACCCAAAAAAATACCCACGATGAGGAAGGCTTCTAAAAATTCCCTAAACCCGATAACCGCCGTAGTAAACATAATATATTTTCATGCTTTAACCTTTGTACACCAATCTTCGTATTGCTTGTCTTCTCCTTTGACGACAGTGAAAAACTTCTCTTTCAATTTCTCAGCAATAGGACCGATTTTCCCGTCAGCAATTTTCCTTCTATCAATTTGTTCGACCCATGCAACTTGGCAACCTGTACCGGTCAAAAAAACTTCATCAGCGACATACAGCTCACTCCGTTCAATTGGCCGCTCGACTGTCTCGATCCCCAAATCTTGCGCAATCTTGATAACCGATCTGCGTGTGATCCCTTCAAGCACTCCTTCGGAGAGACTGGGTGTGATCAATGTTCCGTCTCGGACGATGAAGAGATTTTCTGCAGATCCTTCTGCAACGCGTCCAAATTTATTCAGCATAATTGCTTCATCAAATCCTCCATCGGTTGCCTCTTTCCGTGCAAGCGCTGAATTGACATAGCCGCCTGAAATCTTTCCGCGGGATGGGATCGCGTTATCATTGATCCGCTGCCAGCTTGAAACAACAAGAGATAATCCTTTCCCCAAAGGCATATATTCTTCCAAAGGGATCATGTAGAGACCAAACTCCAATGTCGTATTTGCGAGATTAGGGCCAAGCTCAGTATGTCCGACATAGGCAAATGGACGGAAATATGCATTTACTGTAGGCTTATTTTTCTTTGCCAAATCTATGGTAATCTTCATTAACTCTTCACGAGTGTATTGTAAATCACAGCCCAAAATACGGGCGGATCCGACAAACCGTTTGTAATGATCGCCTAGCCGAAATATACTGAGATGTTTTTGTTTGAGAGAATAATATCCTCTGATTCCGGCAAAAAAACCAGTCCCGTACTGGAATCCGTTGGTCATAACAGAAATTTTCGCATCGGTAATCGGGACTATCTTTCCCTGAAAAAATGCGTATGGAAATGATCCTGTTTTCATATTATTTCGTTACCTCCGCCACTACCTCTATCTCAATCAGCGCTGATTTTGGCAAATTTGCAACAGCAAACGCTGCACGCGCCGGTTTGTGATCGGTAAAATACTGTCCGTAAATCTCGTTCATTTTTACATAATCGTTAATATCTGCCAGATAAACCGTTGTCTTTACGACGTTATCCAAACTCGAATTTCCTTCTTTCAGGACAGCCTTTAAATTTTTCAAAACCTGATGTGTTTGTTTTTCCAGACCCTTCACCAATTCATTTGTCTTCGGATCGATACCAATTTGCCCCGAACAGAAGATGAACCCACCGCTCACAATTGCTTGTGAGTATGGTCCGACTGCCGCTGGTGCTTTTGTTGTCTTTATATATTTCATAATTATTTTTAAAACTTTAAACTTTGCACTTTGAACTTTTAACTAGTTCATCCCTCCACCCTGCAATGCGGGTTTGGCTGTTGCTCTCATTCGTTTGAGCAGCCGGTTATGGACCGGTTGAACATCTGGATGAACGCCGCCGTTCTCTTTTGCCGTTTTCTGCCATGCTTTCTGTCTCTGTAAGAAAACCTTCTTATCCTCAAACTCTTTGCAGTCCATCCGGTCGTTATTCAGGTCAATGGTTATTGTATCACCATCTTCCACAAGTGCAATAGGGCCTCCGAGATACGCCTCAGGTCCGATATGACCGATGACAACACCGATCGATCCGCCTGAGAACCGGGCGTCAGTCATAAGTGCAATAGTAATGTTCTTCTCTCTGCAAAGCGTTGTAATTCGTGACGTCGGATCAAGCATCTCCGGCATACCAGGTGCGCCCTGCGGCCCTTCATATCGGATGACCACCATATCTTTATCCCGAAAAATATCCGGCGTGTGCGTCAATGCATTAAGTAATTTTTGTTCACTGTTAAAGACTCGTGCTTTGCCGATGAACATCCCGTTCGCAATACCGCCTTCAACTCCGGCGACTTTGATAACTGCGCCGCCATTTGGCGCAAGATTGCCATGCAGCATCCGCAGACCGCCGGTCTTCTTGAACGGTTTCTTCACCGGATGGATTACATCACCATCTGGCTTGGGAGGATTCAAACGTTTCACTTGCTCTTTCAACGTCTCACCCGTACACGTTATACAACTGCCATCAAGATAACCGGCATCAAGGAGTTCCTTCACAATCACCTGGATGCCTCCTTTATCTTCAATATCCACCATTGAATATTTTCCGAAAGGCCGCAGATTTACCAGGACCGGAAGACTACGTGATAGATCATTAAACTCCTTTTGTGTAATGACGTCACGCCAGAAGTCCAGACCAGCTGCTCGCGCTATTTCGGGAGCATGCAGGGTGACATTGGTCGAGCCGCCCATAGCAACAGCAACGGTGATCGCATTTCGCAATGATTTCTTCGTGACGATATCCTTTGGTCGGATACCTTTATTAATTAAAATCATCAAATATGAAACCAACTCGTCGGGAAACTCATTGATCCGTCTTTTGTCCTGTGATGCTGGTGCGACCATATGTAATGGCTCCATCCCCACAACAGCAAAAAATGTCTGCATCGTATTATAGGTAAACATCCCACCACAGCTGCCGCAGCCGGGACACGCATTGAGAGCATAACGGTTTTTCTTTTCTTGATCCTTGTCTCCTGCAACTTGGAATCCACTCACGATATCAATCCGTTCATCAGTCTCCGGATCTGTACCCGGACGAATCGACCCATCAGACATTACGATGGCTGGCTCATTATGCTCAAGAAATGCTGCAACAGTTCCGACCGGCGGCTTGTCACAAGCGACAACTGCGATCGCCCCGTTGACTCTGCTACCGCTAAGATGCAGACACACTGTATCATGGGACACTTCCCGACCGATCAATGAATACCGCATTTCCTCTGTGCCATTCAATTGCCCGTCTGATATGCCTCCTGCAAAATATTGAGGGATCAAACGTACACCCAAATTTTCTTCTTTGATCTTCTTTGCAGCTGCTTCTTGGATCGCCGCTACTTTTTCGGTAACACCCAAGTAACACTGACTGTCACCTTGATTGCCGATAATTGCCCAGACGTTCCCGTGGATGGTAAGTGGATTTTGCCCAATGAATTTTGCAGTCCCGACTTTCTGAGCATCCCGTCCAGGATTGTCCGAAACAAATGATTTAGATTTGCATGCGCCGCCGCATTCGCATATGTGTTCTTTATTTTTTATATCTTTCATAATCTAAACAAGATAATTATACAGTAACTCTTTATCTGATAACATCTCAAATTTGATTCCAATCGTCTTCATCCGCTCAAGGAGAGGCTTGTAATCTTTTCTGTCTGTGAGTTCAATGCCGACAAGCGCGGCTCCTGTTTCTCTGTTGGTTTTTTTCATATATTCAAAAAGAACAATATCATCGGTGGGACCAAGTGCTTTTTCCAGGAAATTACGCAATTGGCCGGGCTTTTGAGTAAATTCAATGATAAAGTAATGTTTGCGTCCTTGATAAATTAGGCTCCGTTCCATGATCTCTGGATAGCGAAGCAGATCATTGTTGCCCCCACTCAAAATACAAACGACCGTTTTTCCCTTTATTTCGTGCCGGAGATCATCAAATGCCGAAAGGCTCAGTGCTCCTGCAGGTTCTGCGATAATTCCTTCATTCTGATAGAGTCCGATCATCGTATTGCAGATTTTTCCTTCCGGAATAACAATCACTTTTTCAAGATTCTTTTTGCAAATTTCAAAAGTCAGATCACCGATTTTAGCAACGGCTGCACCGTCGACAAAAGTATCTATCTTTTCGAGATTGACAACTTTTCCCGCTTTCAAGGATTCATTCATGGAAGCCGCACCTTTTGGCTCTGTTCCATAAATTTTGATCTTGGGATTCATTTGTTTTAAATATGTTGAGACTCCCGATGCGACTCCTCCACCGCCAATCGGTACAATAACAACATCAACATTCCCCTGCAATTTTTCATATATTTCTTTCCCGATTGTTGCTTGTCCAGTTATCGTTTCCGGATCATTGAAAGGATGAATATAGACGGCTTTTTCCTTTTTACAATATTCATGAGCTGATTTACTCGCCTCATCATAGGTTTCTCCAACCAGCCGGATATCGACAAAACCATCACCGAAATGTTTGACCCGATCTATTTTTTGATTGGGGGTAACAGTCGGCATAAAGATAACACCTTTTATTTTCAAAAGAGCGCAACTTTGCGCTACTCCCTGTGCGTGATTGCCGGCACTCGCTGCGACTACGCCTCGCTTTCTCTCCGCAGCCGTCAAACTGCTTATTTTATTAAAAGCACCACGGATCTTATACGAACGAACCTCCTGCTGGTCTTCCCGTTTGATATATATGTTGGCATCAAACAAAGAAGATAACCGCTTTGATTTTTGCAAAGGTGTTTTAATGACTACTCCTTCAAGCCGTTTTGCCGCCTCATCGATTTGTTGTATTGTAATATTCATAATTTAAAAGTATCAAAAGTATCAGGTGTATCACGGGTATCATGGGCTTTCTCGAGTACTTACATTTGATACTCTTGATACCCGTGATACCCTTGATACCTTTTTAACCCTGGTTTTCAGGACGTAACTCCCTCACCTTTTTGCCTGCCTGCCACATTTCACTAGTGTGAATTTCGTCAAGCTCTATTTTCAGCTTCTCCCGGTAATCCGGTTCGCTATTTTTCTTGATGGTCCGTTCTGCTTCTTTTCCAGTTTCAACACTCTCATAGAGATCTTTGAAAACAGGTGCAACTGCATCACGGAATTTATTTTTCCAGTCAAGAGCACCACGCTGGGCTGTTGTTGAACAATTGGCAAACATCCAATCCATTCCGTTATCTCCTATCAAGGGGATCAGACTTTGGGTTGCTTCTTCAACAGTTTCATTAAAAGCCTCAGATGGTGAATGACCTTTTTTGCGAAGCAAATTATATTGTGCTTCCATGAGCCCCGCAATCGCTCCCATAAGGACACCGCGCTCTCCTGTCAGATCACTATACACTTCTTTTTCAAAAGTGGTTCTGAACAGAAATCCTGACCCGACACCTACTCCCATAGCTTTTACCGTATCTTGTGCATGACCGCTCGCGTCCTGATAGACTGCAAAACTGGAATTAATTCCCCGTCCTTCCAAAAAGATCTTGCGGACGGTTCGTCCGGATCCTTTCGGAGCGACAAGAATCACATCAACATCTTTTGGCGGAACAATTCCTGTTTTTTTAGAAAAAGTTACCGCAAATCCATGAGAGAAATATAATGTCTTTCCCGGGGTGAGATGCTTTTTAATCACAGGCCATAATTGGATCTGTGCCGCATCAGACAAAAGATAACTGATAATCGTTCCGCGCTGAGCTGCTTCTTCGATTTCAAATAATGTTTCGCCCGGTTTCCAGCCATCGGCAACTGCTTTTTTCCATGACAGAGATTTCTTGCGCTGTCCGACAATGACATTGAAACCGTTATCACGTAAATTCAATGCCTGCGCGGGTCCTTGGACACCATAACCGATTACAGCAATGATCTCTTTTTTCAAAACTTGTTTTGCTTTTTTGAGAGGAAATTCCTCCCGTGTTACGACGTCTTCTTTGACGCCGCCAAAATTAATTTTCGCCATACTACACCTCCTTTCATTTAGTGATTAGTGACGAGTAAATTAGTAATTAGGAAAATAAAAACTAATATCCTATTCACTATTCACTAGTTACTTTTCTCAATATACTCAACGAGTCGTTTCATTCCTTCTTTTATCTCCGCTTCTTCGCCACCGAATGAAATCCGGATATGGCTTTCTCCTCCGAGTCCGAATGCGCTTCCTGGTACAACTGCAACTTTTGCTTCATGCAAAAGACGCATCGCAAGATCATAATCATCAATATTTCCGGCTACTTTGATAAAGGCAAAATAAGAACCTTCCGGCGTAACACAGTGCAGTTTTGTCGACTTTTTCAGTGCGTCTAGAACAATCTGTCTCCGCTTTTCAAAATCTTTTTTAAATCCAGTAACCGCGTCCTGCTTGCCGGTAATTGCAGCAAGCGCTGCATATTGCGAAACGGCTGTCGGACACGTCACGAGTGAATCATGGATTTTCATAATCTGCGCGATCAAATTTTTATCTGCGACGATATAGCCAATCCGCCAACCAGTCATCGCATATGATTTTGAGACACCAAATATTGAGATCACTCGATCAGCAGCTTCTGGAAGACTGCCGATGCTGATATGTTTGTTATTATCAAACGTGAAGTATTCATAGATCTCATCCGAGATAATAAAGACATTATACTTCTTGGCAAGTGCTGCTAATTTCTTCAGTTCTTCAAGGCTATACACCTTACCGGTCGGATTGCAAGGATTGCACATCAGAATCGCCTTTGTTTTCTGTGTCATTGCAGCCTCTACTTTATCAGCATCCAAAGTCCACCCATTATCTGTTTCTTTCAGCGGCACATAAATTGGCCTTCCGCCGTGACGTGCGATTTGTGTCTGAGTGATGTGTGATGCATAATCAGGAGAAAGCACAATAATCTCATCATCCGGGTTCAGAAGTGCGATAAAGGTCGCCATCATTGCCTCAATTCCCCCATGTGTGACAATCACCTGGTCTTTTGTCGCTGTTATATTGTTATCCCGTTTTACTTTGGCAACAATTGCGTTGCGAAGTTCATCAATCCCATATCCTGATGTATACTTATCCGCAACTCCTTTTTTGATCGCATCAATTGCAGCTTTTTTGATATGTTCGGGTGTTGCGAAAGACGGGATTCCCTGAGCAAGTGAGATAACTTTTTTATCGGCAGCTGCCATGAGTTGTAGCCGTTTGATTGTAGAGATTTCAATTGACGAAGCAAGTGAAGATGGCTCACTGAAAGTGTCTCCAAATTTACCGATAAAGGATTGCTCTTCTTTCGTCAACGCAATACGTCCCGAACGGACATATTCTCTGATGCCAAACGGCTTCAGCAATGAATATAATGAATTGATCTCATCTTCGGATCCTGATTTTTCAATAGTCAAAAAGTTGTGTCCAACATAAATAATCTTTGCACGGAATAACGATGCCAAATCTTCTACTTCATGCCGTTTTCCTGGATTTTTGGTCGATACTTTGAACAATGCGAGTTCTTTAAAGATCAACTCGTCATCAGTCGTATCAATGACTTTTATCACCTCGATGATCTTATATAACTGTTTGGAAATTTTTTCTATCGCAAGCTTGGTACCTCTAACGGTGATGGTAAACCTGGACATTCCTTTTGTTTCTATTTCTGAGACTGTCAAACTTTCGATGTTGATTTTCCGTTTGAGAAACGCGTCAGCAATCCGGTATAAAATACCTGGCTTATTTTCGGTAAAAATTATGATAGTATATAACTTTTCTTCGTTCATAACTAAAACGTCATTGCGAGCGCATGCAATGCGCGCGGCAATCTTTTTTTTATTAATAAACGAGTGAGATTGCTTCACTTCGTTCGCAATGACGAAACTACTCCAATCTAATCTCATCCACAGATGCTCCGGATGGAACCATCGGGAAGATATTTTCTTCTTTTTTTACCATAACTTCAAGGACTGTCGGCTTTTCAGTTGCCAATAAATGATCAAGAGCTTTATCAAGTTGTTCTCTCTTTTCAACTCGCTCTGCGTCGACAAAAAATCCTTTTGATACGGCAACAAAATCAGGATTCTTCAGATCGACGAAAGAATATCGTTTCTCAAAAAATAGCTGCTGCCACTGCCGTACCATACCCAAAAAATTGTTGTTAAGAATAATAATTTTCACCGGGATATTATCCTGTGCAAGCGTTGCCAGCTCTTGAATATTCATCTGAAAACTCCCGTCCCCGATCACAGCAACAACTTGTCTTTTGGGTATCGCAATTTTCGCACCGATTGCTGCGGGAAGAGCAAAACCCATTGTGCCCAAACCTCCTGAAGTTATATAACCATCTGTCTTTTGCGGTTCATAATACCGTGCAGCTACCATCTGATGCTGTCCGACATCGGAGACAATAACTGCCTCGCCTTTTGTTTTCTCGGAAACCCTCCTGATTACTTCTGCCATAGTGATCTCCCCAGTCTTTGGATGCATCTCTTTATCTTTAACTTTGACAAACTCCTCTTTAGCAAAATCCGTAAACTTCTTCATCCACTCAGGATGTGAATTCTTCTTAATTCTAGCAGTCAACGCAGTAAGCGCATCTTTCGCATCCGCAACAATTGGAACATCAGCATGAACATTTTTATTGAGTTCTGCCGGGTCAATATCAATATGGATAATCTTTGCTTGTGTCGCGTAATCCGAAAGCCGTCCGGTCACGCGGTCATCAAAACGCATACCAACTGCGATGATAACATCTGCTTTGTTGGTCAAAATATTCGGACCGTAGTTGCCATGCATCCCAAGCATCCCGACATATTGTGGATGGTCAGACGGCATCGCTGAAAGCCCAAGCAGTGTCGATCCAACGGGAATTCCACCCTTTTGGACAAACTCTTTTACCGCATCTTCCGCTTTTGAGATGAGAATCCCATGACCGATCAGCATAAATGGCCGCTCTGCATTATTTATGAGCTCTGCTGCCATATCGATCTGCCGGTCATTCGGCACAGTATTTGGCTGATAGCCGATAATCTCTGGCTCTTTTTTGTAGGAAAAATCCATCAACTCAAATTGTGCGTTCTTCGTGATATCAATAAGTACCGGGCCTGGTCGTCCGGTGCGAGCTATATGAAACGCTTTTGCGAACACTTCGGGGATCTCTGACGCCTTTGTCACCTGATAGTTCCATTTCGTGATCGGTGTTGTGATACCGATAACATCTGCTTCCTGAAACGCGTCACTTCCCAAAAGTGAGGCTGCGACCTGACCCGTGATACACACAATCGGCACAGAATCAAGCATAGCATCGGTAATCGCGGTGACGAGATTGGTCGCGCCGGGACCTGAGGTAACAAGCGCAACTCCCGGTCGTCCGGTCATCCGGGCATATCCTTCTGCAGCATGTCCTGCACCTTGTTCATGACGGACAAGGATATGACGAATCTTCTTCTGATAGTCATATAATGCATCATACACAGGCATGATGGCACCGCCGGGATAACCGAAGATGACATCGACACCTTCTTGCAAAAGTGATTCCATAACCGCTTGTGATCCTGTAATTTTTTTCATACGTTAAACCCTATCTAAAACAAAAAAACCCGCCTATTCTGGCGGGGTTGGTCTTTATTGTCATCCAATAAAACCCGCCGTTAGCGGATAATAAGGACGACAATAAGCTGTGCTATTTTATTGTTCATATGTATTAAACCATTGTACTGCTAAAGATTTAAAAATACAAGGGGGAAATATAAAAACAATCTCAAAAATCAAAACGCAAATCGCAAAACGACAACTTAAATCTCAAAACTTTTAAAGTTTTATTTTTGAGATGCAGATTTAAGATTTGCTATTTGCATTTTGAGATTATTTTATTGGCACTTGAGGGCGGCGCGGCATTGCGTTCGCATTGCTCCGGCGGGAACTTGATCACATTGAGAGCATTCAGATTGTTTTTGTTGATTGGTCAGACCTTGTTGTGGCGGAACTGTAACTTTTTGCATAGCTCCCTGCATCATAGTGGAATAATCGGTAAATGTTATCCCTTGCGGAAGAGTGAACATCGCATTATCAACAGACCAGCCGCCGCATGAATAATCAGCCTGTTGATGCATATCAACTGGCCCGCTTGATGGCTGTGCTTCAGATGGCGCATTATTTTCAGGTCCCATGGTAACCTGTGCGGCCTGTTTCTTTACTATATCAGTTGACATCTTGTAGCCGCTTTTTTGTCCATCTGTCCAGATGTAGACAAATTTTCCGTCATTGATCATATGTGTTGCTGTTGTTTTACCGTTATCTTGCGACTGGAAATCTCCACGCATTTTGCTATCACCGATATAGAGAGTCCCCGAACTGTTATTTGATTTATCCGTAAATGTACATTTCTGACTTCCGGTCATAGAGAAGAAATCGCTAAGTGATTTTTTCTGCGTTGTCATTTGCGTAACTTGGTTCTGAACTGATTTCAAAGGACTATTTGAAGATTTACCTAAGAGCAAGAATGCTCCTCCCCCAAGAATAATGAGGATTACTACGACAACGATAATAAGCGTTGTTCTATTCATGTGTAACTAAAGTGAGTATAAAGCAACGTTTCAGGAAAAGCAATAACTATTTTGCCACCTGATAAGTAAGTAAAATATTTCCGTTACTGAATCTCCGTTCTTTTGTTAATGTGAAACTGACTTTTTGTTTTATTCCTTGAAAAAGCGGTGTTCCCTTTCCGATCACGACTGGATTGATCATGATACGTACTTCATCAAGAAGTCCCCATGCAAGCAAACTGACGCACAAATTGCTACTCGCAAGAAGGATGATATCCCCGCCTTTTGCTTTTTTCAAATTTCTAATCTGGTCTTCTACGTTTTCATTAATTAATCGCACATGCTTCCAGATCTTTGTCTCCGTAACGCTTTGCAAACTCTTTGAAACGACGACTTTGGGTATCTCATTCATGAGGTGTGCAACTTCAGGATCATCTTCTAGCCCTGCTTTGCTCGGCCAATATGACTCCATCAGTTGATAAGTTCTCCGACCAAACAAAATCGTATCTGCTTCTTGCATTTGTTTAACAGCAAAGTCATTGAACTCCTCATCCACATGATGCCACGATAGATCGTGATCAGGTCCTTCGAAATACCCATCAAGAGACGTCATCATGAATAAAAAAATTTTTCTCATACTATTTCCTCGCTACCCGTAACATTGTAGCACTCAAAAGAGCCGCCAGTCCAGCAAAAATGGCTCCAAAGAGAAAAGCACCGTGATATCCTCCTGTCAGTGCTTCCATTTGTGACTGACCGGAAGCAAGCAGACTATTCGTTTGAAAAGCAGCAATACTTGCCAAAATTGCCAGTCCAAGTGACCCGCCCATCATAAAAGCAGTATTCACAATACCTGACGCGAGTCCGGATTCATCAGGGGGCACATCATTCATTGCCGCCAAAAGCATCGGATTGAAAGCCGCTCCCGCGCCAAGCCCCAGAAGTATCATACTAGGAAGAACATCGAAAATAAAATTTCCGTTAACAGGGGCACGCACATACAATAATAAACCAATAGCAGCCAATGCCAGTCCGTACGCAAGTGGCTTTTTGATGCCAAACCGCAGAACGAGCTTGGCAGACAGACCCAAAGAAAAAACTGCCATGATAAGATTGGCCGGCAAAAATGCAAGACCTACTTGCAACGGACTATAATGAAGTACCAATTGAAGATATAAAGCAGAAAGGAAAAACCATGCAAACATCCCCGCAGCCCACAAGACAGCGACAATATTCGCAACTGAAACATTTCGTAATTTAAAAAGCATCAATGGCATAAGCGGTGCGCGGACATGCGATTCGATCCATAAAAATATCGCCAAAAGAATAAGTGATATTCCTAACAGACTTATTGTCTGCATAGATAACCATCCTGCCTGATTCCCATTTACTATGGCATAGACAGCAAGAAGTAAGGAAGAAGTCACTGTTACGGCACCTGCTATATCAAGATGTCTATGTTTTACATCGATACGCGTCGAAGGCAACAGCTTTTGCGAAAGGGCGATAACTGCGATGCCAATGGGCACATTGATCAAAAAATTCCAGTGCCAATCAAATGAATTTGTCAAAAATCCTCCCAGCAATACTCCTATTGCTCCTCCCCCAGCGGCGATAAATCCAAAATATCCCATCGCACGAGCCCGCTCATCTGGTTTGGTGAATAAATTCATGACAAGCGACAAAGACACAGCAGCTGTAACTGCTCCTCCCAATCCTTGAATTGCCCGAGCTATAATCAATACGGTCTGTGATTGTGACACTCCGCACGTGAGTGATGCAGCGGTAAAAAGAGAAATGCCAATGATGAAAAGCTTTCTCTGCCCATAGAGATCACCTAATTTACCGCCAAGCAAAAGAAATCCGCCAAACGTCAAAAGATAGGCATTAATTACCCATGCTAAATTTGATTCCGAAAAATGCAGTTGCGTTCTAATAGATGGCAACGCTACATTCACGATGGTAGTGTCGAGTACTTCCATCAATGTTCCCAAACAGAGAATAATAAATGCCAGCCAGCGCTGGTCGATAGTTTTAAACATAATATTTTTTTCAATAAACGAATATTATCGTATCGGTTCGTAGCGGAAAGCGACAACGCCGGTTTTGAATGGGGTTGCTTCCAGCAATTTTAATTTAACATGGCTGTTGTTGAACAACCGTTTGCCTGTCCCGAGAATTACCGGGTAAACGAGTAAGCGGAGTTCATCTACCAATCCGAGCTCCAATAAAAAATTAACCAGCTGCCCGCTGCCGGCAACGAGAATATCCTTCCCTTCCTTCGCTTTCAATCTTGCAATCTCTTTTGCAACATCTTTTTTGATAATGTGTGAGTTGTTCCATGTTGCTTTCTTCAGTGTCTTTGAAACGACATATTTGGGCATAGAATTAAACGTATCCGAGAACTCATCACCGCTCCGCTCCGGCCATGCCCGCGCAAATCCTTCATACGTGATCCTGCCGAGAAGCTGTGCATCTGCAGCGCTGAGTTCTTCCATCTTGAATTTCATAAACTCATCATTGCCATATACCATCGTCCAGCCAGCATATTTGTATCCGGATCCATCGGGACCCGGCGCTTCAAAAACACCATCGAGCGACATAAATTCAGTAACAACTATTCTTCTCATACTATTTTTATACTAAACTCGAAACGATAAATCAATTCCGGCTGGCCAGCCCTTAGAGTATTCTAAACCTGCTTTGTATCTTTTAATGTAGCGAGCAGCTCTTCAAGATATTCATGAGATGCCTTAAGCCCTCCTTCCTGTCCGCTTTGGACCATGCCGTCCCGATCATTGACAGACTGGAACACCTGCTGGATAGTTATTTTAGTCCGGTCTTTGGGCAATTCCTCAAACTTTGTTGTCTCAAGAATCACATGTCCTGTCTCAGGAAGTCCTTCCCACTCAAAGGTTTGGATGACCCGTGAAGGCTTAAGGATTTCGTGATACACACCATGAAACCCGATACTTTGCCCCCGATCATCCGTGTGAATATACCGCCATTCACCACCCGAACGCACATCCGCTTTATCAACTGTTGTGGTATGCCCTTTCATCCGCCCCCACCATTGCGGCAGATATTTCGGGTCTGTAGTTACCTTGAAAACAAGATCTCGCGGTGCATCAAATTCTCGCTCGATTATGATCTCCTGCTTGCCTGGTTCTGCTGTAATTTTTGTCTGATTTGCCATAATTTTTCACCTCCTTTCAAAAAATTATTCTTTAAAAAAATTTTCCAAAACTGAAACAAGTGCTTCACTTTTCACCATGTGTGTTTGCCCGTCCAATGATTTATATTCTGCTCCCAAAACTTCAGATAAAGATTGCATGGCATGCTTCATCCACGTTGGACTTTTTCCTCCATTTATTGCAAGCACTGGGATTTTTATTGAAGACCATGTGTTTTTCGACAGCGGTTTGCCCTGCTGATTGTCTTTCATAAGGATCGTGTCGTAAACAAGAGTATCAGCAACACCTTTCAATGTACCCCACATCGGCATAAGCGGCATGATCAGAACAAAAATTGATGGAGTCCCGACAAGTTTCATGAACATCTTAACTGCGTCGCCATTTCGGTTCTCAGCGATTGCTTTTTTGAGATTTGGGAAATAATTCTCAGGCATTGGTGAACGAGAATCATCAATGAAAAAAGGTGATTCATACATTGCTAGCTTCTTAACACTTTTCAACCGGACCGCCGCTTCAAGTGCAAGAGCAGCACCTGATGATTGTCCGAATAAACAAACTGATCCGCCAACTTCTTTAATAATTGCATCAAGGTCTTCGATCTCCTTTTCAACCGTATAAACATCATTGTCTCCACTTTCTCCTCGTCCCCGACGGTCATATGTGATAACAGTAAAATTCTCCGACAATAATTTTGCCAGCTGAGCGCTCGGTCCGAAGGCCCGGTAACAAAGCGCACCATCGACCAGAATCACTACCGGTCCTTTCCCGATCTTATCAAACACTATTTTTGTTCCATCTTTTGAAATTACTTTATTCATATTTTTATTATTAAACGTTAAAACTCACTTTTCTCGGAGGCAGTTTACAAACTGCCTCCTTTAACAAACTTACTGTTGCTTTTGAACAAACTCTACCAGCTTATCCAACTGCTGATTCCATCCCATTTCCATACCTTGCAATGCCATACCTGCTTGTGGCATAACAGCTTTAGTGACAACAATATGGACTGTCATTTTTGTTTTATCACCATTTTCTTCAAAGGTAACAGTGGTA
>DATLSZ010000035.1:0-22459 GCA_035533875.1 Candidatus Acidiferrales bacterium
GATATCACCAATCTAAATTTCGGAATTCTTGATGTGTTTCCTTGGATACAGTCAGTATGTGGTGACATCAGATCCGATAATGGATTCATCAATGATGAATATACCGGAGACTCAGCTATTATCACCGACGCGTCCTGCACCAATCCCGGGGTTGTGTATACCGGGAGTACCAATCCGGATTTTGGGAAAGGAAATGCTTCATCAAGTCAGCGGGTGGTTGGAGGGTTCCAGTATCCGGAGATGTATAACACAGGTGGGAGCAATTCTCCGATCTCTTTTGCGCAGCTCTCGGCAAAAGCCCAGTCTGCAGGACTTCCTGAGATTGCCTTATCCAGCGTCTGTAATGTATCAAACTGTACATTGCCTGCCAATCTGCCTCATGGGATATATTTTGCTCCAGGCAACGTATCATTGAATGGGTATACCTTCCCGCAGAACCAGAATTATATCTTTTTGATCAACGGGAACTTAACGATTACCGGAGATATTGTAATACCCAATAATTCCACCGTTGTCTTTGCAGTCTCAGGAGATATTACGATCAATCAAAATATCGGTGTTGCAGCAACTTCCAACGCCCCAAGCCTCGACGGGATATACAGTGCGGGAGGATCCTTTATCGTCCAGAACAGACCGGGGTATTGTACGGATCTGCGGCTTAACATCGGAGGGACCGTGATTGTGAATGCTGCCAACACCGGAGGGAGTCTACAGAATCAGCGGAATTTATGTTTGAATAATGCGTGGTATCCGACAGTACAAGTGCGGCAACGCTTGGATTTTCTACTGCATCTGCCCCAATTTGTCCGGGTAGAGCGCACAATATCTCAGGAATTAAATCCGTAACTGTATTGACCGTATAATTTGTTCTTGCAACACCACAAATTTCATTGTAGGATAAATCTATGGCCGGTGAAAATGAGATTAGTCCATTAAGCCAAGCAGACCTCAACGAATTGGATATAATTGGCGATAAAGTTATCGCAGAAAATAGGGCGCAAAGTCTCATTAAAGATCTGGACACAGATCATTTAGGGAGAATGTTGGCTGTTCCCAGCAGCATCCTTGGTAATCGTCCATTAGATGCTTCACAAAATCCGGAAATAAAATATCGATCCATAGGGTACTCATTGCCTGCTACGTCGAATGAAGATAATGATATGTTTTTTATTATCTTTGAAAATGGCAGAAGAGTATTGGTCGGACCCGGAAAAGGCGATGTGGATAGGAATTTACGTAATTATATGAAAACATTTGCTCCAAATGATACGCAATATGAATTTGATGGGGATACCGATGTTGCCGGTGTGATAAAAGGACTGAGAGATATGGGTAGATTGAAAGCCGACAGTGGAGAGTCATCCAACAGAGGTATCGATTTTCATGCTATGCAGGTAAATTCAATCAATGCTGCAAAAGATAGAAAAGCAAGACTGACCGGCAGTTCGACTCCTCCCCAAACCTAAAAATCCCATTAAAAGCGCACTAACATTCTCATGTAGTCTGTTGATTATTTTCTTCGTAATCGTATATGGATACCGGTTCTTCGTCCTTGTTGTGACGCAGCTTTGCTGGCTTGTTCTGTTGCGATAAGCGCTCGTACCAGTCCGTTTGCAAGGAGTGGATCGGGTGACGGAGACGGATTTCCCATCCTTCTTCGTGCTTCAGCCATACTATCTGCTGCCAGTCTAATTGCTACTCTTCTCATTTCTGCTCCTTGCGGATGTCTGCGGCTTAATTCGTTTATCCCTTCGAGGTGTCCGAATGCCGAGAGTATCGCTTGATCGACTCCGGAATCGTTAGTGCCGTGACCTTCTCTTCTTTCGGAATTTTCTATTTCCTGTCCTAACATAGCTGAATTATACTCCTGATTTGAAAAAAGCAATAGTGATAAGTTACCGGACAACGATGATGTGTACACGGTTGTATGCTAATGCCCATCGTCTTGCAAATTCTTCTTTGGGAATTACTTTGTTTGGTCCTCCATAGGTATTCGGTGTTGGATCATGACAGATGACATTTTCGCCGTCTGCACTCAGAAGTATATTTGCATGAAGGATATCAGGACTTCCTTCCCGTTCGGAGCCTAAATTGACCAGTGCAAAGACTTGCGCATCAGGATTTGCATTATGCACTTTGTCAGCTACCTCCGCAATCTTATCTAGATCAGCTCCCATATAACTGACAACCGAAACTCTTTTTCTTATCTCATGGATAAAGGATGGGGTTTGCAAGAGTTTTAAATACATGTCATCAGCATGATGGCGAGTATATTCAATTGTACTGATTGCATCTTCCAGAGTTTTTTCGGTCGGTGCCCAACCGGCAAGAGCTGCAAAAATCATACGAAAGTTTGCTGCAATGCAGGAAGCCGAATCTGCAGGTAATCCATCCTGCCGGTAAAACGGTGGAACTGCGAGCACTCCTTCAGAAATCGTTTGATTGACCACGGCTGGTGTCGTTATATCAGCAGATATTTCATAAATTCGTCTCCGTCTTTCATTAATAACCGACAATCGACGTCTATTTATCTCGCGGTCCATATGTTGGACTTGTAAATTGGCCGCTCCTGACTGGTATGTTTCCGGGAAAAATATTTCCGGGCTCAGATCGACACCACTTTCCGCGCTCATTGCTGTTCGTTGTTCTTCTAGGTATGCCTGAATTTCAGCAAAGTTCGAGAAATATGGGCCGACATGAATTTTTGAGGGATTTGGCAAGGCAACGGATTCCTCTACTGCGGCGGTTACAACGGCGTCTCTCCGAGACTCTTCCGCCAATTCAGCTTCCTGCCGCTGACGTTTAGCAGATTTCCTTCCTCTTGTCCTACCCTTGGCCGACTGTTTTTCATCATCTGCCGCTTTGCCATTGTTGGGTGCAAGAGGCATATGCGTGAGATAATCATCCGGCATGGCACTGCCAAAGGGTCTTCCTGTCAAATGCGCAAGGATTTCCTCTTCAGTAATCCCCTGATCCAAAAGTTGCCCAAACCAATACACAGCATTTTCATGAACCCTTGAAACGCCCGGTTCAACGTTACGGTCCGGTTGATCTGTATTCAGATAGTATCGCATTCCCAAACTTATAAAAGCCATGGCTTTTAATTCTTCAAGAACTGCATGTTCCAAGAATTCACCCAGCGAATGACCGTATTCATGCAGGGTTTTTTTAATCATGTCTTTTAAGGAGATAATTTTCGTGTTTTCAGGAACAACCACTTGCATTGTTATAGACCCATCTGAGTATCTAGTACATAATCCACCTGCACCATCATATGCATGTTCGTTTCCGTATCGAAGTGCAATTCCTTCCCTTTGCTCATCAGTTAGGGTATTTACTTCCTCATCGCTTTCATATGTTAATGTTCTTTTATTCATAGTCAATGGTGGGGATTGTATCGCATTACCCATGGTAAGTAATAAGGTGAAAAAGGCTTCCTGAACACTTCTTACATCCCATTGTTCTTGCTCCTGTAAATTTTGAGTAAGGTTTACTACTATTTGTTTGCCATTTGTGGTTCCAGCATCGGTATTTCTAATAGGAGCTAATACAATTTGTAGCTCACCTGATGACCCTGCAGGTTTTAGATCTTTAAAAGTAAATCCCGGGAATGTTCTTTCGGAAGGATCAGTCATTGCCGGTACTTCTTCAGTTGGAGATACTGGCAGCTCTGCTAGGACAGTAGCCGATCCCTCCACCAGTCGTAACCCTTGATCTTCAGTTACTTCAACTATCGCACTTGTGTAACCGAACATGTCTTGTATCAGAGGTATCTGCTCTTCCGTAAAACCAGAATTACGTAAAAATGTCGCAGATATATACGATGGCAAATGGCTAAAAATACGAGTGTACAGCTGGTTTTGTGCTCTTTCATCACGGACAAGATCTCTCATTGCAGCTCTGAGCGAGTCGAATTTTGCTGCCATATTGCTAGATCTATCACCCCTATTTTCATAAAAATTATCAACAAGGGCAACCAGTTGGCCTCTTGTTGTAGCATCTTTTGCATAGTTTGCAACTCCTATGGGTGGGGCTAATGCAAGCTCTCTTTTCACTGTCAAAACCTGTGTATCATTTGCACCGCTTTGCCTAAGGGCTTCCTCGTCAAATTGGATACCATCAGCTTTCATAACATGCAGATATCCTTGAGAACTAACTATCGCGAATACAGGTCTATCCATCCCGTCTTCAACTTCAATCATTTTTCTTGCAATAAGATTACTGACATCTCTTGAGCTGGCTTTTGCAGATGCATAAGCAGGTCTTGGCGTTGCATAAGGATTTTGTGCAGGTAAAGGAGGGTGAGTGTGGACCATTATATCATCAATTATTCCGTCTGCCTTTTCTCTGGGTGGCACATTATCTGCATGAGGATCACCCATTGTTTCCGCAGGACTTGTTCCTCTGACGAGTAATGCAGATCCCGTCACAGGATCAACCACTCCGCCAACTTCATGTTGTCTGTTTGATCGTCCCAGATCTGCAAGAAAGGTACGGTAATCTACTCCTTTTGGCAAGGTAAGTTCGAGCTTTTTTCCTCTCTGAAGTCCTTCAACCTGTGCTACCGCTTCGGTGGCCCAGGCTTTGTGTTGTTCACTGGCATCGACTGTTACTCGCGCGATTCCCTGACTCTCTGCAGTTATAGTGCCTGCAGGGTTGCTTGGAGAAGCACCATCGGTAAGAGCGGGCAATCCCCTCCCTGCGGCACTCCCACCTGGCCGCGTTCGTACATGAACACTTGTGCGAGTTCCTCTTTGTTCTCTTGCAGGAGGAGCAAGACGGTCAGGAACGAGACTTAGAAAACCAGGAATTCCTGATTGATCAGATCGTTCTGACGGTAAAGCGCCTTTTCCAGGACCATCACCGGATTCTTTTCTTGGCATGAAGAGAATTATAGCAAAAACACCATAAAATAACTATAGGTTTTAAAAATGAATTCAAATTATTTTAAGAATGAAAAGATATCATGAGAAAAAATATTGATGCAGCGTTTGCGTATGGTCAACAAATTACCGGGCTTCCTGAAGGGACATGGTAGCACGTAAATTATATACTCCTCTTTATGACAGCAAAGTTTTTATCTTCTTTTTGATTTCCCTTGTCTCGTAGGTGCTCTCTTGGGCATTCTAGGTTTATGCACCAATTTATTTGCTTCCGTTTTTCGTTGTCCTGTGGGTGATCCCCCTTCTCCATCGCCATCATAGCCTCCGGAACCTCCTGTGCCGGGTGAGGTGTATGTGGTGTAACTGTTGGGCGCTTTATGTTCGGGGAGTTTCAGAGGAGGTAAAGGCTCTGCAAGTACTTCATTTGCGTCGTAAGCAGCTCTAGCTGCGCTATCAAGTGGCTGTGTGCTTCCCGGAGAGGGTGATCTATCCATGGCATCTGCCGCTGCAATTACTTCTCTGTTTTGATGCACTACAGTTGCCAATCGCAAAGCGACAACTCTGGGTAGATCGGAACCACGTTCTACTTGTGCTCGTTGTTGCAAATCGCTTGCTATGCTTCTTATTGCTCTGAATCTTTCTTGGAAGGGGCTACGAGGAGGAGGATCTTGTCTTTGTCTGATATGCACTTTCACTTGGTGGCCTTCTCTATGATGAGTGCGAGCTAGACCTGTCACAGGAGACATACCCGTCTCTCCGGGTTGTAGAAGACTACTTTCTCTTGCTTGATTCCCGCGTGACACGCCTCTTTCCCCAAAGGGTGCTGAGCTCACAGTGACTGCATTGTAACAGTTGGGGTAGCGATATGCAAGAAAATTACTATATGCCTATAAGGTCTATCTTTATTTACCGATTATTGCCCGCTTTCCGAACGCCTCTTGATCGAATAAACCGTGATATTCTTGGTCGTTGACTAGAATACGGTTTTGCGGATTGTGATTCCTCAGTAGTGAGGGTTTTTATCAATACGGAATAGAGTGTATCTGCAGGTACATTTGCTCTTGCCAACCGCACTGCGATGTCAGCAACTGGACGGAGTGGTCTTCAAAGTGAAGTATCAAAATTATATTCAGGGCTTATAGTAACATTATAGTACAAGTTTCTCAAGAAGCAATGCACGAGTCTAATCTTGGTTATATCTTTCTTATCTTGTTGGATCAATCAGTCTGTGCCGGTCAGGATTTGAGGGAGATTCTAGCCAATAATCCCCAAGTGCGCCAGAACTCATTGCCAAAGCATAGTGTCGTCTTTCTTCCGTGAACATCTCAACACCCTCAACGGTAAATGGCTCGACTTCTGTACTCCCTCGTCGTTGAATAAAGACAGCACCTGCAGGCACTTCAGGCTCAGCTGTTTTATCCACTGGCAGAAATCCGAGTGCTTGCTGAATTGCGCGAGCAACAATCCCCGCGTCTTCCGTAGTACCCCCTCTTAACATAACGGCATCGGCAAAATCCGCCTCAAATACTGCTTGTCTTATGCCGGGTTGCTCTTCAAGATATCGATCCGGCGACATAAGGATTAGTTCTGCCACCATCGGATCAACTATCCCTTCTCTTCTGAATTGTGTTGCGGCCACAAAAGCGAGGTCTCTTCCCAACTGATCCTGGTGAGGATTTGCTTTTCCTGCATGGGCCGCGGAAATTAGTGTTTGGAATCCTTCTGAAAGTGCATCTGAATCGCCAAAAATCCCAAGTCCTATACCATCACCCGTGTCGATGAATCGTTCCCCGAGCTCTCTTTGGTCAGGTTCTTTGCCGGCAAGGCCTAGTTTGCCTAAAAGCGTTGTTCTGAATGAACCGCCGTCCGGATGCATGGGATATGGTGGTCTATTCATCGCCGCGTTTGTTAATGCAGTGAGTACCATACGTGTAGGTGATCTTCTATCGACGTGTCCTGGTGTACGGTCTCTCAATCGTCCGCCATCTCCAACTAATTGGAAAGATGCTTGTCTTCCTCTAATATCTCTTTCTGCCATAGGGTAACTAGTATAGCGAAAAACCAGACACCATGCAACCTATAGTTATAGATGACTTATTATTCATGCCGTGGAAATATAATGTGGTGTATGCTGAAGATAGTTGATACATACAAAGAATAGTAATTTCTTGGGGGGAGAGAATTTAGGAAATTCTCTTTTGAGGCCAAATTTGCAGTAATCAAATTTATTGTATTGACAATTAATGTACAAAAAGATAGTATACTTATATGGCCTTTAGCATTGGATTTAACGAAGAAAAGAATCAACTGCTGAAGGCAACAAGAAGAGTTAGCTTTGAGGATGTTATAGAAGCGTTAAAAGAGAGACAATTGTTGGCAGATATTGCTCATCCCAGTTTAAAACATTCTCAACAACGATTATATGTTGTGAAAATTAAAAAATATGCCTATGCAGTCCCGTATATTTCTAACGAACGCAAACAGGAAATTTTTTTAAAAACTATTTATCCAAGTAGAATATTAACAAAAATCTATTTGAAAGGAGGAACAAATGAAAAAAAGAAATAATAATGATCCTTTTGCCAATTTGGTTTTAGATGAAGAAGAAAAAAAGTTAGAACAATCTTTAGAAAATGGTGAATTTGAGGAGAATTCACAGTATGAAAGTACAAAGAGTATGTTGCAGGAAGCGGCATCTTTGTATCTGGAATTACATAATTCCAAACCAGTCACGCTGAGAATCAATCAACTTGACCTAATCAAAATTAAAGCCAAAGCTAAAAGAAAACAGATTCCTTATCAAACATTATTGGGTGCTTTACTTCATGAATTTGCTGAAGGGGAGAGAGAGCTGAGCATAAAATAAGCTGGAACTATTAGATGTCGAAGATGGCATTGAATTCATTAATACATCCTTCAAGTTCCGGGAGTGTGATTTTATAGTGCTCAAAGAATTCATTTCCTCTTTTATCTCATAAAAATATTATAGTTCAGTTTCCTTTATACAAGCGTGGATTATTATTTCAATTATATAATAAAGCATACGGGTCAAGGTGATGCCACAAATGTACTGGAAGGACAAATACTTATTTTTATACAAGAGTTAATTTACTAGTGCTTTTGGCATATTTTCGACTATCACGTGGGCGTATTCATATGCTATGGGTCTACCCCTCGTTCCATCTGGTGCCGGTGGCATTTTCAGTATTGCAGGACAGGAACCTTTGGTAAAATCAGCAGCTTGTACTGCCGCTCTTGCATGGGCAACATCATGTCCATTGATCATCTTTTGCCCCGAAGTAACAAAATCATAACGATACGTTCTCATCAGCATAAAAGCAACTCCGTCCCTGTTGAGAAATTCATCCCGTACTGCTTGCTGGACATCTTTACCTGTTGCGACTGCGTCATCAACAATACTTCTCAGTCCTGAAAAAAATGTTCCGATACCAAGGGCTGCAAAATTAGCTCTCCGTTCTGCAGCTGTCGTATATTGTCCGATTTCATCGTATCCCATGAGATATCCTACCGTATCGATTTGATCTGGGGTGTAGATGGATACTGCTTGTTTCATGCTTCTGCTCATATGTTTTTGCGCGCGACCAAAGTAGGCAAATCTGGTTCTCGGTTCTTCCTGTTCATCTTGTAGCGCTCGGACAAAATCAGGAAATGCAGTGATCATTTTTTGCGCATGAACCTGCAGATATTGTGCTCGTATTTTTGGGTGGTGATGAAAAATAGATACCATGTCATGGATCCGTCTACCGACAATTTTGTCCAGATCCGCCATTGCGAGAAGTTGACGCATGTTCCTGTCTCCTGTTAGATCGACATATTGTGTCAATTTGAGATGCAACTCTGGACTGAAGCGGGTTCTTACCTGTTCTGAGTATTCTTTTAATTCTGCGGCTGCAGTGAAATAGTCTTGCATTCCAAACTCTTTTCTTTTGGAATGATCACCGTTAGTTTTTTCATTCAATCCGTGCCGGGTAAAAAATCCTTCAAGAAATTCGAGGTCTTGTCTATTTATATGCTCCCGATTCGGCAGAAATGCTTTATATCTATCCGGAATCAAGGCATGGAGAGATGTTTCAATTGCCGCCTGTGGCTCTGCAGTCGGTACTCTCGTATTGCGGGAATATATTCTTGTTGATAAGCGAGTAACTCGCCCCAAACCAAACGGTCCGCGTCTTTTTTCTCGTGCTTGTTGGATGTTTGCGACTTCGCCCGGCTGCGCACCGGTGACTTCTTTACCTCTGCCATTCATCCCTGGATTATAGCATAAAAAGAGAAATAACTATAGGTTGCTGTATTTGCCAACAAATACTTTCGGCGAAGAAAAAACTCTAAGCGTAACTGTTTGGGTTCCGACTGATCGGCTTGGGCATACAGGTAAGTAAAGCTTAGAAAACGTCGGTGTTTGGATAGCATTTCAATATTTGTTAGTTGACAGATATGATAGCAAGTGATATATTTTGATCAATATTGATCTGCCCTCTCAGCAATGAGTCAGGGCAGTTTTTTATTACCGCTCCTGCCACAAAGAAATAATCGAAAATTTTTATGAAGATGTTAGCACAAATTACCAAATTTACCCGCAAGTCCGTCCTTATCTGTGTGCTAGTGGCAGCAGCAGTAGTCGGTGTTGCAGCATACAGCAACGCGCAAGCATTGACCATAAGTTCCGTAAGAGACTGTGACAATAATTCCGTCATGTACTGCGGCGCCGGCAGTGTAGGCCAAGTGCAGAATCAATATGCCAATGGCGTCTCAGGGCACAATAGCGCCGGCAGCATTCAACACATCTATAGTTACTTCGGCATCAGCGGTAGTGATATAAATAGTATGAGCCAGTATGCTGTAGAAGGTGATGTGTACAAGGATGGTAACGTGAAGGTAAATGGCGAAGTAGTGGCTACCAATGTATGGACAGCTGGCCGTTGGTATATACCTGGCAGCAACAAAGTTTCATATGGCGGTACGACATTTTACAAACGGCATCCGAGTGTCTCATTCGTGAGCAGTCCGCTGAAGGCCTTTGTTGTGATGAAAGACGGCAAGTTCCAGTTCGCTATCCTTGTAAGCTGCGGCAATCCGGTAATAGGGCAAGCCAGAACGCCGAACTACTCCATCGAGAAACAAGTACGTGTCTTGGGACAAAGCAATTGGCAAAATTCGGTGAGCGTCAAGCAAGGAACACATGTTGAGTTCCGCGTCATCGTCAGAAGTACTGGTGAGGTTTCAGCATCCAACATCAAAGTACGCGACCAGCTGCCAAACTATATCAATTTTGTCAGTAACAGCTTGAGGCGTGACGGACAATGGGCTTATGGTGTAGCCTTCTTCAGTGGTACCGGCAACATAATTGACCGTCTCCGACCGGGCGATTCCGTCATCTATACATTTGAAGCTATCGTTGGCAAATATGACAATCCGTATACCTGCCGCCAGCTTACCAACACGGCTATGATCACCGCACCCGGTCTTCCCTACAAAAGTAATAATGCAGGGGTGAATGAGACCTGTGTACAGAAACCATCACCGTCTCCCAAACCGACACCTACCTGTACGCCGACACCTGCACCGTCTTATCCACCACATCCTTCTTATCCTTGGTAATAAGTCCACGGCAATACCAACGCCTGCGTTGTGCCCGCACAATACTTTCATAAAGAAGAGCACACTATTATATAGCAGAGTTTGCAAGAATGTCTTTATCTTTATAAGTAACATTTTTTTAATTAATCGTGCGTTGACAAAATAGATATAGTGTGATATAGTATTATCTATAAAGATCTGCCCGATTCATTATGAACAACGGCAGATTTTTTATTACTCTTTTAGCTTCCAGTGCAGTACTTCTTTCCGCTGCAACTCCTGCACTTGCACATTCAAATAATTCCAAAGGGACAGTCGTTCGAGGTAATGTCTATGACGAAAGTAACGGTGGTAAAGGAATTGGTGGACTCAACGTTGCAGTAACCTGTTCAGATAAAAAAGGAACAGTTTCGCAAAATACGCTAACCAATGGTAATGGACTGTACTCAGTTACCTTCAGCAATTCGCAATGCGGTAAATACAGCCCGGTTTCGGCAACTGTTACCGACAATGGACAGACTCAAACTGACAATGTTTTGGTTTCCGCACAAAGGACTGCAACGATGGATTTCTATTTCGGATCTGTCAGTGTTCCTGAATTCGGTCTTATTCCCGGCGTTCTTGCTACAGTATTTTCAGCGGGTTCTTTCTTGGCTCTTAAGAGAAGAAAGAATTAAGGTATGTTCTCCTCATTGCCCAAATTTCTGTCCGACAATCCATTTTATATAAGAGTATTTCTATTTCTCGTGCTTTTTATTGTGGTCTCAGGCATCATCGGTCCGTGGGTGATCGGGACTCGGCTACTCTATGGATTTTATTTCTTTATTTATGGCAATATGGGCAAAATGGTGCTTTTCTCAGCGATCGCGTTCTATTTATTGACGAGAGGAAGACGAAAAGACACAAGGCATATGACGTATGAGAAGAGAAATTTGTGGTTTATTGTTGCATCTTTTGTATCGTTGGGTCTTTTTTTCCCTATCGCGAAGTCACTTCTTACCCAACCGTCTTTTTACTCTGATCTCCCTCTCTCACTTCTCGCGCATGCGCTCGTGATCGCGGTCCCTGTACTTCTTGCATTCGGAGTATTTGGCGCGTCATTTCTCAAGAAGTTTATTAAGAAATTCAAGAAAGAATTATTACTCTGTCTGGGGATGTCTGTCGCGTTTTATTTCGCCATCTTTTATGTCTGGCAACTATGGCCGTATCTGAGCGCTTTGGTCTTGCATATCGAGTATGCGTTGTTCTCGTTGAGTTTTAATAATGTCCATATCATCCCGCCTAGAACGCTGTTTGTGCAGAATTTCGGTGTGACGATTGAGCAGGCCTGCTCGGGGCTTGATTCGCTCTTCCTTTTTACGGCTCTCTATCTGTTTATCGGGATTCTGGACTGGAAGGTCTTTAATCACAAGAAGCTCGTGGGGATGTTCTTTGTTGCAGGGATAGGGACATTCATCGTAAATATATTGCGCATCTATTTACTTATCCTTGGCGGTGTCTTTATCTCCCCCGTTCTGACGGCACAGTTGTTCCATACCTATCTGGGGATGGTGCTCTTCATCATCTACTTCGCACTCTTCTGGCGGCTGTTTTACGGATGGATGAAGCGATAGGCAGACTTGTGTTTTGTTTGAAAAAGTATATACTGAGGGTATGGAAAAGAAACTTTTAAATTATCGCATTATTATCGAAAAAGAAAAATATGAGGATGGTTCAACCGTCTTTGTTGCGTATTGTCCTACGCTGAGCATTACGGATTATGGTGACACTGTTGAAGAGGCATTGACTAGTATTAAAGATGGTATTGAACTTGCTGTTGATACTCTGGTGAAAGAAAAGAAGGAAGTTCCTGTGGATCACATGGACGATCAAATTATTACTTCGGCAAAAGTCCAAATTTCTCCGAGCGTTAAAATAGTTTCCGCGTAAAGTAAATGAGTAAATTACCAAGGAATATTAAGGGTAAACAACTAATTGCTATTCTTGAAAAGTTAGGATTTACTGTAGGTGGTAAAAGAGGAAGTCATTTTCGTATGAGTCATCCTGACGGCAGATGGACACAAGTTGCTGTCCACCCCAAGCCTGTTCCACAGGGTACGCTTCGTGCTATTTTGCGGCAAATAGATCAGTCACCCGACGAATTCATAAAACTTCTGTAGAGAATATTCCATACGTATCTGGGGATGGTGCTCTTTATCATCTACTTCGCACTCTTCTGGCGGGTATTTTATGGTTGGATAAAACAATAAGTAAAAGTATGCGCATAGTGCATGCGATATAGCCACCAAAAACTGTAGAGGGACCTTCATTTACAACGTTTATCTTCTATGCCATAATTGGTTTAGCATCGTGCAAAAGTGCGCTGCGAGTATAAAAAGTATTTAATTACTCTTTTTTTGTATGTACTATGTCAGAAGATGCACATGGCGGTGAATTGCACCAAACAAAAACAGTTGGTATCGAACCCCAAACAAATAAACCTGTTAAGGTAGAGAAGGTCTTAAAGTCTCTTACAGAATATAAAAGAGATAATGTTGAGATCAACGGACTTCCTATTATTCAGGATCTTGGAGAAGGATCAGCCGCGATCACTTTTTTGAGTTATTTACCTGATGGTCAGAGCGTCGTTGTGAAAGTAGGAAGATCCCCGGTCGCGGAGACATCCCAACAGTTTTTAGAAGCCGATAGCTTATTACAGAAACTTTCTACCGTGACGCCATTTGTACCACGGGAACATGGATCGGGGCGGGTTACGATAAATGGATATGAACGGCCCTATTATGTTATGGATTTTGTTGACGGGAGAACGCTTGCTGAGGGGATCAAGGCTGGTGATATGGATCTGCAGCGGAAATTTTCCGTGTTACGAGGGATCGGTTACGGACTTGATGATATGTTACAAGAAGGCCTTATGCCCGGAGATTTAAAACCGGAAAATATCATGTTACGAAGAGGAACGAATGTACCGGTCCATATTGATCTTGAACATATGAATAAAGTCGGAGAACCGTTTCATAAAGAATTTTTTACTCCGCACTATAGTGGTCCGGATAGATTTTTCCCAAGAAGAGAGCTCGGACCGGGTGCTATCACATGGTCCTATACGGCCATCGCGTATGAAATGTTGACCGGAAAAAGTATATTCAATACACACAGTAATGATACCGCAATATATTTTTATAACAATGAGAATGCGTATAATAAATATCTGCAAAATGAGCTGCAAAATAGTGATCTGCCGGTCGAAGCACAACAAATCTTTTTGCGAGGGTTTTCATACAATCCGGAAGAGAGATTTCAAACAAATAGTGAAATTGCCAGGGCCTTACAAGATGTCTATATACCAAACGCACGAAAAACCAAACGGCAACAGCCGAGACGCGCCGCTTCAGAACATGAGAAAGTACATAAAGATTCAAGAGGCCCAGGAAGAATTAAATCATTATTAAGCAGACCAGGCGTACGTACGGAGAGAACAAAAACACCCGTATAGGGAACTATATTGTTTCTAGCTGCGGTAATTAGAGAAGATTTGCCGGTTTATTTCCGTTTTCAAATTCAGTTGCGGATTGCAGTACAGTTTCTGCAATTGCCCTTTTTGCCTCTTTGGTAAAAGAAGCTTGATGTGCGGTGATAAGAACATTTGGAAGGGACAACAATATTTTCAATATTTCATCCTGTATCCCCTCTGCGGATTTATCTTCAGAAAATATTCCTTTTTCGTTTTCATAGTTATCAAGCTCGAAATGATTGTTTTTTTTAGAAATTAGTATATACTAACTTTATGGAAAAGAAACTTTTAAATTATCGTATTATTATAGAAAAAGAGAAGTATGAAGATGGATCTACGGTTTATGTTGCCTACTGTCCTACTCTCAGTATCTCTGATTATGGTGATACTGTGGAAGCTGTATTGGCAAGTATTAAAGATGGTATTGAACTTGCGGTAGAAGCTTTAGTTAAAGAAAAAAAAGAAGTACCTATTGATCATATGGATGAGCAGATTATAACTTCTACAAAAATCAGTGTGTCTTCAAATGTCAAAGTTGTTTCTCTATAAATGAGTAAATTGTCTCGAAATGTTAAAGGTAAACAGTTAATTACCCTTCTCGAAAAATTAGGATTCGAGGTCGTAGGCAAGAGAGGTAGTCATTTTCGCCTTACTCATCCTGATGGTAGATGGACACAAGTAGCAGTTCATCCTAAACCAATCCCACAAGGTACGTTGAGGACAATACTTCGACAAATAGAGATGACTACAGAGGATTTTTTAAAACTTTTATGAAGGCTCTTAAACTTAAAAAGAAATTTACAAGAGGTTAGTAACAAGTTTACCCATGTCAAAATCTGTAGCAGACTGGAGTATGGATTCTGCGATTGCCCTTTTTGCCTCTTTGGTAAATGAAGCTTGATGAGCGGTGATAAGGACATTTGGTAAAGACAGAAGTTTTTTCAATGTTTCATCCTGTATCCCCCCTGCTGATTTATCTTCAAAAAATATCCCCTTTTCATGTTCATAGACATCGAGTCCTAAATAACCAATTTTTCCGGTTTCTAATCCTTTAATTACTGCATCGGTATCGATCAATTTGCCCCGAGCTGTATTGATGATCATAACAGTATCTTTCATTTTATTGATAGATTCGGTATTGATGATATGTTCGGTTTCAGGAGTCAGCGGACAGTGAAGACTGATGATATCTGCCTGTGCATACAATTCATCAAGAGATACATACGGAATTCCCAATTGCTCACATTCGGCATTTTGGTACACATCATACGCAAGGATCTTGCAGCCAAATCCTTGTAGAATTTTTGCCGTTATCATCCCGATTTTGCCTGTCCCGAGGATGCCGACAGTTTTTCCGTTCAGATCAAATCCCATCAATCCGTCCAGAGAAAAATTATATTTTTGTGTTTTTTGTGATGCGTCAACTATTTTTCTATTGAGGGCGAGTATCAATGTCACCGTATGTTCTGCGACAGAACTCGGTGAGTATGACGGTACATACGTGACAGTAATTCCGAATTTCTTTGCTGCTTCCACATCGACATGATCAAATCCTGCGCTTCGGAGTGCTAAGAGTTTGGTGCCATTTGCCTGCAGTTGTTGTATTACCGATTCGTCAACGTGATCCCGTACCGATACGCAGACGCCTTCGTATCCTTCTGCGAGAGCTACGGTATCTGCATTGAGTACTTCTTTTTTGAAGGTGAGTGTGTGTGTATTTGCTTCGTTTGCTTTGGAGAAAAATTCTTCATCAAACGGTTTTGCGCTAAAAAATATAATGTTCATTATCTACCAACTCCGATATATCTAAAGCCTAATTCTTTTACCTTTTCCGGATCATAGATATTACGTGCGTCAATGAGCTTTGGTGTTTTCATCAGCTTTTTGACATTCTCTAAATTCAATTGGCGGAATTCGTTCCATTCAGTGATCACGATAAGCACCTCTGCATCTTTTGTTGCTGTATAGGCATCTTTGGTATACGTGAGATTACTTTGGTCTCCAAATATTCTTTTGGCATTGTTTACCGCGATCGGGTCATACGCATTGATAATCGCTTCTCGTGCGAGAAGTTCCTGGATAACCGTGATTGATGGAGCAAAGCGCATATCGTCGGTATCCGGTTTGAAAGATAATCCTAGCAAGCCGATTGTTTTGCCTTTCACATCGTTATCGAGAAGTTTTATTGCCTTCTTGGCGATATCTTCCATTGCTGCTTTGTTGATATTTTCTACTTCCTGCAAGAGGCCGAAATCATATCCATAATTCCGGGCGATTGCGAAAAGTGCCTGGACGTCTTTGGGGAAACAGCTTCCGCCGTATCCTGCGCCGGCATTCAGGAATGACTTTCCGATCCGTTTGTCATAACCGACTGCTTTGAGTACTTCGACACCATTGGCTCCGGTTATTTCTGATAATTGTGCGATTGCATTGGCAAAAGAGATTTTGGTTGCAAGAAAGGCGTTTGAGGCATATTTGATCATTTCTGCTGTGGGGATTGAAGTTACAACTACATTTGAGGGTCCTGTTGGTCCATCGGTGATGATCGGCTCGTGCAGTTCTATCAGCAGCTTTTCTGCTCTTTTGTCATCCGTACCGATGACGATTCTATCAGGATGAAGCGTGTCGGAGATTGCTTGTCCTTCACGAAGAAATTCAGGGATTGACCCATAGCCATACTCTGCGTCTTGCGGTTTTTCACGATCAAGGACGTTTCGTACGTCTTTACTTGTCCCGACAGGGACAGTACTTTTGGTGACGACGACGGTGTAGTCTTTGAGATTTTGTGCGACTTTTTTCGCTGCGTCATAGATATACGTGAGATCGGCATTGCCATCTTCTTTGGGTGGTGTACCGACTGCGATGATAACAATATCTGATTCCTGGACAGATGGTGCGTAATCAAGGGTGAAGTTGAGTCTCCCGGCCTTGTAGTTGTGTATTACCATTTCAGTAAGCCCTGGTTCGTAGATGGGGATGATTCCCTTTTTGAGATTTTCAATTCTTTCCGGGATGATGTCGATGACGTTGACGGCATTTCCGAGGTCTGAAAATACTGCCGCACTAACGAGTCCTACATACCCTGCACCGATTACTGTAATAGTCATAATATAGATGTATAGTATACATTATAATGATGTTTTTATCAAGCGTTATTACTCATATATATGCTTATTATAGGTTAAAAATATAAAATGAGTTTTAAGTGACGAGAAAATAATTAACCTCTATGAATAGGGCATTTATCGTGTAAATTGACTTTTTATACACTACTTGGTAGTATGCGGTTATAGATATGAATAAGTATATTGTTTCCGATCCAAAAATTTTGAGCGGAATGCTAGTAATTAAAGACACTCGCGTTCCTGTGACACGGATACTTTCTCTTTTAAAAGAGGGATATACACTTGAGGAAATTCATGAGCAATTTGATCATATAAGTATTGAGACTTTAACAAAAGTAATAGGTGAAGTTGCTATTTTAATTAATAAAAACCCTCATGACGCGCAGGTTTTATAAACACAAATTACTTCTGGATGAAGGATTCCCGCCTCGATGGTATTTTCCGCATGTAAATCAACGATTTGATGTGAAACATATTAAGAGTGATTTACAGAAAACTGGACTTTCTGATGAAAAAGTATATACAGTTGCTGTGGAAATGAAACGGATAATTATTACTTATAATGTGAAAGACTTTAAGAGGTTGGCGAAAAATAGTGAAAATACAGGTGTTATTGGTGTTTCATCACTTATGCCTTATTATCAAATAGATAACCAACTTACATCTTTACTTACAAAAAGTAACAAAAAAGCATTACATGGGAAATTTACAGCATTAAATGAAGCAACATAAGCATAGAATAATTTTTGTTCTTCAGTAAGTCTAACATATTCTATTTCAGTATAAGTCGTCCACAGATAAAATATAATTATTATCCTATAATATTGATTTACCTCTATAATCCTGCTATAATAATGACTCATAGTCGTGATCATTGCGGAAATATTTAATAACCATCAATAGTGATTATGTAGTTCCTTCCACCGTGTCCCTTCGACTTGTCCATCGTAGCTTAAGCGAAGTGGGATTGTGGTAATACGAGGTATCTCTTTTCCTCACCCTGAATTAACCCTAATCAAAATCTACCGCCACTTCATTACGGATATTATTTATTGCAATTCAGTTTTTTCTACTTTCAGTTGGTAATTTTCTACTCGTTGGTTTTCCTTGAAGTTCAATTATCCATATGACATTATGAGTATGCTTTTCAGTTATAGAACGAAAAAATTCTTTGACTTGCAATTTATATTCTTCCAGTTTTTCTTTTGATGGATTTCGATGTACTATATATCCACTTTTACCTCTCTGTTCTTCAGTAAGTTTATATGCTGTCGTGTCTGCAGTAAAGATAGGATGAGTACCTTTAGAATATTTAATGGCTACCTGAGGATCAGATAATTTTATTCCTTTATTGTTCGGTGAAATAGAAGTAACATTCCATCCTTCTTCACGGGCAATCGTAACAAAGAATCTATTGGCATTTTCATCAGCGATAATAGTACCTTTTGAAGTTTTAGGCAGTTTGGGCATGTCTATCAAATTCCTTTGCGTAAGTTCTTATTAATTTTTCAATATATTCAGGTTTTACTGTCGGATAAGATTCTTTTAAATCATTGATTGACCAGCCTAAAGCAAGATATTCCAGGATAACACTAACAGGTACTCGTGTCCCTTTAAAACAGGGTGCACCGTTCAATACATCTTTTTGAACTTCAATTATTGATTTGAGATCTTTATTCAATATTTTCATAAGTACATGTTACTCTAATTTAATTCAGTCGTCAATAAACCTATAATATTGTTTTATTACCTGGTTTCTGTTATAATAATGACTCATAGTTATGAGAAACTACCTAGCAGTTATCAATTCCGAGTTTATCTCCCCTTCTATTGCAGTAACAAAGGGTATCTCATGGAGCAATCCGATGGAGACACTCCTCAAAATCTAACCGTATAGCATATCGTGTGTCCCTAATTCGACAAAAATAATCCTGTTTTGTTTTATTCGGTACAACGCTCGCCAATCACCAGTCACATTTATACTCTGTATTCCTGCATATTTTTCTTTTAACGAATGATTACGAAGTGATACATTATGGGGACTTTCACGAAAAAGTTCTAGCGCATCTCTGAATGCATGTTTTATCTCTAGCGGTGCGAGGGTCAATTTTTTATTAAAATTGGGGGAAAATTCAATCCTTTCTTTTTGTGCTTCGACTTTCATCTTTAATGAGGGTATCGATATAAGAAAGAGCATCTTTTGTGTTTTTGAATGAAGTGGTCTTTCCTGCTTTTATATCTTTATCTGACTGTTTTAAGGATTTAATAAGATACTCATTTGGTATTTCACTATTATTGACAGTTAGGTCTTTTGTACGAATAAATTGTTTTAACAATACTTTAATAACCGCATTTAACGAAAGCCCCAATTCATCAGCTGTTTTTTGAGCCTGTTTTTTCACTGATGGTTCTAATTCTATATGTAGTGATGTGGTATTCATAATAATAAAAGTATAACAGACGAAGTATTAAAGTCAATACTATTGCTATAGGATATCTAATTTGGTATAATAGAGCTTACTTTTATAATAATATATCCAGATGAAAAAGTATTTAGCAGTTATCAATTCTGAGTTTATCTCCCCTTCTATTGCAGTGACAAGGGGTATTTCATGGAGCAATCCGATGGAGACCCTTCTCAAGATCTATCATCACTACATGAGTGAGTCTCCACATAAAAATTCAATACATTTTATACTGAGTGCTCCGGGAAGATATTGGGGATGGACAAAACTACTCATTACTGGTAATATATAAGTAATTAAAACTTGTTTGGATGGGTGCATGCACCGGTTCGAGCAAGTTTTTATTTTTTAAACAGTCTTCGTTTTGTCTCTATCCAATTCATTTTTTTGTAATTCGTAATTTTACTTTCTATAATTGTATAAAAACGTATATCCTTACCTGATTCTTTTGCAAGTACAGCTCCAGCTATCATATCGGCTATATTAACCTTTTTATTCTCTTCACTATCTACGTGTTGCACTTTGAATTTTGTTCCTGTAAGCTCAGATAATTTTTGATCAAACTCTTCTAAATCTGTTGTTTTAAAGAAATGGCGGTCAAATATAATTTCATTAATTTTATAAAGGTTTATTATATCGGAAATTAACAGCCAACATAATAATGCAAAATGTTGTGGTGTATCAGGTATCTTCCTGTCTTTCTTATCTATGACTAATACAAAAATTCCAATGTCAAATTGTATAACAGTTTCAAGTATAGCTATCTTCGTCTTTTCACCTGCGGTATAAAATTTAATTTCACCTTTTTGTTTTTTTAACCTTCCAATCTTACGTAATGATTTAGTAACGCTTTCCATAACGATTGAACTTTCAGGTACAACAGCAGCAAGAACTATCACTTTATCTTTAGGATCAGGTAGAGTTCCTGACTCATCAATAAATATTGTATATTTTTTCATATAAATATTATAGCAGGCTCTACTTTTACTCAAAAAATAAAGAACATAAACAAACCAAACTTGCTATAGGATATCTAATTTGGTATAATAGAGCTTACTTTTATAATTATATATCCAGATGAAAAAATATTTAGCTGCAATTAATAGTGATTACTTAGTGCCTTCCGTAGCTGTAGCTAGAGGAATTTCGTGGTCCCATCCGATGGAGACGCTTCTCAAAATCTACCATCACTTCATGAGCGATTCTCTCTACCGGAATTCGATTTATCTCATTCTCAGCACAAGTATTCAGGCTTTTTTTGGCTTTTTCTTCTGGATTATCGCAGCACGGTTATATGCGCCTGAACAGGTCGGTATCGCGACGACGCTTATCTCGGTGATGACGCTTATCAGCGGATTCAGCACACTCGGGCTCAATGTGGGATTGGTACGCTTTCTTCCTAAGTCAAAGGAAAAGAATGAGAAGATCAATTCGAGTTTCTTCATCACGACCCTCGCATCTGTTGTCATCTCAATAATATTTCTTGTCGGTCTTAAGACCTTCTCTCCAAAATTGCTTTTCCTCCAAAGTAATATTTTATATATGATTACATTTACACTTTTTGTCATTTCATATTCAGTGAATGCCCTTGTTGAGAGTATCTTCGTCGCCTATCGTTCGGCGAAATATACGCTGCTTAAGAATACTGTGTTGAGTATTGTGAAGGTTGTACTTCCCGCTTTCCTACTCGTCTTCAGTGCGTACGGGATTTATGCTTCAGTCGGCATCGCAAACATACTGGCATTCATATTATCTATCGGACTTTTAATTTATAATTTCAAATACACGCCGAAATTATCACTGAATATACCCGTTGTCAAAAAAATCGGCTCCTACTCCTTCGCCAACTACTTAGCTAGTTTTCTTGGAAGTTTACCCCAAATGTTATTACCATTAATTATTGTAAACAAATTAGGAGCAAAAGAAGCAGCCTATTTCTATATCGCTTTGATGATAGCAAGTTTTGTTTATATTATCCCATCAGCAACAACTCAATCTTTATTCGCGGAAGGCTCAAATAATGAGAAAGAAATGAGGAAACATATTAATAAAGCTATTAAAATTATCACTATGGTTTTAATTCCAGTGATTATATTTATAATCTTATTTGGGAATTATATACTTTTAGTATTTGGCAAAAAATATTCATCAGAAGCATTTATGTTATTAAGAATATTTGCTTTTTCAAGTGTTTTTATTTCAACAAATTACATTTTATCTACTTTATTACGTGTTAAAAACAAGATGAAAGAAATTATTATAAATAGTTTATTATATTCTTTATTTATCATATCAGCAGTATTCCTAATTAATTTAAAAAATTTATATGATTTAGGATTAATTTGGTTAGCAGCGCAAGTATTTACTTCAGCTATTTATTATTTTCAGTTAAAACGTATTAAATTTAGTTAATATATTTTTCTATAGTAGAAATATACACTTCTTCTAGCCTTTCGACTTGCTTTTCAATACTAAATTTTTTTACTTTATTTTTAGCTTCAATACTCATTCTATTCATTAATTCTTTATCTTTAAATAATATAATTACTTTTTCAGCAATCTGTTTTTGATTCTTAGGTTCTATGAGAAAACCAGTTTTACCATCATTTAGCCATTCTGGTATTCCTCCTACTTTTGTTGCAATGACAGGTATACCGTTCCTCATTGCTTCTAAGCCAACCATACCTAAAGGTTCTGGCCAAAGAGATGGAACTACGACTATAGAAGATTGGCGATAATATTTATTAATGTCATAGTGAGGTATATTAAAAAAAAGTTTAATATTTTTTTTCAATCTATGATGAACTATTAATTCTTTTATATTTTTATCATATTTCCCAGAAGAAACAATGGTTAATTTAATATTAGAATCAATAT
>DATLSZ010000036.1:0-4115 GCA_035533875.1 Candidatus Acidiferrales bacterium
TGAGACGGTTGATGGGAAAAAACAATTTGCCGATCAGCTCTTGCCGGTGATCGCCAGTATTAAAAATGAAATCATCAAAGAACATTACATCAAGAAAATCAGCACGGAATTGGATACATCTTATGAAAGTATCGTGAGAGAGTTAGATAAGTTGCGGCAACCCCGTGTTGCGCATGTTCAGCAGGAAGATCCGGTCAAACAAAAACGTACAAAAGAAGAACTTCTTGAAGAATACCTGCTTGCCTTGATTGTGCAAAATGAAGCACCAAAAAAAGCATTAGACACGATGATGAATATTCTCTCGGAAGTAATGCCTAAGGAACGGGCGTACCATAAGGTTATGGATCATTTGCTGAGCCATTTCGAGCATCATGCCGATTTTAATAGTGACCTCTTTGGCAATAACTTACCCAAAGAGCTGGTCCCAACGTATGATACGTGTTTTCTTGTTACCTTGCCCAATTTTCTGGACGAGGAGCACGCGATAGAAGAGGTCAGAAAGACAGCTCAGCAGCTAAAACGGATTTATATCCAAAAGCGGCTTAAGGCACTCTCATTGCAAATGAAACAAAAAGAAGAAGCTGGGCAAGAGGATGAAGTAGAAGCTTTACGGAAAACATATACTGCACTGGCTACTCATATTGAATAAGTTGTTTTGACCAGACGTAGAAGGTACAATACATAATGTGCATAAGTATATAGAACCGGTGCACAGGTTTTTAAAGGCACAAAAAAAGCAGAGAAGCGGTAAACTAAATGTGTGAACAAAAACCTACCGGATTTTTCTGCTTTTGTATTACCAATACTAGCAAAGGAAGCGATGAAGTACAAAGAGCAAATTAAAGAAAATGAACTGATAACCAAAATCCGTATCATCCGATATGTAAAGAAGGAGCATGTGCCAATCGTAGAGATTGCAAAAAGTTTTTCAATGCATAGGAATACTATTGGGAAAATTATCAAGGCATTTGAAAAAACCATAACGCCTGATGATCAAACGACACTCCTTAGTTCTGGGGCACAAAATTCTCAAGTTGAACTTGTTCAACGTTATCAAAATATGCTCAACAAAAAGAGGATACCAAAGACCAATAAGAGGAGCGCAAGACCGAAAACGGAGAAAGCAATTGTGACGCTTTTTACCAGGAAAAATATTAAGGTTGGCATAGTTCAAATGAAGCTGATACTGAATCGCCGGTTTGGAGAAAACGTTGGGTTGGCAAAACTGACCCTGGGACAATTAAAAGGAATATACAAACGGAATAACCTGAAGACAGTAATAATCAGATCAGCCAACGGAGAGAGGAGGCACTTATACGATTATCAGGCAATTACCTGTTTTGCCTTTATGCATCTTGATGTGAAACACATTCTAGATAAGCATGCTCTGCCACAGGATATTTATGATCTACTTTCAAATAATGGAGCACCAATTTATGAATGGAATCTGATAGACGCGAAAAGCAGAACAAGATTTACCGCATACTCATATGGGCTCTGTTCTGAATTTGGTTTTCGATTTCTTCTTTTTGCAATGCAATATATTCGAGCAACGCTTAGAAATCACGAGCAACATATTCGTATCGGGATGGATAATGGGTTGGAATTTTGTTTAGGGTCAAAGAAGAAAGAAGACGAATGGAACAGGGTTCTCTCAATTGTGAACGCCTCAGTTTATCAGTATGATCCCAATTTTGACATTAGGAAAAATTTAATTGAGAGATCACATAAGACAGACGATGAGTCCCTTTACATCCCGAGAGGAATTTATATGAAAAACAAATATTCCTTTCATCAGGAAGTGATTAATTATCAAGATTACTGGAACAAAGAGCGAGGGCATACAGGGATTGGGATGAACAACCGGACACCTCAGGAAGTGCTTAAGCAGCAGGGACTCATAGGGGTTTATAGGCTTCTGCAATTTCCCGTTCTCATTTTGGAGGACTCCATTATGCAACTTCGAAAATGCAACAGTGTGGTTGAATTTGAAGCTTATGCCATACAAAATCAGCAGATTATTCAGAATTCACAAACTGACCAAAAAACCAGAAGAATTATTGAAGACCGTTTTTATTTCCCTTTCGATGCACATAATGTATTGACATATTACCAAATGTTTAGGATTTTAAGTAGATAAGTGAAAAACTTTATTTATTGTCCCTGCTGTGTGCCGATTTCTCTGATGAAGAGATTGTAGTCAAATTGATTCACTGCATTGTCATCATTCAAATCACTCATGATTTTTTGATCGGCAGTACAGGATTTTGCAGGCGCTAAGTCACTGTAGCAATTGATAAGGACATTATAATCTAGGACATTGATCGTTTTGTCATTATTTGTGTCACCCGCGACTAACGCGACAGGTGGGAGATTGGTGTTCCCCCCCGCCGTAATGGTTGACACACCCTTGAGCTGCCTTCGAAGGTGGCTGTTTGTTTTTACTGTTACGATATATTGTCCCGTGGGGAAACCGCTTTGGATGGGCAATGTTCCAAGATAAGCTCCTTTGTTTGAATCATACGTTATTGTTCCACTTCCTGCACCAATTAAGTGATTGCTCGTTGTAAAGATTTGAATTTGTGCATCAATTTGTTTATGAATTGGATTTTTATTGCTTAGACTGGAATTGGGATTGCTGTTATCTCCACTATTTCCGATCCCGTGTTCAAAAACTAGTATAGTAATACTAGTCCCTCCTTGAGGAGCCCGTGTTGGTGTTGGTGCAGGAGACTTTGTAGGCGTTGGAAGAGCAGTTTGTGGTAATCCGTAGGCAGATATGTTGCCATTATCATCAGGCATATAAATTGTACCATTGACTACAATCGGACTTTGCCAATGTAATGTTCCTATATTCCCTCCAGCTGAAGATTGCGTACTTGTCCAAAGAATATTGCCGGAGGTTGGATCAACAGCAGAAAGTTTGTTGCTGATGGACAGATAAAGGACTCCGTTTGCAATAAATGGGGAATTTTTTGAAATTCCGCTTTTTTTATAGATCAGTTGCAGTGTGGATTTTCCGTTATTTATTACCTTGTATGCATAGAGATTGCCACACATGTCAGCAAAATATACCCATGTCGTATTCGAACTATCATTCCATGAGATAGGATGGGCGAGAGTTTGGCAAGATACCGAAATTGTTTGCAATTCTCCACCCACATGATTTGGTCCGCCTTTTCCTGATAAATTATCTTTATTAAGTACGCGGATAACATTGTCTTTTCCGCCAATAACTATCAGGTGAGGAGTAGATGTGTTACTCTGTTGAGGAAGAATTCCCACACCCGTGCTGCCCAAGTCATCATCTTTGGAGTCAAGATTACTAAAGCTAGTTGGCGTATAGCTATCAATAATTTTCGTAAGATCGGGTGTCAATTCAACCACACTATCTCCATAGTTAGTTCCGCCGTTGTTGGCATTGTAATTTCCATTTCCGGTGACAACAAAAACGTTTTTCGGAGATGGATCAACAACTGCTCCTGCACGTCCCCAAATACCTGCGCCTTTTTGTGCACAAAATCCGGCTTGGGATAATTGCTTATTATTACTGCAAAGTGCATTAAAAATAGTTGTTTTTCCATTTGAGAGATTTATCCCTACAACATGACCGACATATTGTCCGAAGTCACCGTCATAACCGCTGGTGACGACGTATAAATATCCATTGCCGATAGTGAGTGGTGCAGAAATTTTTTCTACAGCAGTACTCAAGGTGACAGTAACTGGAAACCCGTTTGTTTTGCTTTCCACTCCATTTGTGACTGAATATTTGTGCACTTTTCCATCCAAGCCATAGCTGTAAATGAACTGACCTGATGGATCAACTGCAGGTGAGCTTGATGTTCCTTGACTATCGACAAAATTGCCATTCGTATTTGACTGCCATACGACATTACCAGTGGCTGTATCAAGTGCGACAAGGTTTCCCTTTTTTGTCGTGACAAAAATAAGATCTTTTATTCCAGAAGCTGTATGGACATTGGGTATTTCAACTGGTGAACCATCGGTTTTATAGGGGAGTGCTTTTTGCTAAAGAAGATGAAGAGAGGAAACATTGCTCGCTGCAATTACTGATTCTACTGCGTTAATGCCACTTCTATTTCCATTTCCAT
>DATLSZ010000037.1:0-40352 GCA_035533875.1 Candidatus Acidiferrales bacterium
CGCTAACTCATTCTACGGCGTCTTAGATACCACCCGATATCCTTCCGGCAAGCTTTTGATATAGGTATTTGCCTGATCTGTCGGGACAATATACTTGATATCCGAGCTGTCCGATGTCTGGATGAGGATCGTTGTCTTTTGGCTCATTGGCATACCAGGCGCAAAATCTTTTACCGGAACAGCAATGCTTGGTGAAGCGGATGCAGTTGAAGGAGTCGATTGTTTGCTTTGAGAACCGGCTATAAAAATATATGCTGCCATTCCTAGTACCGCAATAATACAAACGATACTAATAACAATAGTCGTGACTGAACCTTTCATAGCTTTAGTGATTACCTTTCCATGTCTTCATCACTTGCCGCATGATTGCGAATTCTCCCAGATGATACGCCAAATGATCAGCCACAACAAGAATTTCTTTCAGTACCGTCTGTCCCTCTCCATGTGGAATCTTCTTGTATAAGTCGGTCTTCGGGTCTTTTACAATTTTTCTCAGTGCCTGCACATCACTTTCATATTGCGCAATTGTGTGCTCCCACTCTTTTTTTGTTGCTCTTTCATTTTTCTTTGGCCAATAATCATCCGGCCATTTGATATACACATAATTAGGATTTCTGATAAAATCCAGGATATCCCACTGGGTAATCCGCATATGTTCAAGTAAATGCCAGGGAGTATACGTACCATTCGGAAAAACAACATTCATTTTACCGACGGGAAAATCCTTGACCGCTTCCGAAAAAGGCATATATGCGTTGCCGCCGTTAAGAAGTTTCAATAAGTGCTCGCGGACAATCTTATCCTGATTCATATATTCATTGTAAAAAGGAGCAGAATACAAAGTCAATATGATCATTGATTTCGTAAATACGACGAGTTCTTGTATAATATAATCCCCAAAGTATGGCAAAGAAAAAAACCACAAAAATGAAGAATAACATTATTCCGGAGACGGTACCGGAGATTATTCCTGAAGCAAAACCTGCTGCAGAACCGGAAGAAAGACCAATACTTAATAACGTCTTGCTGTTTCTCAGCAACCAAAAATTCATTACGTATATACTAATTCTATGTATTGTTATTTTTTTTGCTGGGGCCATCGGTATTATTTGGATTTCCCGAGATTTACCAACTCCCGGCAAACTGATAAATGCGGATAAAAATAATACAACACGTATTTTTGACCGTAATGGCACACTGTTATATTCGTTTTATCTAAATGAGAACAGGACATATGTGTCGCTTGATAAAGTTCCAAAATATCTTCAGGAAGGCACAATTGCTATTGAAGATAAAAATTTTTACCAGAACCCTGGCTTTTCAGTCACCGGTATGGCACGGGCTGTCCGGAATATGCTCTTGGGCTATGGTGTACAAGGCGGATCAACGATTACCCAAGAACTTATTAAAAATGTATTATTAACACCACAACAAACAATATCCCGGAAGGTAAAAGAACTTATTCTCGCAATTGAAGTGACTCAGACCTATTCAAAAAATCAGATTCTGGAGATGTATCTCAACGATATCGGTTACGGCGGCCCTGCTGTGGGCGTTGAAGCGGCTGCGCAGGAATATTTCGGGAAGAACGTTACCGATCTTGATCTGGCACAGAGTGCATTTCTCGCCGGGCTTCCGCAAAGTCCCACATATTTTTCTCCGTTTGGTGGGCACAAATATTATGTCGCCCGAACAGACAATGTGCTTATAGCAATGGAAAACAACGGGTATATAACCAAACAACAAGAGCAGCAAGCGCTGGCAGAGATTACCACGTATAAATTTTCTTCTCATGATCTATCACTAAAGGCACCTCATTTTGTGATGTATATAAAAAGCCAGCTGGTCAAAATGTTCGGAGAAGATACCGTGGAATCGGGCGGTCTGCAAGTAACAACGACTCTTGATTATCCTATCGAGAAAAAAGCGGAAGACATTGTAAAGAATGAAGTTGCGGGACTCAAAGCAGATCACGTCACCAACGGCGCTGCTGTCATCCGTGATCCGAAAACCGGTGAAATCTTAGCTATGGTTGGCAGTGTTGATTATTTCAATAAGGCCAATGATGGCAGTTTTAATGCCGCGCTTGCACAGCGGCAGCCTGGTTCATCGTTAAAGCCGATTATGTATTCGGTCGCTTTTGCAAAAGGCTATACACCGGCAACGACGGTGATGGATGTTCCAACTGATTTTCAAACAAACGCCCAAACACCTGCGTATCGACCTGTTGATTATGATCTGACATATGCCGGTCCGGTGCAACTGCGTTTTGCTTTAGGAAATTCTCTTAACATTCCAGCAGTCAAAATGCTTGCCAAAGTCGGCATCAAGCCTGTCATGCAGCAGGCATACAACATGGGAATTTCTAACTGGAAACCGACACCGCAGGCGCTCTCCCAAGTCGGTTTATCATTGGTGCTTGGCGGACGGGAAACAAACCTTCTTGATGAAACGACAGCGTACAGTGTCTTTGCTACCGGTGGCATACGGCATGACCCAGTTTCGATTCTTAAAGTCACCGACCCGAAAGGTACAGTGTTATATCACTACGAGCCAAATAATGGAAAACGAGTCTTATCTGAAGACGTAAGCTTTCTCATCTCGCATATTCTTCTTGATAACAATGCCCGAACGTTAGCTTTTGGGCCACATTCTTGGCTTGTGATCCCCGGGCAAACTGTTTCGGTAAAGACAGGAACCACCGATCAGAAGCGCGACAATTGGACGGTCGGATATACACCGTCCTACGTTGTTGGCGTGTGGGTAGGGAATAACAATAACACACCCATGAATCCTGCTATTGCATCAGGCATTACAGGCGCGTCACCGATCTGGAATAAGATCATGAGTTATGTCTTGAAAGGCAAGCCAAATGAGCAACCCAAAAAACCGGATAATATAATGGCGCTACAGATTGATGCGCTTTTCGGCGGCTTGCCCGTACCGGGTCAGCCGACCAGGTCAGAATATTTTATTAAAGGAACAGAGCCGACGAAAGTTTCACCGAATTATAAGATTGATGGAGGCAAACTCTATTATGATGTCCATGAAACTGATCCTGTCTCAAAAGACGGAGTCGACCGGTGGCAGTTGGGAATCGATGAATGGATTCATACAAACCATTCTGCAGCGGATTGGCAATGGTATCCGCCGGGTAATACCATAGGACAAACAGTCGCGAATCTAAGCCCGACACCAACACCATAAATAGTTACCAAGCAAAACTCATATTCAAAATGTAAAAAACTAATCCATGCCAACTGAAAACGAACTCACTATCGCGACATATAACATACTCTTTGGGATTAACAGAGAACAAATTATTGAGAACATTGAGCAAATGGCAAAAGACGGTGTTACTGTTTTTTGTCTACAGGAAGTTATCAATGTTACTGATAAGGCATTTATCCTTGACGCTATTCTGCAACGGTTAGGGAAGCACTGGCAGGCAGCATATCATGTCGGACCGGAAATTGGCAAACTCAGTATCGGTACCGCAATCCTGTGGAATACAACTGTTTTGAATCTAAAAAGTGAGGATAAAATAGAGCTTCCGAAAATAAAAAAGTTTGACCTTCATGAACGATTGTATTACCAGGTCATAGGCGTTTCTGGTGTTCCATTACAAAGAAAAGCAATCTGCTGTGATTTTACTTTTAACAAAACCCCAATCCGTATTACTTGTGTTCATCTGGATAATGTTGGTGGGCCAAGACATCGGTACAAACAATTTTCGTATCTCGTGTCATCGTTAATAGCCAAACCCAAAATAGATCATGAAATTATCGCTGGAGACTTTAATACATTTGATTTATTGCGGACAGGATATGAAAAAAAGCTACTGCAAAGGAACTTAGGAGACGAATTTATAGATGCCTCCAAACAGGTAGGCTGGACATCGGATATTTATAACATTGATTTCACAACCAGTATCCGACTTTTTAAATGGCTGATAAAAAATTTCAATATTCATGTCCGGAGAAGACTTGATTATATTTGGGTCAAAAATTTTGTCGTCAAAACATGTTACAAACTAAGTATCCCGGGCTCGGATCATTTTCCGGTTATTGCAAAGCTGAGAATATCGAAATCTCCGCCAAAACAGTAAGAAACCCTGATAAAATAATCAGACCGGCGCTAATGGAAAACCGTATAGCGAATGACCTCTTTCCTTGCCAAAATGTTAGAACACATTTGACGAACAGATTTACCGCATTCGCAATAATGAACGCAAAGAGTGCAGTTTGGAATGTAACTGTTTTCCCGGCTGTTTGTGCGATGGTAATAAGCACCGCATCCATGCCGGGAATGGCGCCCAAACCGATTGCTAAATAAAATCCACCGCTCCCGAATAAAGTTAGCGCTATAGAACTGACGAATTTTACCAAAACAAAAAGTAATGCAAATTTTATCGCAGGATACAAATGAAATAATTCTTTCTTTTGAAGTTTCTCAACTCGCTGTTTTATAATCTGTTCCTGTTGTTTGTTGAAAAAATACATAAGTATTCCGCTTACTGCTGCCATGACGACAAGAATTGGGATAACGTTAACAAACAAATAGACGTTCATTGGTAAAAGAATAAGCGCGTGTTCAAAAAAACTCGCAAGTGTTGCGGTAATTGCCGCAACGACAAAAATAGTAGTTGCTGTGCTGACTTTACTTTGCTGAGCAAGCGTTTGCGTTGTTGCTGTTGAGGAGATAAATCCACCGACAAAACTTGTAAGGAACCAGCCTTTTTTATTGCCAAAAATTTTTTCAAGAAAATACCCAAGCACATCTATTCCTGTTATTAATGCAACAACCAGCCACAGCTGAAACGGATTAACAATCTCAACCGTGTGTAATAACGAAACAGGTAAGCCAAGTGAACGAAGCATTTCGCTTCCATAAGGCAGGTCTGTAATGTGATAGGAATAATTCGGCAAGAGAGGCAATATTACCAGCGCGATAACCGCATAACTGATAAAAGATTGTAATTCTTTTTTGTTAAGTAATTTGGTATAAAAACTCAGCCGTTCCTTTAACGATAAAACAAGCACGAGGACTACAGACATACCAATAACAAACGGCATTGTAAAAATATTTTTGGAGAGAAGGAAACCAATAATGTAGCTAAAAAAGAGTGTGATTTCTGTGGTAATTCCATAATCTTTTGTATAGAAACTATCAAATAGGTAATAACAAATGATCAGTAAGAGAATCCCACTTGAAATAAAAAGCGATAATATCGGATTTTGACTGTGGATAAATCCACTCAGAGTACCGAGTGTCGTTATAAGCGCAAACGTCCGAATACCAACATGATTGGTTTTACCTCTCTCATCAACAGCATGCATTTGCCGTTCAATACCGATAAATGCACCTATTAATAATGAAATAACGAACGTATATATAATCGTATCCATAAGACTGCTTAAGTGTAGTACAAACGATAAAAAAAAGCGGTGACAGATATCACAAAGATAATACATGTCTATTTTATTGATGAAACATAACAGATACGTTAGAATTATTTGTATGATACAAATAAAACGTATTTATGAAGATTACCGGGAAACCGATGGGGCAAGAGTACTAGTAGATAGATTATGGCCACGTGGTGTATCCAAAGAAAAAGCCCATCTTGATCTCTGGCTTAAAGATATAGCGCCGAGTAATGAGCTTCGTACATGGTTCGGCCATGATCCCAAAAAATGGAATGACTTTCACACAAAATACTTATCAGAATTAAAAAATAAAACAGAACTTATCAATCAGGTAAAACAGCTTGAAAAAAAACATAAAACAGTAACATTACTTTACGGCGCAAAAGATACCAAACACAATCAAGCAGTAATTATTACAGAACTACTTACATAACATGCACCGTTGCTGATATAAATCTTCTTTAAATCCTTATCAGATTCTTACCTAATCTTCATCAAAAACTTAGCAAATTGCGAGGTAATATAGATAAGCAATAAGAAAGGGGGTGAGGAACATGTATTGGGTAACTGGACTTTTAGGATTGATTCTTGCAGCAGCTCCATGGGCATTCGGATACAGCGACAACATGGTCGCACTATGGACAAGTCTTATTGTTGGCGCAGCGACAATTGTTGTCTCCATTCTTGAAGCAGCACAATCTGACCGAGCGCAATGGGAATATTGGGCAGCCGGAATTCTCGGTGTAGTCGCAATTTTCGCACCGTTTGTCTTTGGCTACGGTAACATCGCAAATGCTATGTGGTCAACCGTCATCTTAGGGGTATTGATTGCAGCTTTTGCCGGGACAAGAGCATTGTCGACAGGTAAAACGTAAATCGAAACTTGGTATATTTTATTGAAATAATATCAAGGAGAATCGATTGAGGGCAGGCAGGGAGGGAAAGAGAATTCATTAAGTGGTATTTAATCAATATTTTTGTTATACTCATCTGAACAAACCACAATGAATATGAAAAAGGTTCTGTTGGAACTTCGATCATTTCTGAAGCCCGCGCAACTATCAACCTCCGAGCCTGATCTAATTTCTCATGCAAAAGACAGATCATTTCATCAAGCCTCCAGACCGGATATCGTTATCTGGCCAAACTCTACCAAAGACATAAGCAATATTGTAAAGTTCGCGAACAAATACAAAATTCCGCTCACCGTTCGCGGCGGTGGATCAAGCTTGGAAGGAAATCCTATACCTGTCTTCGGCGGGATAGTTCTTGATATGACAAAAATGAACAAAATCCTAAAAGTATATCAGGATGATTTAGAAGTACGTATCCAGCCGGGAATTATCGGAGAAGAACTGGATGCACTATTAAAACCATATGGTTTATGGTTTGCGGCAGCACCGGGAAGTAAGCATCTGGCAACAATTGGTGGCATGATTGCAAACAACGCGGGTGGTATGCATGCAGTAAAATATGGTGTTGTCAACGATGCGGTGCTGCAATTGGAAGTCGTTTTAGCAAATGGAGACATCATCCGGATAGGTAGCAGATCTTATAAAACTGTATCCGGTTATAATCTGAAAAGCCTCATTATCGGCTCGGAAGGAACGCTTGGAATTGTCACCGAAGCGGTACTCAAACTTACCCCTCTTCCCGAAGCAAAAATTGCGACGCTTGTATCTTTTCAGACAAATGATGATGCGGCAAAAGCGAATCTCGCGATATTAAATACTTCTATCAAACCGGCATCACTAGAGTTTATGGACAAAACATATGTTACCTTAGTCAATAAAGCGGAAAAGGCCAAGCTCAATGAAAATCCGACCCTGCTTATCGAGCTGCATGGCAAGAAAAATATACTACTGGAACAGCTTAATGAAGTAAAAGATATATGCAAAAAAAACAAAGCACTTTCATTTGAAGAATTCACGACACCAGAAGATCTTATCCGTCTGTGGCAGTACAGACGTGCCGTAAGGCCAGTTCTGTCTACATTATTACCAAACCAAGGAGTATTGTCCGCCGAAATTGGCGTGCCGATATCACAGATACCAAAATTCCTGAAAAAAGCAGAAGAAGTATCAAAAAAATATAATCTGCAAACTGTTATGTTCGGACATATGGGAGACGGCAATTTCCATGGTTGGGCATTGTATGAATTAAATAATGAAGAATCCTGGGAAAAAGTAACCAAACTTAATGAAGAACTCGTGAAATATGCGATCTCAGTTGATGGTACGACAACCGGAGAGCATGGTCTTGGTATCGGCAAAAGTAAATTTTTGCCAATTGAACATCCGACCGGTATGCCGATTATGAAGCAAATAAAACAGCTGCTTGATCCCAACAATATTCTCAATCCAGGTAAAATGTTCCCCGAAGAATAATCAAGTCTAAATTTTGACAATCGTGTTCCTTTTAAATACTGATCTGCTATACTTTTTTCAGTGAGCAATATAACTACCAAGACGCTTGAAGGCAAACTCATCTTGACTGCGACTATCCTTGCGAGCGGTATGGCATTTCTTGACGGATCAGTTGTTAATATCGCCATCCCCACGATTCAAGAAAAACTCAACGCAACACTCACCGGCATCCAATGGGTTGTCAACGGCTATATGCTGATGCTTTGTGCGCTGATACTCATTAGCGGTGCTCTTGGCGACCGATTCGGCAGAAAACGGATTTTTTCCTATGGCATCGTAGTATTTATCGTCACTTCATTTCTCTGTAGTATTTCGCACACAATACTGCAGCTTGAGATCTTTCGGGTACTGCAGGGGATAGGTGGTGCAATGATGGTGCCGGGGAGCCTCAGTATCATTAACATTTCATTTGAAGAATCGGTACGAGGACGGGCAATCGGGTTGTGGTCTGGGTTTGCTGGCGGCGTTGCTGCTCTCGGCCCGTTACTTGGGGGCTGGCTGGTACAAACACTTGGCTGGCAGTCAATCTTTTATATCAATATTCCTCTTGGGCTGCTGGCGCTTTTTTTGGCTATCAGGTATGTTCCGGAAACACGCAATCATGAGTCGACCACAATAGATATTCTCGGAACAGCACTCATTTTTGTTTCTCTTCTCGGAATTTCGTATGGACTTATCATGGTTCCTGATTTCGGGTGGGGGAGTCCGGTAATTATCGGCAGTCTTATCATTGGTGTTGTATCATTTCTTCTGTTTATTGCTGCGGAAAAACGAGTCAAACAACCGCTGGTCCCGTTCACTATTTTTCATTCGTCACTGGTAACGGGAGCCAATCTTGCGACACTCTTTTTATATTTTGCCTTAAGCGGAAACCTCTTCTTTCTGGTTTTGAATTTCCAGCAGATTCAGCATTATTCACCAATTATTGCAGGACTTGGCATGCTGCCGGCAATTCTTCTGATAACATTTTTATCCGGAACAGGCGGTACAATTGCTGATAAAATAGGCCCACGGATTCCCATGATTATCGGCCCGTTTATCGTTTCAATCGGCATGGCACTCCTTGTAATTCCCGGTAACAATGCGAATTATTTTATCTATTTCCTCCCTGGGTTGGTGTTATTTGGAATCGGGATGTCACTTGTTATTGCGCCGCTGACCAAATCCGCGCTCTCTGTTGAATCGAAATATTCTGGCGCGGCATCAGGGGTGAACAATGCTGTTGCACGGGTTGCAGGACTGCTTGCAGTGGCTCTGCTTGGCGTTATCGTTCTTGGCTTTTTCAAAGGACAAATGACCGACCGGATGCTCTCATCTCAGCTTACAAAAACTGAACAGCAGCAGATAATGATACAGCAAGACAAACTCGGCGGTATTCAAATACCGAATAATTTTAACGATTTTACAAAAATGCGGGCACAGAATGTTATTGAGGAATCATTTATCTATGGTTACCGATGGGCCATGGGGATCAATGCATTCCTCGCACTCCTCAGCGCGGTCATCTCATTTTTCACTATCCACTACAAAAAAAAGTAAAACCAACCCGGTTAAACAATAATATCCAAAATTTCTTATTTGTCGAAGTTGCGGTAGAAGAAGAACCGCTGAGGATTCCACCAGGAAATGGATGAAACTCTATTATTTTTTGTAACAATGGTAATTGGACAAACGGCATCGATGCGTTTGGGACAATCATATACATACGTAGTTTGTGAATCTGATTTTGTTACCTTTCTCGGTGATCCTAAAAGTTTCGTTACTTGTTGCGATGTGCTCTTTTTACTCAGGTGTTTTAACGTGGCATTGTAATAAGTCAACTCATCCTTATTCATATGTTTGACTGCTTGTTGATACCCATCAATAAGGCCAGGACGAATAACAAGATAAAGTACCAAAACAACCACAATAATAAAAACGAATTGTATTATTGAACAAATAATACCGGCCCAAGCGAAATTTTTTCCTTTCAATTTACCCTTTGCTTCTTCAATTTTTTGCAACCCGATGATTCCGGTAATAAAAGCGATAACGGTAAAAAGTGGACCCAAAACAAATCCGATGATTCCAGTAACCAAGCTTGTGATAGCTGCCTTTGAATACTTCGCGTCTTTTGCTTCTTTGATAATTTTTTTTACTTTTTCTTTTTTTTCTATTTTTCCATATGACAAATTGTAAAGCGCATACAGTATAAGAACCATAAATACAATAGAAATAATAGAGAGTATTTTTGTCACAGGCTCCGGGAATAGATAGACGGAAGATGCTTGTATAAGATGTTTTGGTTTAAAAAGAAAATCAAGGATTGAGAAAGAAGTATTTTGATAGAGGGTGTGTAAAATAAACTCCGTTATAGTGATCCAAAATAAAATTTTCCAATAGAGACGTTCCAGAATTTTTTTTTGAAACGCATACGAATAAAGGACGACACACAAGGCAATATTAATAACTATAGTAATCCAATCTCCTATACTATATTTACTCCATGCAAGAGGTAACGTAAAAAGAAAAAGTGACTGAGAGACACTATAGTACCAAAAATATATTTTCCACCACATAACTCAGCAGATTATAACAAAATTATAAATATTTGCATATAATCCGATCATTGTAATGCAGCATTTTTCAAAGACTTTATTTCTTTATCTGTCAACTGCCTGAACTTACCCTCGGCTAATTTATCTATTTCAATCGGGCCGAATTTGATCCGTTTTAATTCCGTAAGCCGTAGCCCGACCGTATCACACATACGCCGGATCTGCCTGTTCCTTCCTTCATGGATTGTCATTTCAAGCTGTGTAATAGCTCTCTCTTTTTTTACAATCCAAACTTCCGCCGGTGCTGTGATCCCGTCATCTAATAAGACTCCATTTCTTAGTGCCCGTAATTGCACGTCATCGACTGATCCTTCAATAGTCAATTGATATGTTTTATCAACATGATATCTCGGATGGGTGAGGAGATTGGTCAACTCGCCGTCATTGGTAAGAAGGATAAGTCCTGTTGTATCTTTATCTAGTCTGCCGACAGGATATATCCGTTCTTTTGTCGTGATAAATGAGGTTACATTTTTCCGGTTATATTCATCTGCTGTTGTTGAAACGATATCCTTTGGTTTATTCAATAAATAATACACATATTCTGGCTGTTTAATTTTGTTACCGTTCAGTCTGATATCGTCTTTATCAGGATCAATCCTGATACCTGATTCTTTGACTCGTTCTCCGTTTACCGTCACGTTATTCGTTTTTAAATAATCTTTTACATCCCGTCTTGAGCAAATGCCCATGTTTGCAAGATATTTATTTAACCGGATTGTAGATTCATTCATGAAAAAATACTTATCACTCAGAGACATTTATCTTATTCTGAAGATAACACTCGATGAGATTTCTTGTAGCGGGGAACAAATTTTCAGGAAGATCATTTTTGTCAAACCACTCCCATTTTTCCCAATCTTCCGGAAATAAATTCTTCGGCTCACCATCGATTTGGGCAACAACACCTATCCCAATGTAATGATTGCCCAATGCATAATTGGCATTAACACAAATTATGTTATAAGAAACAACATTGCAATTAAATTCTTCCTTGATATTTCTTCTTACTGTTTCTCCAATTTTTTCACCAAACCGTATGTCCCGGCCGGGGACACCGTACGATTTCTTCCCTTTATCAGACCACTTATCAGTAAGTAATCCAAGCAGTATTTTATTGTCTCTTAAAACCAAAATGTCTATACTTATTTCAGGTCTACTCATTTTATAAAGCTATTTTAGCAAACTCGCATTGCACATAATAGAGTTATTGTGTATTCTACCTATTGCCTCTACAATTATAATATAATACGGGTAAACTGAAAGTAGAATTAATCAAAACGTTAACCTATGACTTTTTTGTTACTTTTTTTTATCATCTGGCGAGCAGCGGATTTTATTATTGCATCAGTAACAAATCTTCTCCATCTCGCAAATACACCATTTGCGTATGGCTTTACACCGTATCATACCATCCCGTATCTCACACAATACCTTGTAGCATTTGCCAACTTTGATGGCGCGCATTATCTGCATATCGCGCATGATGGATATATGCAGTATGAACAGACGTTTTTCCCTTTATATCCGCTCATCATTCATTTTCTTACTCCCGTATTCGGGTCAAGTTATTTATTGACAGGTTTTGTAATTTCAAATCTCAGCTTTTTCTTTGGCCTATACTTTTTCAAAAAGTATCTGGAACTGCTTGGGAAGAAACCAAAAACCATTCTATGGATATTTCTCCTGTTAATCACTTTTCCAACTTCATTTTTTTTTGGTGCAGTGTACACTGAAGGCCTATTTTTTCTTCTCACGACGGTATCACTATACTTCGCTCAAAAAAAGGAATATATCAAACTAATAACAGTCGCAATTCTCATTTCACTTACTCGTCTCATCGGTATCTTTCTTTTTATCCCTCTATTGGCAATTCTTCTTGAAGGTAAAAATCTAAACTTAAAACAGGCTTCATGGAAAAAGAAAATAAACGCACTTTCTCATTATATTTTTACAAATAAACGACTTGTTTTTATTTCACTATCACCGCTCATTGGACTTGTTATTTACATGATATATTTATATTTCACAACAGGAGATATTCTTGATTTTTATCATGCACAAGCTGCTTTTAATAACGGCAGGGCAGCCAATCATCTTATCCTTTTGCCACAAGTATATTATCGGTATTTGAAAATTCTCTTTACAGCAGCGCATGATACGACGTATTTTGTCTCGGTTGTTGAATTTGTCACATTTACGCTGTTTCTTATCGTATTACTCTATGATCTATGGAAATTATGGAGAGCAAAACCAGTACCGGGTAAACTCAGTCTCATCGGACTCAATCTTTTCTCACTTATCAATCTGTTGCTACCAACGTTTACCGGAACTTTAACTTCAACTCCACGGTATTTATTGTTGTCGTTATCCTTTTTTATCAGAATTGCCGAAATAAAGAATGTTATATTCAGAATATCATTGGTAACACTTTTTATTATTTTTCATATCATTCTTCTTTCTTTATTTATTCAGGGATACTTTGTCGGTTAATGAAACGTTGTGTGGATATATTCTGTCAATTTTATAACATTTTTTACCGGCGTCTCCGGCAATACACCGTGGCCTAAATTAAAGATATAACCTTCACGTTTTGGAAGACTGGCAAACAATTCATCGACGCGTTTTTTAATATTTGAAAAATCCGAAAGTAGTAATACCGGATCAAGATTCCCTTGTATCGCTTTGTTATACCCAATCTCTTTCCATGCACTCGCAAGCGGCATCCGCCAGTCAACACTGACAACATCACAATCAACCGAAGAAAACGTTTTCAGCATGCCGGCAGTGTTGGTGCCGAAATGGATTGATGGAACAGACAGATTACGAAGTTCGTCAAATATTCTTTTTGAATGAGGAAATACAAACACCCGGTAATCTTCCTCACTCAAACACCCAACCCAGCTATCAAACAATTGCAAAACTTGTACACCAGCGTTAACTTGTGCTTTAAGGTACACAATTATCATGTCACTTAATTTTTGCATAAGCAAATTCCAAGCCTTATGATCTGAATACATAAGTAATTTTGTCTTGAGAAAATTACGAGATGGTTGACCTTCTATCAAATAACTCGCAAGGGTAAAAGGTGCGGCAGAGAATCCGATTACAGGAACGTTTCCTTTCAATTCTTTTCGTAATATACCGATAGTCTTCAAAAGATAGGGGATATCCTCTGACGGCTCAAGTGAGCGAAGTTTTTTAACGTCAGATAAATTCTTAATCGGAGTTTTAATCACCGGACCAAGACTTTCAACGATCTCCAGATCAACACCTATTCCAAGAAGAGGGATCATAATATCGGCATAAAGCACTAGGGCATCAACTCCGAGAATATCAACGGGCAATTTGGCAATTTGTGCCGCAAAATCCGGCGTCTGGACAATATCTAAAATATTTTTATTACCTTTTAATTTTCGGTATTCCGGAAGAAACCTTCCGGCTTGGCGCATATACCAGACAGGAGTATATGAAGTTTTTTTGCCTAGACACGCATCAAGAAATGTTGTGTTCATATAAATTCGAGTGCCTTTTGCGGAGTCCGGTAAACACAGGTAAATATCGGTGTGTCATTTTGGGTATATGCACGAACTTTATCTGATCTGAGTTCCATTACCAAACTTTGAAAAGCCGAAAGATCATCCATTTCATACGAAACAATAAATTCATTATCATCTATTCCGTAGGAGTATAATAAAAGTTGTTCTATCTGCGGATATTTTTTACCGACCATCACATGTCCTCCCATTAATTTCCGCCTAGCATCAAAATCAAGCATATGCCACTCTTTTGTTTTTGTAAATGGATAAATAATAAGATACTTACCGCCTTTTCGTTCGGTATGCAGATGTCCAGTTGAGCGGTCTGAATATTGCGTCGGGCGAGTCATACCGAACAGGGTGTAAGTAATTACTAAATAGTTACCCAGTTTGGTATGCAAAAGTTTATTAACAAATTCTTGAATTGTTTCTATCTCATCTGCCTGAAACCAGATAAGTATATTGGTATTTGTCTTGAGACCAAGGGTAGAATAGGTGGTACTGATGACTGATCGTTCGTTTTGTAATTCTGTTAAGAACGTCTCTTTGACTGCCTTTTGCGTTTCATGCGTTAACGTATAAAACTCAGGCCGGATAGTAAAAAAGAGATAATTATGACACAGCATAGTAGATATCTATTATAGTACAATTTCTTTCACTTTGGTAATCAATCCATCGCTTGTAAATGTATCAGCCATGAAAACGTTTTTAAATCCTTCTTTTTTCGCAGTTTTCGAAGTAACTGGACCTATTGCGATAACAGGTAAGGAGAATACTCTTTTGTACAGTAACCCTCTCTCTATTCTTTTTATAAATCCAATAACTGTTGAGGGACTAGTAAATGTGATACAGCCAATTTGATTATTTTCAACTAATCCTTCAAACTCTTTATTCGGCGCTGTTATAACTGTTGTCTTATATATTGGGATCTCAATAACATGTGCACCTTTCTTCTTTAATATTTTTGGCAATTCATCGGAAGCAATATCTGCACGCGGAAGAAGAATCTTTTTATCTTGCATATCGTGCAAACTTTTACCCAAATGTTTGGTAGTAAACTCATCCGGGACACATTGTATGGTTAGGCCAAACTTTTTTGCTTCTTCTGCAGTCTTGGATCCAACCGCGCCGATATTTAACGTACTTAATATATCTTTATCAATGTCCAAAGAGCTCAACGTCTGCATAAAATACCGGACGCCATAACGACTTGTAAAAAGTATCCAATCAAATGTTGATAATTCCAGTAAGTATTGATTTTCCTTTTTTGTTAAATCATTCCCTGTAATTGAAATTGTCGGGTAAGACAAAACCTGTAGTCCTGCCTTTTCGAGTCTCTTTTTTACATCCTTATTATCATTTTCAGGCCGAGTAATAACGATATATCTTTTACTATCTGTAAAAAACCATGGTCTACTTTTTTTTAATAAGCGTGACGCGAGATCGTTGCCTAATTTTTTGGGAGATGCCATATTTCCTGACATTGATTCTTGTACGTATTGGCTCCCATCAATTGATCCGACATATCCGTGTAAGATAAGTTTGTCTTTTATACAACTCGCACATGCACCTACCGGAATTTTACAGCCACCTCCAAATGCTTTTGAGAATGCGCGTTCAGCTTTGACTGCTCTGATTGTCGGTTGGTGGTTTATTTTTTGCAAAAACCGAAATAAATACGTGTTATTTTTATTAATAACTACAGCCAGTGCTCCCTGACCTGGCGAAGGGACCATGTCTGTCTCAGAAATATATTCAGTTATGCGGCTTTCCAAACCAAGCCGTTTGAGTCCTGCAACAGCAAGAAAGATGCCGTCGAATTCTCCTGTATCAAGCTTCTCAAGTCTTCTGTTCACATTACCCCTGAGACTTTTGACAATAAGATCTGCTCTCATTTGTAAAATTTGCGATTTTCTCCTCGTACTATCTGTTCCTATGACTGCTTTTTTTTTAAGTTGGATAAATGGTGTATTTATTTTCGAAACGTATGCTTCCCTTACATCTTCACGTTCTGGAATTGCAGCAATGACCAGTCCTTCAGGAAGAGATTCCGGAATATCTTTCAGACTATGCACCGCAAGATCGATCGAGCCTCGCAGCAGCGCTCTATCAAGCTCTTTGGTGAACCATCCTTTCCCGACAGTATCTAAAGGTACTGGGCTCATATCTTTATCACCTTGCGTTTTGATAATTTTGACCTCGATGACTAAATCATGTTGAAGACGTTGTAGTTGATTTTTAATAATATCTGCTTGTACCAACGATAATTTACTTCCTCTTGCACCGATAATAATAGTTCGCATAATTTACTTTTATATACTATAGTAATACGGAAAAAATATAAATAGGTAAATACTTTGCATTGATCCAGATCACGGACGATGCCTGATCCATATGGTACGGTAAAAAAGAACCGGGTTATGTTTACTACTGCTGTTCTTGCTTTCCGAGAATTTTTTGAAGCATTTTTAATTATTGGAATATTTTTAGGTTGTTCCCAGAAACTAAAACTCAAAAAAGAAAAAGAAATTATCATTGCCTCAATCGTTGGCATAGTATTCGCTATCGGTTTGGCAACCGGTACGTATTTGCTCGCTGATCATGAACATAATTTTTTTACTGAAAAAAATGCTGATTCATTTGAAAGTTATTTACTTATCTTTTCAGGTTTCTTTATCGCGTATGTTGCGCTTTCATTACATAAGTCACTCAGTAAGCACAGCAAATCACTGATAGATAAAGCACATCAAAAAATGGAAAAGAATATTTTTGATGTGTCTCTCTTTTTGACAATAGTTTTTATGATTATCAGGGAAGGATTTGAATTAGCCTTATTCACAGCAGCTACATCACTCTTCTCGACATTTATGCAAAATATGCTGGGGTTATTTATCGGTTTTCTCTTATCTTCAGTCTTTGGAGTAATGATATTTTTGGCATATGTAAAATTCTCAATAGGAAAAATTTTCAGAATTACCGAATACGTCATTATTTTACTTGGTGCTTCTCTGATACAAAACGGAATTACCATGCTTTTTGCAACACGTTTTGCGATTAATCTTTCCAAACTCCTCCCAATACCGCTCGTATTCCTTCCAAATGAAGATAGCTTACTTGGACATTTGTTGCAAAGTTTCTTGGGTGTTGACCGGAATTTCAGTGTCGCGCGCTTACTCATCATGGCTATTTACATCACACTTATTTATCTTTACTACCTGAGACAACAAGCTCCTAAGGAAAATGTAAAAACAGCAAAAGCGCGCTATTTTAAACAAAATAGCAAAAATATCACTAGCTAACATTATGCATAATTCACAGGCAATATTACTCTTGGCATATGGCAGTCCCGACACACAGGACGATATAGAAGCATATTACACTGATATCCGTCACGGCCATCCGCCTGATGCTGCGCAACTGAAAGAACTGCAAAATCGGTATGCAGCTATTGGGGGCAAAACGCCTCTACTCGAGATCACTCATAAGCAATCCAAACTTTTAGAAGAACGGCTGAGTACCAAGACATATATCGGGATGAAACACTGGCATCCGTATATCCCAGATGCGGTAAAACAAATAGCAGATTCTGGCGCGAAGCAAATTGTCGCCATTGTTCTCGCACCGCATTATTCTATGATGAGCATCGGGGATTATAAAGCTCGTCTCCATCATGCAATTGAAGAAGTCGATCCCACAATACAAGTTTCACTGATAAAACAATGGGGAGATAATCAAGTCTTTATCGATTCATTGTGCGAGAGAATCGAAACAACACGCAAATCGTTTCCGCATCCCGATTGGGATGATATTGAAGTTGTCTTCACAGCGCATAGTTTGCCAATGAAAATCCTTGAAATGAACGATCCCTATCAAAAAGAACTGCTACAGACAAGCACGCTGGCAGCAGCGAAATTAAATCTCCCACATTGGCGCCTGTCTTTTCAAAGTGCCGGAAGGACACGAGATACGTGGCTTGGCCCGGATATACTGCAAGAATTACAAACCATAAAAAAAGAAGGGGGGAAACAAGTTCTCGTGGCGCCCATTGGTTTTACGACCGACAACCTTGAAATTCTCTATGACTTGGATATTCAAGCAGCCGAATCAGCAAAAGAGCAGGGGATAACATTCAAACGTATCCCATCCGCAAATGTCACTCCACGTTTTATTGCTGCGCTTCAAGATGTAATCGAGCCATATCTGTACCAGGAACATATACTTGTCGGGGTGAATCCGGAAAAGTAATGGTATCATATAAAATGATCGAGTCAGGACGCAGTCGATACAATCCATAATCTGCAAGATGAAAAAGAATTTCCTTCCTTAGTTGTATTATTCTTTTATTTTTCACATCATAGCGTTTCTGAAGTGCCAACAAACCTAAGAATACCTCTTGCTTTTGATGTAATTCGGATACGGAACCGGCAAACTGCAATCCTCTGGATTTATCTCCAAGAGCATACGGTTGTACGACCGCACCTGCAACACATGGATTACGGGAAATCTCTTGAGAATGCCGGGTATTGTGCCTTGAAAACCAGTATAAATTGAACTCCGAATCGTAAGCAAAACAAACAGTGCATATCCATGGAATTCCATTATCGCTCGTCGCTATTTGCAAAAGTAACGCTTTTTCCAGATAGTCAGTGATCAGTCTCTTAATGTCCATTATGTATAGCCTCAATCCCTTTATCGAGTGTTTGTATCACCCAGAGTGTCCAACCAAATGGATGTTTACCCCGAATTGGTGTTTGCTCACTTGGGATGTGTCCAGGAACAAAAGACTTTCCTATATGTCCCATTGTAAGCTGACGCAGCGCAACACCAAATTCGAAGCGTTTGTCGGCGGGTTCTATTTTTTCCCAGATACAGTTCACTTGCCACTGATTGTACCGCATAGATTGTCCATGCGTTGGCATACCCATAAAATGCAACGATACGCGGGGATCCAGGAGTACGTTTTTTGATGAAGTACCCGGCCATATTTCTAGACCGGCCAAACAACGAAGATCTATCTTATCGATATTTTCATAGAATTCCAAAATTGTCTGTATTCGTGTCCTGATTGCTGCTTCCTTTTCGCTCGGTGAGGCATCATCCGATACTTCTGTTTGTTGATAAACCGCCCTGAACTTATCAAGATAATAATCCAAATATGCTTCTTTTGCTACAAATCCGGTACCTTTATTGGCCGCGTTGACTGGGAACAATGACTCTTGAGGATTATACGTCATATATACCGGAAGGTGGGCACCGAAACCACCGCCAGCGTGTTTGGGAGGTTCTTTGCTGCCGACAGCTGCCAACATATGTCGTAAAACAGCAGTCCGCTGCCCTAAATTCCATGAAACAAAATCCGATGAAAGCTCTTGTATGGGGTACTCTTTTTGCTTACCATCTATTCCAATGAGAAAACTATCTTTCGACTGTGACCGTGTTATATGAATCATATCCGATATCTATTCTTACTAATCAACGCTTTTCTGTCTGTGATTGAAATCACTAGGAGATTTCTGAAAAATCCGTTAGAATAATAAATTAAGTACCTTTATGAATCAACCTACTATACTTGTGATGGGAATAAACCATACGTATGCCCCGGTTGCAATACGAGAGACCATTGACCCTGAAAAAATATTTCAAGAAATTCATTCCCGCTGGTTTCCTCGTCTTATTTCTGAATTCTTTATCCTCTCGACATGCAACAGAACCGAGATATATGTCGTGACGCCTAATTCAAAAAAAGTTGAAAAGAAATTGGAGTCACTGTTTCCCGAAAAAAAATACTATCTTTATGAAAATAATGAGGCTGTCAAACATATATTTTATGTCTCTTCAGGACTGGATTCAATGATACTGGGTGAAACAGAAATTCTAGCGCAAATCAGACGGGCATACAAAGAAACAACGCAAAAAGATACTGTTGGTCCTGTACTTCATCAACTCTGCAAAGATGCACTACGGGTTGGAAAACATACGAGAACTACAACGCGGATCGGAGAAGGAATCACATCCATTGCCCAGGCTGCTATCCTCTTAGCAAAAAAGTGTTTGGGAACAATCTCAGATAAAAAAATATTACTGATCGGTGCAGGTGATATTGCAGAACGGGTTCTGAATTCTTTACAGAAACATAGTGTAACCGATATTACCGTAATTAATCGCACCTATCACCGTGCAGGTATAGTAACAGATAAATATGGAGGTACGCCAAAGGTTTTTACACAATTGCCGCTATTAATTGCACAAAGCGATTTGGTAATAAGTGCTACATCTTCTTTAGAAACTATTATATCGGCTGTACAAATTAGAAAGGCAATGAAAGAAAGATCTACCCGACCGTTATGTTTGATAGATCTTGCTGTACCCCGCGATATTGATGAAAATGCTTCGAAAATAGCAAGTGTTCATCTGTATAATATCGATGCAATGCAAAAACTAGTCAATACTAATGTAGCAGTAAGAAAAAAAGCAGTTACGACAGTAGAGAAAATAATTCAAAAAGAAACGGAACAATTTTCAAATTGGTATAAAACCCGCAAAGCTGCACCACTCTTAACTGAACTTACAGCGCAATCTACTGCAATAAAAGATAAAGAACTAGCAAGAGCCTTACAAAAACTTACCCATCTGAACAGCCATGACAAAAGAGTCATCGCAACACTGGCAAAACGCTTGGAAGGAAAGATTCTGGCACGCCCAATCGCAAATCTCAAAAAAGCCACACAAGGCACTAAAAGTCAGGACTATTTGGCTCTTGCTAAATCACTTTTTGAGTTATAAATAATGGTAACAACACGGTCAAAACAATTATTCGCAAAAGCGGAAAAATACATCCCGGGCGGCGTGAATAGCCCTGTCAGAGCATGGAAGAGTGTCGGCGGAGATCCACTTTTTATTGCCCGCGGCAAAGGGTCTTATATTTATGATGCAGATAATAATAAATACACTGATTATTGCCTGTCGTGGGGACCGTTAATCCTTGGACATGCAGATCCTCATGTAATCAAATCTATTTGCCAAACAGCCAAACAAGGCACTACCTTTGGTGCGCCAAATGCTCTTGAGATTGAACTCGCAGAAAAAATCAGTAACGCTATCCCATCAATTGAAATGATCCGTTTTGTTAATTCGGGGACAGAAGCAACCATGAGCGCTATCCGCGTAGCACGCGCGTATACCAAACGTGATAAGATTATCAAATTTATCGGCGGTTACCATGGTCATGCTGATTTTCTTTTGGCAAAAGCCGGATCAGGAATCACAACCCTAGGAATTCCCGACAGCGCCGGTGTTCCCAAAAAGATAACAGCATCTACACTTCTTGCGCCGTACAATAATCTGAAAGCAGTTGAAGATTTATTCAATAAATATAAACAAGAAATTGCAGCGGTCATTGTCGAACCTATCGCAGGCAATATGGGGATTGTTGTACCTGAAAAATCATTTCTAACAGGTTTACGTAAACTAACAAAAGCCAATCAATCACTACTAATTTTTGATGAAGTCATCACCGGATTCCGTGCCGGATGGGGAGGAGCACAATCACTTTTTGGAATTACTCCCGATTTGACCTGCCTTGGAAAAATTATTGGAGGAGGACTTCCCGTCGGAGCTTATGGAGGTAATAAAAAAATAATGAGTTTGATTGCACCACTTGGCCCTGTCTACCAAGCAGGTACCTTATCAGGGAATCCGATTGCAATGGCTGCGGGGATTGCGACACTAAATACCATTGCTTCTGATTCAAACTTCTATATACAGCTGGAAAAATATGGTGAGCAGCTTGAGCTAGGAATAACGCAAGCTGCTAAAAAAGCAGCAATACCGGTAACAATCAATAGAATCGGATCAATGATGACTGTCTTTTTTTCCAAAAATCCGGTAACGGATTATTCATCAGCCCTAACAGCAAATACACAAATGTATGCGAAATTTTTCCTGGGAATGTTACAAAAAGGAAATTATTTTCCTCCTTCACAATTCGAAACGCTTTTTATTTCATCAAGACATACCAAGTCTATTATTGCAAAAACAATCAGCGATGCAACTCTCGTGTTACAAACACTCATGTAGTTTTCGTTGTTATTATTTGCAATTCGAAGTAACTCATGATAACGTAGATACTATGTCAGGCTTTCCTATAACCCGTCTCCGCCGTCTACGTCAGAATGAACCGCTCCGAAATCTAATTGCTGAAACAGATATCTCAATAGACCATTTCATTTATCCATTATTTATTTCAGATGAGATTAAAAAACCTCAGCCGATTTCTGCAATGCCAGGAATAACACAGTGGACTGTAGATACTGTGATAAAAGAAGCAAAACGAGCATATACACTCGGTATACCTGCGGTTTTGCTTTTCGGAATACCGGCAAAAAAAGATGCCGTCGGATCAGATGCATACGCAAAAAACGGCGTTATTCAAAAAACAATTAAAATTTTGAAATCAAAAATCCCGGGTCTTCTGGTGATAACAGATGTCTGCCTTTGCGAATATACCGATCACGGTCACTGCGGTGTCATCAAAAATAAATCCGTACAAAATGATGCATCTTTAGAACTGCTTTCTCAAATGGCACTTTCTCATGTGCAAGCTGGCGCCGATATGGTAGCACCATCAGATATGATGGATGGACGAGTCGGAGCTATCCGAAACCTTTTAGATAAAAAGGGATTTTATGAAACACCCATTATGGCTTATTCTGCGAAATACGCGTCCGGGTTTTACGGACCGTTCAGAGAAGCAGCGCAATCGGCCCCGCAGTTTGGTGACAGACGGGCATACCAAATGGATCCAAGAAACGTCCGTGAAGCGTTGCGTGAAGTGAAACTAGACATCAAAGAAGGTGCGGATATTATAATGGTAAAACCCGCGATGCCATACTTGGATGTAATCAGGCAAGTGAAGGAGAACTTTAATCTTCCTTTGGCAGCATATAATGTCAGCGGGGAATATTCGATGATAAAAGCGGCTGCACAAAACGGTTGGATTGATGAAAAACGGATTGTCATGGAAGTACTGACCGGAATAAAACGTGCAGGTGCAGATATTATTATTACCTATTTTGCGCCGGTTGTTGCCGAATGGTTACAAACAAAATAAAAATAATGACAGCAAAAAATAAATTGAAAAAAGTTACCGTAATTCTTATGACGTACGGTTCTCCAAAAAATAGAAAAGAAGTCCCGCAATATCTGAAAAATGTCTATGGCGGACGAAACGCACCGGAAGAAACAATAAAAGAATTCAGGAGACGATACAAACTCATCGGAGGTTCTCCGCTAATAAAGATAACCAAACAACAAGCAAAAGCTCTTCAAAAAGAATTAAACAAACAAAAACTTGGAACGCACTTTAGCGTTACTGCTGGTATGCGGTTTTCCGATCCGTTTATAGAAGATGTTATTAAAAATAAAGCTAAAAATGCTGATAAGATCGTAGGAATTATCATGTCTCCCCAATATTCGCCGATCATTATGAAAGGGTATCTGAAGGAATTAAAAGAAGCCGTCGATAATCTCAATCAAAAAAAGATACTCAAAATAGCTACCGACTGGCACCTACAGCCATATTTTCTTCAAGCACTCGCAGAACGAGTAAAAGAAAAATTGCAAACCTATCCACAGAAAATAAGAAACACAGTGCCAGTACTTTTTTCGGCACATAGTATGCCCAAAAGAGTTATCGATAAAGAGCCAAATTATATTAGTGATTTGAAAGAGACAGCCGCTGAGACCGCAGCACTAGCGGATTTAAAACCAAACAGATGGATGTTCTGCTATCAAAGTGCCGGACATACGCCGGAAGAATGGCTGAAACCGGATTTTGCCGATATTATGCCGGAGCTGCAAGCAAAAGGTGAAAAAAATGTATTGATTGCACCAGTACAATTCCTTTCAGACCATTTGGAGATATTATATGATGTCGGTATTGGCGCTCGTGAACAAGCGGAAGAGCATGGCATCATTTTTAATCGCACGGAATCACTCAACACGTCGCCGTTATTTATCAAAGCCCTCGCTGAAGTTGTGAAAAAAACAATGGCAGAAAACTAAATTATACTTTACTGGACAATAGATATATGCTAAAGTTTATGATATGTTTAAATCGCTACTGCTTATTCTAACTATAATAATCGGATTTAATTTATTGATTCCCACTGTATATGCAGCATCTCACAATTCTTCAAGCAAACCAAAACAAACAGTGTTATTAGGTAATGACATTTCTTATCCACAGTGTAGTAAAAGTTATCCTAAAAATCAGGCCTTTGGTATCGTTGGCATAAATGGCGGTCTTGCAAATACCACAAATCCTTGTCTAAGTAGTGAACTAACATGGGCCAAAGGCTCAGTTGGAGGAACAAACCAACCAATAACACAACTATATATCAATACTGCTGACCCAGGTGGGGTAAGCGGAATTACTGATTGGCCACAAAACAATACAGATCCCTCGGGAAACATTACAGCAAACCCATATGGCACATGTGATGGCACCAATTCATTAGCTTGTTCATGGCAATACGGCTGGAATAGAGCAGTAGAAGATGTCCAAACCAGATTCATTCCTGCTGTTCAATCAACAGGATTATCAAATAATCCTTCCAGCTATCCATGGTGGCTTGATGTAGAAACTACAAACTCGTGGGAATCTGATACATCACAAAATGCTGCTGATCTTGAAGGAATGGTAGCATATATCCAGTCACTTGGGGCTACTGTCGGTATTTATTCAACTTCTTCTCAGTGGACGCAAATCGCTGGGACTGTTAATGCCATAAGCAGCCTCAATTCATTAAATAACTGGCTGCCAGGTGCGCGAACCTTATCTGCAGCGATATCGAATTGCTCATTGCCACCACTTACTGCAAAAGGCAAAGTAATAATCACCCAATATACGTCCAGTCTCATGGATTACGATAACTCATGCATATAAAAATTGCTTGGCTTGCAAACTTTTAGATAATTATTTATTCTTAAAGTATATGCTAAAAGAGGTAATACAATCTTTTCTCGGAGTAATACTTGCCCTTGCCGGAATATTTGTACTATACCTTTTTATTACCAGCCTCAATCAAAACGCAAATTATTTATTCTTCGGGGGTTCACTTCTTCTTATTGGCGGCGCAATTTTTTTATTCATCCGCGCCGAGAAATCTGATACCATTATTTTAAAACGGACTGAGCCTGAATCAGAAGGCATCGGTATACCATTTATCCCAAAAATAAATAAAAGACAGTCGGAAACACTTGCAAAGAATAATGAAATGCTTAAGGAATGGAATAAGACAAACGCCACAAGAGATAAATTAAAAATTGTGCAAATCGCATCCACACCTATCGACGATTCTCAAAAATAGTAATACTCTTGAAGAGAGATTACACTCAATTTTTCCAAACAAGAAGAAAAATTTAAATCAATCAAATAGTGCAAAAAATGTTTTGTTGCGTTATATTCTATGCAAAACTCTGTACACCTTGATAGATAAATTTATTTACTGAAGTAAGCGAGAAACACTATTCCTATAAGCGTCACCATCATACCAAATTTTTGTTGATTCGTTATCGGATCTTTGAATACATAATATGCAAGGAGTGCAAATAAAGCCGGATAGGCACCTGCTATCGGCGCAACAATGGAGGAGAACCCTTGACCAATAGCGAAATTAAAAGAAAACGTACCTATTGATAAGATTATACTTGCAAGGATAACCGCAGGAAAACCGCTTTGTACTTTTGTGCTCGGCTTTTTTATTTGTCTGAAACCAAAAAGAAAAAACACTAACGAAGCAACAAAATCTGTTAAAAATGTTGGCCAAAAAAATCCTACCTCTTTTATAGGAATTTTTATAAAAGTATAATATATTCCCCATCCGACCAATGCGATAAAAGCATATAATATTCCTTTATTCGTAATTGTTACTTTCTTTCGTATATCTCGTACGTTAATTGACACAAGAAACAACCCGGCAATAATAACAATAATTGAAAGAACCTGCTGCAAAACTAGCCTCTCTCCAAGAAATACTAACGAAAGTAATACAACCAAAAAAGTAAATGCCCCCGCTATTGTTCCTATTAAAGACGCATTTCCGATTTTTAATCCTTCATTAAAAAAATAGAATCCTATCAACTGTATGACAGATAAAAATATCGTCAATAGTATCATTGGCAGACTAAACTCATTTACGTTGTTGAGGAAAATAGGGATAAAAAATGCCGCCGTAATAAAAGCAATAAAATAGCCATAAAATGAAGCATTGTAAGCTCCCATTTTTCTGGAAGCACTTGTAGAAAATATATCCCCCGTTGCCCATCCGAGAAATGCGATAAGAGCAAAAAAAATTGAAATCATTTAATGATTATATCATTTACTGGACTGTGCAATAAGTACATGATAGACTAAATCCAATGAAATATCTTGCGTTACTCAGAGGCATAAATGTCGGCGGCAATAATATTATTAAAATGAATGATCTCAAAGAAACCCTTTTGGCTAATGGATTGCAAAATGTTGTAACATATATCCAAAGCGGCAATGTAATTTTTGAGTCTGATGAAAAAGACGTCAAAAAAATTACAGTGAAAATTGAAAAATTACTTTCCGAACGGTTTAATTATCAGGCACGTATCGTCCTTCTTACTCATGACCAACTCAAAGATATCCTTGCCGGTGTTCCATCTTCCTGGAACAAACAGCACGATCTCCGGTGCTATCTCGCATTTATAAAAGTACCGATGACCACTGATCTTGTTCTCAAACAGATTAAACTAAACGAAGGAGTCGATTTTGTACAAGTGGGGAAAGGCGTTATCTACATGTCGACTCTGTTAAGCGGTATAACAAAAAGCGGGTTTACCAAACTAATAGGTACAAAAGTCTATAAAGAACTGACTATGCGCAATTATAATACCACACAAAAACTCTTGGCTCTTATGGATTTACCGTAAAAAAACGGTATTTTCGTCTTCAATGGTATAATATCCCTATGAATAAGACAGTTGTATTGGGAGTAACAAGTGGAATCGCCGCATATAAAACAGTGAAATTAGTAAATCTGCTTCGTGAAGAGGGAATAGGGGTATACGTCATCATGACCGATAAGGCGAAAAAAATGATCGATCCCAAAGAATTTGAAAAAGCGTCAGGTCATAAAGTCCATACAGAACTTTTTGATGAGGATTTTGATTATAAAAAAATATTAGCAGCACGCGAAGTGGATCATATTGCCCTTGCAGATAAAGCTGATGCAATGATCATTGCACCGGCAACAGCCAATGTGATTGCCAAACTCGCAAACGGCATCGCTGATGACTTTCTCACAACGACAGCGCTTGCGGTGACAAAATCTCTTATTATTTGTCCTTCGATGAACGTCAACATGTGGACTAATCCCATTGTCCAGGAAAATATTGCCAAACTCAAAACACACGGCTTTCATATCATTGACCCGACAGCAGGGATGCTCGCCTGCGGTTATGAAGGGGTAGGAAGACTTGCAGAAATCAATGATATTAAGAATTATGTTATGAGCAAACTTGAAACTGCAACATCTCTCAAAGGACAAAAAATATTAATAACAGCAGGCGGAACAATCGAAAAAATTGACGAAGTGAGATATATTACGAACCGCAGCTCAGGCAAAATGGGCATCGCACTTGCCGAAGAATGTTATCAACGTGGTGCGGAAGTGTTACTATTGCGAGCAAAACATTCCGTTGCACCCAGATATCATATCCACGAAAAATTATTTGAATCTGCCGATGAGCTATATACATTGATTAAACAAAACATAAAAGACTATCACTACTGTTACCATGCCGCAGCAGTTTCTGATTTCGCTGTTGCCAACAAAACGCAAGGGAAATTATCAAGCGATAAACCAATAACATTGACACTTGAACCGCAAATAAAAATACTTGAGCAAATTAAAAAGCTCAATCCGGAAATCCGACTCATTGCCTTCAAAGCAGAATATGAATCAGACATTGATACACTCAAACAAAAAGCAGAAGCCAAACTGCGGGAATCTCAAGCTGATGCTGTGATCGCAAACGATATCAGCAGGAAGGATAGGGGATTTGAATCCGATGATAATGAAATTGTCATTGTATTGCCAAATGGAAACTCTAAACAAATTCCACTGTCATCGAAAAAAGAAATCGCAAGACAAATTGTTGAATATATCAGTAAAGCTGTATCGTCAAACAAGTAATTTCTGCAACTGTTCTTTTACTTCTTCTTCTCCTGCATTATTATAAACGGTCTCATGTGCGATAGCTGGCGTACCAAACAGATCAGTCATTTTTCTTGCGTAATCTATATCAAGATCATATTCTTTTCGCTCTTTAATTCGCGGTTCTCTTATATGCTCATCGGCTTCAATTAAAACAAATTTTGCGTAAGGAAATTCGTAGAGAAACTGCTCACGGTATTTTTCTTTAATAAATGTTTGCGCGACAATTACCTTTTTATAGTTTTCTTCCAATAGTATGACACTTTGTATTAAGTTCTTGAAAAAAACATCCCGCATGTCATCGGTAATGACAGCTTTATTTTTGATCGCCATCAGCATCTCGGGAGTCAAATCTTGATCTCCATCATACAAATGATACCCGAAATATTTTTCGGCGATTTTACCCGCATATGTCTTACCCGCACCAGGCAAACCAAAAAATACAAAAAGTTGCATGTGGAAATTATAACATTTCTTGACAGTTATTTTTTGCTGTTTCCGTGAAATTCATTACTGCTGTTATTATTATCACCATTATTGTTTGCGTTGCCGGTCTGTGCATTATTACCTGCGTGCGAATTTTCTGTACTAGCTCCTTTTACGTTTCCGTTGGCATCTCCACTTTTCCCGTTATTGGAAGTATTTGTATTATCTGACGTACCGTGAACAGAATTTTCAGCAGGAACATTTGTAACAGCAGTAGAACCTTTCTCTTCTATCTGGCCTGTTGTATGGATCTGTATCGTGTTTTTAAACTTACTATCAGAACTTTCAGATTCTGGTTCCTTTGTCGGCTGTGGAGTGGATGTTACTTCAGATACGGATATCGTTGGTGTTGCTATTATGGTATTTGCTTTGTGGATTTTATTTGTATCCGTCGACCGCAAATCAGTCTGAAAAGTATTGGTAAACTTCGCTGATACATTCTTTGTTAATGCCTTAACAGGATACAGTGGGCTTCCTGGCTGCGCGTTTTGCGCAAAAGTGATTGTTGTAATAATAAAAAATAAAATACTGGCAAACACTGTGCCATATGGCATAAACCGGTAAAACAATGGTTGTTGAGAATCTTGCACAGGAAGCAGTTCACGGTGCAATTTCCACTTTGCATCAACAATCGCATGAGGAACGGTTATATCTGTATAAATATTTTTATATTCTTTTAAATTTAGTTCATTCATAATTACAATAACTCCCTTAATTTTTTCAAAAGCCGGATCGTCCTGACCCGCAAGGCTCCTTCCCGGATCTTAATTATCTTTGCGATATCGCTGTGACTCATGTCCTCAAAATACCGCAGGATAATTATTTGTCTGTCGATATCCGCCAGTTTTGACAACGCGTTTCTTACTCTTTCAATATCCTCCCTTTTTGAAATCCCTTCTATCAAATTCTCTTCTTTACTTATTTCTTCAACTTGTTCGAGAGAGACCTCTTTTTTCTTCCGTGACAAGTCGATTATTAAATTCCGAGCAATACGGAATAAAAACGCTTGAAATGTCCCTCCATCTTTCAATGAAAACTTCGGCAACGCTTTCCATGCGCGTATAAAAACTTCTTGACACACATCATCGGCGACGGGACGGTTATATAAATTTATTCTGCAGTATCGATAGATCCGTGAATAGTACTGCTTATATAACTCACCGTACGCGTCTTTATCTCCGTTTTGTGCACGCTTAATACATTCGTCTAAACCGTCCATTAAGAGCACATTGTATCATCTCTCTAATAGAACGTACAACAAGCTCGTTTGTAACATTTTTTAACCTTCTTCGTTATATTTTTTGTAAGTATGAAAAAAGAAATCACACTCGCTGCCATAACACTCTTACTCGCCGCTGCACCGGCATTTGCACAATCTTCACACGCCAATAATGAAAACAGAGGCAACTCGGAAGAAGCACACACCAACCATGATACTGGCAGTGTAAAAGGAATCCAATCACAAAACATACTCGCTACTCCGACAACAAAGCCAGATACCGATGATGTACAGGTGACTCCGACAACCGTACCAACGATTAGCCCAACAGCAACAATATCAATAACACCGTGTGCTCCTGATGATAATTTAAAAAATCATGGCAAATATGTTTCTTGTGTCGCACATCTCCATGAAGGAGGAGAAGAAGTGTCAGAAACAGCACATTCGGACATCGGTAAAGATAATCATCATACAACTCCGACGCCAAGTGTGTCACCAAGTACATCGCCTGAACCAAGCACTGCTCCTAGTGTCTCACCGACACCTTCTGCCTCTGTATCACCGACACCGATAACTACCGCAATGGGACAGGTCGACGAAGGTGAATCGCCACTCGGGAATATCGGCGCACTCTTCAACAGATTCATCAAATTCCTAGAACAGTGGATATAGCGTATAATACTCCGCTATAAAAAGGTAGTATAAATAAACTATGGCAAACTACCTTCTTACTTTTCTTCTTTTTTTTCTTCCTTTTATTATTGTGCCAATCGGCAGTTCTCAATTTGAAATTCCCAAAGTTATTGCATCTGAAATCTGCATAGACATCCTCTTTGTTCTTGTTATTTATAAACAAAGACTTTCCTTTTTCAAATCGCTTAATAACAAACAGGTTGTACTTTTTGAAATACTTGTATTATTAACCATCTATCAGCTGCATTTTCTGCAAACTCCATTCATGTTTTTTGGCGACCCGACAAGACTGCAGGGGATTCTGCTTCTCTGGCATCTAATGCTATTTTCGCTGATCGCTTCACGTTTTGAATTCAAAAAACTCTCATATTACTGGTACGCAGGCCTGCTGCTGCTGATAGTTATCCTGAGTCTCTTCATCGGCAACCAAAATGGTAGAGCGGTCGCAACCCTCGGTGAACCGAACGCACTTGCAGCGTTTACTATTTTCCTCTGGCCATTTCTCTTTTTTTCAAATCTAAAAAAAACTAAATTTAAAATTATTATGCGTATTTTCAGTATAATATGCACCTTGATTATCATCTTCTTATCCGGATCAAGATCAGGCTTTCTGGCTTTTGGGATGCAAATTATATTTTATCTGTTATGGTTTGTCGGCAACTGCTCTCCTAAAAAAGTTATTGCGATAACAACATTCTTTGTTGCTGTTACCTATTCGTTTCCTTTTTTCGACATGGGTCTCTATGAAAATAGGGCAGAGGTATGGCGGACAGCTGTACAAACAGGCATACAGCAACCGTTACTTGGCAGCGGTTTTGGCAATATGGAGATATCTCTGAATAAAACAATTCATGGTATACATAACACGTTGGTTGGATACTCTGTTGACAGTGCGCATAATATCTTACTTGATTGGTGGGTGCAGGGAGGCGTACTTGGTCTCGGAATTTTGGCAGTATTTCTTGTGTTTGCTATTAAAAATTATTCAAGTCAAAAAAGGGGGTTTGAATTGTTGTTGTTGTTTGGTATCTTCACCACGCTATCTTTTAATCCTGCAAGTGTTGTCTCACTGATCGCTTTCTGGTGGCTTATCGGGAGAAGCTTTGCAAAAAAAAGTAGTGTTAAACTAGAACTCAACGCAAGATGATATTATCAATAAGCCGTGTATTTCCGAAGTAAACTGCCAGACTCACAATCGCGCCTTTCGTTGCAATAGATACTTCTTTAAGCGTTTCCGAATGTGCGATACTGATGTAATCAATCGATCCGCTGGTTATTTGGACTAGATTTTTCATCGTTTTTTTAATCTTCTCTGCATCTGTTTCACCTTTTTGGAACAGTACTTGCGCTGCTTCTAAACTTTTAAACAACACTGTTGCATCTTCTCTTTCTTTTTTTGATAAGTAAACATTCCTGCTGCTCATTGCTAAGCCGTCCGGTTCACGAACTGTATCGCCAACAATAATTTTAATCGGAAACTGCAGATCCTTTACCATTTTCTTTATGATAAATACCTGTTGTACATCTTTTTGTCCGAAATATGCTGTTGTAGGTTGAATAATATTAAATAATTTTGAAACAATTGTCGTGACACCTTTGAAATGTCCCGGTCTTTTTTGACCTTCCAGAACTTGTGAACTGTTTTCAACGTTAACATATGTTTCATAACCGGTTGGATATATCTCCTCAAGGGCTGGCTGAAACAAAACATCGACTCCAGCTTCGTTCAAAAGTTGAATGTCCCGGTCTTTGTCTCGCGGATATGTCTGATAATCTTCGTTGGGTCCGAATTGTGCAGGATTTACAAATATACTGACGATGACATTGTCATTTTCTTTTTTTGCCAGCTCGACCAAACTGATATGTCCTTCGTGCAGATAACCCATTGTCGGGATAAATCCGACCTTTCCGGACATATTATCCCGCATTTTCCGCATATCAGTTATTGTTGTTGCTATTTTCATAGAATAAAATTTGAAGAGAATGTAAAAAGATTATACCAAACTGAGGAAATTTAATTGCGGTTTTTACTTGCCTTCAAAGCAAGCATCTCCCGCTTTGCTGCGAGTCTTTTTTGAGTCTTGTGTGGATGAATCTTATTTTTATTTTTACTTCCAACGCCTGTGTTTCGCTTTGCCATACAAACATTATACAATAAGATCACTTTCTGAGCTAGTGTCAAAATAATTATCTCACAATATCCTACAATCTTACCGTATCAAAAATTATTACATAACGTTTACTCCATCTTCATCAGATTATAAGCTTTATATTATTTAATATGAGTTATGCTTGTATTATTTTTATTAATTATCTTCGGCTTGGGGATGTCCTATTTTGCAACTCAAAACACCGGAGCTGTGCATATAGTTGTCGGTAACAATTATATCGGAGGCATTCCAATGTATATATTGGTTATTGGATCACTACTGCTGGGAATTTTTATCAGCTGGCTAATCAGCCTTATTGATACGATATCTTCAGGCGCAACGTTGCATGGAAAAGTAAATGAGATAAAAAAGGCAGAAGATAGGATTGATAACCTCCAACAAAAAAATCACGATTTAGAAATTGAAGTCACACGTCTGCGAACAGAAATTACCAGCAGTAAAACAAACGAAAGTTCTGAACAAAGTACTGGACGGGTTATCGATACAAGTCCATCATTTCTTAACCGTCTCTCTCACAATATAGGCATCGCAGGTAAATGATCATTATATTCAAAAATATTATTATTCTGCAATAATATGCAATACAAAATTTCCCCGACCGGGGATACACCGCATTGCTTCGCCACATGAATTTCGCGATGCATTAATATCAGTTTTACCTATACCGACGACTTTATACTCAATACTTATTGTCCCGAGACCTGAACCGGGAAAACGGACGTGTTTATCAGGAGCGATTACTGGATCCGAGACTTGCTTGAGAATAGAAGAATCAACAGGCTCAAAATTCCAATAGGTACTGTGGAGAACAATCTTAATAATATTTCCTACATGTGCTTTAAAGAGCTGGTTGGTATTCTTATCCGTTGCAGTAATTATTTGTGGTTCTTGTATTGCATGTTTGTCAATCAATATATTTTGTAACCCTATCTTTTGTTCATATTTAATTCCTAAATAAAACCCGACGAAAGGAAAAATGATAAATAACGCCATCGCGAGAAATTTTGATAGGGGAGTAACTTTTGTTGCCCATTTAGGAAATCGTTTCTTTGCCATACTTCAACTATCCCAGGTGCAATAAGAGAAGTCAAGAATAGTACAAACAAGCAGATAGCAATAATATGTATAATTCTATAAAATAATAGTATGCCCTACAAAAATCCCGATGAGATTCAGAATTTTTCCCATCTCAGATCACGCCCGGAACCGCATGACCGATTGTTCCGGAGTGATCGTATCGAACAGGTAATCGATGATGTCTCTTCAAAAATAGCAGATGAGGATATCCGTAGGATGTTCACCCAATGTTATCCCAATACGTTGGATACAACTGTGTATCATTCAGAACGTGACGGCCGTCTTGATAGTTTTATCGTAACGGGCGATATTCCGGCGATGTGGCTGCGCGATTCAGTTAATCAAGTATGGCCGTATTTGCGGTATATTCCGGAAGATGATGAAATCAAAAATATATTTATTGGCCTTATTAACAGACAGTCAATTTGCATAAAATCCGATCCATATGCAAATTCATTCAAAAGAGAAATTCACCATGAAAAAGCAGAAGCATGGGAGAGGAAATATGAATTGGATAGTCTTGCAGCATTTTTCAGACTGTCGTGTGGCTATTATTCCCAATCTAAAGACATGATACCATTTGATGATCACTGGCTGGATGCAGTCAATAAAGCACTTGATGTCATTTGTGTTGAACAAAACACTCTTGATAAAGAAAACCATGACCTCCTCTACCACTTTACAACATCATCAGGCCATCTCCATCCTGCGATCAGACTTGAAGGATATGGATACCCGGGGAGAAAATGTGGTTTGTCACGATGTGTCTTCCGTCCGTCTGACGATGAATGTGTATTTCCTTACCTCATACCGGCAAACGCGATGACGGTAGTTTATCTCCGTGGGATCAAGCCGATCCTCGAAGAGCTTTCTGCTCATTCCACTGCCAAACTTGCAAACAAACTCGCAGATCAAATCGATGATGGGATAAAAAGTTGGGGGATAGTAGAGCATAAAAAATACGGAAAAATATTTGCATATGAAGTAGACGGATACGGTTCAAGCTGCATCATGGACGATCCCAATATCCCCAGTCTTCTGAGTCTTCCGTATCTCGGATATTGTGAGCAGGATGATCCAGTCTATCAAAATACCAGAAAATTAATTTTAAGCCGCTGGAATTCGTTTTTTGCAAAAGGTGAAGTTGCCTGTGGATTAACTTCTCCTCATGTGGGAATTTGCGATCATTTCTGGCCGATGGCAACCATCATGCAAGCACTCACAACAGAAGATGCAGAAGAGATCATTGAGTGTCTCAAGACTTTAAAAAGAACCCACGCCGGAACATTTTATATTCATGAAAGTATCGATGTTGATAACGAGCATCGATTCACACGTCACTGGTTTGCATGGGTGAATTCGTTATTCGGTGAGTTGATACTCAAGGTTCACAATACATCTCCGGAGATATTAAAAAAGCAGCTCTAAATTATCCGTTATCTATTTGTTTCAGTCGTGCCGCAATTATTATTTTTAACAGGCTTTCCGTAAGAGGGGAATCGTACGGAATCCGGATTGCACCGCTTCTTTTAAATAGGTATCGATAACAGTCATAATAACCGTTTAACAAATATTGAGATATATTGTGGCTTTGTCATTAATATGTATTGAAATCAATACCGCGTAACGTTTCAAATAAATCATCGGTAACTATATCAGCTTCATGGAGCAATGCTTTTTGTGTGGTTGTCGTGAGGCCAATTACTTTCATTTCAGCCTTTTTACTTGCTTGTACTCCTGATACGGAATCCTCGATTACCAAACATTCTTCAGGTTTGGAATGTGATTGTTTTGACGCTTCAATAAATAAATCCGGAGCAGGTTTCGGATGACGGATTTGATCTCTCCCCACAATTGTCTGAAAATAATCTTTCACTTGCAAATTTTGCAATATTCGCTTTGCAATATCAGTCGGTTCTGATGTGGCAACGATCAGCTTTAGTCCATTATCTTTCAAATACTGTAATACCAATGTTGTTTTAGGAATTAATTTCATTTCTCCGATTAAGCCAAGATATACCCGATCTTTTTCTTTTTCAAAAAAATTATCATTGTCATCCGCATTGAATTTCTTTTTCAAAATCCGCGCAGTATCTCCAGTAGAAACACCAATGAGTGGAACAAATTCTTCCCATGTGAATTCCCCATGCTGTGCAAACAGCTTTTTCCACGCAAGAAAATGCACAGGGATACTGTCGATCAACACCCCGTCCATGTCAAAAATAACCGTTTTGATCATAAAATGATTATAACAAACCCGAAGCGTATAATAACACATCAATCAACTTAATGCGGATCAACATGCACCGCTAAATGGGTTAAATGAGGGAAGTGTTCATGCAACTCATGATGTACTTCTTCCGCAATTACATGCCCCTCTGCAACTGATAACTTTGAATCGACACAAATTGTTACCTCTAGAGAGAGAGTATGCCCTAACCATCTAACATGTATACCCTTCGTCTCTTTAACTTCCTTTACCTCTGCTATCGCATGCGTCACTTGATGTGCTATTTCTGGATCTGCTCCGTCTAAAAGTCTGGTAAAAACCGGACCGGCTGACTCCCAGATTGTATGAAGAATAAGAGCGGTAATAAATAATCCAACTAGTGGATCAACAATAGGATAACCTAAATAAGCACCTAATGCACCAATAAGAACAGTAAGGCTTGTAATTCCATCCATACGTGCATGTTTGCCATCCGCAATGAGGGCTTCACTTTTAATCTCTTTTCCGACACGAATACGAAACAGAGCTGCTCCTTCATTTATCCCAAAGCCAACAAGTGAAGCAATGGCTACTACCCATAAATGAGTTGGAGTGTAGGGATGAAATAAACGAGTAATCGATACATACGCCGCATAGATAGCACTAGCTAACATAAAGAGAAGAATGGTTACACCTGCAAGATCTTCTGCTTTTCCATAGCCATAATTAAACCGAGCAGTCGGCTTTTTCTGCCCAAGAATAAAAGCAACACTAAGAGGTATTGCAGTAGCACCATCACCAAAGTTGTGAATAGTGTCAGAAAGTAGTGAAACGCTACCTGAAAGGATAACGACAATAAGTTGAAAGAGTGATCCAACAAAAAGAATAATTGATGAGTTCATTACCGCACGAAGACCTTTTTGGGTCGAGAAAAGTGTCGCGTCTATCGTCCCATGCGTATGCCCATGTTCATCTGTTGTATGAGAATGTGTTTCTTCGTGCATCATAATTATTTTCCAGGATGATCCGGATGTCCGTTCTTTACGTGATCTGCGTATTCTTCTGCCTCTTGCAATAAATTATGTAAATGCTGGTAGCTGATCGAATAGTACATTGTGACCCCATCTCGCTTTGCTTGAACGAGATGTCTTTCTTTCAAATAGGCGAGCTGGTGAGAAGTTGCTGATTCGGAAATTCCAGCAATCTGAGCAATATCCCGAACACTCAATGATTGTTTATGTAAAGCGTAGAGAATCTTCGCTCTGGTAGGATCTGCGAGTGCCTTAAACCCCTTTATGACGATAGAGAATACATCATCATCAGGTAAAGACTCTTTTGCTTTTTGGAGACCTCGCGGATCAGTTGCGTTATGATTTTTCATAAAATGATTATCTGCGTGATTGTGCAGATAAATAAATTGTAATTCCAATAGAAATAAATGTCAATGGACACAAAAATTCCAGTGATTAATGATATAAATATTCTTCTGAATTTAATAAAAATCGATTTATTTTTTATAAGTAACAACCCACGTAGTCAGATAGTCTGGATTTGTTATTTCTTCGCCAGTAGAGATAGCTCGATACTTACCAGGGAGAGCAATTCTCCATGATCGCAAATCCGGAGGAAGCCATATTACTTCACTCGATTTGTGTAATAATATACCTACACCCTTTTTTTTATCCGTTTTAATAACTAAGCCATATTTTTGATCCTGATGGTCGACTGTTCCATCAGATTTTAGATATGTATATCCTACGATTACATGTTTATCAATGATCATGTCAGCAAGTTGGTCGTCAAAGTAAGGATATTTATCTGTAAGAGCTTTTAGTTTCTCGGACTTTTTCATAATTGAAGAATTATAGCAGAAATGAGGCTAAACTACTCAGCTGGTATTGTTGAACTATGTAGGAACTTTTTATAGAGAAAATTACCGCTATAGAATGCTATATATTCATTTACATAAATATTCCTAATATGGTAGAGTGTATCTATAATGAATTCTTCCACAAAAGACAAGTCTGCGTATGAACAGATAGATGCCATAATCATGAAGTTGGCTGATTGGCGTGGTGAGAAACTAGCACAGCTTCGCACCTTAATCAAGCAGGCTGATCCCGATGTGATTGAAGAAGTTAAATGGAAAAAGCCCTCGAACCCTGACGGAATTCCAGTATGGTCTCATGACGGGATGATTTGCACCGGCGAAACCTACAAGAGCCACCTGCGGCTGACCTTCGCGAAGGGGACATCTCTCAAGGACCCGAAAGGTCTTTTTAATACTTACCGCGCCATCGTTATACACGAAGGAGACAAGATTAACAAGACCGCCTTCAAAGACCTCATCCGTACTGCAGTAGAACTCAATCACAAAGATAAGAACAAACTGAAACCCTCACAGGCGTAATATTCCAAAAAAGAAAACAATTGTGTCCAAGGCTACCAATTCAAATCCAGACTCTTATTTGTAAAAATCGGCCATAATTCGAGGCTAATTTGAGGATAAAAAATGCAGCTGGCAAGCCTTGATCAAAGATGCCCATATGGGTACAATCTTTGAACTTTTTTTAGGAGTTACCTTTAATTTTTTCTAACAATAAATCAAATTTTTCGTATCCTGCTGCAGTGTTTAAATGGCCACCTTTATTAATTACAATTACATTTGATTCTAATTTTTTTGCAAGTTTATGTTCTTCTTCTAGAGAAACATAGGGATCACCGTCTCCGTAAAATATGTAGAAGCAATTTTCTCTTAGATTTTTCCAGTTAAATGATTTTTTATAAAAGCTATAATTAATTTCATCAAATTCTTTTAACCCTAAATTGCTTATAAACCCAGAAACTAGATAAACACTATTAACAGGTTCTTCAAATTGTTCTAAAACAGAAAGAATAAATGTTGCTCCAATGCTGTGTCCAATCATAATCGTTTCTCTATTAATTTCTCTTTTATATTTGTCAAATACATTTAGCCAGTTCTTTAAGGATTGATTTTTAGGCGTTGGAAACTGAGGAACAATTACAATATAACCCAATTTCTCTAGTTCTTTCTTGAGCCAGGGTATCCAATTATCATTTGGTCCTCCATATGCACCATGAAAAATAAAGGCATTTTTCATAAAAAGATTATAGCAGAAATGAGGCTAGGATTGATCAGCTGGCTAGCTAGCCCGTAGGCGGAACCCCATCTTCAAAAGTTTATTGAATACCTATGAGAAAATAAGAAAACTCGGTCTAGTTTACGATAATGGTAAGGTAATTTGGAGTTAATAAAAATCAAAATTAATTCTTGTTTTTATATAAAGTGATTTCTTTCATTGGATAATGACGGATGTTTCGAGTAACAAGCGTATAATCACTAATAATACAAGTTGATGCTATTAATGTATCTACAGTTGGAAGAACTTGTCCTTTTTTACCGTAGATATTTCTTAATTTACCTGCATATTCGGCAATTTCTTTTGTTAAACTTATCACTTCAACTATGGCATAAAGCTTTGGTAAATAATAAGGTGCTTGTTTATCATCCCATCCGGCTCTTAATTCTGCAATTGTTACTGCTGAGGCAACAAGTCTCCCGCTTTTACTGAGTTCAGAAATTAACTCGTCCGCTTCAACTCTTTTATTAAAAAGATCTATAAGAATATCTGTCTCAATGAGGTATGTCTTCATTTATGCAGTTCAGCTTTTCGTTTTGCTTCATCAGTCTCACGTAAATTTCTTACGTATGCTGCTCCATCTTTTATTTCAGGAAAAGCAGGAGGAGAATTACGAAGTTCTTTCAAAGCTATATCTCTCTCTTCACGGATTAGTTTCTCTTCAATCGCTTCACTGATAAACTGGCTTTTCCCACGAGGCGCAACTTTTTTTTCTAGTTTAGAAACAAGCTGTTCTGGAATTGTAATATTGATACGTGTGACATTTGTATTTAGCATATTAACTCCTTAATACACACTTACTATACACAATATTATACATACGTGTCAAGTGGGGTTCGAATCCTTGCTCGGGGCGAGCTTAACAGAAGTGGAACTCTGAGGCTAGAAAATTTTGCTGTCGAGCCTGTACCCGCAGGGCATCTTCGTTCGCTTTGCTCACTTCGAGATTCGAGCTAAAGCACAAGTCAATGCTACCGATACCTCACAAAAAAAGACACCCGAAGGTGCCTTTTTTCCTGAGCTGTCGAGCCTGGATTCGAACCAGAATAAACGGATCCAAAGTCCGTTGTCCTACCGTTAGACGACTCGACAATAT
>DATLSZ010000038.1:0-64883 GCA_035533875.1 Candidatus Acidiferrales bacterium
ACTGATAGCAGTAAGTATCATTAATGCACTGGCTGCTAAAACAACGGTTTTGTTAGATTTATTTTTAGAAAATATGTTTTTCACGTAAAATTTTGTTAACGGTAAATAATATTAGCTAAATTATTTATATAGTATTTTTTAAATAACTACAATAGTTGAATTAAGCCTGAGAATTTTTATTTTTTCTGTAAAGCATTTTATGCTTATGTGACAATCTAAATACGATTTTTTGAGGCCAATATAATTTCTTGACAAATTTATTTTTTCGTACCACTATTAAATTATCCCAACTTTGCGAGGGGGTGATTGTTCATGCCAGTAAAAAAGAAAGTCGCAGCAAAGAAACCAGCTGCAAAAAAGACTGTTAAAAAGGCTGTTAAGAAAACAGTAAAGAAAACAGCAGCAAAAAAGAAATAGTAATGTAAGGTGAATTATCACTTTACCAACTGATCAATTGGTAAAAACCCCTGCCAGCATGGTGGGGGTTTTTCTTTAAGTGGTTTGATTTTGAAGATACGTTACTATCGTTTAGGCTTTCCTTTGAGGCTGAGATATGGTAAGATTAATTACGTATGTTAGGGTTACTCAACAAAGTTTTCGATTCCAATAAGCGGGAAATAAACGCGCTCCAGCCGCTCGTTGATAAGATCAATGCCGAAGAAGATACGGTCAAGAAATTAAAAGACAAAGACTTTCCCAAAAAGACACAGGAATTCCGGGACCGTATCAAAGACGGAGAAAAATTGATGGATGTTTTGCCGGAAGCATTTGCTCTGGCTCGTGAAGCATCCCGCAGGGCTATTGGTCTGCGGCAGTTTGACCAACAAATGATGGGAGGAATAGTCCTAGCGCAAGGAAAAATTGCCGAGCAAAAAACAGGTGAAGGAAAGACGCTGACCGCTGTTTCGGCATTGTATCTTCACAGTTTGCTGGGCAAAGGTGCTCATTTGGTAACGGTCAATGATTATTTGGCCAGGCGTGATGCTGGCTGGATGGGACCGGTTTTTAATTTATTGGGAGTTTCGGTTGCCGCTATGATCAATGATCAATCATTTATCTACGATCCGGAGTTTGTCAATAAAGAGGCAAATGATTACCGCCTGACGCATCTCAAACCAATATCCCGCAAAGAAGCATACGATGCCGATGTGACATACGGGATCAATTCTGAGTTCGGATTTGACTATCTCCGTGATAATATGGCACAAGACATGACCAACGTCGTTCAGCGCGGCTACTATTATGCGATTGTCGATGAGGTTGACTCAGTTCTCATTGATGAAGCCCGGACGCCGCATATTATTTCAGCACCCGACGAATCACCTTCACAACGGTATTATGAATACGCCAAAGTCGTTGATAAGTTATCGCCTGATACGGATTATAAAATTGATGAGAAGTTCCGTACTGCTCATCTGACCGATCATGGAATCGGCAAAGTTGAGAAGCTCTACGGTATCAAAGATATCTATGAGAAGGATTTTGACACTGTCTATCATTTGGAAGCCGCATTGAAAGCGCGTGCGCTCTTCCATCGTGAAAAAGATTATATTGTCAAAGATAATCAAGTGGTGTTGGTCGATGAGTTTACCGGAAGACTACTTGAGGGTCGTCGTCTGTCCGAAGGCATTCATCAGGCAATTGAAGCAAAAGAAGGCGTTCCGATCCAGCGTGAATCAAAAACACTCGCAACGGTTTCTCTACAGAATTATTTCCGTATGTATGAGAAATTGGCTGGCATGACCGGTACTGCTGTGACAGAAGCAGAGGAGTTCCGGAAGATTTATAATCTGGATGTTGTTGTGGTACCGACATACCGTCCGGTTCAGCGTATTGATCATGCGGATGCAGTATATAAATCCGGACGTGCGAAATACACAGCTGTCGCGAATTCTATCGAGGAAGCGCATAAAAAAGGTCAGCCGGTTCTTGTCGGTACAACTTCAATTGATAAGAATGAAATTGTTGCAGAACTGCTTCGCCGCCGCAAAATCAAGCATGAAGTCCTGAACGCAAAGAACCATTTGCGGGAAGCGGAAATTATCGCTAATGCCGGGAAGAAGGGTGCGGTGACTGTCGCAACCAACATGGCTGGCCGGGGAGTTGATATTGTTCTTGGCGGATCGCTTGACGTGGGCGCAACTGATGCAGAAAAGAAGCAGTGGCAGAAAGAGCATGACGAAGTGTTGAAATTAGGTGGATTATATGTTGTCGGTACCGAGCGTCATGAATCTCGGCGTATTGATAATCAGCTGCGGGGTCGGTCCGGCCGGCAGGGTGATCCGGGCGCGTCACGATTTTTTGTCGCACTGGACGATGAAATCATGCGGCTCTTCGGCGGAGACAGGATAGCAGGGATGATGACACGATTTAATATGCCTGAGGACGTGCCTCTCGAACATGCACTTGTGACCAAATCCATCGAGAACGCGCAGGTAAAAGTTGAGAGTTTCAATTTCGATTCTCGCAAACATTTAGTTGAGTATGATGATGTGCTGAATAAGCAGCGGGAAATTATCTATGGACGTCGCCGTAAGATTCTAGAAAATACGCTTGATGAAAAGAGTACGCTTAAGGAACTTATTCGTGAGAAAATTCATGATGCCGTGTCAAGTTTGGTCGAGCTTGCGGTTGCCAATCAAGTAGCAACGACAGATTCGGTAAATGACGATATCAGTGACGCGTTCAACACGATTATTCCTTTTGATGAGGCATCCAAGTCGCAACTGGGCAAACAACTTGAGCAGTATCATGATACTGATGCGAAAATAGCATTTCTCACCAAAATCGCGGATGACATTTATGATAATCGGGAGAAACAGCTTGGTATACGTCTTATGCGGGAGATTGAAAAATATATTATGCTGTCAGTCATCGACAATCTCTGGACCAACCACCTCGATGCCATAGATAATCTGCGCCAGGGGATTGGTCTGCGTGGGTATGCGCAGCGTGATCCATTGGTCGAGTATAAGAATGAGGCGTTCAGGATGTTTGAGCAGCTCGTCTGGGCAATTGATGATGAGATAGTACATAGGATCTACAAAGTTCAGGTGCAGCAGCCGGCAGCAGGTTCAGGACCTACAGGTGAAACACATACCCATGAAGACGGTAGTGTTCATGAAGGCCCGGCACATCCGGAAGCAGCAGCTCCAGCTCCCAAACCTCGAAAAATAGTCACCAATACACCACAGAGTGAAATTTCGGACGATGGGAAGAAAAAAAGCCGTCCTCAAGAGGACTCCCTCGCCTCAAAGAGGCTCGGTCGTAACGATCCCTGCTGGTGCGGATCTGGGAAAAAGTGGAAGAAATGCCACTATCCGCAAATGCCTGCTTAAGACTTCTTTTTTAGTTTGGTAGTTTATAATTCTTAACTGCAGAGATCATCGGGTCGCTAGGAGACATATTGAATCCGCATCTATATCCTTGTTCATTCGCGTTTAAATAGTTCCAATAGACAACTCCTGATGCTCCACCGTTCGTACCGGTAGTGCTCAGCTCCATATTTGTCTTATTTATCAGCCAGGTTTTCCGGGCAGCAAGACTAAAGCCAGAGTGGTTTGCAGAAGTATCCGCAGTACCTGGATTTGGTGTGTTGGATGTGCAGCCTGAACCCCCGCTTACACCGACTTCATCACTGATGAATGGTTTGTTGAGATTCTTGGCCGCTTGCTTAACTTGTGCAAAATCTCCTGAGATTGTTTGTCCACCACCCCAGTCCCAAGAATAGTCGTGGAAATCAAGAATATCCAATTTACTGAAAAGCGCTTGGTAGTCAGCTGCTCCGCCCATGTCGGAGACATCAGCTGGTGCAATGCTGATGAGCTGTTTTGCACCGGCAGCCTTGATCAGTGTATCCGCGCCGTTTATGTATGCTTGGGCTGTCGAAAGCGGTATACCTTGACCTACCACCGTAGCACCACCTTCACCATTGCCGCTATGAAATGGTTCGTTACCGATTTCCCATATCGCAACGGTAGGATTGTCGGCGAGTGGTGTTACCAGCTGTTTAACCCAGTTCGCGTAATTGCTGCCTGATTGATAAGAGGATTGATAGTAGGAGAGGGTTTTGCCACTGCCTTGCTGACCATTGCCTGAACCATTCAGGTCGCTGCAATTGCTATTGTCATCACTCAAGCCGATAATAAGATGCTGATGATATTTTGTCGCCTCATTGACGATACTCTCAATGTAGGAGACGCCTCCTGGATTGTTCTGAACCGCAAAGATACGGGCCATACCATTTGCAGGCAAGTTGGAAAAGTACGTGTCCATCTCTGCTGTTGTCCAATTGTTGCCGCTCCAACATTGTCCGATTATACCGTTGGGGTTAAAACCTATGAACCGAAACGGTTTGCCATTGAGCATCAATTGTGTCCCGGATGCCGTTATAAATCCTGAGTTGGAACTCGGCGGTTGCGAATTGGGGTTTGGTTGTCCAAAGATAGTAGGTGTAGGATTACCACCGTGCGCTGATGAGGGAGTACCGGATATATTTCCACCACCGCCCCCTGCACCTGCAGAGGGAGCAGCGGCGGAAGGTGCTGCAGAAGGTGAAGTGTTAGAACTGCAGGGAGTTAGTGAAGGAAGCTGAATACCTAATTTTTGGAAGAGAAATTGGAGTAATTGCCAGAGTAATTGAAAAAACTGCTGGATACTTCCCCCATTCACCGAGTGATGTCTCTTGCCATGATAATGCATTGAGTATACAGTTCCGGTATTTTGCGAAGAGAGAGAAGGCTGAGAAGAAGAACAAGGAAGCGTGGAAGTGGGAGATTGCGCGTCGGAAGGCGCAGCAGAAGGGTTGGGTTGGGAGCTACTGGGAGTGCCGGAAGAGATACTGGAGGGAGCAGAGCTGATAGGATTTGTTGTGTTACCGGTAACAGAAGGTTGAGTCTTACAAGAACCCAGACAATGAGGGGAAGGAATAGGAATAGTACTTTGAGCAAAAACAGGAACACAGGTAAGGATAGAGAAAACGAACAAGGAAACGAGCAGAAAATATTTCATTAAAATAGATACAATCTCAGATTAAAATATTATGCTGGAGGTGTCAAGATAAGATAAATCATTTAACGGACATTTACTAGTACTTAGCTCTAATTTATTAGTCGTAATAGTTATAAACATTACTTATTTGTGTGGTTCCCTATATTGATGACAGCTCAAGAAATGCCACTATTCACAACTAGGGTAAAAGAGGTTAGTTAGTAGGTACGCTTCCACACCACCATCCGCCTTTCGGTAACATGATTGCTGGACACATTGTTCCGGGTTTGCATATAGGCTTTGGGGTGCAGGTTGGTTTTGGCTGCGGAGGGCACCAGCCGCCTACAGGTTCTGCAATCATACATCGTGGCGTAGCATCCAGACATTTAGGTCTCGGCATACATGATGGCGCCGGCGAAGTAGAGGTAGATGGACACCACCCGCCACGTGGCTCCGCAGGGCACATGATTCCTAATTTTGAACCCGGATAACACTGAGGAGGCTTTGGAATACACGATGGAATAGGTCCGCAGACTGGTTGATTTATGGAGCTAGATGCTTTTGCATTTTGTTTTATTGCATTTGAGACCTGCTGGAAAATACCGGTAAGTTGATCGGCTGTTGGCGCATAAAAGAATGCACCCCCGGTGTCCGCTGCTATTTTTTTAAGAGAATTAAAATTAGCATTCTTTCCGGGTGTCCCAACCCCAACAGTAAAGAATGTCATTGCTGATGTTTTATAAGCATTTATAGCTGCTTGAAGTGCTGCTTGTTTTCCTTGAGATGTGTCTAATGCCTGTGGTGGTTGCATAAGTTCAGTCCAATTTGCTTCTCCATCAGTTATAACTATTGCTACTTTATTATTTTCGCTCGCGGCATCTTGTATCTCTTCTCCTTTAGCTACATCGATTCCGCATTGGGTACAAGTGCGGTATTCCAGATGTCCTGCAGCTTTTTTGACAACAGATTTCAACATGGAATAATTTTTTGTTAACTTTTGATCTAATGTTGCTGCTCGTCCGAAAGTTACCAAACCGGCCTTACTACTTTTATCAATTGAAATTAAGTCTATGAAATTATTCATCGCTGTTACTGCTGCAGCCATTTTCGTTTGGGAGCCGGATTTGCCATGCATACTATCTGAAATATCAAGAACAAAGAGAATGTCGGCGGAGCCGGAAAGACATATGGGTTTTGGTTTGGGTATCGGAACACAGGTACCTCCGGTATCCGGAATGCTGCCATTGATATTGCATTCATATCCTACCGGACAAAGAGACGTATTGGTAAGTCCACAAGCTTGAGTCATTGGCGCTGCTTCTTGTTTTATTTGCTGCTGTTGGTTTGAGGCAAGAAGCGTAATTGGCAAACTCACCGCAAGTAGGAAGAGGACAATTAATGTAGCATGCGTACCATTACTAACACTAGAGAAATAGTGCTTTATAAATAGTTTTATCCTCATAAAAATGAATGAAAAAGACTCTAATTCTAACTTACGAGTATTCAAAGTTACTGTCAAGTATTAAAGTATAAATTTTGATGCTGTAATAATACAACAAAAATGTTATAAGTTTATGATGTGCCTTATTTGGATGACAGCTCAAGAAATGCCACTATCCTCAGATAGGTTGATATATTGATCTAATCAGCTATTTCAAGTCATTCTTTATACTGTATTAAGATTAGTCAAATTGACCCAGTACCCCAAACGTTCGTATCTTGACTGCTCTGTAAGAATTGATTACGCTAAATAATAGATATACAAATAGTCATACCTGTGAAATATTTATTATTGCTACCACTTACTCTGATTTCATTATTTGCGAATTTCTCTTTTGCCTATGCCCAAACATCTGTTTCTCCGTCAGTTTTTTATTGTGTTGGTAATAATCCTCAACCTCCTTGTGTTACTATTGCCCCAACGCAATCAACAGTAAATAGTAGTCCTTCAGTCTCCCCAGCTTCGAGTATAGGCGGTACTATCAATCCTGTTTCCGGCATAGTAAGCCCTTCCGTTTCAATTTCAGTGACCCCCAGCACAGGAACAGGTCCCAATATCCCAGGAGGAGTATGTACTAATCTTAGTCAACTTTTAAATACGCTCGTTCCTATACAAACCAGCACCAATGCAAAAATCCATATCAAATGTGAACCAGCAAATAGTGGCGGCGGTAGTGGCAATGGTGGTGGTAATCCCAACAATGGATTAATAAGTAAATTTATAACATTACTCGTGCAACTTATTATGCAGTTGTTTCAATTATGTGGTATGCAACCTCCAACCGCTGGCACACCAACAATATCAGGAACACCATCTATCTCCCCAGCTTCATCAGTAAGCTCAACACCTTCCTCAGGTATTCCATCAAGTGTTGTAGCTACGCCAACTGTTTTTTCAGTATCTCCATCAACTGGTACTAACACTCCCCCTACAGGTAATAGTACTCTGAAAATAGGCAATAACGCTCCACCTGCTGGCACCAATGCTGTGGTAGATTTCCGTAAAAATCTATCAGTTCCGGCACTGAATGTCTACTCGATCGGGGACACTATTTCAGAATTTGGTTATCCTAACAACAATATTGCAAATGCCACTTGGAGAAGTACGCTAGCCAAGCTCGGACCATTGGCGTGGCGTCTCGCTCTACGTATGAACGGCAATAGCGTAGCAGCTGGTGCAGGTGGTGGCAATGGTGACGGAACTGCCTACGTCAAAGATATTAGGGCTATGAACGGCGTACCCGTTGTCATTGCTGCTGGCAAGACTGGAGATTACGATATTGACCCTAACATGAGTGTACAGTTGGTTCACTACTTTAACGATGGTGGTGGACGAAATGGCGGTCCAGTTAAAATATGGATAATCGGTAATGAGCCTGACAATGGAAATTCGGGCGGCTACATTGGTGCTTTAAACGCTACGACGAAAGCCATGAAGCAAGCTGATCCAAGTATTCAGATTTCCGCTCCGGCTGCTTCACATTTTGATGATGGTCTTATGGGTGCAGCTAATAATACTGCCGGACAGTATATTAATTACATGAGTTATCATGCCTATACAGGTGGGGATGGACAAGGCGTGTACTCGACACCGGAATTTCTGACCGAGGCACAGCATGTCAAGAATAGCTACGGTAAAACACCTGCACTCGAAGAGTTCAACTGGAACTTTAGATGTGCAGGAGGAAATGGATATAGTGACTGGGAAGGTGGCGTGTACATTGCTAGTGTCATCGGCAACTCTCTCGCAGGGGGTGCTGGTCACGCCTACATGTACGCTGATTCCGGCGGCTGCGGTACCCTATATAATGGTGGCGCACCTATGCCAGCATATTACGGCTTAGGTATCTGGACGGGTATGAATGGTCAGTTCGACCGCTTCGGCAGTCAGCTCGTTAACTCTAGTGTGGGTGGTGTTGATGTGACAAACGGTGGTAAGTCAGGACTATCTCAGCAAGTAGAACTGTTCGCGATGAACAATGGTAAGATCGTAGCGATAAACAAGAACGGTGGCGCTGAGAACATAACGATAGGTCTTGGCGGTCTGACAACTGGTTCATACACGGTGTGGCAAACCGACACCACCGGACCTATCAAAGAAGTCCGAGGTAGCACAAACTTCACAGGTTCAAAGATTACCATAACATTGCCTGGCCATACGGTATCCAGTATCGACGTACAGTAAGTACTCCTTAAGATATGTAGTACTTCCTGGTTGAACGCTAAGGATACTATCGGGCAGGAAGTGCAAAGACAGTTCAAAAAATGCCACGATCCGAATTACCATAAACATGCTTCTTCTGTGGAATTACAAAAATTTTCCGTTGTTGAGTTTGACAACTGTTGTTAGATAGGTTAATCTACTTTTATATACGCTTCTGGAGAATTATCCTTTTTTAGCCTCTTCCAAAAACATTTACAATAAATTAGAACATTGTTTACATAATTCTTTTATTGAATGAAGATAATTAATTATTATGAAAGGAGGTGATTAAAAAATGGTTTATATTCTTTATCAAACGCTTATACATTACGGTCCACCCGGAACCTCATTGGCATAATAAATATAAATCTCCTCTCTTTTTAATGTTCTTTTTATTGTAGTTTTTTGATTTATGCTGAAATTATCTTTCGTGAGAATTAAGACATGTCTTTTGTGGCCCTTTGAGCTATGTGTTCAATCCGAGGGAGAAAGGGGGTGATTGCTATTTCAAAATTAATTGGATTATTTATCGTCTTATCGGTATTTCTTACGTCAACGTTGATGACACAAACTGCGTTTGCGGCATCAGGGACGATCAAGCCCGGATGGGGGTTTGGTGATAAGAATCATATTCATACTGGCCCTCCCGGCCAGTCGGTGAGACCAAGTGTTTCCGAATCGGTAAATGTCAGCGCTAATACCGGAGGAAATAAAACCGGGAATAATTCCGTGGTTCTTACTGGGAATGCCAATGTGATGGTGTCAATAGAAAATTTCTTCTCCCATTTATTTGGTAAAATTTGAGGTAAGGATTTAGGGATTTGATGATAGCATAGGCTTGCTCGACGGGGCATGCCTATGCTCTTTGATTATTGCTTGATAAGCAAGAGCAGATGGGCTGACGGCAGGAGAGTTAAGCTGCTTTGATATAGTATCTCATTTTTTCCTGCATTACCTCAATATATTTTTTTATCGAAACTAATTCCTTTCTCTGAATCGTACTCCGTATATTTCATAAATTCGTCGCAATTATCTTCCCAAACAGCAATATCTTCCAGATATTTGAGCCAGAAAGCTCACTGTTTGGTTGGTATCTCTTTTTAAATTGTAAAAAGTTGCTTTTTGTTATATAATCTTTTTTTCGTGGCAATATTGAGTGAGCTCTATTCTGTATGCTACGATCTTTGCGTGTCAGTACACAACGGGCACTTACTACAAAAAGTAACACCGGCACATTTCGATATGCCGTTTTTAAACCTGCGGGCAATGATACCGGATTAATTACCGGAATCATACCTGATGCCGAGCGGAGAAAAGAAATAGCCTCATTGTTGCAGGAAATGAACCCTTCAATTGAACAAGTGGGATTTGTTAACCCTGACTCCAATAATGCTGAGCTGATAATGGCTGGCGGTGAATTTTGCGGAAATGCAACAAGAAGCGCAGCTTATCAAATTTTACGTGGTAAACCAGGTAAAATTTTTATAAAAGTTTCAGGTGTAAAAAAGAAGCTTCTGGCGGGGGTTACTAAGCGTGGAGAAGCCTACTGTCAGATTCCCATTTACGAAGATCCCTACTTAATCACCCCTGATCCCAAACACCCCGGAAATGCGCTTGTTACAATGGAAGGAATAACTCATTATATAGACTTTGACTTCAGTAAAATTAGAGGATTAACAACTGATGAAATAAAAGCAAAAGCACGGAAAGAAATGGCTGATATGGGTATTGATAAGCAAGTATGTTGCGGAATTATATATGTTGATCAGCGGGAAGATTGGTGCGCTATTCATCCCATTGTGTATATCCGGGATGTTGATACACTCTTTTACGAAACTGCTTGTGGAAGTGGAACGACAGCTTTGGGTCAGCTGCTTGCGCTTCAGCAAGGCAAATCAATCAATGAAATGCCGATACTCCAGCCATCAGGCTTGAATATTAGGGTAACAGTTTCCTTTGATGGTAAAAAATTCGGTTATGCACAGATTCAATCTCCTATAGAAATATTGCAGAATGGTGTTCTTGAATTACCGCAAAACCATACAAAAGAAACATCACAGTCTATTAATACCATGCTTCAAAATATCATTCAAAAAAGGCCGAAGTTGAGGAAGCTTATAGCCGATAAATCAATTCTTGATTATCTCCGGCCGGCTCTTACATGGAAACAACAGGAAAATATTTTTCCTCATGCCAAAACATTAGAAATGATTATTACAGCACATATTGAAAAACTTTACGGAGAAGATGCCGCTGCTCTTGCGAGCAAACAATTGAAAGATAGTTGGGTTGTTGAAACAGGTGCGCATTTACATATTCCTCGCCGTTACAATAATCTTGCGCAGACAGAAGGTGCACAAATTAATTCACTTCTTTTCCAGGGGCAGGTATTATGGGCACTGGCTAATCAGCGTTTGGGCAATCATTTGGCAATCGGTATGAATTCGGGAAGAGTTCCCCTTGATAATACCAATAGTGGAGCATATCTGGATTTGCCATCTCTTAAAACGCCTATGACGTTGGCGAGCAAGAAAAAGCATCCAGACTCACCTCAAACCTTCATTTCCGCACGAACAAAAGAAGATATTGAACAAAAACTTGAACTGCTTGCTATGTATAAAAAACAGCGGATGATTCAAGAACAGGAATACGAGCTTGGTCTGGAAATATTAACTAATTTTTTAGTAGTTCAATCAAGTTTCAGTGATCAGGTCGCTACAACACATGCATTGATGTTAAATAAACTTTTGCCCAATAGACAAATTACCCTGGATTCAGAGCCGGTCGGAGCAGAATTCATTATAAAGCTTCTGAAAGATCCAACATCATTAACCTACAGTATATTTACCGATCCATACCGCAAAGCGCTCTTTTATCAGTATCTTAAGAGTATTCAAACGGGGTGGGCGGAGCATGGTTCACCATTCTATCAAATTATTCAAAAAGGCGAAGGGTACCGGCTGGTCGATTATTCGGGAGATCTCAGCCCAGAAACGATCATAAAAGGACTTGAAGAAAGAACACTTTGGCCTACAGGAGTTATGAAATTTTTTGCAGAGATGGTAGAGGGAGGATTACTTTCTGTCGGAGGCTGGACTCAAACAGGATATTGTACAGATATTAAAATGCAATCAGTCAAACTTCTGCATAAATTCGGCTATAAAGAGCGGGCGGAAGCACTTCATAAGATGCCAACCCATATCGCCGCAGTTGGTCCGTGCTGGGGAATTGATAAGATAAACGGTAAATTCCAACTGCTTGATGCAATAACAACGCTTCTTGATACCTCCATCGTAAATCTCTCCTATATAACCAATCTGACAGCAACACAAACATTACTCATTGCAGCACCAACCTTATACGAATTTTTGCTCAGGGAACCGCCGGTGATAAATTATAAAGACCTAACCGAAATCTCCCGATACGCTTTTGCACGAAGATAGCGTTACCTCAGCTTCCTGACGGAATTATGTTTGAAGGTATTATCGAAGGAGACGGGGATACAACGGATGACGGTAACGGATTAAGACTTGGACAGGGAGTTGTGCCAGGATTCAGGTTAATAGGTGGTATGCTTCCATTATTCCCAAGCAGCAAATTAATTAAACTGATAATAAATTGCAATAATAATAGCATCAGATTACTGACACCACCATTTTTATGTTCATGTTCTTTTAACTCGTGAACAGAATTCGTATGCACTGCATTCGTTTGATTTGTACTCGCGCAAGGAGTTTGTGAAGGTGATGACGAAGGCGATCCCGAAACTCCAGGTGATGTCTGATTATTCCCCGATCCGCCACCTCCAGCTGCCTGCGAAGGGCCTGGGCTTGCTCCACAAGTACCGCCAAGACAATAAAGCGTTGGTGTAACGGCAGAGGGAGCCGGAGGTTTTGAGCCTCCGGAATTTGCAATATTGACAGTAAAGAGATCACTGAGGTCTGTTGCTTTTGCTGCACCGCCCAAAAGGGGAGTCACACCAAAAATTTCTTCAATCGTTTTCAGGGTTGAGCTATGATCGTAGTGGATTGAGTTTGAATAATTTTTCTTTGCAAGCGGTGATAATACGATCATCCCGATCGGGCCGTCTCCGCCTTCACCTTCATCCCAGATGATAAAGAGCACGCCATTTGTTTTATACGCCTGTGAGTTTAATATCTTTGGTACTTGTTGTGACAGCCAGGTGTCTGCTTGTTGAATTGTTCCGTTATGCATATCGTCATTAACGTTTGGTGTAATGAATGTATAACGTGGTACTGTATTATTTTGTAATGCAGCAGCAAGTTCTGAGTAAGGACGTTCATGGGAGATGCAGTTAGAAGAATTCGCATTACCATTGTTCGTGACATCGTTAAAATAAGAAAATGGAACATGATTTACGTCGGCACCTGAGAAATTGAGAATACAACTTTTTCCATTTGTGTCTTCCGCATATTCTTTCCAAGTGATACCCGCAGCATCCAAGAGGTCGGTTAAGTGTTTGGCGCTGCTTCGGCAATTTGCACTATCAGGGCTGCAATCGCTTTGTCCTGCTACCGCAGCACCTGCTTCAAGCCAGACGTAATTCGGCGCACTGGGATGATTTCCTGGGGGGTTATAATATTGTTCGGCATGCGCGCCCATCGGTAATAAAGTTTTGTTTATGTATGGAGCGGAAGAACTGCCTTTTATAGCAGCCCAATTGTGATTTTCTTCCGCAATGATGAATACATGCTGGATGGGTGATGCCGCGTAGACCTTTTGCAGGTTTATCGTGGGTTTATTATTGGCAAACAATAAAAATAGTGAGATGAGTAGCATACAGGCAATAATAATTACGCCGGGTTTTACAATATAAAGTTTTTTCATAGGTCGTATATGCTTCCTTATATAGGGTAGATTAGATGAACAAACAAGTCAATGTTTTTTAAAATGATATAATCATCAGATGATACAAGCAGTTATTATGGATGTTGACGGGGTGATTGTCGGTAAGAAATCCGGTATCAATTTCCCATTGCCGAATGTTTTAGTCATTAAAGCATTACGGAGACTTAATGAAAAGGGAATTCCTGTTATTCTTTGTACTGCTAAATTCAATCACGCGGTCAAAGAAATTATTATACAAGCAGAACTCCGTAATCCGCATATCACAGACGGCGGTGCGCTAATTATTGATCCGCTTAATGAAAAAATAGTCAAGAAACATGTTTTCCCAAAAGACCTTGCACGAACAATTGTCGAGCAAGTTCTATCTCAAAATTTTTATACGGAAGTATACGGTGTCAACGACTATTATTTACAGAAAGATCATATTGGCAAGTTTACTGAAAAGAGGATCAAGATCTTGCAAAAAGAGCATACAGCTGTTGACTCACTGCTTGATAAAATTGATGAGATAGAAGTGATAAAGATAATAAACTTTGCACATACTTCAGAAGACAGACTGCAAATAAATAAACTTTTAGATCAGTTTAGCGAAAAAATTCATGTCATATGGTCACATCACCCTGCTACTTTGCCTGCAGAAAATACCGTTATAACAATAAAAGGTGTATCAAAAAAAGATGCTGCATTGGAGGTTTTGGATTACTTAAAGATTTCTCCTAGCGAGACCTTGGGTGTTGGCGACACGATAGCGGATTGGAATTTTATGAGTCTTTGCAAATATGTCGGCGTTGTGGGAGACGCGAGTCAAGAGCTTAAAGACCTGTCTAGAACAAAAGGAGAGGGGAATTACTATTTCAGCCCATCGGTAGATGAAGATGGATTTCTAGAAATTGTTGATTACTTTAAAGATAAATAACGAGCGTAAATGATTACTAATAGAGCGAGTTGATAAAGGAAGCTGAGCGATATATAATTACAGAAAAGTGTAAGCTATGAGCGGCGAAATGAAAGCACTTTCTCAAGCATCTGTAGTGAGTCCCCATGAACGTGGGAGAGAAGCTGTTTCTTCTGGTTTACCCAGTCCAGCTAAAAGGAGTTTAGGTGCACCGTCTACAAGTATCCATGTTCGAGGCCTTGGATCTCCAGGTAGAGTTCCAAAAGGAGATGCAAGTAGAGAAACACAAACTCGAGGTCTTGCGGAGCTTTATTATAGATTAAGACTAATGAGAAATCCAGGTCACGCAGAACTTCCTCCAGACCAACGAGAACAATGGGCGAGAAGTGATTGGGACAGAGCCTCAGCCGACTTATCGGAGAAAAGACCCTATGAAAAGTTAGTGGCTCAAACGAGAAAAAGGATAGGAAGAGCATGGTCGATAACGGGAAAAGAATTTGACACTACAGCGAGAATGGCGCAGGTATTGCATGAAGAACGCGCAGCGATGGCAGAAATAGATCGAGGTCATCGAGATACTCTTGGCCGAAGAGATCTCCCTGATCATGATTGGAGAGTTGCGCAAATTTTATTAAGAGGATACAGAGACCCGGATGCTCTTCTTGCGGCAATGGAACAAAGACGGGATGACGCAGTAACAAGAGCAGCTAATACCCGGACAATAGCAGAACTTCATCATCAAAGAAGGCTATTACAAAATCCAGGTCACGCAGAACTTCCTCCAGACCAACGAGAACAATGGGCGAAAAGAGATTGGGAGGAAGCATTGGATGTTGCAGTCATGGGAGAAGAAGCAGTCACCGGGTATTCGACACGTCTTCGGGAAGAAATTGGTCAACTACAAGAAGTTAAGGATGGTCAGAGTTGATAGCATTGAACTATTTATTAAGTGCTTTTAAAAGATCTTGAATATACGGGGTTTGTGGAGTATATTGTGCTTGCATTAATAAACCGAATGTTCTTTTCCATAGTAGTGGCATTTTTATTTCTTTTAGACTCCCCCGGTCAAGATCTTGTGTGACAAAATTTTCAGGTAACAAAGCAACTCCACCACCAAGAAGCGCCAATTCCCGCATGAAAGTGACGCTGGTTGATTCGGCATAAATTGTCGGGATGATTTTATGGTTCATAAATAATTCATCAATTTGTGCTCTGGTATTCGAGCCTCTGTTATATAAAATAAAAGGGATTTCGGATATCGGTTTGGAAAATGATTTCGATGACACCGGAATAAGTTTTTCGGAATAGGTACGCAAAAGGGTAATATTGTTTGGCATTGTGTAGTTTTTGTTTAAAATACATAACGCGGCATCAAGTGTCCCAAGGTGTAATTGCTGAAGCAATTTGCCGGAAGAATCAATTGTCAGTTCGAGGGTATATTTTGCTGTTTGTTTGTTGTTTTGTAAAAACTTGCCGAGCCGTAGGGCGATGTTGTCAAACATCCCGACAGCATATGTTTGTGTTTGGCCATTTCTTACCTGAGGATCGTGTGCGTTTGCCCATAGCTGTAGTATTTTTTCTCCAAGTATGATAAGAGATTTACCATCATCGGTAAGCTGCAGTTGTTTGCCTTTATGTCGAAAAAGTTTGGTTTGGAGGTCTTTTTCAAGCCGCTGTATGGATTGCGTCAGGGCGGATTGCGTAATAAAGATTTTTTCGGCTGTTTTTGTGAGATTTCCTTCTTTCGCAACAAGAAGAAACCGTTGTAGTTCATCGATCATTATTTTTAATATATCATAAATTAGATTAATTTTACAAATGGATTTAGTTTTGTTATCCTTTCTTTTTATGGCTGGGAAGAAAATAAAAATTGCTATCGTCGGTATTGGAAATTGCGCATCGTCACTTGTTCAGGGATTGACGTACTATAAAGACGCAAAAAAGGATGATACGATTGTCGGCCTGATGCATCCGGTACTTGGCGGTTATGCAATTGGTGACATAGAAGTTGTCTGTGCATTTGATGTCAACGCAACCAAAGTCGGCAAAGATCTTGCGGATGCCATCTATGCCAAACCCAACAATACCGTTGTGTTCGCCAAAGTAAAAAAAACAGGAGTGACCGTACAGAATGCGCAGGTATTTGACGGCATAGGCGAGTATCTGCAGGATGTCGTCAGCATTTCAAAGACCGATATCCCCGATCCGGTTGAAGTTTTGAAAAAATCGAAGGCAGAGATTCTTATCTGTTATCTCCCTGTTGGAAGTCAACAGGCTGTTGAGTATTGGGCGGATGTGTGTCTCAAAGCAAAAGTTGGTATGGTAAATTGTCTGCCGGTTTTTATTGCATCCGATCCGAAATGGCGCAAAAAATTCATCGATGCCAATATCCCTATCATCGGTGATGATATCAAATCACAAGTGGGGGCAACGATTGTCCATCGAGTGCTTGCGAATTTATTTCTCGACCGTGGTATGCCGATTGATCGCACCTATCAACTCAATGTCGGCGGCAATACTGATTTTCAAAATATGCTGGAGCGCAAGCGACTGAAAAATAAAGAGATATCCAAAACCCGTGCTGTGACATCACAAATTGATTTACATGATGAAGAAATCGCGCCGGAAAATATCCATATCGGCCCGAGTGACTGGGTGCCATGGCTGAATGATAATAAGGTGGCTTTCATCAGGATTGAGAGCCGGCATTTTGGCGATGTGCCGATGCATATTGAGGCAAGACTGTCAGTCCAGGATTCGCCGAACTCCGCGGGTGTCGTTATTGACGCACTCAGGTGTTGTAAGTTGGCATTGGATCACAAGCTCGGCGGGCCGCTCACTGAACCATCCGCGTATTTCATGAAATCTCCGCCTGTGCAGTTTACCGATGCAGTCGCAAAAGAAAAAGTCGAGGATTTCATTGAGACATATTCGCGGAAATAAGCAGAATTATACGCTGAGCTACGCGAAATTGGTCAACGTGGTTGTTTATAAATTTTTGTATGCATGAGATATCCGTTGTATGACGGTGTACAGTGAGAGAATAGTGATAAAGACAAATGTTATTCCCGCAATATTTAGGGATGCAACGATAATTGCAGGAAAAAATATATAGAAAAACAAAGCAAGAAAGATGAGCACAAGTCTTTCCGGCCGCTCAATAAGTCCCACCGCAAAACTCACTTTTGGATTTGCCAGCTCTCCTCTGCTTCTTACATAACTAGTCAAATAAGCAAAAAGAAGAAACGGAGCAACTATTCCCCAACTGATAATGCCGGCAAACGCAAAGGCAGTAATAACCAGAAAGTCTGCAACACGATCCATTGTGGAATCCAAAAATCCGCCGAATGGAGTCACTTTATGATATCTTCTTGCGACCATTCCATCCAGCATGTCAAATCCACACCCGACAAACGCGATAAGCGAGACGATATACCAGTGATAGAGCATAAAGACAAAGAACAGGAGAGGTGGTATACTTCCTAATAGAGTGAGGGTGTTGGGTGAGACATGTGATAATCGTTTTACAACTGGAAGTAAAAATGGTTCAATTGTCGATTTTTTATTACTCAACATATAGTGACATGAATAATTTTCAATTTTTAATTTACAATTTTCAATCAATTTTACAATGTTTCAATGTTTGAAAATTAATTCATTGATGCATTCAATGAAAATTGAGAACTGAAAATTGTAAATTAGTTACACATCTATGAAAGGCTCGCGTTATAAAGTTGATCTTCATACACATTCTATCATATCGCAGGATGGAGGGATTACTGCTGCTCAGTATGAAAAGGTATTGCAGGCGGGAGAACTCGATTGTGTCGCGATAACCGATCACAATGAAACGAGTTTTGCTAGGATAATGCAAAAAAAGTTAGGAAACAAAATTATAGTCGGCGAAGAGATAAGCACAACAGAAGGTGAGATCATTGGTCTATATCTCACGGAAACAATTCGTGGCGGTATCAGTGTTGATGAAGCGGTTGCCAGTATCAAGCATCAGGGTGGTCTGATTTATATTCCTCATCCATTTGAACTTTTCAGAAAAGGATTGCGTAGGAGTACAGCCGAGCGGATCTTGTCGGATATTGATATTATTGAAGTCTTCAATGGGCGAGGCCGTTTCCGCGGAAAACCTATTTTTGCCGAACAATTCGCCTCAAAAAATAACATTCTCCAAGCTGCCAGCAGTGATGCTCACGGGGTAAAAGGTCTTGGACATACATGCAGCATGCTTACTGAATTTCCGACCCAAAAGAAGCTCAAAGAATTATTGGCAAACGCCATTCTTGATAAAACGTATGCACCCTTCTATACATTTTTTTATCCCATGCTGAATAGAATTAAGAATAGTGTTGTTTTATTGGGAGAAAATTGAAATGCTTTATAGGGATGATGTTTTATATGTTATTAATCCACATGCAAACGAGGGTCACGCCTTAGGCCTTTGGAATAAATCCAGACAAAAATTTAATATTCTTCCAAAAGATCCGGTTGATATTACCGCTATTTCACTGGAGGATGTTATTGCTGAGAGGAAACCGAAATTGATCGTCATTGCCGGCGGTGACGGGACGATAAATGCAGTAGCTCGTATCGTTTTCGGGATGTCTCAGAAACCTTTACTTGCAGTTCTTCCTTTTGGTTTTGGCAATGCGTTATCTTACTGTCTCGGTGTTGAGACAATGAAAAAGGCGGTAGATGTTATCGAGAAAAGGGAGCATACGGTTACCGTTGACTTACTCCGGACAGATATTCCGGATCATTCCGTTGGTGTTTTTAGTGTGAGTGTGGGATTTGATGCCCGAATCGTATTCAACCGTCAGCATTTTCGGTACATAGGATTCCGTTCTTACATATTGTCTGCTATACGCAGCTTGGTCTTTCATCCGGAACAGGAGATAACATTTACCATTGATAGAAAAGTGACGCTGTCTGCGCGAGCATCATCTTTGGTTATTGCGAATTGTCCTGTTATCGGGCAAAATTATATAGTCTCACCAAACGCGAAGCTGAATGACGGACTGTTGGACTGCACGCTATTTTCAACGAAATACGATTATATTACCAATCTCAGGTTCAGAGGATTCAAACATCCACTCTATTCCGAACTCGGAAAGGTGAGATTTAAAGCATCGCATCTCAAAATTGAAGGGGAGCCGTATGTGCAGATTGATGGCGATCCGGTGGTACAGCGGGAAGGTATTGAAATTGAAGTCGTGCCTTCTCAGTTGACTTTTTTACGGAATGAAGACAAGAAGATTAATCAGATGTATCTGCCATTTGTGACGTAAGGTATGCTTTAGATTATCTTAAATCGCAAATGTTAAAGCTCAAATCTACATCTCAAATATTAAATCAATTACTTTTGAGATTTATGTTGTAGATTTGATATTTGAGTTATATTATTATGCTCGGAGCGATCTTTTTCTCATTGTGGTTTTTTGCGCCTGCCGGATTTGCTAATCTTGCTGCATTTGCTGCCGGTAAAATAAAATTGCTCAAAAAGTATAAGTTTCCGGTAGATTGTTATTTGAAATTTCGAGGCAAACGGTTACTTGGAAGCCACAAAACAGTTCGAGGATTTGTTACCGCGATACTTGTTGGGATTGTCATTTGTTCGATTGAAATATTTTTTTATGGCAATATTTTTTGGATCAGAGAGATTGTGCCGGTGGATTATTATACTATTAATCCTGTGATGCTTGGTGGTCTTTTAGGTTTTGGAGCACTCTTTGGAGACGCGGTCAAAAGTTTTTTCAAACGACAAGCCGGCATTCAGCCTGGAAGAAGCTGGTTTCCTTATGATCAAATAGATTATATTGTTGGTGGTGTTGTTTTTAGCTTGTTTGCTGTCCAGCTGCCGGTTTTACAATACCTATTACTTTTTATCGTTTGGTTTCTTATTCATCCGTTAACAACAAGTATCGGTTATCTCTTCAAAATCCGTAGGAGACCATTGTAGCTGTTTATTTTTTTGTGAGCTGGTTGAGAAGGCCGTTGAGGTTTACTGTCGCAACTCCGATGACTTTGTCTGCACCGCCATAATAAACAAAGAGTGTCTCCCCGATTACCAGTGCACCGCAAGGGAAGACAACATTTGGCACTTCACCTTCGACTTCATATTGCTCAACAGGTTCAAAAATTGGATCATCTGTACGGACAAGTATTTTCGTCGGATCATTTTTATCCAAAAGCATCGCTCCGACTTTATATTTAAAGCCTGGTTCCGATACTCCATGATACAATAGTAGAAAGCCTTTTTCTGTTTCTATGGGAGGTGCTGCAATACCGATCTTCACATTATCCCATTTATCAGGCCTTGGCTGCGCGATCGCTTTACCTCCTAAGAATTTATTACCACCGTAGTCCATTTTATCCGATACATCAACCCAGATATCGTGTCCCAGCCGGTGAAACACAATGTATTTTCCTTCGTTACTTTTTATGATACAGGCATCTTTATCATCTGCATTAGGAAGTGAAATGAGCGTGGGTTCTTCCCAGTTCCACTGCCTTCGTAAAAAGTTTTCAACACCGATCCATGTTATTGCAACACGCGGAGGATTCTCTCCATCATATGCCGTATAGGTCATATAAAAACGGTCATCAAATTCCGTGATGCGAGGGTCTTCACATCCGGCATTGCCTATGGATTTTATTCTTCTTTCAAAATTTGCTCGTGGTGTGTAAATTGGATAATCGAGGTTCTCATCAATATGAAATCCGTCTTTACTTACAGCAAGTCCAAACACAGACATCCCGTCACGAGACTGAGCTCGGTAGATAATGTGTACCTTACCGTCTCCGTAGATAGCAGCGGGGTTGAAGACCGCCTGCGCCTGCCATTCCCATTCAATTATTGGTTTGAGAATTGGATTGCCAGCAAAGCGGGTAAGTTTGTCATTGTCTGTCGGAGCAGAGATGATCGGTGTTGATGCTTTTGGTTTGATATCATCAAGAAGTTCATTTATCTTGCAAGTTGCCAGTGCAACTCGTGTATCAGCAGCACCGTAATACACATAGAGCTCATCATCTTTTACAAGACCGCCGGAGGGGAAAATTACATTTGGCACATCTCCACGCAGCTCATATTCTGCCTGCGGAGTAATGAGCGAATAATCGGTTCTTCCCAAAATATGACGCGGGTGATCAAGATCCAGCAGTACCGCTTCTATGCCAAATTTTTTTTCATTTGAAAGATAGTCGGTGATATAGGAATACAGGACAAGCCAACCGTCTTTTGTCTTGATTGGTGCCGATCCAAGTTCTACCTGATCACGGATATCGCGGAGAAGATTGATAACATGCGTGCCGGAGTTTTCATACAATTCATCCCAATAGTATGGAGACCATATCTCATCTTCACGATCAAAATACGCGACAGCTATTTTTGCTGGTGGCAGATCGGTATTCATTGTGATAAGAGCACCCATCTTCCCTTTGACCAGATCAGGAAAAAGAGCCATGGCTTTTGCATTGAAGGTACTGACCGGATGCTTGAAAAACGTTTTAAAATCCTCTGTGATAGCAACGGCTGTTTTGATCCCATACGCGCTAAACGGAAAGACAGAAAGTGCAGTATAAAAAATATAAAATTTCCCATTGAAAAAAGTAATACGCGGATCCTCAACTCCATATTCTTCCCAGTCTTCTGTTGGACCAAAAAGCAATTTGTGATCTCCGAAGTGGATGCCATCTGTGCTTGACGCATACCCAACCGATGAAACCCGCATAGTGATGCCATTCTGTTTTTTTTCAGAAGATAAAGCTCGGTAGACCATGTGGTATATTCCGTCGTTGTATGCAACGCAGCCATTGAATGCACCATCATGCTCCCATTCAAGATCAGGGTTCGGATTTAGTATTGGATTTTCGGGGTAACGTTGTAAGGTTATCATTTCAGAACACTCAGATCGCCGTGTAAATTAGTTATATCAGATTATCAGTTTTTCTGAAAGACAGAATACTTGAGATTTCTGAAAATTAGTTAAGGACTGGACTGGTAACTCGACGGAGTTTCGGTTCCTGATGGTGTTTCATCTGATAGAGGAATTTATCCAAATCTGCTTCGGCAGCATTTACAAAAGTATCTCCGCCTCCATAATATACCAACAGTTTGTTATCTTTTAATACTGCTCCACACGGGTAAACTACACCGGCTTTAAACCCGCCATTTTCATAATGCTCTTCAGGAGATAAGATAGGGTTATTCGTTCTATAGAGAACTTTTGTCGGATCTTTCTTATCAAGCAACATGGCCCCAATTTTATATCTACCCGGATCTTGATAACCTACCGATTGATAGATAAGTAGCCATCCGTCTTTTGTTTTCATTGGAGGAGCGCCGGCTCCAACCTTTTTACTGTCCCAATGTTTCTTTCGAGGTGGAATGAAGTAGTGACCTGTGAGAAATTTATCATCAGCAAATTTCAGATCATCGAGAGTATCCATAAGGATATTGGGATAAACTCGGTGAAGCATGACATATTTGCCATTAATTTTTTCAGGGAATAGAACAGCACTTTTATTTACCATACCTGGAGCTGAAATTAATTTCGGTCTTTCCCATTTATCCCACTGGCGGTTCAAAAATTGATCAACAGGAATAGAAGTAAGTGCGACTCGTGGTGGATTTGCGCCATCAAATGCAACATAGGTCATAAAAATTTTGTCTTCAACTTTGGTAATACGTGGATCCTCAATGCCGCCATATCCACCGCCGGATGCGAAATGATCGGCAAATGTTTTAAAGACTGCGCCACCCGGTGTCTCAAAAGGTTCTCTTGGAATATAAATCGGCTCTTCGGATTTCTCATCAATCGTCAGACCGTCTTTGCTTGTCGCATATCCAAGAACAGACAAGTCACTATCTCCAAGTGCCCGGTAGACAAAATGTACTTTTCCGTCTTCAAATAAAGCGGCGCTGTTGAATGTCGCGCGAGATTCCCATTTGTGATTGGGATCAGGGGAAATTATCGGGTTTTGATGATGCTTTTTCAAAAGGATTTGGATGTTTTTGTCTTTAATGCCGTTTGGAGGAATCGGACAAGATACGGCATACACGGTACTATCATTGACGATCCAGTAGAGAATGCATTTATCGTCAAACATCTCAATACCGAGTGGTTTTATGTTTTCTTTTCTGAGATTATCGGGAATTTCCCATAGAGGTTTATCAAGCCGCCATAACAGTCTGGTCGGATCTTTTGTATCAAACGCTGCTGCGCCCACTGCATAGTAAGCATTATCATTTTTGGTTTTTTTCGCGTAATAGAACACAAGTATGTGGTCTTTGAGATTGAATACTTTCGCGACTTCCAATGAAGCATTATCAAAATTATCTTCAAGACTTTCAAGTACCGGATTGTCAAAAGCTCTCCAATCAGTGAGCTGTGAGGAGTAGGCAAGCTTTATTGTATGTTCACCGAAGTATAACACATAACGGTTCTTGAATTGAAAATCAGGGACAATGGACCCTACCTCGTTGACGCCTTCTACCTTTCCGAGTTTTTTCCAACGGAGCGATTCTTTGGATTCAGCGACATTGAACTTACTTCCGCTGCGTCCGTTAACTTTATATGTCGAGATGAATCGATCTTTTTGTTTGCTGACAGTGAACCGCTGCCAGTCGTACTTCGGTTCTTCCCGACCTTTGGGATCGGTGACTATGATATATTTTGTTGAGCCATTAAACGCAAACCCATCACTGCCGGAAATCCGTTTGAAATAAAATTTGTTACCTTTATCGTAGGAGAAATAGAGGACAATATCTCCATCAATATATGCAGTACCAACAAGTTTAATCATAGTGGGCGCGGTGAACCAGCAAAAAACGGTAAGTCCCCACCGCCTATATTCAGCTTAACAGATCAGTAAAATTAGTGTCAAGTTGAAGTTTGCTTTACGTCAGTTAGGTTGTTTTATGGTTTGATATTGTTAGTTATTGTATGTATCACTTGCAAGGTTTCTTCTTACCAAACTCTTACGTAAATAATTTTTATTGTAGCGCTGATAGTTTTGCAAAATTTATCTTTGTAAAGTCGTCAGTTATGAGATCCGCTTGTACAGGGCTTTTTATTTTTGATTTCTTTTTCCAATAGAGAACGCATTTCATATGTGCTTGATGCGCTGCAACAAGGCCATTTACTGCATCTTCTATGACAATAGATTCAGAAGGGGGAATATGTAACAGACCGGCAGCTTTAATAAAAATTTCAGGGTCAGGTTTGGCACGGGTTACATCATCCTTGGTGACAACAGCGTCAAATGTGTCGTGCATTTCGAACAGATCCAATACTATTTGCATACGGTATCGTGATGCAGATGTCGCAAGCGCAAGCGACACATTGTGAGACTTTAAATCTTCTACGAGTTGAGGTATTCCATCTATTGGTAAGAGATCATGATACATCCGTATTTCTTCTTCGACATCATAATGACTGCCGTAATATTCTGCAGATTCAGGAAGGTTATATGTTTCTTTCACATATTGCCAGAAAGATTCAATAGGAATTCCATGGAGACTATGCAATTCTTGTTCAGTCACTTGCACGCCAAATTTTTTTGCAGTTTGTGTTAAAAGTTTATCTGCAATTGACTGGCTGTCAATGATGACGCCGTCCATGTCAAATATTACTGCTTTCATATTAAGCTTTTACTTTGAGCGTGTCGCCTTTGTAGGTAAGTTTGAGTGGTTCAATAATAACTTGTTTTTCCCCTTTTTCGACAGTGCCTGCATGCCAGGCTTTTAGGCTGTTCTTCGTTGCTGCATCAATCGTTTTTTTTACATCTCTTTTATTGATGAATAACGCAAATCCTGCTCCCATATTGAAGTTGCCGTACATTTCCTGATCATCATTGCCCGAGTTTTTTTGGATAAAAGGAAAAATCGGTTGAGGATTTGGGACAGTATGCATTACATAGGTGAAAATTTTGTTTGCCCGCATGAGCTTTCTCCATCCATGACCGGTGATATTTGTCATATAATGGATTTCAACTCCTGCATCAAAAGTATCACGAATGAGTTGAGCATAGATGTGTGTTGGTGCAAGTATTGATTCTCCGTAACTCGTACCGTCGGGTAGAAGTGTAGCATATCCTTTTGGCAGCTGAGACGCTATAGTCCGTGCAAGCGTCAGGCCGTTTGCGTGAATGCCACTGCTTTCAATTAAGATTATTGCATCTCCAGCATCTAATTTTTCTCCCAACGTGAGATGTTTTTTGGGTTTTATTACTCCAATCGCGCTGCCGGCAAGGTCAATGGTACCAGGATCGACGATGTCTTTTAGTGTCGGTGTTTCGCCGCCGCCCCATACGGCGCCAGCAAGATCGCACGCTTTTGCCCATCCTTCAACCAAATCTATCGCACGTTCTTCATCGGAGAACCAATCACCGCTTCCGATAGCAAAATACGCGTTGACCACTTGTGGATCAGCTCCCACAACGATAAGGTCATTCACGATCATAGCGACTGTATCCTGTGCAATCGTATCATAGTGGGTTTTCCCGGTGAATTTTCTCGTCTCGTCAGCGACGAGATTTTTTGTTCCCAAGCCTTCGATGACAAATGCTCGGTACTCGTCTTTTTCTTCCCAAACATAGGCAGATTCACCTCTGCTGTCTGCGATTTCTTTTGCGCCAAATCGATTAAAATTTGCTGCGGTTGCTTTTGCCCGCAATTGTGCAAGTACTTTTATGGGATCCATTGCTTCATAGTTGACACCGGATTCTTTGTAGGATATTTTTTGTTTTTTCATTTTATTGAGCCTATTGTATCAAGATTGTTTATAATTAGAAAGTCTCAATACAGGCTTAAGACAATAACACCGATAATTGTTATCGTTGCGCCGATGAGTTTTTTCTTAATATCTTGTCTTTCATGAAGAAAGATAATCCCTGCAATAATTGATGTGACAAGCATACCTTGATAAATAGCAGTTATTTTTCCAGAATCTCCAAAACGGAGTGCTACGGTAAAAAGATAAACAGAAATAATATTGACACCAACAGCAAGAAATTTAAGTTGGAGGTTATTTTGAAATATTTGTTTCAGACGACGTGTGGAATTTCGCATTGTTAACGGGAAGAATAGTGCGGGAACAAATGCGATAGTAGCATTTATGATCGAATTTGATCCGTAGGGAAGTGTCATTTTTGTGAGGACAATATTAAATGCAATCATAAATGCTGAAAGATTGGCATAGGTTGCACCTTTGTCGACAAATAGCTTTTTCGGACTCACAACAATGCTAAGTCCAATAAATAAAACAATTATTCCTGCATACTCAGATATCTTTAAGTTTTCATGGACGAGGAAAAAAGCAATAATGGGAACCCAGATCAGACGGGTTCGGGAAAGTATGGCAGAAATAGAAAGATGCGAGTTCTCATGCATTTTCATATACCAATACACAGAGATCCATTCTGTTAAACCAAGAAGCAAAAAGAGTATTATCGATTGGGTTGAAAGAATTATTTTCCAATCAACAATAATTGCAGTAACTACAAAGAAAAGAAAACGTACTGCTTCAAAAAACCACGCATATGCTGTTGCATCTTCTTGTTCTTTTAAAATATATCTACTGATAAAATTAAACGCGTTTGAAGCAAGCCCGGCAATTATCGAGAGAAAAATCCAGTTGTTAAAAAGAGACATGATTAAATTATATCAACATTCTTGAGGTTCTGTTTGATCCGCTCTTCAATTGGATAAGTGAAAACGTTAAATGTTTTTTCACTCAGCATTTCGTACGTTTTTATATATCTTTTTGAGAGCTCTACTGCTAGTTCTTTGGTCATTTTCGGCGGTTTGCCATCACCAAAATAACCGCGTTTGGCATACCAGAGTCTGAGAAATTCTTTATCAAAATTTTCCGGCTCCTGTCCATGTTTCAAACGATCTTTATATGTTTTGGCAATCCAGAATCGTGAGCTGTCGGGTGTATGGATCTCATCAATCAACATGAGTTTGCCATTATATAATCCAAATTCGTATTTGGTATCAACCAGTATCAGTCCATGTTGCTCACACCATTTTTGACCAAGTGCAAAAAGCTCTAGCGATACTTTTTCCATCTCTTCGTAAAGTTTTTTCTCAACAATTTTCCGGCTTATAATCTCATCACGTGTCAGCCGTTCATCGTGTTTGGCCGATCCTGCTTCAGGATGCGTAGTTGGCGTAATGATCGGATGAGGGAGCTTCTGATTTTTCTGCATACCGTCTGGGAACTGCATGCCATAAATTGTCCTTTCGCCTTTTTCATACGAGTACCAGACAGAAGTTTTCGTAACTCCTGAGAGATATCCTCTGATGACCATCTCAACAGGAATCGGTTTGCAGTTTTTTGAAACCAATACATTGGGATCGGGGAGAGAAATCATGTGGTTTGGGACGATCTTTTTGGTTTTCTCAAACCAAAAAGCTGCCAATTGGTTGAGCACCGCACCTTTGAAAGGGATGTTGCCGAGGATAACATCAAATGCCGACTGCCGGTCTGTTGTGATCGTTACTCTTTTGTCTTTAAGAATATAAAAGTCACGTACTTTGCCTTGGTATTTTTTTCCAAGTGTGGGGAGATCAATTGTTTCCAGTGCTTTTGGCAGGGCATTGATGATGGTTTTTGTTTGGATCATAAACTATCGTCATTGCGAGCGACTGCAAGGAGCGCGGCAATCTCTTTTGGGATTGCTTCGTCGCCTTGTTTCTCGCAATGACGGGGAAATTTATTTTTTATTCTCTTTAAGATACTTTTTGAAACCATCTTCGTCGAGTTTTTCAACTTTTTGCAGTACCGAGTCTTCAAGATTTTTTTGGTATGTCTCGAGTTTTTCTTGGACGGTTTTGTCTGATGTGCCGATGATTTTTGCTGCGAGGAGACCTGCGTTTTTTGCGCCGTTGATTGCAACAGTCGCGACCGGGATCCCCGGCGGCATCTGGACGATTGAAAGAAGGGAATCAAGACCATCCATATTTTTGGTTTTAATTGGCACACCGATGACAGGAAGCGAGGTGAGAGATGCAGTCATACCGGGTAAATGAGCAGAACCGCCTGCACCTGCGATGATGACTTGCAAACCATTATCTACTGCCTTTTTTGCGTATTCATACATCCGGTCCGGAGTACGGTGTGCAGAGACAATAGTTATTTCATAAGGGATGTTGAGTTCCTCCAGCATGTTGGCCGCCTCCTGCATAACAGGAAGATCACTGTCCGAACCCATGATTATTCCTACAAGTGGTTTATTCATAATTTTCAATTTTTAATGAATTTCCAATGATTCAATTTTCAAATGTTTAAAACATTGAAAAATTGCTATTTGATTGAAAATTAAATCGATATTAGCTTTCTCGCCTTTACTGCATTATTATATACTTTTTTTATGTCGTCTCCAATGACGGTTATATGTCCCATTTTCCTTTCAGGTTTCGTGTCTTTCTTGCCGTAGATATGGATATACGCACCAGGGATTGCAAGCACTTTATCCATTCCTTTTACATCAACCGGTCCGAGGCGCTCGCCAAGAATATTTATCATCACAGCAGCTGGCACAAGCATGGCTGGGTTTCCGAGTGGTAATCCTGTTATTGCCCGGATATGCTGCTCAAATTGTGATGTCGCGCATGCTTCAGTCGTATAATGGCCACTGTTGTGGACACGGGGTGCTATCTCATTGATGAGTACTTCATTATCCTTCGTAAGGAACATTTCGATACCAAAAACTCCTGCGCCGTGCAGATGCTCCATAGTTTGAATCGCAAAATTCTTTACTTTATCTGCGATTTTTTTATCAACGCGTGCTGGTGCGATCGTGGTGTGAAGAATATTATTTTTGTGAATTGTCTCAACGACCGGATAGGGGACGATTTCTCCGTCCATACTTCGCGCGATCATGATCGCAAGTTCTTTGACGAAGGGTACGAATTTTTCAACGTACAGTTTGCGATCACCGAATTTTTCAAGTGCTTTATCAATATCTGCAGGTTTTTTTATCAGTGCGTTGCCCCGTCCGTCGTATGCGTCAAAGCGTGCTTTGAGAAGAAAAGGATAGCCGAATTTTTTGACTGCAGTAAGAATATCAGTTTTATTTTCTACGGCAACATAAGGGGCGACAGGAACACCTACTTTGGTGAGAAATTCTTTTTGGGTAAATTTATTTTTAATCGTTTCTATTGTTTTGGGAGAAGGATTGACCGGCATACCTTCTTTGACGAGTTCGGATAGCGTGTCGGTGTTGATGTGTTCTATTTCAACAGTGATATAGTCTGAAACTTTTGCGAGTTCACGTGTTGCTTTGGCATCACTGTAGCCTCCGGTAATCTCCCGATCCACCACTTGTCCCGCTGGAGATCCGGGTGTCGGATCGGTGACCGTGACGGTAAATCCCATGCTTTTGGCGGGTAATGCCATCATCTTTCCTAATTGTCCACCGCCGACAATCCCGATTCTATTTTTCATAATTACTATTCGTTATTGCGAACGAAGTGAAGCAATCCCAATCGAGATTGCTTCGTCACGCATTATCATGCGTTCCTCGCAATGACGTATTATTAGATACTTTATTAATTTCTTCAACCAACTTTTTTGCACGTTCCGGGGCAGTGCCGACATGAGATCGCACATCAAGAAGTTTTTCAATTTCCTCTTTTGACAGATATTTGGTTATCTTTTCATTTTTTTGCAGAAGCTCTCTCATCGGGTTTGGTTTGGCATCTGCGACTTCCTGCCATGCCTTCATGGAGATTTCCCGTAGAATTTCATGCATTTCTTGCCGGTCTGCACCCTTTTTAACTGTTTCAATAATAATAAGTTCCGTTGCTGAAAACGGTGCGAATTTTTGCAGATTATTTTCTACTTGTCCCTTATGAACGATCAGTCCGTCAATTATGTTATTGCTTGAAACAAGAATATCTTCAAGCGCCAGGAACATCTCGGGGATGTACGCACGTCTGTTGGCCGAGTCATCAAGTGTCCGTTCAAGAAGCGAAAGGGATGCATTGTCCCAGGCGTTTTTCGAAAGGTTCTCCACAAATCTCGCAAGTGAGCAGATCTGCTCTGATTTCCGGGGATTTCGTTTGAACGGCATAGCGCTTGAGCCGACTTGTTTGTTACCGAACGGTTCCTGCCATTCGCCGATTCCTGCTGACTGCATGAGGCGGACATCAAATGCGAATTTGTTGAGCGACTGAGCGATAGAGCTTAGAAGTTGTGCTACGAACAGATCTGCTTTTCTCGGGCCGACTTGATTACTGATAAGTACAGGATCGAGTCCGAGCTTATTCATCACATTTTTTTCCATGTCTGTTGTTTGGGTTTTATCAAGAAGACTTGTATAGCTTGCCTGGGTGCCGACAGCGCCTTTGAAACCTTTTGCTCTGTAGCGTGATTTGACAAAACGTAGCAGCGTGAGATCTTCGAGGAAATCCTGCGCGTAGATTGACAATCGATAGCCGACGGTTGTCGGTTCGGCCGGCTGCAGATGGGTATAGCCCATGCAAGGAGTGTCGGCATATGTTGAGATTTGACTGGCAAATGACTTGAGTGTTTCTTTGAGTTTGGTTTCTATAATAGTGAGGGATTCGTTCATACGGATAGAATCGGTATTGTCAACGATATCCATACTTGTCGCACCAAGATGGATTTTGCCCCCTCCTACCTTTGCTTTTTCGGCAAATTCTTTGATGGCCGCTACGATATCATGTTTGGTCTCCTTCTCAATTTCCAATATTCTTTCGATGTCGATGTCGTTCTGATTTTTTTTCAGATCCTCAAGTTCTTCTTGTGATATTAGTCCGAGTCCGGTTTGTGCAGTTGCTAATTCGACCCAGATCCGTCGCATGATTTTGAATTTATTTTTTTCGGACCAGATGTGACGCATTTCTTCTGACCCATAGCGCCAGGTAAAGGGGGATTGGTATGTGGTAAAGTTTTGTTTACTCATAATTATTCGTCATTGCGAGCGAAGCGCGGCAATCTCTTTTGGGATTGCTTCGTCGTTTCACTCCTCGCAATGACGTGCGTTAGTGCCAAAAGGCACGGCGTCCGGTAAAGATCATTGGTATTCCTGCTTTGTCTGCTGCATCAATTGACTGCTGGTCATTGACCGAGCCGCCCTGCTGGACAACTGCTGCGATTCCATGTTTCACTGCAAGCTCTACACTATCTCCAAACGGGAAAAAGCTGTCTCCGACCAGAATACCGTCTTTAGTATACTTGCCTGCCTGCTCTATGGCAATCTTTGTCGAGCGGACACGAGAGGTCTGACCCGATCCGATACCACGAGTCATCGGGATAGTTTTATCCATCACAAGTACGGTGTTGGATTTGATTTTGGTGATAAATTTCCAACCAATTTGCATTTGTTCCAGTTGTTGTTTGGTGGGCTTTTTCTTTGTCACGACCTGCCATTGTTTGAATGATTCATCGATGTCGATGTCGGCTGTTTGGAGCACAAATCCCCCGTCAATTGATTTCAGATTCCATTCGTCTGACAAAGAGGGGATATCACCAAAGGAATAAATGCCCATTGATTTACGAACTTTTTGCAGGAATGCGAGAGCGTTTGGTTTGATAGACGGCACTGCGATGATATCCATATTACCTCTCTTTGCATCTTTAAATCCGCCGATGACTTTTGCTGCCGCAAGATCCATGGGCTTGTTCAGAACAATTATACCGCCGAATGCCGATTCAGGATCTCCTTCAATCGCGTTGCTCAATGCTTCGTCCAATGTATTTCCCAGAGCCGCACCGCAAGGACTGTTGTGTTTGATCACTGCGGCGGCTGGTTGATCAAATAATCGTACGACATCAAGACCGGCGTTGATATCAGTGACATTAACCAGTGACAGATCCCGACCCCAATGTTTGGTGAGATGATTAAACGGTGTTGCCACATTTGGTCTGGTATACACGGCACCTTTTTGATGGGGATTTTCACCATAACGTAAATCAATGAGTTTCCTTCCGGGAATGGTAATTTCTTGAGGGAATATTGTTTCATCCATTTGTGATCTTAAGTACCATGCGATCTGGCTGTCATAAAAAGTGAGGTGGTCAAAAGCTTTTGCCTGGAGGTAACGGAGGAGTTTCATGTCGATTTTTTTCGGCAGCGCATCAGTGACTGTTTGATAATCCGAAGGATCGGTAACAACTATGAGTCCATTTTTGGCTGCTGCGCGGATCATGGTCGGGCCGCCGACGTCGATGTTCTCTATTGCTGTTTTATAACTTACTTTTTTATCTGCGACGGTTTTTTCAAACGGATAAAGGTTGCAAACGACGATGTCGATTTGCGGGATTTTTAGTTGTTTTGCTTCTGCTACATGTTTGGCGTTTGATCTATCATAGAGAAGCGCGGATTCGATTTGGAAACTGATGGTTTTCATCCGTCCATCAAAACTTTCGGGATTGCCGGTGATTTTCTGGATAGGAGTGATTTTGATGTTTGATTTTTCTAATTCTTTTGCGGTGCCGCCGGTGGAGATGATTTCGTAGCCTGCTTTGATAATTGCCTCGGCAAAGGGGACAATGTCTGTCTTGTCAGAAACACTAATGAGCGCGTATTTTTTACTCATTGATAATACTATTATAACGTATCTTTCATAATAAATCCAGTTTAATTAAATGACTATGGGTTGAATCGAAAAGTGAGAATGCCAAACTTCCAGTGAACGTGCAGTTATTTCTTAAAATACTCCATTGCATTTTTGAAGAGCTGAAGACCCGGAGCGAAGTCAGGGAGCTTTTTCCCTTCATCAAGATATTCTTCTTTCAGTGATTGCCAATTAGGGAGTTGGGTGAAGAACATTGCTCGTTCCGGATGCGGCATGAGACCAAGAATTCTTCCGGATTCATCGGTGATGCCGGCGATGTCATCAATTGACCCGTTGGGGCTTGCCGGAAGATTGAGATACTCACACATTTCTCCTTTGAAGTACCGGAAAGCAACAAGCTTCTTTTTATTAATTTCCTTAAGTACTTTGTCTGTTGCATAGAGTTTGCCTTCACCATTGGACACTGGGATTGAAAGTGTTTTGATACCTTTTAACCAAGGTGAGTTGGGATTATCAACTTTCAGATCGACAAATCGTACGGTATAGCGGGGGATTTCATTGTGCATGAGGCCGAGTTCGCGGTTGCCGTACTCGGCTTGTAACGCGGGGAGTAAGCCGAGATTAACCAGTATCTGAAAGCCGTTACAGATGCCGATTACGAGTTTGTCTTCTTTGATAAATTGTTGTAGATCTTCCCAAAGATGATTTCTCAGCTTGTTGGCATAGGCATTGCCTGCTCCGGTATCATCGCCGTACGCGAATCCTCCACCAACTGCAAGGATCTGATAATCGGAGAGTTTGTACTTTCCGGCAATCAGATCATTGATATGCACGATATCACCGGTGCCGCCTGATGCTTCAAAAGCAAATTTTGTTTCTTCTTCACAATTCAGCCCGTAACCGGAAAAGACTAAGACTTTTGGTTTGTTCATATATTTTTTGTTTCGCTCGGAACGAAATTTTTTCTTGAATACAGACTTCGTCATCCATTCTGCGAAAAAAATTTATTCCTCGCTTTTTAATAATCTTTAAATGTATCTCTATATGTGTTTGTTGCTTTTGTCAGATCGAAATTTACCAGTTCATGTTTTCCAGATTTTATGATAAGTTCGGGACTTTTCGTTACTTTTCCGATGAGCTGGAATGCATTGCCTTCCATTATTTTTTCAAACGCTGCTTTGTTGGTTGGTTTGATTGTTACGACGATCCGTCCCTGCGATTCGGCATAGAGTGCATGATGGTCGGATGAAGTTTTGCCTGGCAGGTTATTCAGATCAACTTCCAATCCCAGCTGGCCGCCAATTGCAGTTTTTGCCAACGCAACGGCGAGTCCGCCTTTGGTTACTGAGATGCTTGAAGCAAGCAGTCTTTTTTGTACAGCGTTGTAGACAGCCAGATAAAGGTTGTAATTTTTCTTAGCATTAACAGAAGGTACCTGATTGCTCTGGAAATTTTTCTTTTTTTCCTCACTCAGCATCGCATAATATTCGGATCCGCCGAGCTCATCAAATGTTTCCCCCAGCACATAGATCAGATCACCTGAATTTTTGACATCAAGTGAGACTACTGTTGTGATATCTTCCACAACGCCGATTGATGAGATAAGAAGAGTTGGAGGAATGGAAATTTTTACCGGCTCCCCTTTTTCGTTAAATCCATTAAAGTCATTGAACATGCTGTCTTTACCTGCGATATACGGCGTGCCGTACGCGACTGCGTAGTCATAACAAGCTTTAGCCGACTGTTTCAGCTGACCCAAGCGCTCAGGCTCAGTTGATGAACACCAAAAAAAGTTATCCAAGATTGCCAGGTAGTCAGGGTTTGCGCCGTTTGAGACAGCATTTCTGATGGCAGTATCGATACTTGCCGCGGACATCTTATATGCATCGATTTCAGTATAGTTGGGATAAAAACCTTGTGAGAGAATCACGCCTTTTTGTGAAGATAATACCGGCCGGAAGACACTTGTTTCACCATTGACTCTGCCTTTGCCCTGAAGCGGTGGCAGTACCGAGTTCCCTTGCACAACATAATCGTATTGATTGCTGATAAAAGCATAACTTGTGATGTTAAGACGTGTTAGCATTGTTTCTAATGATGAAGTGAAGGTAGTTGTTTTCGGCAATGGCGGTTCAACAAAAAGTGGAGGGTTATAGGTTGTCGTTGTCGGCCGCTGCGGCAAGCCGTAGTGCAAAAATTGCAAATCAATATCCATGATTGTTTTTTTATTGTAGTGAACGACACATTTGCCGGAGTCGGTGAATTTGCCAATGACACTTGTCTCTACTCCGCGGCTCTCCATAAGACCTACGAATTTTTTCAGGTTTTTCGGTGGAACCGCAAGCGTCATCCGTTCTTGGGATTCAGATATCCATATCTCCCATGGTTCAAGTCCAGGATATTTCAACGGTACTTTTTCAAGATCTACAAGACAGCCGTTTGATTCTTTGGCCATTTCGGCAACCGAGCAGGAAAGTCCGCCTGCTCCGTTATCAGTAATACTGTTATAGAGAAGTAAATCACGGGCTTCTTTGACGAGCGCGTCACTGAGTTTCTTTTGCGTTATCGGGTCACCTATTTGAACTGCTGTTGCCGGACTTCCCGTATCCATGGCTTCTGAAGAAAAGGTCGCTCCGTGGATGCCGTCTTTGCCAACGCGATTGCCGATGACGACGATATAATCACTCGGCATGGCTTTTTTGAGGTGAGAGAGTTTTCCTTTAATTTTTCTTGGGATTAGCCCGATGGTTCCGACAATGACTAGCGGCTTTCCACGGAACCGCTCATCAAAATAGACAAATCCCTGCGGTGTCGGGATACCTGATTGATTGCCTCCTTCATTGACCCCTTGGATAACACCATCCATAATTCTTTTTGCTGAGAGCATTTTCTGCGTGAAGTTCGGACCTTTATACAACGGTACATCAACTCTCGGATCCGCAAAACAAAACCCATAATAATTCGCAACAGGCTTGGCACCGAGACCAAATCCGATTGTATCGCGATTAACACCCACAATTCCGGTGATTGCTCCGCCGAAGGGATCAAGCGCTGATGGACTGTTATGTGACTCAGCTTTATGTGTCACGAGATATTCATCATCAAAAGCGATGCCTCCCGAATTATCCGTAAAGACAGAGACACAAAAGTCGTCCTTTCCTTTGTCCTCACGGATCTTTTTTGTTGCACCCTGAATATATGATTTATATATACCATCTTTGATCTCATCCATCGGATTTGCGAAGATGGTATGCTTGCAATGTTCTGACCAAGTTTGGGCAAGTGACTCTATCTCGATATCCCGTGGTTTTCTTCCGAGTTTTTTAAAATACTTTTGGATTGCTTTCATGAATGCCAGATCAAGCGCCAAGGGTCCTCGTCTTGTCCCGTCGGGATTGGCAATTCCTGCTTTGCCGATTTTTGCAAGTTCCTCGTCAGTTATATTCAGATCTACTTCATCAGCACTTGGCACTTTGGTGAGTTTGACATTTGGGGCGACCACATCCATACCACCGTCTTCTTCAAATTGTTTTCTGGATTTGATATGAGCTCTTTGGATCAGGGGATTATACATGCTGTTGGCAAGTTCCGTCACTTCATTTTCGGTAAGGCTGCCTTTGATAAACGTCACTTGTGAAGTGTATACTCGTTCTTCACCGTCAAATGTTATTTTGAGCAGATCCGTCGCGATTTCCTGTACAGTGTGTGACACATTATCGGTAACACCCGGCAAGTAGCCGATTTCGATTGCCCAGTCAAATTTATCAAGCGTATAGCGTTTAGCGTCTAGCGTATAGTTATTTTTTTCATTTATTAATTGATAAATTTGCGTAACCGGATTGCACAAAGCGGATGCGAGTTTGGAAAGATCATCACTTGAGAGTTTTTTATCAATAGTATAGATATCAAGAAGAAAAATATTTGTGATTTTTTTTGAGTTAATGATGTTGCTGAAAGTTTTTTGCCGGACGGCAGCGCGGGAGTCAAATACAGTCGTTGCAATCTCGATTCTTGTTATCATTATAACGTATTTATCAGCTCTATTGTAACAGATTTTAATGATTTTACAACCATATCAGCGTGTGAGAAATCGTGTTCTTTAGTGTACTCATTCGGTACCGCGATGATTTTCATACCAGCAGTATGAGCGGAAAGAATACCTGTGTGTGTATCTTCTAATGCAAGACAATTCTCAGGTTCTACTCCCAATTGTTTGGCTGTATGCAAATAAATATCAGGGTGTGGTTTGTGTTTTCTCATTTCGCTCGGTCCGACAATCACGTCGAAATACTCTTTAACTCTCAGTTCATCAAGAATAAGATGAATATGCCCGATATATCTATTTGACGCAAGTGCAAGTTTCAATTTACTCTTTTTAATTATATCTAGCAGTTCAAAAAAACCATCAAACGGTTTTAATCCTCCATTTTTTACCAGTTGTTCAAAAATAATACGTTTTTTTGCTTTTAATGTATCCGGGTCAAGGGGAAGCTGATATTTTGATATAAGGTTTGTATAATAAGTTTTTCCTGCTCCTCCAATCTGGTGAATGAGTCCATTATCATTCAATTGCGGTTTTTTTCCGAATTCTTTGACAATTTGTTCAAGGGCACGTGATTCGAGGATTTCGGTGTCAACGATGAGACCATCCATGTCAAAGATTACTGCTTGTATCATATTTTTCCGATATCTTTGCGGAATTGCATGCCGGGGAAATGGATGCCTTTTTTGCCGATCTGTTTGTAGGCCTTCTTCAGCGCTTCATCAAGGGTTTTTCCCGTCGCAGTTATTCCGACAACCCGTCCGCCATTGGTGACGACATTGCCATCGACTTCTTTTGTTCCCAAATGCATCACGACAACATCATCCGGTACGTTCTCAAGTCCGCTAATGATGTCGCCTTTGTGGGAACTTGCAGGATAGCCGGCTGAGGCAAGGATAATACAGCAGGCGAATCTCTTTGCCCATGTGACGATAATTTTGTCCAATGTTCCGTCAACACAGGCGTATAAAAATTCGTAAAGATCACTATCCAATAGCCGCATGTAGGACTCAAATTCCGGATCACCAAAGCGAGAGTTGAACTCGACGACTTTGGGCCCATCTTTGGTCATCATGAGTCCCGGATAGAGACAGCCGACAAAAGGCATCCCGCGTTTTTTCAATTCTCGTATTGCTGGCAGTACTATTTTTTCTTTGATTTCTTCCAGTTGTTTCTTGCTGACCTCAGAAAGCGGGGCGATCGTACCCATGCCGCCAGTATTGGGACCTTTATTGCCGTCATAGATTGGCTTGTGATCACGGGACGTGGGGAACATGACAACATGGTCGCCATCGGAAAATGCATGGATTGAGACTTCCTTTCCAGTCATGAACTCTTCAATGACTATTTCATCACCGGCATTGCCAAAGATTTTGTTGATCATCGCATCATCAACTGCCGCAAGCGCTTCATCAAGTGTTTGTGCAACGACAACACCTTTGCCGAGCGCAAGCCCGCTCGCTTTGATCACAATCGGCGCGCCGTGCTTTTTCACATACGCTTTTGCTTTTTTGGCATCGGTAAATGTTTCATATTTTGCTGTCGGGATATTTGCGTCTTTCATGAGCTGCTTGGCAAATGCTTTGGAAGATTCTATTTGTGCTGCTTCTTTTGTTGCTCCGAAGATTTTGAGTCCTGCTTTTTGAAACGCATTAACAATACCGGCAGCAAGAATATCATCGGGACCTGCTACCGTTAGATCGATCTTATTCTTTTTGGCAAAGGCAATTTGTGTCTCAAAATCCGTTGCGGGGATGTTTGTATTTATTCCAATAGTAGCAGTGCCAGGATTGCCGGGCGCAAAATAAATCTTGCCGACCTGAGGTGACTTGGCAAGTCTCCAGCCGAGTGCGTGCTCACGCCCGCCGGAGGCAATAATTAGAATATTTTTCTTCATTAGAAAGTATTAAGTATGAAGTATAAAGTATAAAGTATAAAAAATCTATAAATAAATTAAATAAAATACTTAATACCTGATACTAAATACTTTATACTATTTCCCCCATGGGAAGGTGCCGCGGCTTACATCAATTCCGGATCGTAGCACATGCAGGACTCGTTTGACAGCAGTTGGTAAGAAGAGATATTCTGTTTCACGGATTCTTTTTTCCCAACTTTCCGATGTGTCATCTGGATGACGGTGGACCTCCGCTTTAAGGACAACTGGACCGACGTCAAATTCGTTATCAGGCAGTATCTGATGGACAGTAAATCCCGAAACTGGGAGGCCTTGCGTAAACGGATCCGTTATGACATGAGCTCCGCGAAAAACAGGGATAATACCTTGAGAGGTTTTGATGATCTTTGCGTCATCGGAAGAGAGCAGTGCAGGATGCTGATTGATGACCGGAATTTCTTGAGCTTGTGCTTCTTTAAGGAACGTATCTCCAAAAATAAAATTCCAGCCTGCAAGCTGGATAAGATCTGGTTTTACTTTGTTGATATGTTGCATCAATTGCTCTTCGTAGTGCATCCTCTCAGTTTTATCTGTTCGCTTTCCTTGGTAGGGAAGAACAAAGGTCGGGATCTTGTGTTTCTTCGCGCGGGTTAATCCATAAGCATCCGGATTGTTGGAGACGACACTGACGATTTGAGCGTCCAGATCTCCGCTTTCTATTGCGTCAATCATCACTTGCAGGTTGGTGCCACTTCCTGAGATAAAGATACTGATTTTTGGTTTGCCAGTAATTTTATGTTTCTTTTTGGGAAATTCTTCCTGTTTGCCTCTGATCGGGTGTGGTCCGCCAAACGGAGTCCAGTAAAAATCTTTTGGTTTGCCGCCAAACGCTTTTGTTGTTTCTTCGATGGGTAAATAAACCACGGCATCTGCTTTGACATGATCGGCAACTTTTTGCTCGATGACATCAAACGGCTCTTTTTCAAATTTTGCTGCTGGTAATTCATTTTTTGCTCGCATATCTATTCCCAGGTCACATTGATCAACGACCGGCGGACTGGCAAAGGCAATAAATATTTCTTTGACACCTGCTTCACGGAATTTTTTTACCAACGCAGTACTTGTCGTTAATCTGACGCCAGAATCATCAACGATAACAACTTTTTTGCCTCTGATTTCATCGGGGACGATGTTGTGCTTGCCGTTGACTGCGGTAATCCGATTGTTTTGTCCGGGCTGGATAAAAGTCCGTCCGACATAATGGCTTGTGGTGATGGCATCAACCATTGGTATCCCAAGTTCATGCGCTACTCCTTTGGCAGCAGGATATCCGGAATCAAATGTCGGAACGACGACATCAGGTATAATTCCTTTTTCTTTCATTCGCTTTCCTAGCAAGTGTCCTGATGCTTCACGTCCCGCGCGGATTCTTATGCCATTGACAAAACTGTCAGGCCTGTCGAAATAGACACATTCGAAGAGGCAGTATTGTGGACGTTTGGGTTCACCGAAAAAGAATGAAGTTAGCTGACCCTTTTTGTTTATTCTAATAATTTCTCCAGGTTTTACTTCGCGAATAAAATCGGCGCCGATTGCATCAATCGCCGCTGACTCGGATGCGATGATCCATCCATTCTCAAACTGTCCCAAACAAAGCGGGCGGATCCCATAAGGATCTCTGACGCCGAAGATTGATCCATTATTGGTAAGTATTGTCAGTGAATACGCGCCGTTAAATTGCGGAAGGACATCCATAAGTGTATCAACCCAGTTTTTATGATTTTTTCTTTCTTTATGGATCAGCGCTGTCATCAGCTCGGTATCACCAGAAGCGGCAAATCTGCTGCTTAGCTGGTGTCTGATATTTGAGACAGTGGGAATATTGCCGTTATGTCCAAGACTCAGCTGGTATTTCCCGTGCAGCATAGCTATCGGTTGCGCGTTGCCTTCATGTGATCCTCCAAATGTCGCATAGCGGTTTTGTGCTATAGCTGTGTGTCCCGGACCTAATTTTTTCAATACACTCTCGGTGAGTACGTGAGGAACAAGTCCCATTTTTTTGTAGGTGGATATTTTACCGTCGGGATTGAGTACGCTTAAGCCAGCACTCTCTTGCCCTCGATGCTGCAGTGATGCCGAAGCTCTTCTTGCTATGTATGGAGCGGTATCGTCAGCAGACCAAACTCCGACGACTCCGCATTTTTCTCTCAGATACGTTTTCATACGAATAATTACTCCGAATCGATCCGAATATAATTGCCTTTGTATTCGGATTAATTTGGACTAATTATCGAACTCACTCGTACCTCGCCATGTCATTGTAAAGATCAAAAAACCCGCAGTTATGCGGGTACGAAAAAATCGACTACAAGTAACTTACTATTTAAAGCGAAAAGACAAGCCATGAACAAGAGCAATCTAATTATAGGTTGCTTTTACAGCAGTGTCAAGTAGCTGTATTAAAGGGATTATTTTATGAGGTATACTATAATTAAATGAAAACTGTCCTGAGAAATATCATCGCTGTTGTTGTTCTTATTGCAGTTGTGTATTTTGTTACCAATTATGCTGGACAGATCCAAGCGCAAGTCGGCGTGAAAGGAGCAAGTACCAGTAGAGCACAAGAAATAGCGGGAAAAATTGGATCGGATGTCGGTTCTCAAGTCGCATCTGCCGAACAACAGCTATTGCAAATCAAAGTTTCCGATATTATCAATGGATTATCGCGATTCCAAAGAATTCCTCAGGATGCAACGAACATAAAAAGTTATGTCCAGGATCAGGTAAATAATGTGTTAGAATCGAGAAATGTCCGTGGAACTACGCGGAACAAGACACAGAACTAAGTGGAAAAAGAGGTCTAATATATGAATATTGATGAATTGAAAGAAAAAGCAGCAAAATTAGTAGAAAAAGTCGGTGTCGATGAGAAGCGGAAAAAGATCCGAGAGCTTGAGGCTGCAAGTATGAAGCCGGATTTTTGGGATAATCATCAGACAGCGGCTGAACAAATGAAAGAGCTTGCAGCTCTCCAAAAAGAAGTAGAGGAAGTAGAGCTACTACAGCTCTGGATGGAAGAAGGCGAGTATGAAGAAGCTGAGAAATTACTAAAGCGTTTGGAACTTTTGTTATTCTTTGCATCACCGCATGATAAAGCAAATGCGATTTTTGCAATTCACTCTGGACAAGGAGGAACTGAAGCGATGGATTGGACTGAAATGCTTTTCAGGATGTACACAAGGTATTTTGAAAAGAAGGGGTGGTCATATGAGATACTCGATGAAACTCCCGGTGAGGAAGCAGGTCTTAAGAGTATTACGTTATCGGTAGAAGGGAAATATGCGTTCGGTAATTTGAAGCACGAAGCCGGCGTTCATCGTTTGGTCCGGTTGTCACCATTTAACGCGGATAATTTGCGTCAGACTTCTTTTGCGATGGTTGAAGTGTTACCGGAAGTCACGCAAGATACAGGAGATATTGCAATAAAGGATGATGATATTGAGTTTGAAGCATATCGGTCCGGAGGCCATGGTGGGCAAAATGTGAATAAAGTTTCAACTGCGGTTCGATTGAAGCATAAGCCGACCGGTATCGTCGTCACCGCGCAGACGCAGCGGTATCAAGGGCAAAATAGGGAATTTGCAATGAAGTTATTAAAGGCGAAATTATGGGCGATCAAAGAAGAAGAGCGGAAAAAGGAAGAAGCCAAATTAAAAGGCGGATACAAGACGCCTGGCTGGGGCAATCAGATCAGGTCCTACGTGCTTCACCCATATCGCATGGTAAAGGATTTGCGGACCGGTGTTGAGACAGGCAACACGGATGCAGTCCTCAACGGAGATTTGGATCAATTTATTGAAGAAGAACTGCGTGCTCTCGCGACCCCGTAATTTTTATTTATGCAGAGAAACTCATACGAATTTCCTATATCTCCATTGCTAAGCGAGCTGGTGTATGGATCTTACTTGAGCGCTAAAAAATATCTCACGGGATATGATGCCGATACTCGAACTATCTCGCTAACTCAGACGTTATTGAAAGAATTATCTGTTTCTTTTGAACAGTGGCCGCGAGTAACTGTGACAGGTAGTAAAGGAAAGGGTTCGACTGCTGTTTTTTTGGCAAGTATTCTTTCAGCCAGTGGAGAAAAAGTCGGTCTTATTACCAGTCCTCATTTGCGTCGATTTAATGAACGCATCCGTATTGACGGAACATGTGTTTCAGATGAAGAACTAGAGGAAGCTGCAAGAGATATCGCTCCGGCAGTACGTTCTCTTATTGCAACAATCCATCCGCCAAAATATCTTGGTCCGGGTGGCATTGTCCTGGCTTTGGCTGCGAAACTATTTATAAAACATAACGTCACCTCGGTCATCGTTGAAGCAGGTCGCGGCGGGGAATATGACGAGTCGCGTTTGATAGAAGCAAATATTTCGATCATAACGCCCATTATGCTTAAACATGCTGCGAGAATTGGACCACATCTTACTGATATTGCACGAACAAAGGTACGCATTACTCATCCGCAGAACGTTATTATTACTGCGCCGCAAAAACTGGCTGTACAAAAGGTTATTACGTCGGTTGCTCGTGAATTCTCCTCACCTGTTCTTCAAGTCGGTAAAACAATCAGGATTATGCACAAAAGACAAACCCTCGATGCGACATACGCTGATTTTTTTGGCGAGGGATTTACCTATAACAACCTTTCTCTTTCTCTGTTAGGTTCATATCAGACAGAAAATGCTGCCGCTGCTGTTTTAGCTGGTCGTATCCTCACACAGTTTGGCGCAACATGTACCAAAGAAGGAATCTATCAAGGACTGAGACAAGTCAGATGGCCCGGGCGATGTCAACTTGTGCAGAAAATTCCTTGGGTACTTCTTGATGGGGCAATTAATAAAATGTCAGCAACAGAAATAATCCAGATCATCAAAAAACTGCCGGCTAAACGTATCACTGCAGTTCTCGCTATTCATAGAGCGCAAGATCTGGCAAGTGTCTGTTCGATACTTGCAAATGTAGTTGACAATATCATTCTTACGGAAGTTCATACCACGTCACTTGAATGGGATAAAACAGATTTGATAAAGAGTACTTCAAAATATTTCAAGAACCCTCTCTATATATCGGATGTGAACGATGCATTCAATTACATTAAAAACACTATCAAGAAAGATGACGGTGTAGTACTCTTAGGTCATCAATCGTTCGTCGGGGAAGCCTTGTCATATTGGAATATCGATTCCTGTAGGCTGTGGTAACGTTATTTTCCTTTTTCCCATTTTACGGAATTCAGCAGTGGTTCGAAAAGATCATCTTTGGTATCAATTTGCAGATCCTTAATTTCTTTTTCAGTAGGAACATGGCTTTGGAATTGCACAAAATTAATGTCTTCAATAACAGCAAGGGGTTGTTGCTCATTGCCTTCGCCAGTAACTACTGTTGCAACTGTTGCGAGACTATCTACAATACTTGTTTTCTCTGTTTGCATAATCTGTCCATAAATATCAGGTTCTCCGATATAGTTTTTTAAAGGTTCAAATCCGCACCAAGAGAGTGAGATACCGGTAACTCCCCAACGAAGGGGTGTAGTTCTGCTGTCGGTAACAATCACTCCGAGATTTTGTATCTTATGTTTCTTTCGTAGATACTTCCAGATATGGTTTGTTATCTGCTGTAAATTTTTAGGCCAGAGGATAAAGTATCCATCGCCATTTGACTCATCAATGCCACCACTGGCTGTCAACGTATGATTCTTGATGCTAATTATTTGGTTATACGTCATTTTATAGTCATTTCCCAAATAGTAATCTGTTTCGTGCGGGATAAGATCGCGTTTTTCCAATCCGTTTTCTTTTTTGATAACATCTTTTTGACAGAAAGAAATGATTTTTGACGCTATCGCAACGACTGATCCGTCAGATAGTTTTGGAAGATACCGATCAAGGATTTCATAGATATCTTCGCCGACTGTTATTTTATGGGTTTTGTATGCGGTTACTTTCATTGAAATTATGAATTACTGTCTTTACCCTGTTTGGATAAATCAATATACAACTCTTTTATCGTTTTTTGAAAAATTGGATGAACAAATTCGGGATCGATATCCGTAAACGGTTTCAATACAAATTCCCGTTCAGAGATGCGCGGATGCGGAATGATCAAATTGACACTTTCATAGACCAGCTGGTCATAAAAAAGGATATCAATATCTATTTCACGGGGACCATTCAGAAACCGTTCTTGTCTCCCCAGTTCCCGTTCGGCATTTTTTACAAACGCAAATAATTGCTGCGGCAACAACTGAGTTTGTCCTTTGATGACGGTATTGATGAACAGATCCTGATCTTCGTGGTACATGGGTTTGGTCTCATACAGTTTGGCGGACTTAATTTCATGCAGATGCTTTTCAAGAGCAACGACTGCTTGTTTGATATTGTGTTTTTTATTGCCGACGTTGGAACCAAGAGCGAGAAATACGGTGTGCATAGGCGTAGTATACACTGCTTTATCGATCGATTCCAGGAGTGCTTTTGCTTTGAGAAGTGTCTCATCAAACTCCAGTTGCGGAACTGAATCCATCAGAATTGCGCCGCCTGTTCCGATAGAAAGTTCGTTATTTTTTGTGATGATTGTCCGGATGATGATGTTAAGCGCTGCTGTTTGGTTGAAACTAAGAAATCCAAGTGATCCTGCATATATTCCTCGGGCTTTTTTCTCAAGCGATTCAAGGATTTCCATCGTGCGCAATTTCGGGGCGCCGGTCATAGAGCCTCCCGGGAAGCATGCATTGATACAGTCAATAACCGATACCTCATCGCGTAGTTTGCCCTCGATTGTTGAAACCAGCTGGTGAACTGTTTGATACGATTCAATCGCCATCCGTTTTGTTAATTTCACCGACCCGAACTTACAGACTTTCCCCAAGTCATTACGCAGTAGATCTATAATCATCGCATTCTCAGACCAGTCTTTTTTACTGTTTTTAAGTTGCTGTTTCAGTTTTTTATCTTCTGCAATTGAATGGCCCCGCCTTATTGTGCCTTTGATGGGTTTTGTCCGGACATTTTTATTCTGGTCTATTGTGAGGAATTGTTCCGGAGACGAGCAGAGAACAGCAAGATCGTTGTGCCTAAAATAGGCAGCATACGGTGCCGGGTTTTCATTTCTCAAAATCTTGTACAGCGTAAGCGGATCGGTATTGCGTTTGGCAGTAATGGTATTGGTCAGACAGATTTGATAACTTTCACCTCTTCTTAAATATTCTTTGCAGGTTTCTATATCGTTGAGGTATTGTTGACGAGACCGGGCAAAAATGAAGTCTTGGTTTTTGGCAAATTTTTTTGAGACAGCATCATGCGAATTGTGATTTTTCCGCATGGATATTAGTTTTTTTTCTATTACTTCAAACCACACATCTGCTTCGTGTTTGTCTTTTGCCAAACAAACGAGATACATGTGTTCTTCTTTATGATCAAACGCGATGAATTTATTGATCAAGAACCAAAGACTATCAGGATACAGAGATTGGAATTGAGTTTTTGCACCGGTGAGTTCTTTCAGTTCATACCCAAAATATCCGACTAAGCCGCCGATAAAAGGAAAAGGGAGCTTGTCAGATATAATTGTGTGCTTCTTTAGTTTAGTTTCCAAAAAATGAAAGATGTCCTGAGTAACAAGTTTGGTTCGCTTATTGGTTTGGATCGTTATGCTGGATTGCTTAAGCATATACGAGTAGATTTCTTGAGGTTCTGCGCCCATGTAGGAAAAGCGGTTGTCGTTGTTGGTGAGACTGCTGTCAAGCCAGAAACTGTCAGTTTCTTCTTTAAAAAGTGTATCAAATACAAGCTCCGGATCAGACCACTCGGTAAGTTTTTTATAAAATAGTTTATTATGCATGGTATGTAAATTTTTGCAGGTACTCACTTTCGCGTTTATCAACCATCGAAAGAATCTGCTGCAACAGTTTTTCGCCATCAAGCAGTTTTTTCCCGTTCAAGTGCGTTACTTTTTGTATACGGAGGCTATTGACGAGAACCAATGGTCCTTTTGTGTTCTTATTGATCTCTGTTTCAATAACTTTTGCGTTTTGCATAATCAATTGGCGAGTAATGCCATTGAGTCCTTTGGCACGAATCGGCGGCGTTATGAGTTCACCCAGTTTATTTACCGAAAAGACATTGCTGATTGTAGATTCTATAATAGTGCCGTTGACGGTAAAGATCGCATCATCGGCATCTTTTTCTTCAGCCATTTTTTTTGCAGCGTCATTGATAGTTCTGTTCGTTGTTTTATAAATTTTCAGATAATTTCTTGTGTCTTCAACAGTTATTACTTTGTTGGCTGTTGCATTCTTCGGGAGAGGCCTCTGTTCGAGTATGAGGTTGGGTGCGTCGTTTTGTACGGTGACGGTTAGTTTTAATACACAGTCTTTGAGGCTGTTATTTATCAAATATTTTTGTATCGTTTCTAACGTAATTGTCGTGTGACCTATATTCAATTTTGCTGCTTGCGACAAAAGTCTTTCTCTATGCTGTTCAAAAAAAAGCGGTGTACCGTTGGTAATTTTTAGTGTCGTGAAGACGCCGATTTTCATTTGATTCTATTAATAAAAGACATAAATTCTTCACGAGTTTTTTGATCGTCCCGGAAGGCACCGAGGACGGAAGAAGTGATCATAACCGAGTTTTGTTTTTCAACTCCCCGCATCATCATACACAGATGTTGCGCTTCAATAATTACACCGACTCCATATGGTTTGAGTACCGTTTGTATTTCTTTTGCTATTTCTTGTGTCAGTCGTTCTTGCACCTGGAGGCGATGAGCAAATCTATCTACGATCCTGGCTATTTTACTGACCCCGATGATTTGATTTTTAGGAATATACCCGACGTGGCATTTGCCTAGAAACGGCAGAAGATGGTGCTCACACAGACTATAGAGTTCAATGTCTCTAAGAATTATCATATTGTGGATGCGCTCGCTGAAAATAGCGTCATTGACTGTCTCTTTCCGTGTTGTGGTATATCCCTTGGTTAACTCTGACAACATCACTGCAACACGTCGAGGCGTTTTTTTGAGTCCTTCACGATCCGGGTTTTCACCCAATTCGAGGAGCAGTTGTTTAATTAGTGTTTCAATATTTTTATTACTCATTTTGTCTGGTTATTTCAATTGCTGAAGATTTTGCAAGCGGAAGCGCTTGCGGTTTTTCAATATGCACGGTTACTAATTTTACTCTCTTATCTTTCAAACAAATATCAGCGACAGCTTGGCCGAGTTTCTCCAGAAGCTCAAACTGTGATTTTTCGACCATCTTATACACTTCGTTTGCGACATCATAATAACTGACCGTATCATTGATGTCATCCGTTTGTCCTGCCTTTCGTGTATCGACGGAAAGCGCGATATTGATAATTACGGGTTGCTTCTCTTTCCGTTCGTTTTCAAATATCCCGATAATACAAGATACAGGTAAGTCATTAATAAAAAGTGTATCAAGTTGTTGTGTCATAAGAATTTTTCAAGGACAGCCAAAAATTTTTTCGTCTGCATTATATCATGAGTCCGGATAATCCCGGCTCCGTTTTGAATAGCAACAGCTGTTTCCGCAAGCGATGCTTCAAGCCGCTCTGCATGTGATGTTTCTATTTGTAGACTTTCCTGCAGAATTTTTCCGAGATGACTTTTTCGTGATACACCAATTAAGATAGGTAAATTGAAGTGACTGAACCTGTCAAGATTTTTCAATATTTCGATATTTTGTTCAACTGTCTTTCCGAATCCAATGCCCGGATCAAGGATGAATTGATCGCGTTTGATGCCATACGTTTCACCAACCGCAATTTGACTCTCAAAAAAATCTCCAATTTCTTTGACGACATCAGCATATGATATCTCACCTTGCTGCATTGTTTTGGGCTGTCCGTTAATATGGTAGATAATGATCATACAGCGATATTCGGCAACTACCGATGCAAGCTGTTCATCAAAAAGAAATCCTCCCAGGCTGTTGACTGCATTTACGCCGTTTGCAAGAGCTTCTCTTGCAACTTCCGCTTTCCACGTATCAATTGAAAGCCGGATGTCTGCTCCGAAGTGTTTTCTTATTGCTTTGATAACTGGTAGTACTCGCTGTTTCTCTTCTTCGGCATTAATCGGCTGTGAACTACTATATTTGAAGGGAGAGAATCGCCTGGTCGATTCGCCGCCAATATCGATATAGTCTGCGCCTTCAGCAAGCATTTGCGCAACACGCTTAACTGCTTTTCCGGTACTATTATATTTGCCGCCGTCCGAAAAAGAATCGGGTGTACTATTGAGAATCCCCATTATTTTCGTTTTCATAATTGTAAGACACGTAACAAATATTCTTTTATTGCTCTGTGTCCTTTGCTTTTACTATATTCGGGCTTAGCCGTCAAGACTGTTGCCAAAATTTTAGAAATATGCTTTACTAGTGAGAGCCTAGCAATAGGCGTCATGCCCATGGTCAATCAGCCAAATCAAGTAAAGAGTCCAGCGCAGCCTATCGTTAAACCCGTCATGGGATCATCGATGCCAAAACCGCCCGGATCAAAACCTTCCGTAATGCAGTCTTTTGCACCGCCAAAGCAAGGAATTTCCGGAATAATGGTTTTTTTTGTTTTAATCATTATGATTGCGCTTGGCGTAGGAGTCGGATACAGCGCGTCACTTTTTTCGGTTCAAGCAGGGGGGAGTTTTGTTCCTAAAGCACTCAATCCAAACGCACCGGTAAAAGGTAAACTCTATGGCAATGGTGATCCGTCAATCTTCAAAGATACAGCGGAAGGTACAGTGCAAAAAGGAGGAATAGATGGTGAGGGTGCTTTTCATTTGGTCCGTCCGGGTGGTGATAGCCAAAATGTCTATCTTACATCATCAACCGTTGATCTTTCTCAATTCATCGGATCCAAAGTAAAAGTGTGGGGAGAAACCCAAAAAGCGCAGCATGCCGGCTGGCTGATGGACGTGGGAAAGGTACAAGCGGAGTAACAAGAGTATCAGGGGTATCAAAAGTATCAAAAGTATCATGAGCTATGAAGTTTGTTGTCCTTGATACCAGTGATACACTTGATACTTATGATACTCTTACTACTATGATTCGATTTGAAAATGTTACCAAACAATATCCGACAGGCAATACGGCACTCGAAGATATCAGTTTTACCATTGACCGGGGTGAATTTGTATTTGTCATCGGTCCCTCAGGATCGGGAAAGACGACATTATTTCGTTTATTGATCAATGATGAAATGCCATCAAGCGGATCAATTTTTATCGGTGACTGGGATTTAACAAACCTTCCTAAGAAAAAAATTCCGGTATTACGGAAAAATATCGGCGTTGTCTTTCAAGATCTCAAACTTCTTCGTGACAGGACAATTTATGAGAATATCATGTTTCCACTTGAAGTCGGAGACATTGATTCTCATGAAGCAAGAGAGCGGGTGGATGGGATTATCGAACGGGTTGGTATCTCAGAACACCGCGACAAATTTCCTATCCAATTGTCAGGAGGAGAACTGCAGCGTGCAGCAATTGCCCGGGCGCTTGCTTTCTCGCCGGAGATTATCCTTGCTGACGAGCCGACAGGAAATTTGGACAATGCGACATCATGGGAAATTATCAAGCTGCTGCAGGATATTAATGAAAGCGGAACAACCATACTTATGGCAACCCATAATGCCGATATCGTGAACAGCCTGCGTAACCGGACGCTTATTTTGGAGAAAGGGAAATTAACGAAAGATCAGGCAAGCAAACATAAAAAACCGGAACATAAAGAACACAAAGAATAATTATGAGTGCTACTAAATCAACGTTCAAACATATCAGAAGAAGTCCGTATCAATCATTGGCAGCGGTATTTATCATGATGCTGACCTTTCTTTCTATTACCGTCTTTTCTTTTATTGTTTTTGGTTCATCAGAGGTTATCAATTTTTTTGAATCCAAACCGCAAGTAACCGCTTTCTTTAAAGACACTGCGACACAGCAGAATATAGATGATCTTAAAAAACAGCTTGACCAAACCGGTATGATCTCATCCACGAAATATATATCAAAAGAGCAGGCGCTGCAGATCTATAAAGCGCAGAATAAAAATGATCCGCTCCTGTTGGATCTCGTGACAGCAGATATCTTACCCGCGTCTCTTGAGATTTCGACTATAAGAATTGAAGATTTGAGTTCTGTTTCAAATATTCTGAACAAGTCGCCTATTGTCTCACAAGTTATTTATCAGAAAGATATTGTTTCAACGCTCGCGAGATGGACCAATGCGATACGGATCATCGGGGTAGCTTTGATTGTCGTTTTGACTGTTGTATCAATTTTCATTATGATGACGGTGATAGGATTCAAAGTTTCTCAAAAGCGGGATGAGATTGAAATAATGAAATTACTGTCGGCGACCAATTGGTATATTCGGTGGCCATTCATGCTTGAGGGAATTTTATATGGTGCGGTGGGAACGTTGATTGGATGGATTATCGCTTCTGGCGGCTTATTATACTTTTCACCGTTTCTTGAATCGTTTCTCAAGGGAATACCGATCTTTCCTATCTCGCCATTGTTCTTGTTGGGGTTATTACTGGGAGAATTGGTGCTTGCGGTACTCCTTGGCATTTTTGCCAGTTCACTTGCCGTTCTCCGGTATTTGAAATAGCGTAAAATCCGTTTTTTTACATATGAAAAAATTTAGTATCATAATTGCTCTTATTCTTTTTGTCTCTTCTGGATTTATCGCGTACGCACAAACTGCGACTCCAACTCCTGCAGCCACGACACCGACACCGACTACAAGCACATCAAGCAATACCTCTTCGACGATAGAACAACTGAATCAAAAAATTTCTGATTTGGAGCAGAAAGTAACTGATCTAAAATCGCAAGGAGACACACTAACTTCACAGATTGGCGTTATGGATAACCAAATTCAGCTCACCGAATATCGCATCAACGCGACACAGGCGCAGATCATGAGTCTTACGATGGATATTGATTCAGCGGCCAAACGCATGGGTAGTCTTGAATCATCACTGACCAATGTATCAAAAATTTTATTAAGTCATATTGTCGCGACCTATCAAGCAGGTAGTGCCAATGATATGCAGGTACTGTTGAGTTCTAATGATATTTCCAATTTTGTTACGAAAGAAAATTATCTGAAACTTGTGCAGAAGCATGATCAAGAATTGCTCTATGATACACAGCAGGCGCGCAACGACTACGCGCATCAAAAAGCGATACTTGAGGACCAAAAAAAGCAAGTCTTGGCACTTAACACGCAACTGCAGCAGTATACAAAAGATCTTGATTCCCAAAAGCAAGCAAAGCAGGATCTGCTTACGCAAACACAAGGGGATGAACAAACGTATGAGAGTTTACTTGCTCAAGCACGGGCAGAGTTGGCAGGGTTCAGCAGGTTTACAACAAGTCAAGGCGGTTCATCACTGTTGAGCGGTCAGACGTCATGCGATGGGTGGGGATGTTATTACAATCAGCGTGATACACAGTGGGGAGCACTAGCTATCAACGGACAAAGCGGGTATTCGATGGCAGGGTATGGTTGTTTGATTACCTCAATTGCGATGGTGCTGAGTCATATGGGTCATAAGGATATTTTGCCAGGTGATATCGCAATGAGCGGGGGCAATAACTTTGCAGTTGATACCGCGATGCTTGCCAAGTCAATCAGCGTGAAAGGTGTTTCATTATCACGGGTCGGTGTCTCGCTTGATGATGCTTTGTCGAGCGGTCCGGTGATCGTCGGAATCTATGCCTATGGCGGCACGCATTTTGTCGTGATCAAAAGTGGATCAAATGGCAATTATGTCATGGACGATCCGTATATACCCAATGGACATGACATCTCATTTACTGATCACTATACCTTGGGAAGCATCTTTGAAGAAGATAAGATAGTCCTCAATTAGTAGGTGCGCTGAACTACGCTGAACAAAATTCGGAACCACGCTGTAAAATAGTTTCGATATTTTCATACTTGAACTCAGCTAATAATTTTTTTTATACTCTAAATGGATGAGCTATTTACGTGTTTTCATATTTACTGTTTTGTTTTGCTCTTTGCTCTCTATTGTGTCTCGCGTTTTTGCCGATTCAAAACCAGTAATCAATGAATTTCTGCCGCATCCGAGTAATGGCGATAAAGAATGGGTAGAGCTGTATGTTCCGGATGGCATTGATATTACCAATTATTGGATTGATGATGATACGGATTTTATCAGTGATACCGGAAGCAGTTCGAAAAAACGGATAACATCCATGGTGCAGGGAAGTGACGCAGAGCATGTTGTTTTTGAACTCTCCTCATTTATGTTTAATAATAGTGGAGATACAGTCGCGTTGTTTTCCTCTGACGGGGCTTTAATTGATCAGTATGCTTATGCGAGTGATCCTGGGGCTGATGTCTCTATCGGACGAACCCCGGATGGAACAGGCGGTTTTCAAGTTTTGGCTTCGGCAACACGTGGCAGTCCCAATAGTAGTCCCAAACCTACCGATACACCGACACCTGTGCCGACAATGAAACCTGCCGCTATACCAAAACCGACTGTGACTCCAAAGCAAATAATGAGTGAGACAACAATCAGTACAGTGAATGATAAAGCTATCCTCGCTGATGAGATCTCGGTTTCACAAAGCGAAGGCAATGCTATTTCAGGTACGCAGACTGCAAGTATCAGCTCTCGTCCTACGTCTGTTCTTCGTACGCGAACGAAATCGTCAAAAAAGAGTAATACAATAGTTCCAAAGCAAATGGTTATGGTGGCAGGTTCATCAAGTTCTTTGCCCAAATTTATTGCAATGAGTATCGGTGGAGTTCTCTTCATAGCCTGTGGTATACTGGTATACCTTAAAAAGTTAAAAGTCAAAAATTAAAAGTCAAAAGTTTTATGAAAAAGATAACAATTACTTCAAGTTTTAAAGAAACACAACAGCTAGGGTTGGATTTCGCAAAAACATTCAAGGGTGGCGAGGTACTCGCGCTCTATGGCGATCTTGGAGCCGGCAAGACGACGTTTATGCAGGGGTTGGCAAAAGGTTTGGGGATTACAAAAAATATTATCTCTCCGACATTTATCATTATGAGGACGTACAAGACTGGATTGAAGAATAAAGATTTACGATTAAAGAATTTATATCATTTGGATTTGTACAGAATTGAAAATGAATCTCAAGCGGTTGATCTGGGTTTGGAAGAAATAATGGGAGATCCGGAGAATGTGGTAGCAATTGAATGGCCGGATAAGGTAGAGAATCTGCTGCCTGAGAAACGGATCAATATTTACTTTGAATATCTGGGAGACGATACAAGGAAGATACGGTTTGAGGAATAAAGTATCAGGAGTATCAAAGGTATCAAGAGCTTTTGTAATTTTATAAATCACTTCGATTCACATGAAATAAAATCCTTATTTGATTGTTGTGTATAGCTACATCCTCCGGGAAGCGAAGGTAGCGGGACTGCGACAATTTTATCTTCATTATTTTTACATGCCGTTATATTTGCCTGCGGTGTAGTGATGCAGTTTACTGGAAGTATCACAGGTGTTGTGGGAATCGGCGTGTGAGGTGAAGTACATTTGATCATACTTCCGCTTTCCGATGCTTGCAGATTGCATTCTGGTGGAAGTTTGGGAAGTACGACGCTGACAGGAAATTCATTTGCACTGGTCGGAGCAGATGTTGGGCAAGTGACTGCCAGCCCTTTTTTTGTACGCTGATAGGAACATCCGGCGGGAGGAGATGGCAAATTTTTTTCGGGATTGTCCTGATATGCGTTTGATTTTATGTTGCTTGTATTTGGAGAAGCGAGTGCAAAGATATTTATCCCAAGTGTTACCATCAAGATTACCATTGAGGTGATTACGGTAAATCGTGAGAACAGAAACGAACGTTTGCGGGTTATATTATAATATTCAGTCGCAGTTTGCTCCGGTTGTTCTGTTGGCTGTTCTGGCTTTTCTGGTTGAGCTTGCTGTGGTGGTTGTGTCGGATCCATGCTATATCTAGGATAGAGGGGTGTGCGTGGAAAGTCAAGAAAGTTATTTACATTTTCGTAACAAAAAGCATAAAGGTTTTTTTGATTTGTAGGTATTAACATAATTTCTTTTTTTGTTCTTTTTCCGCAAAAGAACCAAAACTCTTTGCAAAGAAAGTCGGCCTATTTTGCTCATTCACTTATCGGGGGACTATCCGCCCCCTTCGGCAGTACGCCGGATTCCCCCTGATGCGTTCACTCGCAAAACTTCACGGCCTTTGTTTCAATTGCAAAAAATATGTTTTATATCACTTAAGAGATCATTTAACCATGAGTATGCTAGAATATTTGCATGGATGATGTGACAGAAGCGATTCGGGTTCTTAAAAAAGGTGGCATTGTAATTTTTCCGACAGATACGGCTTTTGGGATTGGCTGCAGGATTGACGATGAAGAGGCAGTGAAGCGGCTATTCCGGATACGCAAACGACCTGAAAATAAAGCAGTTCCGGTACTGGTTTCAAGCCTTCACATGGCACAGAAATATGTTCAAGAGATCCAGCAGGATGTTGTTGAAAAATTGATAAAGCCTTATTGGCCCGGAGCTCTCACGATTGTCCTTGCGAGCAGAAATGACAGAGTTCCCGAATTGGTTCGCGGCGGTACAGATACAGTGGGTGTACGGGTACCTGACCATTTGACGGCACTTGCCCTTATCAACGGTGTCGGTGTCCCTCTCCTGGGCACATCAGCAAATTTTGCGGGAGAGGCAACACCTTATGCATTTGAGGATTTGGATGAGGAACTGGTAAAACAAGTTGATTATGTCGTTCCCGGCGTTTGCCATGTGAAACAAGCATCAACCGTGATTGACTGTACGAAGAAGCCGTGGAAGATCTTGAGACCAGGATACTTAGATGTAAGATTAAAGATTGAGGATTAAAGAATTATGATTGCTTTATTGATTGATACAACAAATAATAAAGAAGTGACGGTCGGATTGAAAATCGACGGCAAGGAGTTTATTAACAAAAAACCGCTTGATACGAGAAAGGCGCAAGTTGTGTTACCGATACTTGAGAAAATGCTTAAGGAACGGGGTTTGCAGTTAAAGGATTTGAATGCGATTGAAGTCAATCCCGGCCCCGGCTCATTCACGGGCATCAGAGTTGGTTTGAGTATCGCCAATACCCTGGGATTTCTCCTCAAAATACCTGTTAATGGGAAAAGAGTTGGACTAACGACAAAGGCTGTTTATCAATAAGCTTACGCTCTATGGCCATGTCCCTGTGTTCTTGTGCGGCGTGGAGGTGCTAGTACTAAATGTTTTTGGGCCACTTGTCTTTCTCTCCGTGAGAATACATTGGCAGGGAGTCCATCATAGGTCGGCCTTCGTGAAAGATCTCTGGCATCGAGTTCTCCCTTAAGCTGCCTAATCCGCAGTCCGTGCGTTTGCGCTAATTCTTGTTTTAAGGCATATACAACAGGTGCAGGTAATCCCTGGGCTCCTCCCAATACAGCAGCTTCATGGTGTTGGAGAGCTAAGTATGCTGCGCTTCCTGTCATTGCTTCTTCTGCTTCTCTGAGATCGAGCTGGAGTCGCCCCGGTATACTTGCGGTACCAACATCCAATGGTAAACGATCACGGTTAACTTTATCTGTTTTATAAGTCGCGACAAGTCCTCTATGAAGTTTTTTCTGTCTTCTTCCTCGCATTCCTTCACGGACTTTTGCGCCTCCCCATACCGTAAATCCTCCCGCAGTTATGAGAGCTCCTGCTACAGAAGGTGTGTGACCATATACGTGTGCTAGATCAGCCAATCCTCTATTGATTAATTCGGCCAGTTCCATACCAAGTGTTTTAGCGTTGGCAGATGCGACTTGCACTGCAACTCTATAAGGAAATACATCATGAAGTTTGCTCCTTCTTAATAATGGTGGAGCGGTTACAACATTCTCTAGGGTAAGCGGAATTGCAGAAAATCCCCACAATGGATCCACCGCAGTAGCGAGTACCAATCCTGCTGACGCAAGTGACGTAGCACCGCTCACTAGTTGATTTGTAGGATTACGTCGATACGATTCAGCTCTGTCTTTTATCATATTACCAAGTAAATCGACACTGTCCTTCAATAATTCTGCATGTCTATCACTGAGAGGCAAAGCTGGATTTGCGCCTGTTACTACATCGGCGCTTCCAGGGTCTGGAATACGTCTTATCCTACGTTCTGCAGCAGCAAAAACGCTTCGTGCACCAGAACTATCGTCTCCTCCCGAAGCTGCTCTTCGGCCTCCGCCATTTCCTCTTCCGCCGCCAGCTCCACCTGCAGCTTCAGAACCTCTTTCATGACCTGCATCAGATCCTGATCCTGCACCTCTGTCTGTTCCCGTGTCACTCCCCGCATTTACATCAGATCTCGGTCCTGCGCCTGCTTCAGATCCTGGTCCTGTGCCTGTTTCAGATCCTGATCCTGCGCCTGCTTCAGATCCTGGTCCTGCGCCTCTCTCTGTTCTTGGCCTTCGGTTCCATCCTGCATCGGTTCTTGGTCCTGCGCCTCTCTCTGTTCCGGCTGCTCGTCCTGCTCCTTGATCCGTGCTACGTGGTTGATCACTTCCTGGAACCCCTGCCCTGCCTGCAGCAGCACTAGGTTCTCTTGGAACACCAGCACCTCTACCGGGTTCTCCAGGTGCACCTGGTGGTCTTCCCGGAACACCGTGATATTCAGCACCACCGGCTGGTGAGGCGGGACGTGGACCAGCTCCCTGTTCTTGCCCAGGGCCAGGTGCTTTGCGTCCTAATCCTCCTGGTAATCTAATATGAATACGACGGGAAGCACGGGGTCCTGTACTTCCAGGTCCGCTTTGCCCTTCACTGCCCAACGGGCTACTACCTCTTTCGGGTCTCCCCTCGGGTCTATTTAAGGAGCTCATAGTTAAATAATTATAACATGATAATACTGTATTTACAAGTTGAACATTGTGGTATAAATATGGTATGATACAGATCTATAGTTTAGCTATAGTAAAAATGAGAAAGAGTGACGCAGTTCCAGCTGGAGATGGACCACAACATGAAGGAGGTGCACTTGTTGGTGCTTCTGTCCGTAGAACAATGACACCAGCAAAATTACCTCGAAGCATATGGGTGAGAAGGGGCGGCCCTGGTGAAAGGGCTGCACTCCCAGGTGCAGTAGTAGAACCTCGGTTGGCAACAGTGAGAGCTGTGCGGCATGTGCCCCAAACTCATGAACAAGCAAGAGACCATGAGAAGGGAGCATTGGACGAAGCCTTAACTCGTGCTGTAAATACAGGTGAGCCTGTCGGTGTTGCTTTTTCACAACATGGAGGCAGAGTTAGCCATACGTTGATTGGACGTCCATTTGTTGGTGGAGACTCAGCGGATAAAATTGTCTTGGCATATCCACCTCGTGCTGTTGGCGAACACACAACTCAGGAAACGATAGATCGTCAAATTGATTTTCCGCACTGGAGAAGATTACTTGTTGAACCACTTGCCGCACCCTCAAATCCAAAAAGAGCAGATAGTGACGGGTTAGATATCGAGAGTGCGATGCTCACCGGAGGGATGGAGGTTCCCGGGACGTATTTACTGTTGGGCCAGCAGCGGCATCCCGATGAGACTGGAAGATCGTTTGGTCAGACACACGAACTGTTACGAAGAGCAAGAGGGAGCGTATCAGCAAGAGGTAGTGATCTTGAAAGAGGTCTTACGCAAATGACAGATAGACTCCGTAATAGAACAGGCGGAGATTTTGAAGTTGTGGCATATCTTGTCGGGTCGGATACTTCCGAACATGCAGATATGTTAGCCCATCGGATAGAACAAGCAGCAGCAAGTGGACGACCGATCAATATAACAGTTGATCCAAGACCCTATGAAGGATTAGCACAAGCGGTTAAAGCAGGGGACAGTGCTCAACGACCAATGGTCGTAGGGAGAGAGAGTATTCCGGTTGGTTTGGCTAAGGATGACTTTGCGTCACTATTCCCACTCACCCCATTATCTGACTATGATGGAGAAGCGCGGAGACATCTCGTTCGTTGGTCAAGTCATTTTCCAAACCTTCATGATATACCTGATGAGAGACTCTGGGAGATCGGTGGTCTTTACACTGATGATGAAGTAGTCTTACCTGGGAGATTTCAAGTGGATATTGAAGCTGTGAGTGATCGTGTTGGTGTATTTGGAGAAACAGATTCCGGTAAAACAGTTTTGCTTATGCTCTACGCAGTGGGATTGGCAGCACACGGGATACCATCATGGGTTTGGCATCCAAAAGCCAATAAACAAGGCGATGCGACACCAGCTGAAAACATTGCAAGACTAGCGCAAAATTTAGGTGTAGAAACACCAGTCAGAGAATTAACTCCGGGAGATCTAACTCAAATACTATTTGGAATGGATGTACTCGATCACGGAGATATGGATCCCGCTACTTATTATACTGAGGTGGTGGAATGGCTAACAAATGCATTTTATTCCACTGCTGGAACCGGAGAAAATACTGACAGCTTGATGTCAATTAAAAAGTTTGTGCATAAAGCAGTTTTCGGTGATGATATATCAAAAATCGCAACTACCACAGATCCAACAAAACAACGGTTTATGGGTTATGCGGAGCGAAAAGGGAGAGACGCATTGACGGGATTAGATCTCATTACCGGAAGTGATCATATGCCCGGAAATTTCTTGGAGTTAGCTCAGGTAATTATTGAAGCAACAGAGCAACCTGACTATCAAGGAGAAGCGGCAAGTTTTGTCAAATGGTTTACTGGCCTTGTAGAAGTCGTCTCCACAAGTAGAGCCGGCTTATCTCTCCAGGGAGATACGAGAATGAATATTCTTGAATTATTTAATGGAATTACAAATTTCCAGACTGACGGGCTTGATGATATGGGATATGCGCTGATTTTTGGCGGCATGCTTCTTGAAGCAAAGAAACACCTAATGTACTCACCGGATAGATTAGCAATGATCGTTGATGAAATTGGAAAAATACTGAGGCCAGGCAGTCCACTCGAAGCACAAATGAAAGATGTTGCGGCACGATGGCGTTCTCTCGGCCTTGATTTTATTTATGCGGATCAACGACTTGGGAATGTTCCGAAAGATGTTCTTGGTAACACGGGAACATTAATGACTTTCAGAGTCCCAGAACAAGATGATTTAAGGACCGCACGTACACTGTTAGGTATAAGACCTGATCCCAACGGAGATGAACAAATCGCTGCTATAACTCACTTTATGACACGAGAACTTGCGGTATATGTGAAAGGTATGGGTATGGTAGAACCTGCACACGCGCAAGTTCGCTACTTGGATTTTTCAGGAACAGCACAACCTCTTCCGGCAGATACACTTATCATAGAAGATGAAGAAGGACTTAGACTTACCTTTGGTGAGACAAGAATGCTGGATTTACTATTTTATAGTCCACACATCGGTGCTGATATCCGAGCTCTTGCGGAGTTAGAGCTATTTAACAGAGAAGTTGGCCTTGATACTTATATGGCAGTATCTCCCGATTTGCAGGCTCGTCTGCAAGCGTTACAGGAGGATTTAGCTGACCCTCGATATATGCAGTATCTCGTCAAAAAAGCCGCGGAACGATCTCTGAGCGCACACTCATCAAGAGTTAATACGGACGCATACTTAGAACTTACAGCCAAACAAGGAAAAACATTTGGCGAGTTTATTGCTCGTATCAGAGATGGAATGCATCACGCAATTAACGGAGAAGCACCTGATGAGACGCCAGATAGGGAGTTTGTATTGCCGGGATATGAAACAATATGGGCAGAAGCAATTCTTACTTCCTGGATCAGCAATAGATCCCAGGATGCAATAAAAATATATAGTGCTTTAGTAGAGGGCACTCCGGAGGAAGTTCAAGCGCGATGGGAGCAGTTCCAGCAGGCACATGCCCGGGGTGAACTGGGTGCAGAGATTGAAAATGTATTAGGTGCTCCTGTGCCAAGTAATACTGAAGATGCAATAATTGCCTTTCTACAATCGATATCTGGAGGCTCGGAAGCAGCTATACCAGGACTCATTGAGAAATTTCAACAAGGATTACCCCGGCCTGTAGAGAGAACAGATGAAGGTACTGAAAGAGATATTGCCGCAGAACTTGAAGAATTACTTGGGTATCCCGTACCTGGAGAGACTGCCATGGATATGCTTAATTTCCTTCAGTTAAAACGAGCACCATTGGATCCGCTTACTTTTGCCAGGCAGCCATTTGGAAGAGGATATTTACTGGACGCTTTAGTAGGAGAGATAGGTATTGAAGAAGCTATTGTTAATGGCGACGCGAGCGAATTACGCGAACGGTTAGAGAAGAGATTGACGTTATTCAGTTTTTCCGATGTGAGTAAAGATGTACTCTTTGATAACATTATTGCGTTTGTAGAACTGGAGATAGAGAGAAGAAATAGTAGTGGAGCAAATCCGACAGAAGCATTAAACAGAGGGATTAAAGAAGCGGTTTCAGAAATTGGAGGAATTCTTGCAGCACTTGCAACTGCAAATTCCGGCGGCCAATCTGCGCAGGCATTGGCACAAGTGCTTCAAAGTGAGTTAAGCCTTATGAGACAAGATCTTAGCAGGTTAGCCGGTACTGCAAGATCAGGTCAACAGGGTGAAACTAGCGAAGCAGGCATAACTAGTTTGTTGGAAGACAATACGGAAATAGAAAGTAGAAGATTGAATATGATTGATACTATTGCCCGTCATGTACGGACATTTGGTACCGGATCTGAGTATGGAGATCGGATGATTGAAAGAATAAGTGAGGATTCTCAACTAGTTACGCTTCTGGCACGATTAGGTATAGTAGTCCCTGAACCGGGAACAGTAAATGAAAACACGGCTCAATTTAGCCCTCTTTTTTCAGCAGAAAATGATGATTTATATACATTACTTCCGTTATTTGTAGATGCACCACAATTAACAGAAGCAATCATTGCGTTTCATGATAATCAATCAGAAGAAACACATGGTGCGTTGGAGGAAGCTATTGATAACGAATTTCCCTATGTACTCAAAACAATAATTACTAATTTCTTCCCGGATGTTAATGCGAATGGAGGCAGTGATAATGCTAAATAACGTTAGACATATGAGATACTCTTTTAAGAAAGGATATAAGGTATGATGCCTATGGAAGCACGTGGAGAACAAGGAGGATTGCCAATGCGTGACGGCGCGCCACGCGGTGTTACTTCTCCGGTTTCATCAAGGAGAATTCATTTGCGTGGAGTTGGCGAGGGTGCCATCGCTCCCGGATTGCCACAACAACCAGCTATGGCAGAGACTACCACTATGAATCCTGGCAGGCCGGGAAGACCAGAACGGGCTCCTGGTGCAACCCCAGCATCAGCTTTTGATGCTATGAGAGGGTATCCAACGGCAGTAGTTATAGGAGATTCTCATAAACCTGGAGGAGTTGAGGAAGTTGCTAAAGCATTGACGCGCGCGCATCACAGGAAAGAGGGAACCTATACCGGTAAAGTCGCGATTCTTAACTTAAAGTCTGATAAAACAGTATTGAGAGGAGTAGAAGATGACGTCGATCAAGCAGGGATATCTTGGGAGCGAAGAAGGCCTTCACCGGACGGATTACTCGGATTATTTACTGAACGTGACGGGATGGTCAGTCCGTATAGAGCAGCTGGAGCTTTCGTTGATGCTATGCTTGCACAACGACGTGAACCGGTCGATCCTGGTTTTAGGACAAGGTGTCGTCATGAAGTACTCCAACTTATGACTGTCTTAACAGACTGGTCTCGGGTTGAAGTACCACAGGATATTATTGATAATGGACAAGATCCTGATGCAATGCATAGGTTGCCAAATGTCCCACCGGCGTTAGTTCCAAAAGTCACTCAAATAAGAGATGCCGCTGCACATGTACTCCTTCCACAACAAAGGGGGGTACAACCCGGACCTTACGGAAGATTTCAATTAACTGATAATGTATCCACGTTGACAGATGCACAAAGAGAATTATTAACAGGACCAATGTATGGTATCTATGAAACAATTCAAACCTTACCAGAACAAGAACAAGTATTGAAAGCGATACTCAATTTTGCCAATGGTTTACTTCCGTCTGGTACCAGAGATCCGATCACACGGGGTAATTCTCGTGAAGATGAAGCAAGAGGTGAAGCCGCACCAAGTAGCGTCAATATTCTTGATTTGCCTACTGATCCCAATGTTGATCCTTCATTGAAACAACTGTTAATTAAACTTGCGATAAATGATTTGAAGCTTTCGCCGGTGGATATGTTGTTAGTATTGGGTGCTGGAGATGCTGATAAGGATGCTATACGGAAAATGAGAGAAGAACATAACGGACAGGTAGTTCTTCAATTTGATGAGGTAACAGATCCGGCACTTGCAGTGATGGGTGGATATAGTGTTGTTGCGACGGTAGGAAATGTTCCGGGTACTGGTGCAGGTTCGGCTGCTCAGATACTTGCAGCAAGAAATGCGCAGTATCCAGATGGAGATCAGCCGGAAGGATTGCCGGGTGACCGTAAGGTGCAATTAGGTGATGTACAGACTGTATTCGCTCCAGGTTACATTACTGTCTTTACTCCAGAAGGACAGGTTTTTAGAGGGGTACCGATAAGACCCACATTGGAGGCGAGTGATAATCCGGTGCAGATTGAAGAAGAATATTTTGTGCAAGCTCGAGCTGCTCAACATCCGTTACTTACCGATAGAGTGTTTGATTTAGTCGGAGGTGCTGTAAATCGTTTGCAAGGCGGTCGTCGCAGGATTGCTCTGAGACGCAGAGACAGAATCGAAGGTGGAACACAGCCAGCAGTCGAACAACAGGAAGAAGTAGGTGAGATAGGCACTGGTAGACAACCCGAGGCTGCTCCTCCTTTAACATATCCTCTTCCGGCAGATACTATAGGGCAAGAAGGTCAAGATTTACCCCATGGAGATGTCCCACCAGAACCCTGGGAATAATAAGTTTAGTAGACGGAAAGACATCCAACAAGATATCGAGTTGTATGATTTTATTTACACTTCACTTTACAGGATGCTATACTTGAGGAATGAAGAAGATATTGCGGCATCTTTTAATACCTCACGAATCAAATAACCACAGGTCCCGTGTACTCCATCATGATAGTTTATTGTTAATTATTTCCTTTCTTGTCGCTGGGCTTATCATTATCCAAGGAACTCACCGGGAATATCCGGCGGTGCTTGGAGACTCGACTGCTTCGATAACTGTTGAGGATCTCTTGAAAGATACCAACGTTGATAGGGAAGCGCATGGACTGGCGCCGTTAGTTCTTAACCCAGAATTGACCCAAGCAGCACAAAATAAAGCAAAAGACATGTTCGCCAAAGATTATTGGGCGCATGTTTCGCCTGACGGAACAACACCGTGGGTTTGGATAAGAGCTGCAGGATATAACTATCTCTATGCAGGAGAGAATTTGGCACGAGGGTTTGACTCAAGTGACGCTGTAGTAACTGCTTGGATGAATAGTCCAGAGCACCGTGCCAATTTACTTTCGTCAAATTATACTGATATCGGATTTGCAATCCAGTCGGGGATCTTAACGGGAACACAGACAACGCTGGTTGTGCAGGAATTCGGTAGTCCGTACAATGATAACGGAACCGTCTCAGATACGGCAGTGACAACTATCTCTCCAACCCCTGCCCCAATTGCCGCTGCTATTTCGTCGCAGCCGACACCAACTCCATCCGCAAAAGTTATCGTTGCCAATGTACAGATAGGACAGCCTTCTGCACTTGCCGGTCAAGCAGCTGCACAAAATCAGCCGCTCTTTGACGCGAATTCTCTTAAAAAGAACATCGCTTATGCATTTCTCGCATT
>DATLSZ010000039.1:0-40367 GCA_035533875.1 Candidatus Acidiferrales bacterium
TTTGCTTCAATTTTTGCGCGTTCAAGATTCTGTTGTGCTACCTGTTTTTGCTCAATAGCGGAATTAAAATCTTGTGAGAAATCAAAATTAACGATATTAAAATCGTCAACAATAATATTATATCTCGCGAGTCTTTCCTTAAGTCTTGAGTATGCTGCTTGTTTGACTGCTTCACGTTTACCGATTAACTCTTCAGCGGTAAATTGTGCTGCCGTTGCTTTAAATGCTTCCTGCATGGCTGGTGCAATAACACGATCAACGTATTCAGTACCGATATTTTGATAAACGACAACCGCTTTTGCTCCGTCCAAATGATAATTTAACGCAATAGTTGATTTTACTTCCTGCAAATCTTTTGAAGCTGCGGCTGCATCAACTTGTTCTTTTTGTGTCCGTGTCTCCATCTGATTTACCGATTCAACCAGCGGAATCTTGAGAATTATCCCAGGATCAACAACGCGGTTAACGGCACCAAACCTTGTAACAACGCCGACATGCCCCGCGCTAACAATAGTGAATGATCCAAACACCAGCAGGAGAACGATAAGCCCGATAACGCCGATGCGGATATAATTTGCTATCTGATTCGTTTGAATATTCATAAGATTCCTTCTTTCCCAACTATGAGCTGTGTGCTTGGATTATACCACAACTGAGGAAGCAGAAACTAAGAAAGGGTGGCAATTACTTTGAAACTATGAATGTGAAGTGAAATTCTAAAAATGGGACATCATAACACCGCCCCAACAGAAAGATTCATGAAGCTAATTCTAGCAGAACTTTTGCAGTGTTTCTTTTAGGAAAGCATGGTGTCTGCCCATTCCTTGATCTTATATTCCTTCACGGCTCCTTCCAGGAAGAACGGATCAGACTTGGCGAATTCCTCAGCCGCAGCACGAGTTCTAAAGAGCGCCATATTTCCACCTGTTGGGTCGGTAAAGGGACCGACACCTATCACCTCGCCGCGAGCGACAAACTGATCAAGGAACTCCTTATGCCGAGGATAAATAGCCATAATCTCCTCACGGGATTTTCCAGCACTGGTGCCTATCACTGCATATAACATATCGACAGTATAGCAGAACTATTGTGGCTTTAAATTACTTTAACGTTTTCGATACTTTACGATACACATAAATATCGGAGAGATACGTAATAGGAATGGCAACGAATAGTCCTACCACCACAGCCAGTAAACCAGCTAACGAGACGAGTATTTGCACAAGTCCGAAAAGGAAAAGTTTGCGTTTTATACCTTTTGTTAACTCTGCGCTCTCCTTAAACGATTCGATAATTCCCGTGCGTTTGTCAACATAAATATTGTTCGCAAACCAGTACTTAGTAGCAAAATAAATTCCTGGATAAATGAAGAGTAACAAACCCAGTATAATAATAAAACCTTGAATGGTTGATACTACAAAATAACGCCAAAGGAGCTTTGTCTCAAAGTAAGCGAACAAGTCTTTTAATGAAGTCTTTTTCTTATCAACAAATTTAAAATAAATCACAAATGTTGCAAAACTGATTTCAATATTAATAACCCATCCGATAACGAAAACAATAACGCCTAGTAATCTAACCAACATATCCCCATTAGCTAAAAGGTTATTATATATAAAGGAAATAATCTGGCTAATTCCTTCACTTATGAGAATCAGTGCAACAAAAAACCAGATATTTTTGGTAGCAACCTGCCAACCAAAACGAATTGCCTCAGATATAGAAAAAGAATTGTGAGAAACTTTTTGCTCGGCCATTGTGCTTCATTATACTATCAACCTCAGAAAAGTCAATAACTACAGGATTCAATATCTCCTGTATAATCACGGACTTTTTGCCGCTAGATTTAGAAAAGAATATTTTATACATCAATCGTTACACTGACCGGGCAGTGGTCGCTGCCCATGACATCCGCATGGATTTTCGCCTCTTTAATCGTATCTTTCAGCGATGCTGAGGCGAGCCAATAATCGATCCTCCACCCGACATTGCGCGCTCTCGCATTGGACCAATTTGTCCACCACGTATAGTGACCATTTCCTGTATGAAAAAGCCGGAACGTATCGATGAACCCTGCATCAATAAAACTCTGAAATCCTTCCCGCTCTTCATCAGTAAAGCCATGCTTCCCGCGATTGGGCTTAGGATTCGCGAGATCATCTTGCGTATGTGCGACATTTAGATCACCGCAGAAAAGTACTGGTTTTTTCTTTTCAAGTTCTTTAACGTGCGCGAGAAAGGTTACATCCCATACACCAGCACGAAGAGAAAGTCGAGTGAGATCGTCTTTACTGTTGGGTGTGTAGACGGTAACGACAAAAAACTTCTCAAACTCCGCAGTGACGAGTCTCCCCTCACGGGTCAGGTCACCGTACAAGTCACGCATATCCGGAATATCTGAAAGAGCCTTGGAAAATCCGTATGTCACGTCAAGCGGGGGTTTCTTGGTAAAAATTGCGGTGCCGCTATATCCTGCTCTTTCAGCTGAACTCCAGAATTCCTGATACATCGGGAGATCTATTGCTGCCTGTCCCTGCATTGCTTTCGTTTCCTGAAGACACAGGACATCAGGCTGGTGCTCCTCCACAAATTTCTGAAATGAGCCCTTATTGACGACAGCCCGTATCCCATTCACATTCCACGAATAAAGTTTCATGAATCTGATTATAGCAAGAGGTTAGGATTTTACCAAAGGAAAGGGACCAAACGAAATGGTACTTTCTTTTTATATTCCACATAACCCGACAGATGCTTCAGAAGATATTTTTCCTCATCAAGAAGCCGCCAGATAATAACAATTGTTATCGGAAGGAATGACAGCAAACCCCACCATGACCCAAGAGCAATAGGTACTCCAAGGAGCATGATAAGTGCTCCGCCATACATCGGATGACGGACTACGGCATAAGGACCTGATGCGATGACTTTTTGTTTTTTATCTACCTCTATAATTGCCGACGTATAAGAGTTTTCTTTAAATACGAAAAATACGATGAGAAGTCCGACCACAACAAGTACCATAACAAACAAACTCAGTAATGCAGAGTTACCGATAGTTATCCTCTCCGTTGTCATTCTGTTGTGTTTAACAATCTTCTTATCTCTTTCCCGTTGGCAACGGAATAAGATACAAAAATAATCCCTTTTTTAATCAAATCATTGAGTATAAGAGAACTGAGATCTTTGAGTTTTTAAATTTTCCCTTGTTGAGAATCTATATTTGGTTTAGTGGAAGTAATGATATTTTCTCTAAGTTGACGACGGTAGGGCCAAATCATTAATGACCCTGCCAAATTTGGAGTATCCATTAGTGTACCGTGCAATATTTTTGGCAAAAGTTTGGTCCTGTTATCTTGAAGAGCTTGCTTGAATAGATGATGCCAGGTAGGCCATACGTTTTGACTAATGTCTCTAACATCAACGCCTTCAAAACCCGCAGACTCCATAATAGATGGAAAAGCTCCATGGGTAAAGTGTCCTATACTAGCCATTCCGGTATTATTCACCATAGTATCAGTTATTTTCCGGCGTATTCGACCTAGTGATTCATGAGGTGGGATTGTGTACTCAACATTTACTAATTTTCCACCTGGTTTAAGTACCCTCCTAAATTCAGCTAGTGTGTCTTCAAGTGAATCAGCATGACATAAAGTTTCCATAGTATAAATTGCATCAACAGAATTGTCCTTAAGGGGTAGCTTAGAATAACTACCCTCAATGAAAGAAACTCTATCAGAGACGCCATGCTCCTGTGCGAATCGACGAGCTTCTTCCACGCGCTGTGGCACGAGATCTACCCCAATAACATTAAGACCAAACTCACTCGCCATTGTTTTTGCAACCCGTCCGAAGCCGCAACCAGCATCAACCACTGTTGCCCCTGGTTCCAACCCAAGTGCTTGACCAAGCTGTACTTCCATACCATGCAAAGCTGTTCCTAATGCAAAAGGTTGGCCTACTTCGGTATAGCCAAAATGACAGGTCCCCTGAAGCTGGCCAGTAAGATAACTTTGCGCCTCATTATAATATCTTTTTGTTCGTTCTTCAGTAGTACCTTGGGGTACTCGTGCTGATCTGCCATCCATGCCTCTTCGCAACGCTCTTCCTGCAAGGTATCCTCCCGCTACTCCAACACCAAACGCTGCAGCAACTTCTCTTGCATTTCTTAATGTTATTGATCCTTTATTTTCTACCGGTCCAGCCATATAAGCGCCTATAGTAGCAAAAAGCGAAATAATTTGTCAAGGGTTGTAACCGAACGCTAATTTAATGATTATGCAGAACTTTTGTGGGTTTATGAAATATCCGTTTCAATCCTTTTTAACTTTTTCTTTTCCCTTCGAGCAAAAGGCTCATCGCGTGTTTGAAAGATCCCGCCTGGACGATCTCTCCTGCGTTGATGAAAAAAATTTCATCAGCATTCTCGATAGTATTCAATCGATGTGCGATAATCACTTTGGTAGTATCTTTGGGTAATTTATCCAAAATCTCACTAAGCAATTTTTCAGTTACTGTATCGATATTGGCAGTCGCTTCATCCAAAATAAGTAATTGTGGTTCGCGAAGAATCGCCCGGACAAAGGCAATCAACTGCCGTTGCCCTAGACTGATTGTTTCTCCATGACTTGTTACTGTTGTCTCAATTCCTTGGTCAAACCGTTTGAGCATCTCTGAAAGGCCATGCTCTTTGATCACCGTTGTCAGATCATCATCAGAATAATCTTTATACGTATCATTTCCATACAAAATATTATCCCGCACTGTCCCGGTAAAAAGATACGGTTCCTGAAGAATAAAACCAATTTTTTGTGCCCGATCAGCTGGTTTATATGATCTGATATCCTGCCCATCCAAAAGCACTTCACCACTCTGCGGATCATAAAGCCTTGCCATCAAAGAAGCAGTGGTTGTCTTACCCCCACCGGTTGGCCCAACCAATGCATACGTTCTGCCTTTTTCCAAAGTAAAACTTGCATTCTTCAACACAGTTTTCCCGTCATACCCAAAAGAAACATCATGAAACGTCAGTATTCCAGCGTGTGATGCTTCATCAGTTTTCGACAAAACAGAGAGATCGGACGACATCTCAAGCACAGCAGAAATTCTATCCCACCCGGCAAGCGCTACCTGAAAAGAAGACCACATGCTGGCAATTTGCCGTATCGGATCGTAAAAACGCGTCAGAAACACAAAATAACTGATCAAAAATCCGATGGTGAACTGATGGTGAGAAATAAGATAAATACCATAGAACAACACAATAATTTGCGCGATACTGGCTGCCAGTCCATAGACCGGAGTAAAAATTGTATTAGCGATCCCCGCTCCTACGGCACTTTCGTAATTTGCCTGATTAACAGTCTCGAACCGCTTTTTGAAATAATCCCGTCTGTTAAACGCGACGACGACTTTGAAATTATCTAGACTTTCCGCAATCTCTGCGCTCATTCCCCCAACTGCCTGCAGATTAATGGCATTTTTCTTTTTGATCCATGGAGAAATAAGTCGGGTAAAAATGAGGACGAGCGCTGCGGGAGCGAGAGCAGTAAGTCCCAAACGGAAATCCAGCACTATTATAAAAATAGCGGCACCGACCATCATAAAAATACTTCCAACAAATTGCATCAGCGCTTGAGAGAAAAATTGGTTAAGCTTATCGGTATCATTGTTGATACGGGAGATCAAATCCCCTGCTTTATTTTGATTAAAGAACGCTACCGGCAGTTCTTGCAGTTTGACAAAAACAGCATTTCTGAGACCAAACAATAACCGTTGACCAACCGCTCCCATGAGTTTGGTCTGGAAATAACTTGCAACAAATCCGATAAAGAATAATGCAAAAAGTAACAATGATGCTGAGATTATCCCCGCATATTCTTTATGCACAATTGATGTATCGATTGTGATACCGACAATAACGGGCGCGACCAATGAAACCGTAGTATTGATGACAAGTGCCAAAAGAGCAAGCAGCATATTTTTCTGCTCCCCTCGCAGTATCGGCACAAATTTTTTGATAGCCGCAAATGTATCTGTATTGTTTGTGTTAAGTTTGTACTTCATAATGACTTGTGCTCTGCTGAGATTCAAAGAGCTGCACATATTCAGGTGATGTTTTCATAAGTGTTTTATGGGTGCCGATCGCGATGACTTCTCCCTCCATGAGCAAAATACATTGATCATAATCAGTAACTGATGCGATCTTTTGCGTGACTGAAATAAGGGTGAGATCCGGATAATTCTTTGCTACATTATCAAGGATCTTTCTCTCTGTCTGAGTATCTACCCGCGCAGTAAAATCATCCAGGAATAAGACTTTGGGATTGAGAGCAAGCGCACGTGCGAGCATAATTCGCTGCTTTTGCCCGCCGGAGAGACTCGTTCCTCGCTCTGAGATAATAGTATCCATTTTTTTCGGAAGCGTTTCGGCAAAATCAGATAACTCAGCGGTCTTGATCGCTTTCTCTAAATCTTCATCGGTAACACTTTCTGAAAATGCGATATTTTCCCTAAGCGTTATGTTGAAAATAATACTGTCTTGGAAAACAAATCCCAACTGCTTATGAAATGACTCTTTATCGAGATCCGCAAGCGCCGTATCGGAATATAAAACCTGCCCTTCATCGGGTTGTACGAGACCATTGAGGACATACAAAAGCTGTGTTTTCCCTGCTGCAGTCGGCCCGATGACGGCAGTTCTTGTCTTGGGTTTTATCTCCAAAGTAATATCTTTGAGCGCTTGTTTTTCACCAAAACGCAGAGTTATCCGGGACAATTTGATAGAGCCACTCAGGTCTGCTGGAATCGTACCGGTAGATTCTCTCTGTTCTTCTGACAAAACTTCAGCAATGCGATCATACGACGCCGATGACCGAGAGATAGCGCCGCTCATAAATCCGATCATAATAATAGGAAAAATAAGAATGCCGACATAACTATTGAACGCAGCGATGTCGCCCAGGGACATGCTCCCGACTATCACAAAATGTCCCCCGAGCGCGAGGATAACAAGCGTCGCAAGACTAGCAACAAAAGTAATAATCGGAACGAGAATTGAAAAATATCCCAGGATCGAAAGTCCGATATTTCTCGCCATACTATTTGCTTTGACAAATTTATCGTATTCATGTTTTTGCGAATCAAGTACCCGGATCAATGCAGCTCCCAAAATACTTTCATTGATCACTTTATTCAACCAGTCGATTATTTTTTGTGTCTCTCCAAATAATTTTCTAACTTTTCCAAGGGTCACAAAAAATGTCCCTCCAATTATTGGGATAATAGTGAGTACTGCCAGACCCAGTTGCCAGTTGGTGATAAGAAGAAATGTACTCGCGCCAATAATAAGAAAAAAAGAAGCGATCATTGTGCCGATTACCTGCGCGATGAACATCTTTACCGCATCCACATCCGAGGTGAGATTGGTTAACAGTTTGGCGGGAGTCGAGCGCATCACAAAAGCATAATCCTGCTGAGAGATCTTATCGGCAAGAAGTGATCGTAAATCACGAGCAACTTTTTCAGAAGCAAATGTCTGAATAATGCTTTGCAAGTACGTAAAGATAAAAACAACAAACGCAACGAGTGCAAACTCGGTAAGCAAATTTTGTGCGACAAATGTTCCTTTGGTATAATCATCAATCCCCTGCGCGATAATTTTGGGTGCAAGAAGACCTATGAAATTTGCCAAAATTGTAAAAAGGATAAGCAATCCCACTAATTTTTTGTAGCCAAAAACCATCGCGAACATATTTGGTTTTTTGGCATTGACAGCTTTCTCTTGTTTCATAAATTTCCGAGCAAAACAGGATGAATGAAATTCCTGGAGGTATTCAGTATAGCAGACCCCTGCATATTTTTCTGACTGGTGAGGTTTCTATTTACAATGGAGAAATTTGTGATTTTTCCATACGCTCGTACCAATTGCTCGAAAATAGTGTTTGGGGATCATAGTGTTGTTTTAACTGAATAAACGAAATAACTTCTGGATACATTTGTTGCAGTTGTGAATACGAGTAATCTGCGTTGTAACATAAATAAAATTTCCCATCAATGCTATTCAAATACGTCATCATCTGATTCGTTACTGAAGAAAGTGGCGAATCCTGATCACGATCAACTGAATAGTAGACAACAAATGCATACATATCATCAGTAGCATAACTGAGCTTCGATTCAGTATCCTTATTAACTTTTCGAATAGTCACATTTTCCAAATTAATGTTGCTTGCTATAATTACTTTTTTATAGTAATTAAGAAAATTGTAAAATTGATCTTTGGGAATAAAATACTCTTGCAGTACGTCTGTTGTTGGAGAACTAGTATGTTCTAGGAATCGTACCGGCACTGCCATTGCGGTATTACGAGTAACAATCTTTTGTTCAACAAGCGGTGTCAGATATTTCTCTGCTTCCCAACGAACATATTTACCAAAGTCGCTTGTTTCGGATAAACGGAACACTGCTTTTCGCAGCCAAATATTATTTTCCCCTGTTGTATTTGATACAGGAGCAATAGCTGGAGCAGGGGTCTCACTATAACGATACAGTAATGCCTTCGTAAATAAATTACTCCGATCAACTGATAAATGTACTTCCATAAGTCCTGTTGTTTTATCAGCCGCATTTGCATTTAATACATTTAGGAGATCTTTCGTATTCAATTCTTTCATTGAGAACTGATAACTGGCATCTTCCGTCGTGTTTAGATTAACCTGCGTAATTACACCAAATAATCCATACCCTCCAACGATTGCTTTAAATAAATCAGGATGCTGGGTCCTACTGACTGTTATCTCTTGTCCTTCTGGATTTATAACACGCAGGTAGTTAATCGTTGCTATGAGTGAACCGTAATGAGGATCTTTACCATGAACATTTACACTCACTGATCCGCCCACAGTAAATATGTTGGAATCCTGCATAACTGCAACACTTCTTCCATACCCATCAAGAACGTTTTGCACTTGTTGCCAGGTAGCCCCTGGCCCGACTGTAACTGTTTTATCTGAGTTATAGGTAACGCTATCCATTTTTGTCATATCAAGAACGATACCGTCCCGTAAGAAAGCCTGCCCCCCCATACTATGCCGAATGCCTGAAATAGCTATCTGCTTATGCAATTTTTGGGCATAAAGGATAATATTTGTTACTTCTGCTGCTGTTTTTGGTTGATATACGGCAGCGACGGTTGTCTGATCAAGCCAACTGGCATCATTAATCGTTGTTGCAACAGCATTGGGGAATGAACTCGTGACAGCGATAGCTGGAGCTATGGTGAGCTTATTTTTATCTTCTCGTGGAAATAAATCAGCAATGAGCCATCGCGTCTGCGGGTTGCTCCATGCCATTTTAATAAGAAATGCTGACAAAATTATTATGGTAATCAGAATAAAAATAAAAACGTACTTTTTGTTTGGTCTTATTTTTTTTGTTCTGACAATGCTCTTTTTTGCAGTTTGTCTCATACTATAAAAGTATCGGATTTTCCAGAGAAAAAAAAGATCTCATTTGAAGAACGTTGGAAAACTAGGTATATTTCATGTGCTTTGGATCTTTAGGGCATTATTTCCCCTGCAATATCCTTCTTCATCAGCATACGAATTTTTTCCAAATCCTGCGTCTGGTGCAATATCCACATAAATTTGGTAACTGTTGATTCCAGTGTCATATCAACTGACGAAATAACGCCCAATTCTTGCGCAAGAATACCTGTTTCATAAAGAGACAGCTTGGTTAGCCCGACCGCTGTCTGTGATCCGATAACGACAGGGATCTGTTTTTCTGTATATTTCTTGATACTCGTGACGAGAGAATTTTCTGAAATAGGTACATTGCCGGGTCCGAAACCACGGATGATGATACCTTTTACTCCTGTATCGACAATACTTTCAATGAAGGCCGATTGCAATCCCGGAAAGGCAGTGAAGACCATAATCTTTTCTTCAAATCCTGTTCTTAAGACAGGCTTCTTTGTATCATCTCTTTTGGGTGAAAAATTCCACAATGCAATATCCATACGGATCCGTCCCAGCTCGGGGAATATGGGTGACCAGATAGTCTCGAGCGATCCTTCGTCCTTTTTGGCCGACCTATTCCCTCTGACAATCCAACTGCCGAATACGATCACTACTTCTGCAAGATCCATACTCGCGACATGAAAGGCATTACTCAGATTATTTTTCGCATCACTGCCAGGTGCGTCGGGATACAGATGCGCGCCAGTAAAAACGATAGGTTTACCTAAATTTGTCAAGGAAAAAGAAAGCGCTGATGCGGTATAACTCATGGTGTCGGTCCCGTGAGTGACGACAAAGCCATCATAGTTATCATACTCTGCGTAGATTGCTTCGGCGAGAGTTTTCCAGAGGCTCGGATGCATGTTGCTGCTATCGATGTTTGAGATAAATTTATACCCTATCTCAAACTGTTCTTTTAACTCAGGTGCGAATTGCAGAACGTCTGTAGGTGTCTGTGCAGGACGCAGCGCTTTTAGTTTATGATCATATACCTGTGCAATCGTGCCACCGGTAAAAAGAAGAAGTATCTTTGCTTTTCTCACCCGACTATTATAAAGGCTCTCTCCAAACTCTGCAAGGAAATCAATCAACGTTTAATAAACTTTTCTATATGTGTTAATAATGTGGCTCTTTCAAATGGTTTGGCGATAAAATCATCTGCACCGCATTCTACTGAACTCTGCTTTGCACTGGGATGAGCTGAAAGCATAATAACTGGTATCTTATCTACTCTCGAATCTGTTTTCAATTTTTTGCAAATATGTCTACCATCACTCCCTGACATCAGTACATCAAGAAGAATTATATCGGGAAGAAAGGTTTTTACCTGCTGCAGTGTATCATCACCTTTCAATGCTGTTTTTACGGTATATCCTGCATCCTCCAGCGTTAGGGCAAGAGCATCCAAAATACTTACATCATCATCAACTACGAATATTTTTTTAACCATATACTTTTAGAATTTATAGTTATTATATTGCTTTCTTTTGCAATGGCAAGCTAAAGTAAAAAGTAGAACCTTTTTCTTTTTCACTTTCTACCCATATAGCCCCCCTATGTCTTTTCACGATAGCTTGCGATATATAAAGTCCCATTCCAAATCCCGAAAATGTTTTCTGCCTGTCATCTGTTACTTGATAGAGTCTATCAAATATTTTTTTCTGCTCTTCTTTTGCAATACCAATGCCAAAATCCTGCACACTCACAATTACTTTTCCATTATTTCGTTTTATTTGCACTTTGATATTTTTTTCTTCCCGAGAATACTTCAGTGCATTTGTTATCAAATTTGTTATGACTTGGTAGATACGAAATCGATCCGCATAGACTGAAATTGGTACCTGCTTGTTATAAATAATTCTTTGCTGATCTGCCCCCCCTTGGATGCCTTCTATGGTTTCTTCAACCAGTGTATCAATGCTGAACTTTTCTTTGTTAAAGCTCAATTTGCCGGTTTGCAGCCGTGAAACATCGAGTAAATCATTGACCAACTGCTGCAGCTTTTCTGTCTGCTGTTTGATATTTTTTACTATTCTTATTGATTTCTCATCATTATATTTCTCAACACGCCAAATAAGCGAATCAATATAGAGAATCATACTGGTAATTGGTGTTTTCAATTCATGAGATGCCATATTGACGAAGTCGTCTTTACGCAATTCTTGTTCTTTTTGCTGTGTAACGTCATTAATAATTGATGCCGCTGCGATAATTTTTTTCTTTTTGTTCACAATAACAGATGAATTTACTTGAATAAATACTCTCTTGCCATCATTTCTCTGTAGTGTCAGTTCTTCCCCCAAGACAGATTTCTTCTTTTTCAGCGCCTGGTAAAGCGGCGATTGTGCAACGTCTAGAGATTTATTATTTTTCAAACTTGATACGAGTGCTATATCTCTCCCAACTCTATACCCTACTGGTACTTTCACCCCGAGGATGTGCTCGAGTTGTCTATTGGCTTGCGTAACTTTTCCTGTGCTATCCGTAATAACCACTCCGACTGCCAGCTGCTGCAGTACTGCGTGTAGTCGTGCCTTCTCATTTGCTTCCCTTTCTATGAGATTGTCTATCGTCAACCGCAGCCATCCGATAACTGCGGCCAGTAAAATATATATGAACCCGAGTATTATTACTGTTATTATCCCGGAAGAAAGTTGTTGTCCGCTGTAATGACGTGTGTAGATAATATACAAATAGTAAAAAATGGTAATGGCAGTAGCAGTAAAGCCTCCACGGATACTGTCACGGAATGAAAAATAAATTATGAGTGCGACATTGAGGAAGATAATATATGCTCCCACGATCATGGGATTTCTTACTATTCCGTAAGCAAATATTTCTGATGCGATACAAACGGCAACGTTGACGATAACCGGAAATCTGTATGAGTAATATTTCTCACCGAAATGAGCAATGGGGTTTATAAAGCGAATAAATCTTTCCATATACCGCCTGAAGGAAATCTTTATATGTTTTATAACGCATTAGAGAAAATAAAACAAGTAAGTGGCCAAAAATCCTGCCTAAGTAAGCAAGCTACGATAATCTGTAGGTGTGATTTATTACAGCGTTACTGAGCTATGCGGAGAGGACTGCTTCTGGGAAGTTTTCGTTTTGTTACTATCACGAAAATAAATAACGGCTGGTGGTTCATATCGTAAATTGTACCTTTGCGGACGAGTTTGTATCCGAACTTAAAAGAAGTCACCTTTATCTGTTGTTTGTATTCCAACGGCGATAATACATATAGTGCATTATTCGTTCCTGCGAACTTTTTCAAATTTATCTTCTCAAATGTGGTATGATACCGTGCGATATCCCATCCTGCACCACCGAAAATATAGTTGCTAAAACCCATCATAGAGCCTGATTGTTGGTATAACACAGGATCATAGCGAGTATAAAAAAGGAAATATTCGGACGGCTCCCATTGATATCCTGTTATGACGATTTTCTTGTATCTATTTTGTTGACTGGTAACAGCCTGTACCAGCTGCTGATAACCGTATCCCCAATCATTTGCCTCAAGTCTGGGTGATGCGGCAAAATAAAGATAAAGATACTGGACAAAGAAGAAAAGAATAACAATACCCGCAACTCCGCTATATACGATTTTGAAACGCTTATTTTGTATCCAGACAAAAAGAGAAATCAAACCAATCGCGCTAATAAGCGCAAACATCGGAGCAGCATTCAGACTCCTCAGAGCATGCGGTACCGGCAGAGAAAGCGCCGCGGGAATCGGTGCAAAAAGAATCCACGATCCGATAAAAATTCCGATTTTCCAGGGGAGACGAAGTAACATAAGCGCACCAGCAAGCAGCGATATCATTTCCCAGAGATATAGTGTCCCCATTTCTCGTGGACTATGACGCATGTTGGGATCACCGGAAAAAAAGAGAAAATCAAAGGAAAAATTCGTCAGATAATTGTGCAGGACATCTTCCCCCATCACAAACCTTCTGTTCAGGGCGATTTTACCCAATTTCACCACTGGAGAATTTCCGATGATTTCTGACGTGTCGATTACTTTTTGGGACAATTCAGTTGAAACACTTACCTGTTCTGCCCGGTTGAACCCGTTCCCGACAAAGGTGGCATAATAAACAGGAATTACAAGGAGAACAAAAACGATAATCCCCATAATGCTTGCCTTTCTCGCTTTTTGGGCAAAAAGATCCTTATGAAAAATGAGAAGATCAGCAATCAGCACCAACGGTACGAAGACCAGAATACTCCGGTAAAAATAGCAGCTTGCGGCAAAGCTGATAAAGGATAATAACCGGTATCTGCCGGAATCAAGACCTTTGATAAAAAGCCATGCAGCAAGAAGAATAAAAAACAATCCTGAATTTGCTTCAAAGCTTGCCCGTGAGAATTGTATATGCCACGGAGATATTGCGAGAAGAAATGTCGACGTAATCGCAATCATATCGCCAAATTTATAATGCTGTTTTTCCCGATATTCCCGATCGAACAGTGCCTTGACCAAAAAATAGAAAACGAAAACAGATACTGTCCCCAGAAAAGCGGAAATAAATCTCGTAGAAAAGATATTGAGTCCAAATAGTGCTATAGGGATAATACTGAGATAGATCTGTCCCGGCATTTTATAATCATCATATGATTGAAACAAGAGAGGAAATGCTTTTCCATATTCATCTTTCCCTGTGTGAGCAATTGAATAAGCATTGTAGCCAATAGCAACCTCATCCCAATACGGAGATACCGGGACTTTATCAAGCGCGACAAAGCGAAGTACAGCAGCAACAAGAACAATAATCAGCAACAAAATTTTTGTCCGCATGGGAACTATATATCTGTAGTTTAATTATATAGTTAAGTTCATCTGTTAAGTCAACAGTAATTTATAGATATATACTCTTTTATACCGTGGAAACTATTGCGTTGATTAGTAAATATGAAGTGTTCTTGTTTTTACGGGAACTGTTGGGGTACACTGGATACGAACATAATGAAAAATCTGACACTTATCGTCATTTTGATAGTAATTATCCTCTTTGCCGTTATGGGCTATTATTTTATCTTAAGTTATAGTGCCCACAATAATACAAACACGAAGTCTCCAACAATTATACCGTCACCTACTCAAACACAACTAACACTCTGCAAAAAGAATCAGCTGGCTGCGACAATTTCTTCTGAAGGAGCTGCGGGCAATATCTATGCGACACTTACGCTCACCAATACGGGAAAAACTACGTGTATTATTCTTTTGGGCAATACGATTACCGCGATGTTTACAGCAAAAAATATTGCTATCCATTATATAGAAAATGTTTCAAACGATGATTTTTCACTTGCTCCTTCAGCAAAGGTTTATTCACAAGTCCATTATCCCAACGGGCCGCAATGTCAAAGTGGGATCAAGCAACAGCCGATTAATTTTCTCTACCAAACCGATCAAACAGCAGTTATGTTTGAACAAAACCCGCAAATGGGCAAAGTACTTGTGCAGGCATGTGTTTCAGAAGCTGAAAAAACAACCATCGATATCTGGCCGTTGTCAAAAACTCCAATCAATCCGTAAACAGTTCCTTATATCGGAAGCAATCAGTTGTATGATCATTGACCATCCCTGTTGCCTGCATGTGGGCGTAACAAATCGTCGAACCGACAAAATTAAATCCTCTTTTGCGCAAATCTTTACTGAGAGCGTCCGATATCTCTGTCTTACTCGGAATCTCAGAAATCATATGGAAAGTATGCTGGATTGGTTTGTTCTGGACAAACTGCCAAATATACGTACCAAAACTACCATATGCTTTTTGCACCGCAAGAAACGCTTTGGCATTTTGAATAATGGATGCAATTTTTAATTTATTGCGAATGATTCCTTCATTGTGAAGTAATTCATCAACTTTATTTTCTTTATAATTCGCGATCTTATGATAATCAAATCCATCAAGCGCCTGTCTATAATTCTCTCTTTTGCGAAGAACAGTAAGCCAGGATAACCCCGCTTGCATCCCTTCAAGAATAAGAAATTCAAACTGTGTTGTATCATCATGTTGCGGAACTCCCCACTCTATATCATGATAGGTGATATACAGCGGATCATTAGAGACCCATGCACAACGACGGACATTTTTCTTTTGCGTCATAGCACTATTATACTACGTATGCAGCTACTGCTTCTTATCCGGGACGAAGTACATTGCTTCTGAATTCATACAATACCGTTTCCCTGTCGGCTGCGGACCATCATCGAAAACATGTCCCAAATGTCCCCCGCATTTATCCAAAACCTCAACACGAGGTTCTCCGGGGATGCTGTTGTCTTCCCGTAAAACAAACGCATCAGATTTGATCGGCGCCCAAAAAGACGGCCAACCAGTATGTGAATCATACTTCTGTTCTGAACGGAATATCGGTTCATTGCATCCGACACTGTAGTATGTTCCTGTACGGTTCTCGTATTCCAATTTACCGGTAAACGGTACCTCTGTCCCCGCTTGGCGAAGAATAGTATATTGTGATGGAGTAAGAATTTTTTTCCACTGCGCATCAGACTTCATCTTACTTTTGTCAAATGATCCTGAGATTATCTTTCCTGCGCTTGGTGACGGTGAAATAGACGATATTTTTTCGGGTGCAAATTGCGGTGAAGAAAAATGCGCTGAAGCAAAGATAACAACAATAATACCAACGATAATTACCGAACTAATAATTCTCGGATGTAAAATAGGTTTTTTCATTATTCTTATTGTCATCGAGTACGCACTAAATGTCAACCGTATTTTACATTTTATTATATACATAAAAGCTATTGCGAGTGAAAAAGTTTACTTCTATGCTCATTGAAGAGCTCTATGAAACTGTTTTTTGCCTTTATTTTTATACTTCTCTTTCCTGCAGTAATTTTTCTTTCTTCGATTGTTTCGGCACCGGACATTACACCAATTCTCAAATCGGATTTACAAAAGCAGCATATCTATAAAGAACTGAGCAGTCAAATTGATACTTTGGAATCAAAAAATAGTGATTCAGCAGATATCAATATATATATCCATAATAAATTTACCGCATCATATATCAGAAAAAAAGTAGAGACAGCTCTTGATTCATCGTCAGACTGGATCAGCGGAAAATCACCTACTCCGCCAGCTGTCTCATTCAAAGATATTAAAAACGATCTCAACACACAGTATCCACAACTGCTTCCGGCTATCCAAAGCGCAGCTGATGAAATGAAACAAAAACAGTCACAACTTGCTGATTCAGGCAACATGCAAGCTACCACGCAAAATACGCAAGGTACTGCAATGCTTGCATCTCTTACAAAATCAAATTTCACTGTACCACTTACTCCGTACCTTTCCGGATTGAAAAATTTTTATGCAACAGTCAAAATTCTACAGCCAATCCTCGCAATCCTACTTGTCATTTGTATTGTATTTCTTTTCATACTCAATAAACCGTGGCCGCAGCGGTTTAAATGGATTGGGATAACACTATTCATCAGCAGTCTTGTGGGTTTTGGTCTGGCATTTGGGAATGTCTTTATTATTCAATTTCTTTCCAAATTCGCGGCGCATAATGCTAACCATATCGTCCAGCTTGCTTCTCCTATCGTTCTGCAAATTATCAATCATTATGTTGATGTTTATGTAAACTACCAGAAAATGGCAAGTCTCGTTCTTCTTATTATTGCAGCTGGTTGCTTTGTTGGCGCAGCCGTTACACGAAATACCCCGGTAACAGTTGGCAAACCAACAGTCTCCAAAAAGAGATAGCGGTTTCAAACTTTATTTCTCACCAAGCCCAAGAACTACAGAGTGGAGCTCTTACACAAATCTTAATTGACTATCCAAAAAATGTACTGTATAAATAGTCTATGGCAAATCGGGTCGTTCATTTTGAAATCGAAGCGAAAGATAAAGCGCGCGCTAAAAAGTTTTATGCTGAAGCGTTTGACTGGAAGATGGATGAACAACCTGAGGAATACGGCGGCTATATTGTTGTAACGACAGGTGATCCCAAAGAACCGGGTGGCATCAATGGTGGAATATACCAAGAGGATGAAAAAAAGCTGAATGCCTTTTCTTGTGTCGTTGCCGTTGATGATGTAGATAAAGCTATTACTAATGTCAAAAAAGCAGGAGGTAAAGTTTTTGACGATAATAAAACTCCCGATGGTAAGCAGCTGGGCGAAAAAATGGATATTCCTGGAGTAGGAATCTATGTAAAATGTGAAGATCCCGAAGGCAACCGATTCACACTCCTCCAACCTTCTCCTGACATGACACCGAAGTCGTAAAACAAACTAAAATCTGTAATTTAACTCCGCATAAAATTCCTGTAGGCAATGAGGTCAAAATAAATAGTAAGCTGCGCTAGTTTGCCATCAGTTACTTTCCATATTTCCGCAACATCCTGATTCCATTTTACACCTTTCGGATTTACATAGTCATAGCTGATTATCGCGCAAAGATTCTCCCCTTCGCCGATAATCTCTTTAACCATTACTTTTTCAACACCTTTTAAAAAATTCGAAAAAGATTGAATAACAGCCTCTTTACCTTTTGCGCTGATGACTTGAGAAGCATCAGTGAACAAGGCATCTTCTGCATACAGATCTTGCCACCTATTATCTTTTTGATCGAGACTTTCGTAGTATTGTTGTATCAGATCTTTTGCTTCCACTGGTTTATTTTACACGATATCTTTGCGGTTTGGTAGTAGTTCTTTCTATCTATTTTCTTACTTCCAAATCTAATTTGACTGTTCCTGCATACCAGCTGATATTTTTGTCATGCTTTCACTGAGGATGCAACGTGAGAATTTTTTATTCTGTCATTATTTATCTTGAAGTACTGAGAGGATATTACCGGCGGGATCTTTGAACCATGCGATGTCGGGTCCTTGTTTGACGGAGAGACCACGTGCAATACCCTTTTTATCTTGCTTGAATGGAAAATTTTTATAGATTTCAAACGTGACCCCCCGCTTGACCAGTTCATCAACTGCTTTGTCAATATCGGTAACAACAAAATTCAAAATGGTAAAGGTTGCCGGTTCATGATTTTCTTTTGGATAGACAAAAATGGTCCCTTCGTGTGGTAATTTTATTTCCAAACCCATGCCATTATCTTTTACTTTCAGACCTAAGGTCTCAGAGTAGAATTTCTGAGCTTTTTTTAGATCATCAACTGAAAATCCACTGAATGCAGCTTGTATCCTAAACATAAATAATAAATAAAGTATACATACTCAAATTAATTTATCTGTAAGAAAATTGCTATAATTTTTCCTTGCATCAGCACACACCTTACCGATACAATTATCAGATGGATAAATCGATTCTCGCGAACAGACCATTTCTTTTTATTCTCTTTACGGCATTCTTATCAATTGTCGGCATTGGGCTTATCATTCCTGTTATTCCCTTTATCGTTGGTAAATATATTGATCCGCATAAGATAAATGAAATTGCCTGGTATGTTGGTCTTCTTACTTCACTTTACTCATTCTGTCAATTTTTCGCAGCACCAGTACTAGGAGCATTAAGTGATAAATACGGCAGACGCCCGATACTACTCTGGTGTCTTTTTGGATCTGCAATCGGCTATATCCTTTTTGGTATCGGTGGCAGTCTTTGGATATTATTTTTGGCAAGAATCATTGACGGATTCACCGGTGGAGATATCAGCACAGTGATGGCATATATTGGTGACGTGACCAAACCGCAAGAACGGGGAAAATATTTTGGCATAATCGGTGCGACAATAGGGTTGGGTTTTATTCTTGGGCCGTCGATTGGTGGTCTTGTCGCACATATTTCACTTTCCGCCCCGGTGTATTTGGCTGCGGGACTGACTTTTATAAATATGATGTATGGCTATTTTGTTCTTCCAGAAAGCCTCAATAAAGAACATCGAATGAATGACTTCTCGCTTCATCATTTAAATCCTTTTACGCAAATGCAGTATATATTTAGCAACAAACATCTCAAGCTCCTGATTTTCATCGGTTTTTTCTATTTTTTTGCTTTCGCGCAGCTGCAGGGAATAACTTCGGTCTTTTATAAAGACATTCTTCATTGGACACCGGGAAATCTTGGGCTCTATTTTCTGATATTGGGAATCGGCGACATGTTCACACAAGGATTTCTTACGGGAAAGCTGCTACCAAAATTCGGTCCGGCAAGGTTGGTCCTGGCAGGGTTTTTTGTAACAGTAATTGCATATTCAATAAATGCAGTACTTCCTCTTTTCCCTTATGGTTATTTGGTTATCCCATATGTTCTTATTTGGGCTCTGGGCAGCGGATTATTTGAGCCATCGTTCAGTGGTCTCGTCTCAGGTGTTGCATCACCGCAGGAACAGGGACGGGTGCAAGGCGCAAGCCAATCCATGCAATCAATTACGCGGATAATCGGACCAATATCGGCAGCTTTTTTATACCAATTTAGCTTTAGTCTTCCGTGGATCGTTTGTGTTGTATTTTCTTTTATTGGTGCAGCGTTACTTTTTCAGCAGAGAAGAAAGTTGAAATTTTAACTATACGACGAACTCTATCCGCGAAACCTATTGGGACCTAAAATCTCTTCAGCAACATAATAGTTTCGAATATCTATACTGAATATATTCCCAATATCCTCTCCATCAAGATATGCTCTTAGTGCGCGTAACATCTGTTGACTGGAAGGAGCAAGAAGTTTATCTTTCTGTTGTTCGTAGATCATCTGCAGACTCGCACGATCATAACTGTTAACAAACGCAAGAGGATTAACATTTGCGAGTGCATCTTGATCATGAAGGAGCATAAGTGCTGCCAACCGTCCTTCTTCTTCCGGAAGATATGTAAGCAGATGTCCCCAAATCAGTTGTTTGATATCATATGTTTTTCCCGATTCTAATGCAAGTTTGTCCTGAAGTAGATAATAATCCGATTCACGTTGCGCTGCACTGATATACATTCCTATTACATCTTCAATTCTTGCCGGGTGAATCGTTCCATTAGCTTTTGGCAAAAATATACCTCGTATTTCCCAGGTATCTACCCTATCACTTGCTACCACTGATCCTATTCTGGAATCTTGTCTCCCTGGGTCATAATAGGAAAATAAATCACCAAGTTTAGGCTTGATCCTATGACGCCAACCATCAAGATGTACATCAATACAGATTATTTTTCGAGCATAGTCACTCATCCATCGGGAAAGATCCACCAGTGAATGTACATAAGCACTATCGTGCTCTAATGCATTTGTTGTACTTCTTCTGCGAATCTCATTCCACTTATTCCACCCATCAAGTCCAAGTTCCCATTGCTCATTATCAAGACCTTTTTGATCTCCATAACGTGGTACCATGCGAGGTATTTCTGATCTGGGGGTATCATCTGGTTCAGGCAATGAATCGTAATTTGTCAACAATTCAAACTCCATACCCACCTTACCATCTCGAGGTCTTAGCGGATCACCGTGATAGACAAGCCCACGAGACCTTTCAAGTATTTGGTCAAAATTATCAAAAAGGTCTTGTTTTGACCCAATATATAACATTCCTAGTAAGATTTCTCGTCTTTCTTGCTGTGTCTGTATCCATGAAGATTCCGGTCTCTGTTCTGCTAAATCTAATGTCAATTGAAATGCCAGTGGATGTTCTAAATCCTTATTCACATCCATTATTGCGACGATCTCTTCTTGTCTCTCTATTGGCAATGCCAGCTGCCCCAATACTTCATATATCCTATATCTCGCTTGTTGATTATTGCCCAGCCAATCGGTATGTTGTATGCCGAATCTATCTAATTGTGCTACCAGTGCCTCTGTCAATTCAGGCATTTCCGGTGCTGTCTGCAGTGGAGTGTCTCCCTTTGATCGATAGTCTCGTATCAACCTTGCTAGTGGACTAAGAATGGTTGAATCTGCTATTCCCCGTAACTCTGGATCGTCACAAAGTGAAACAAGAGCCAATCCTACTTTCTCTACTGCTCCCGGTTCTGTTACGGTCATTGTTGTTGACTCTCCCGCTTTCCTATCAAAATACTTAACTTCACGCCTCACTCGCGTTAATGCCCCTTGATCGATGCGTAATTCTGTGCTTCCCCTCTGCTCACCCTCCCGCTGATGTCGTAAATTATGCAGTACATCTCCTACGCCTTCCGACATCTCATCCCCGAGTGTCCGCGACACCTCATCTGCTGCAACGCTATCCGGTCGTACCATTGCTCTCGCAAAAACACTTGATGTCCGCTGTCGCGCCCCTTCTTCTGTCTCTCCTTGAACAAACCCATATGCAAGAAGTTCGCCATCAGTTGGTCTTGCTATTCCCCGTACAACGTTTCCAACTTCTTGCTCTCCTTTCCTCTCTTCATTCGCTCCTTCTCTCTTTGCGCTCCTTCCGCTTCCTGCTAATAATGCTATAACATCTGCTCCTTTTACTGTTGAAACTGATCCTTCTCTCACGCTACTTGTGCCTAAAAGGAGTGGTACTTGCATACCGCCAAATCTGACATGTATTCTATCACTGGATGTACGACTCTTTGCAACCAGCAATTTTCCTCTAGCAGCAAGTGAAAATCGTTCGTGATCTGGGACTTCACGTCCCCCACCTTCTCGAAAGCCTTTCATTTTCATAGGGAATATTATACAAAAATCTTATAGTAAAGTCACTCATTCGTCGCTTTTTAGAAGAAGTTATAAAATATGGAGTCGCCATTATGGCATCGATGAGACAAGGTTAACAAGTTCCCGTCAGTAATATATTATCATCAAGTTTTCGATATGAAATATTCTTTACTTGCAGCGCTTCAGCTACGGTTGCAACCCCTTCTCCTTTGATTGCAGAAACGGCGTCTCTTCCTCCGATAAGTATAGGTGCAAAACACGCATAGAACCGGTCAATTGTCTTTGCGTCAACAAAGCTTCCCAGTGTTTCCGCTCCGCCTTCAACAAAGACACTAATAATTTCTCTTTTTCGCAACTCTTTCAAGACATCTGCAACTTCAATTTTTTCTTTGTCCAAACGAGTAACTGCAATCCCTTTTTCTTTCAGCTGTTGTAATTTTTCTTTGGACGCCTGTGAAGTCGTAATAACGAGAACATTATTGTCCCGCAAAACATCACTATCCAAAGGAATTTTTAATGTTGAATCAAGAATTATCCGGATTGGATCTCTTTTTCCTTTTTGTCTGGCGCCTAAATTGGGATTGTCATGCAGCACCGTATTTATGCCGACAAGTATTGCCTGATGTTCTGCGCGTAATTGTCTGGCAAATTGTCTTGCCTTCTCGTTGGTAATCCATTTACTGTCATGTGTTCTTGTTGCTATTTTTCCATCCAAACTCGCGGCAAATTTAATCGTGACAAACGGCCGGTGCTTGGTATGAAAGGTAAAGAATGCTTCATTAAGGCTCTTTGCCTCTTCTTCACATATTCCGACCTGAACTTCAATACCTGCTTTTTTCAGTCTTTCAATTCCATTTCCGTGTACTTTTGGATTTGGATCCGTCACTGCACAAACTACTTTGGCAACGCCTTCTTTGATAATTGCTTCTGTACAGGGAGGAGTTCTACCATAAAAATTGCAAGGTTCAAGAGAAACATATAATGTCGAACCTTTCGGGTCTTCGGTTGCATTTGTAAATGCTTCCACTTCAGCATGTGATAAGCCGACTTTTTTATGATATCCTCTGCCGATAATTTTCCCATTCTTCACCAAGATAGCTCCTACCATAGGATTGGGAAATGTCCAACCTTGTGCTTTTTTAGCAAGACGCAGGGCTTCCTTGATATACTGTTCATCCTGAGATTTCATACAAGATTTAACTTATGGTGCAGTTTTTGTTTCTTTGTTTCAAGATATTTTTTATTATACGCGTTTGGTAGAACTTCCAACGGAATTATGTCTATGACAGTAATGCCATATTTTTTTAATTGTTTCTCTTTGTCTGGATTATTCGTAATAAGTCGTATCTTTGAAATATGTAATTCCTGCAGAATATCAGCGGCAGATCTATAATCACGAGTGTCTGCCGGAAAACCTAATTCTTCATTTGCCTCTACAGTATCAAATCCTTTATCCTGCAGCTTGTAAGCTTTGATTTTATTTAATAACCCAATTCCTCTGCCTTCTTGATTTAGATAAATCAATATCCCGCTTTCGCTTTTGCCTAGTAACTCCATAGCCTGCTGAAATTGTGGTCCGCAATCACAACGAAGTGACCCGAAGATATCACCGGTCATGCAAGATGAATGAATTCTCACCAGGATAGGTTTATCCTGCTGTACGTTCTTTGAAAGAACGAGGTGCTCAATCCCTTTATCATCTCTATAGATACTGATATCGAAATTTCCGTATTTTGTCGGAAGTGTAGCATCAGCTTCTTTCAAAACAGTTTTTTGCGGATTAACATTTACCGGATCATGTTGTTTTCGATAAGTGATCAGCTCTTTTATCGAAATAATTTTACAATTAAACTTTTTTGCCAATTCAATTAACTCTGGAAGCCTTGCCATTGTGCCGTCCGGATTCATTATTTCAACCAGTACCCCGGCTTCTTCATATCCTGAAAGTCTTGCAAGATCAACGGCAGCTTCCGTATGTCCGGGTCTTTCCAAAACACCGCCGTGGGCAGCTTGCAAAGGGAATATATGACCGGGCCGGCCTAAATCAGCAGGTTTGGTCTCAGAATCGATAAGTGCTTGAACCGTTTTTGCACGGTCAAATGCTGAAATACCGGTCGTACACCCATGCCCCAAAAGATCAACACTTATGGTAAATGGTGTTTGATACAGCGCAGTATTATCCTGGACCATTAGCGGAAGACCGAGCGAGAAAGCACGATCTTTCGTTAACGGAACACAAATAAGACCTCTTCCCTGTGTTGCTAAAAAGTTTATGAGATCAGGGGTTGCATTTCTCGCCGCAGTAATAAAATCACCTTCATTTTCACGATCCTCGTTATCGACTACGATGACTAATTTACCCTTTTTTATATCTTCTATCGCTTCAGGTATTGATGCTAAATTTGAAATCATAGTAGTTCTTAAACAAAAAAACCCCGTCAATAGGGGTTGAAGCACAATCGTTACCGAATGCTTTTATCCCTTCTTTCATCCCGACTATACGGTCGACTCCGGAATTTCACCGAATCATGTCGCCTAAGGCGACTCGTGGGTTATACCACCGATTAGGACTTTCACCCAACCCCGAAAGAGATAATTATAGTATAACATAAATATGCAATTTTATTGTGCTCCTGATTGACTGGAAAGTTCTCGGATAAAAAGATTATAATCAATCTGATTGACCGATCCATCATCATTCAAATCACTGCCTGCTTTTTGATCCGAGGTGCATGAGATTGCCGGCTTCAAATCACTATAGCAATTCATAAGAATATTGTAATCCAAAATATTAATAACATTATCATTATTGGTGTCTCCTGCAATGAGCGTAACAGAGGTAATCGTATTATTTTTTCCGGCTGTAATGGTCTGCACGCCCGTGACTTGTTTGCGCAGGTGACCATTCGTTTTTAACGAAAGTATATATTCCCCCGTCGGAAAACCTTTTTGAATAGGAAGATTCCCCGTATATGCTCCTTTATTTGCATTGTATGTTACTGTCCCACTACCGGCACCGATCAACTGAATGTTTGTGGTAAAAATTTCTACATTTGCAGCAATCTGTTTATGAGCAGGATTTTTATTACTCAAACTCGCGTTAGACGGATTGGTATTATCACCACTTGCGCCAATGCCATGTTCATAGATTGTCAATACAATTGATGTATTTCCAACTGACACGGCAGTCGGCTTGGGTACGACAGGAGGAACTTTTGTCGGGGTTGGTTTGTTCGGAATGCTTGGACCTACAACGGTTGTCTGTCCCAGTGCAAGCAAATGTGCTTTATAATTGGTGCCGTTGGGACTATGTGGTGTTCCGTTATAATTAGTTATCAGAGATAACTCGCCACATCCGCTTCCCCAGGTATTCCACGTCCACGCAATATAACTTGCCTGATGCTGATCCATCCAGTTCATGAATGCATTTGACACATTTGTACTACAGATACTGCCGTCGGCACTCTCCCCAAATTCCCCGGCGATTAACGGTACTTGGGCGAGTACTTGTGTGTATGCTCCTAAATTGATGCAGCTGGTTCCTGAACAGCCATTGTGTCCATACATGTGTACGGACGCTGCGATATTTTTTTGTGGATCGCTGGGTCTATTTGCCAACCATCCTGAAAGATCGCTTGCCCATCCAAGGCCACCTACCATGATCACGTTTGTTGCTCCTGTACTTCTTATAGAATTTACCATTTGCTGCATTCCTGCGTAGGAACCACACCCACTCTTCCAGCAACTCCATGAAATATCATGGGGTTCATTATACAAATCAAAAATCACGGTATTATTGCCTTTGAATGCATTGGCGACACTTGCCCAAAAAGCAGGACTATGATCGCTGTCTGCCATGTTGGTCTGTCCTGTTGCTTTGGTGTTACCCGGCGCGTTCCAATGTAAATCCAAAATGACATACATTCCTTGCTGATTAAGTGTTTTGACAAAACCTTCAATCGCTTGTTGATATGCAGCACCTCCCGTTTTTACCCCATTGATTCCCAACCAGCAATCTTCATTCATTGGTACCCGGACCGCATCGATATCCCATGCTCGCATTGCCTGGATAGATGCCGCATCACTTGGTCCATCAAAGACTGATCCGCCGACACAGTCAAATTCTGCCCCAGACCGGTCTACCCCATGCAATACTACTGTCTGTCCTTGCTGGTTGACTAACTTATTTCCGGAAACTTTTAATCCTGAAAATGTTATCTGTGTTGCAGCGAGTGCTTGCGAGGGCAAGATATTTCGCAATTGCAAAAATATTCCTATAAAAAGTATAACCGCTAAAGAAAAAAGGATAAACTTCTTCGATACCATAATCAATATATAGTAAGTATAGTATAAATTTACTCGTTGAGTATTATTTTTTCTGCAGACTACCCCAGTGGATGTGCGCCCATATTCTCTCATGAAAGTAATATAAAAGCGTACTGGCTACATTTGTTAAAATTACAAACCCCAGTGCGAGGTCATACCGATGAGTTAATGCAAAAACAATAATCGTATCCGTGATAATAACACCAATCCGGAATGTGGTTGCTTTCAGAACAGATCGTTTTATATGCTCAATCGGATGTTTTTTTCTACTCATATACCTAACCTCTTTAACTATATTAACCGTAAATACAGAACAATTACAACTATATATTTATATAACTATTTGACAATCAAATGCGTTTTCTCCTACGATAAAGATATGAGTGTCGTACAGGATATAAAAACTATTTTTGGCAAAAAGCAGCCAGTACCTGCACAGATAAAACTGGACGAACAGGCAAAAATAATTCTCATTATAGAGGATGACGCTATTTTACTGGAGATGTATAAGGATAAATTCACAAAAGAAGGATTTGAGACAATTACTGCAGAAAACGGAAAAATAGGATTGGAAAAAATACTATCACAAAAACCCGATATCGTCCTTCTTGATCTTATGATGCCGGTCATGGATGGGAAGTCTATGCTGAGGAAGCTTCGTGAGTTCCCACAATTTAAAAGGCTTCCCGTTATCGTGCTTACCAACGCGGGTGATATAGAAAATATTAGGGAGACAAAAAGGTATGATGATGCGTGTGAATTTCTTATTAAGTCAAACGTAACAGTCGATGAAATCGTCGAAAAAGTAAATTTCTGGCTCACTGCGCTGACATAAACCGATTGTATAAAAACGGTAACAACTGGAAAATTGCATCTCTATTGGTGTTCTATTATAGTTAAGATACTGCCATGAAAAAACGGGTTGCAAATTCTTTTTTACAAAATCTCACATTCAGTACCTTCATTCTCAATATAAGTATATTGTTAGTCTACATTATATCGGGCAAAATTGGACTTAGCCTAGCGTTTATTAATCCGAGTGCAACAGCAATTTGGCCGCCAACCGGTATTGCCCTTGCTTGTCTGCTCTTTTTTGGCAACCGTGTCGCTCCTGCTATTTTTCTTGGCGCATTTATCGTCAATCTTACGACAGCAGGAACGCCGGCAACGTCAATTTTTATTGCCCTTGGGAATACGTTCGAAGGAGTGGTAGGCGCATACCTGGTAAAACGGTATGCGAACGGAATTCATGCTTTCAGCAATGTCTTGGATATTTTTAAATTTATTCTTCTCGCTGCAATTCTTTCAACAACAATAAGTGCAAATGTTGGAGTCTTAACGTTGATAGTAGGCAATCTTGCAAGTTGGAAAAGCTTCATCCAGATATGGACAACATGGTGGTTGGGTGATATGAGCGGAGACCTCATCATTGCACCGCTTTTTTTAATTTGGGGAGCTGCAAAATGGATTCAATATGATTTTAAAAATACTTTAAATCTCTTACTATCTTTTTTTGTGCTTTTTATCACAACAGATTTTGTTTTTATTGGCTTATTTCCCTATCCATATCTTTGTATACCCGTTACCGTGTGGATTGCTTTTTGGTTTGGCCGGAGAGGGGCAACCGTTGCAACACTAACGATAGCAATAATTGCAATTTTTTATACACTTCATGGGATTGGTCCTTTTGCAAAAAATGTCTCAATAAACCAGGCCTTAATCCTGCTGCAATTATTTTTGGGTATTCTTTCCATCACATCAATAACATTTGCCGCACTGATCCATACAATCCGCAAAGGTGAAAAAACACTCGCGACACATGAAGCCCGTTTTCAAGCTCTGATTGAAAAAAGTTTTGATGCAGTTTTTCTCATTGATGCTACATCACGGATACTTTATGCAAGCCCTTCCGTTAAAAGAGTCCTCGGCTATGATCCGAAAGATTTGATAGGCTTTACCGGATTTGATCTCGTTATTCCGGATGATCGAACGTATGCTGTCAAAACGCTTGCAAATCTCATACTCAAACCGGGAAACACAATAACAATTGAATTCCGTGTATCGCGTAAAGATAAAAAAATCATATGGGTGGAAGTGACTGGGACAAATCTGCTTTTTGATCAATCGATAAATGCCGTTGTTGTTAACTTCCGTGATATTACCGATAAAAAAATACTTGAGGAGAATATTCTCCGCGAAAAAACCGTTGACGAAGCAATGCTTGCCAGTATCGGTGACGGTATCTTAGCTACAGATTATACTGGAAAAATAAGCATGGTCAACCGTGCTGCATGTGAAACCTTTAACTGTAAGAAGACCGATCTTATTGGCAAAACGGTCACTGATACAATTCCGATGGAAGATGAAACCGGTAAAATTATTCCTGTTATAGACAGACCCATAACAAAAGTACTTAAACAACGGAGGAAAATAGTAACTTCACAAACCTATTATTATGTGAGAAAAGACAAAAGCAAATTCCCGGTTCGATTTACGGTAACACCGATTACCATAAATGGTAAAATCTCAGGGATCATCGAAGTATTTCATGATATCACTAAAGAAAAAGAGATTGATCAGATGAAAGATGAATTTATTTCAATGGCTTCGCATGAACTCAGAACGCCGATGACCGCGGTGAACGGTTTATTATCAATGATATCTCATGGAGATTACGGAACAGTTAATGAAAAACTAAAACATCCGCTTGAAAATATACAAATATCCGCACAAAGACAAATTCATCTAATAAATGATTTACTGAATGTTTCCCGTCTTCAATCCGGCAAGATTGAATTTACGATTACGAATTTTCCTTTACGACAAGTACTAGAAGATATTGTAAAGTCACTAATGCCGATCGCCCAACAAAAAAAGCTTAAACTTACTTTTGAAAACAACGGCGAATTACTCGTTCATGCCGATGAAGAATGGTGCAAAAATATTTTGAACAACCTTATCGGCAACGCATTGAAATTTACGGAAAATGGCGGTGTGTCAATTTCATATCATGCGAAAAATGAATTTGTCTTTGTGTCTGTAACCGATACCGGCAGCGGCATTAATTCCGATGATCGTGACAAATTATTCGGGAAGTTCAAGCAGCTTGACGGACAAACTTCAGGCAAACCTCCCGGCTCCGGTCTCGGACTTTATCTGTCTCGTGAACTCGCACAGAAAATGGGCGGTGATGTTCAATTGCAAAAATCAACAGTAGGTGCAGGAAGCACGTTTATCTTAATGCTTCCCAAAGCCCAAACAAATTCGTTACTTAGTAGTCACGAAAAACACGAAGATAATAAGAAAATTGCATTTTCTCCGCGTACGCGATAAACTAAATAAAGTTTACTCTTATATGAAAAAAACTATATTAATTATTGAAGACGACAACGTTATTTCGGATATGTATCGTGATAAATTTATGTTGAGCAACTTTACGGTAATGACAGCCGAAGATGGTCAAAAGGGTCTTGACTTAGCATTGAAAGAAAAACCTGACCTTATCCTACTAGACTTAGCACTTCCAAAACTCAAAGGCATGGACGTAATGGGAACACTTCGTACATCAGAGTGGGGAAAAACAGTACCAATTATTGTACTCACAAATCTTAATGTTGATGGTAAAATTCTAGAAGCGATTACGAGATATAGTCCTGTATATTGCCTTCTCAAAGCAAATATAACACCCGAAGATGTTGTTATAAGGGCGAAAGAAATTACCAAATATGAATAAAATTTTATTAATTGAAGATGATAAGATCCTTTTGGAGATGTACGCCGACAAATTTACCCATGAAGGATTTCAAGTTTTGACAGCCAATGATGGACAAGAAGGTTTTACCAAAATGAAAACATTTATGCCTGCTGTTGTTATTCTCGACCTTATTATGCCAAAAGTAAATGGGTTTGAATTTCTCAAACTTGTAAAAGCCGATCCTACGCTCAGTAAGATTCCTATTCTTGTCCTGACAAATATATTTGCAGACGCGCAAGATCTCGTTAAAAATTGGGGCGTTGAATATTTTCTTCTCAAGTCGAACTATACACCGGAAAATATCGTCAGCAAAGTCAATGAAATCATTACAGATAAGACAGCAAAGCCCCCTACGCAACAATCGTAATTATATTCATCAATCATCGCCGCCGAAACCGCCATTAATCCTGTATTGAGGAAGTTGTACCGGCATCAACGTCGGAGGAGGTATTAGTGTAGGCGTTGGCATTGCTGTGGGTATTGGTGAAGGTGGTGGGGTCACTCGTTGTATAACAGAATTTGCTGAAGTAGTAACGGCAGTTGCTTTATGTGATTTTGAAGCAGTTTGCAAGGAACTAAGGAATACAATCAGAAGAAAAAGAATAAATAATGCAATAATGACTCGATTATTCATGCTTTTATAGTATACAATATAATTTTCTAAACGTATCCAGGAAAAAAGTCTTTCTTAATATGTGTCAACGGTACACCCATTTCTCTGAGTGTTTCCTCATAACCTGTTACCATAGGATGTGGTCCTGAGAGATAGAAAAACCGTTCCATAAAATCAGGCACTTCTTCTTTTATCATCTCTGATGTAATCCGCCCAACTTTCCCATGCCAATCTTTTGGAACCGAATGAGTATCAGTCAACGCGTACACAGTCTTAATACCAATTTTTTCAGCCTGTTCAAAGATATCGGTATACGCAAATTCAGAAATTACTTTATTTGCATAAAATAAAACGATCGGACGTTCTTCTTTTTTATCGATGCAGTATTTAATCATACTCCGAAATGGTGTTACCCCAATGCCGCCGGCGATAAATACCAGTTTGGTTTTGGGGTCATTAGGAAGAGTGAAATCACCCGCGACATTGCCAGCGACTATCGGCGTTTTTTCATCCATCGCAATAAGTGCCTTTTTAAAACTACTTCCCTGCGGATAGAACTTTATTCCAAGATGAATAGAATCTTCTGTTGGTGAAGAAGCAACAGTAAAATATCTCCTATTACCTCTGCTATCCGTGTCCTGATGCGGCAATGTCCATTCCATATATTGTCCAGGTGCAAAATTTGTCCTACTTGTTGTGGGTGCAAAAATAAAATCAATGATATCTTCTCCATAATGTACTTTTTCCTGAGCATGCAAATAAAGCTTTAATTTGGGACTGACGAGATAAGAAAAGATATTTCCAGTAACAAGCGCAAGTTCCGGCGACCAATAAAACGAACCCAGATGAATGAGCGGAGAAAATAAGAATCCCACAATACCACCATAAAAAATTCGTAATTCTTTTGTAGGAGGTGTTGTGAATGGTTCTGTGAGCATAATAAAGGCAAAAAATAGCAGCGATGAGTGCAAGATAAGTGTTTGTATAGTGGCAATGATATTCCCCCCTTGAGTAAGAGTAAATATTTCTTGTGTCAGGAATGCAACAATGAAAAAGCTTATTACCATAGCTTCATGTCTGATTTTTCTGACAATAAGTAATCCAAGAACCACAACAAAGGGCATCATTGTTGTTGTCCCTATCCACCAACTCGCCGAATCATTCAACCATAAAGCCGTTAACGCAACAGCAATCGCAACCGGATTGAAAATATGTTTTCTATTAATTGCCAAAATATATTTTGAAGCCATCGCAAGAACTGCAGCCCAAAAAAGCATTGGTAAATCCTGCGCACCCTGGAATGGCGTAACAATAAGGGCAAGAATAAGTGCGGTTATATAAGCTGATTCAATATTGGTCGGTGCTTCAAAAACTCTAGCAAAAATGCCATTTGTTATCAGTGAAACGAAAAGAAGAAAGCTTGCGGAAAAAAGTATCGCGCCCGGAGAATATGGTAGCATGTCAAAGAACCCGAAAAGCATCGCGATGATAACCAAGCCGATAAGACCGTATAACACGAGCCGGTACATAGTAATGCGATCAAGAAAATTATCAATTGCTTTCATCATAAAATTTTTAGTGTGCTTGCGAGAGCGCTGCTTGCAAAGACTGCTGGAACGCCATGCTGGTATCAGTCGCTCCGGATACAATATTCACATTTGCATTTTGCGCTTGAATCGCCTCCTGTTGAAGATACGGCATTGCCTGCTGATTAATCATAATTGATGTATTATGGGTATTAGGATACTGCAAAAAAGTTACGTTGCTTATCCTCCCACCGCTGATCGTTGCCTGCACCTGAACATAGCCATAATAAGCATCGGCAACGCTTCCAGTGTAGGAACCATCCTTATACTGCCCTTGTTGCTGAGCAGGCGGATTGCTTGATCCACTTGACTGAGCAGGAGTCGGCGTCGGTGGAGGCGGAGCACTGGCATTCCCTTGCGTAGATGAAAGTGGCATACTCGTGACCATTTGCTGTTGTGATTGCGGAACAATTATCTCAGTGTTCTGCCCTCCTTCTTGTTTCTGTAACCCATAAAGGATAAACAGACCGACTACAATTCCTGATAACAATAATTTTCTCATAATTATTTTATTCCATGACTAATAGATTAAAAATTCCAGACTATGGTACATATACATTTATACTACAATATATACTATGCAAGGAATACCAAAAATCCCCTATTTCCAAACGTCCCGGTATCGAGTTGAGACAATGGTGGAACTCTCCGAAGCAAAACCCGGCGAGAAAGGTGCCGATCTGGGCAGCGGCGACGGAAGGATCGTTATAGCGTTTGCCAAACATGGTATTGAAATGCGGGGATATGAAATTGACGATGAGTTAATAAAATTGTCTAAAACAAATATTGAAACTGCAAACCTAACTAATGCCTCTATTTATGAGAAAGACTTTTGGCAGGAAGACTTATCTATCTTCAATATTATTTGCTGCTATCCGATGCCGACAATCATGGGAAGACTTGAAAACAAACTAAAAGAAGAACTCAAACCAGGATCTCGTGTGTTACTCAATTATTTTCCATTCAAACACTGGAAAGAAAAAATGATCAAAGACAACATATATTTATATGTAAAGTAACCTTAGAGTCTATAGACTCTAAGGCAAAACTTGAATGAATTCATTATGGTCAGTACCTTCGCGCATATCAAGCCACCGGATCCATGTAGGCGTGATTTTATAGAGTATGAGCTCATTTTTTTCTCCTACCATTTCAAACAGTGGTCCGACAAATTCATTTTTGGTAAATACATCTCTTAGTTGTGTCAACCGTTGGGAAGCTTCAATATCATCCTGTATTTGCTCCGCTCTCCCCTGAATCTGTACCGTGACCGGAACATTTTCAGTCCCGATGACAAGCGAAACTTCATGATTGTGTTCTAAATTTTTATATTTTCTGGTAAAACTTTTGGTTGTAAAATAAAAAGTCAGATCATCATCAACTGCATAAAAGATTGTCGCGGACTCCGGCTGGTTGGTTTCAGAAACGGTAGAGATAACTGCTACTTGCTTATTTTTTAAAAAAGTGAGGAATTTCCCTTTGAGTATTTCATCCATCATAGTATAACGGTATTGTATTAGGCGATAAAAGTCAATTCATTTTTTCTTTTCCTTTTGTTTTTCATAATAGATAAATTATAACAAATTACTGGTAATCTTTTTATACAAAACATGATTTGCTAGATAATAGATGGAGTTGATTGTAACGACAGCAAGAGCGATTATACTTGTTATTGATGGAAAAGAATGTTGAAAAAAAATGCCCAAACCAATTGACGTAATACCATTATACTGTGCGAAGGCTAAATGGAATTTATCGGTTTTTGTTAATTTTTTTGCTATCAAAAAAGTAGCAATAATTTGGGCTACAAAAGCAATAACACCTAACAATACTCCTGCTAAAACTGATTGCAATGTAATCGTTACTGTTAGTCCCAATAAGAGTACCCCTATATAGAATGCAATAGTAACTGATGATGAAAGTGCTTTGCCCAACGTTGGCCGAAGGAATAAAGCAATAAGGGATATACCCAAAGTCAGATTACAAATAATAGCGATAAATAAACTGAAGAACAGAAGAACTTTTTTGCCAATTTCTGAATTGACAAACTTATTGCAAACAAAAATGACAAAAGCAAATAATATGTTGAAAAATACTTCATCGATATACGTAAAAGGATTACGATAAAATGTGCCAAGAATGATAGGTGCAACAAAAAAGATACTTAATAAAATAGTCATTGGGTCATCGAAACTGGACCAAACACGAAGGATGGTTCTTCCTACTGTAGAGAAAGAGCCATCTTTGCTTTTTAGCAGGTAACTTACGGAAAGAGGGTCAATTTGGGCTACCGCTACACCAAGAAGAAATGAAAGCATGTTTCTTGTAATAAGAAAAAAAAGAGATCCTATGATAGCACTTTTCAGAATTACACCAAACGTAATGGCAGAAAGTACCATATGCGTATGTTTTTTTAAAATTGTAATATCTATTTCATACACACTTGCGTATAACCCAATTACCAATAATATTATTGCAGCGATGTTAAAATTTATATATGTATGAATAAAGGGGGGGAAATAACTGAAAATGTAACCAAAGACTAGAGCACTAATAAATAATTTCATAAAGTAATTATAACAATCATACACGTATCTCTTAATCTACAGGAAGTTCTTCGGAGTCATGTTTGGCTTGCTCCATTAATAACTGGTGCTTGGGGAAAAAAGAAACGACAGTCGTGATAAATCCAACCTTGCCAACAACCATCAAAAGAATAATGAGGAGCATGCTCCACGTATTCAACAAATATGTTGCACCCAATGTAAAACCAGTATTGGAAACAGCTGAAATTCCTTCAAAGATTAAATAAAGCCCTGAAATATTTGGCTGTACTATAAAAAGTAAAAGTAAAACAATAATTAGAATGGTCGTAAAACCAATGACTCTAAAATTCGCTTCGATCATTGTCAGCTCACTAAAATGGAGATGATTATGAGGCGTACAGACTTTATCATCACCCTTTGTGCAACTGATAATATACGCTAATATATAAATAAAAGCTGTTAATTTAAGAACACCGCCTGCAAAACTCCCCGATGATGCACCAATTGCCATCAGCAATATTAAGATATATTTTGATTTGTCGTGAAGTTTTGAAAGATCAGGAATTGTAGAAAAGCCGGCAGTTCGCGCGGCAACAGATAAATAGTAGGTATTGGTAAATTTAACTGCTTGTGTCATTTTTGATGGAAAAACAGTCGTGTTACTATTTTCAAATGTATACAGTGTTACCGCTCCGAATAGCTGTAAAACGAGTGACACCCCAAGAATAATTAACATAAAATTCTTTGGAGCGATTATTGATTCAGGAATATACTGTGCAATATCTTTAAATCCGATACTTTTTAAAAAATGTTTGTAACAGTATGCCCGAATGCTCACCCCCAAACCACCTATCATAATGAGAAAGATTCCTGCTAGAAGCATAGGAATGTTACTTTGATATGGCACCATGCTATTAGGGAGAGCAGTTATCCCGTCATTAAGGATATGTGATGCTGAATTAAAAAGCGATTCCCATAGCGAATGAGAACCGAAAAGTTGGAATAGTAAGGTGCCAAAAATCCAAATTGAAAAAAAATCAATGAGAATAAATAGCAAAATGTTCTTCGAGTATAGATTCAGTTTGTGTAGCTCTTTACGGAGTGACTTCTTTCTGTCAAACCCAAGACGGACAAAGATAATGAGTAAGACTGCAATTACACTCGTAATGAGCCCGTTGAAAACCATATCAGCTAATAATACAAATTGCCCGGCAAAGGTAAATGTTCCTGAGTCTCCACGGAATAATCCAGTAAGTGTTCCGACGCTTACGGAATCAAAGAAGAAGTCAATAAATTTTTTGTATTGCAAATGAATATTCCCCTGCTCTGTTACAAATAAGAATACGGCAAAGATGAAAAATGCTAGAAGCGAACCAAGAAAAATAATTCTCTCACTAATCCAGAATGATTGGTCTTCAAATGACTCAATAGCTTCCTCTATCGTATCTTTTTTCTTGTTCATAAATCAAACCAGCGATTGAATTTCGCATTATACGTTAACTAGTGATGCAAGAGCCCGTATCGTATATATAGGACTCCAAACGTTACTAGCCCATTAATAATAACTAAGGGAAATCCATACGCAAGATATTTAAGAAACTTAATATGAACCTTTTCTTTCTCCGCTTGTCCTAGTGCAACGACATTACAAGCTGCTCCAATTGGAGATCCTGCGCCACCGAGTGATGTGCCAAGATTAAGCGCCCACCATAAAGGGTAGACATAGACGCCCACTTTCGCCATAGCCTGGATAGCACTCACCATCGTAATATTATAAGGAACGTTATCAATAAAAACAGACAACACTGAGGAACCCATCGTAACTAAAAATTCTAAAGCAGTGTTATTTCCTTGAGACCAATAGAGTAGCAATCCTCCTAACGCTTTCACAACTCCTGTCTGCTCTAACGAACCAATAACGATAAAAAGCCCCATAAAAAAGAATATTATTTCCCAGTCGATAATATGCTGAAATATATCTTTCACATCTCTATCGAAGAGCAAAATTGCGATACAAGATGCAAATAAGGCAATCGAAGCATTATCAAATGAAATACCCGTAGCATGAACAATAAAATCTTTCGAGAGCATTAAGGCAATGGTTATTACCAAAAGAGGAACACCCATATATAAAATTTTTCTATTTTTAATTGCAGATGAAGGTTTATATGCTGCAACTTCTTTTGCTTTAACTTTTACACTTTTAAGTTGTTTACGAAAAACAACTTGCATATATATTGTTGAAACGATAGACAAAATAATAACAATGAGTCCGGAATTTGTAACTACCTCTACGAAACTTAACCCCACGGTCTTTGCCTGATAGTATGTTGTCGGATCAGAGATCGGCGTTGTTGCTCCACCGATATTGGCCATAGTTATTAGTGTGATAAAGAATGGAAGGTACGGAAGCTTCAATTCATTTATTAAGACAAGCAGTACTGGGGTAAGTATTAAAATAGTTGGAATGTTTGAGAGAAACATTGTCATAACAAGGGCAAGATATCCAAGAGCAATAAGAAGAATCTGAGGATTCCCTTTCACTTTTTTTACTAACCAAATAGCAATAGCCTCAAAAAAACCTGATTCTCTTACCACACCTACCAAAACCATCATGCCGATAATAAATCCTAGGACATCAAGATTACGCGAGACAAAACTAAATGCTTGATCTTGTGAGTCTATACCGGTAGCCCGAAATACTTGTAAAAAAATAAGGAGAAATCCAGTGATTCCAACTACAAGAACTTTATTTACTTTTTCTGCCATCAGTAATCCATACATCGCGAATACTGCAATAATGGAAATATATGATACTGTGGTTAAATGTGATTCTATCATAGGATGAAATTTAAGGGGTTATTTCCATACCGAGTGCGAGGGCTTTTTTTAACTCGGAACGCGTGACAATACCTATTACTTTATTTTCTTCCATTACCGGGAAAACAAATAAATCTGTATTGAGAAACTCCGCTGCAACTGCCATGACACTCATTGCAAGTGTTACTTTAAAGAATTCTTTTCTCATGATATCCTTTACTTTTTTATTTTTTACTTTAGCGCACATGTCCTGAAAAAAATGTTCTTTATACATTGCTTCTGCGAGATTTACGTTTTCCTGCATTTCAATAGGAACGATTGATGCAACAATATCCTGAATGCAAAGAATTCCCACCAATTCTTCTTTATGATTCAAAACAACTACACCATTGAAATGGCTTTTTATCATGAGCGCAAGTGCTTCTTTGATAGTAATATCCTCACTAATTGGAATAAGATGTTTGTTATAAATATCTTTTACGAGCATAGAAAATAAAAAACACTCCTTTTCAGAAAGTGTTTCCGTTACTATTAATTTAATCTATCGGATTTATTGATTATAGTGGCGTTTTTTGAAAGTCTGTCTAGCGTGCATATCCTCACAAAGAGGATGCTGTAGATAAGAATTTATTACCGCCTATAAATTTATTTGAAGATCACGAATTTTAAACCGCCAATATCTTTATTGTAGCGCTAAATATATCGTTGTCAAGTATCAACAACACTTATTTCATAATTAATCCTTCTTGACTTATCTGATACCCACTGGTATCATTACTCTAGTGAAAATAAAAAGTTTGAATCTTCTTAACCTTACTCTCCTTACCGTTTAAGACGGCGGATTTGTAGGATTAAGAACCCAAACAAGTACCGCCGGAAGAGGCGGTTTTTTTATGCAGATCTTACTGATGCGATGAAGCAGAAACCTTTTTTAAACTTATGAAAAACAAAATTTACATCTTTGATACAACACTCAGAGACGGAGAGCAGGTTCCTGGCTGTCAGCTCAATACTGTTGAGAAAATCGAAGTTGCACAAGCATTGGAAGAACTTGGTGTTGATATCATTGAAGCAGGCTTCCCAATCTCAAGTCCTGGAGATCTCGCAGCTGTTCAGGAAGTTTCAAAAGTTGTCAGAAAACCCATTATCACCGCATTATCTCGTGCTATTTTTAAGGATATTGATGCCGCGGCGGAATCACTGAAATTTGCAAAAAACAAACGCATCCATACGTTTATCAGTAGCTCGGATATCCACATCATTCATCAATTCCGCTCGACCCGCGAAAAGATCATGGAACAAGCTGTTGAGTCGGTGAAGTATGCCAAAAAATTTACAGCTGATGTCGAATTCTCAGCAATGGATGCGGGAAGAACTGACAATGAATTTCTGGCAAAATTTATCGAGGCAACAATAAAAGCCGGCGCGACTACGGTCAACATCCCTGATACAACAGGCTATTGTCTGCCAAGTGAATTCGGAGAAAAAATAAAATATTTATTTGACCATGTAAAAGGCATTGAAGATGTTATTGTTGCGGTCCATTGCCACAATGATCTCGGTATGGCAACTGCCAATACGATTGCAGCAGTGCAAAACGGCGCTCGGCAAATTGAAGTTACAGTAAACGGAGTCGGCGAACGGGCGGGAAACACTTCACTTGAAGAAGCAGTGATGATCCTCAAGACCCGTAAGGATTTACATGCGGAAACCAATATCGATACGAAAAAAATCTATCCGACAAGCCGTCTTGTCTCCCGTCTGATGCGGATGCCGGTACAGGCAAATAAAGCAATTGTCGGACGGAATGCCTTCGCCCATTCCTCCGGCATCCATCAAAACGGCATTTTGAAAAATAGATTTACCTATGAGATTATGAGCCCCAAAGACGTCGGCATCAAAGAATCCTCACTTGCCTTGACTGCACGAAGCGGAAGATCTGCCCTGCTCCATCATCTGGAGAGACTTGGATATAAACCGGAACAAAAGGACATGGATGCTATTTATGAAAAATTTCTCACGCTGGCTGATAAGAAAAAAGATATCAATGATGATGACTTACGCTATATTATGGGCGATAAGAGCAATGGCGCAAAAATCAAACTCCAGCTTCTTGAAGTTTTCTGCGGAACACCCTTGAAACCGATGGCAACCGTCAAGCTGGCAGTGAATGGTAAAGAAGAAATTGCAACTTCCGGCGGCAATGGACCTGTTGATGCAGCACTCAGTGCAATTAATCATATCATTAAAAAGAAAATCGGTCTTGAAGAATATTTGGTACAGGCGATCACTGGAGGAACCGACGATCTGGGTAAAGTACACATCCAAATCAGCTATAAAGGTACAAGTTATTATGGTTTTGCGGCAGATACGGATATCGTTGCCGCATCAGTCAAGGCATATATTGATGGCGTGAATAAAATAATCTGAATGTTAATGGTATAATTTTTAGTAATTGAACTTTTGAAAATTGATTGAAAATTAAAAATTATAAATTGAAAATTTCATTATGAATAAACCTCTAACTTTGTTCGAAAAGATCTGGAACTCGCATATTGTCTTTCAAAAAGAAGACTATCCCGCAGTTCTCTATATCGACGCGCATT